>CAJKGW010000006.1:0-152589 GCA_905199545.1 uncultured Collinsella sp.
GGCCATTGTGGCCCTTGACAGCGGATTGGGTCATATGAGCGAAAACCCGCCAGAGCGAGCAAGGTGCCTTGAAACGAGGCGGCATTGACCTTCTGGTCATGCCGCCGAAGTTGAAAGGCAGATTGCCGCTCTGGCGGGTTTGCAGCGTCAACCGGTTACGCGGTTTGGTAAAACCGCGTAACTAAACCAACTTAAAGCCCTTGCGCTTGCCCACGGAGAGGGTGTCGCCCAGTTTGAGGGCGCTCGGATCGATGTTGTAGCTCTTGGGAGCCACAGCCTTGCCGTTGATCTTGACGCCGCCGCCGTCGATGTCGCGGCGGGCCTGACCGGCGCTGGCCGAAAGGCCCAGGTCCTTGAGCAGGCCGGCGAGGTAAATCTGACCCTCGTCGTTGACGGTCAGCTCAACGTGCTTCTCGGGGAAGTCGGCAAGCTGGCCCTCCTTGAACACGCGGTCGAACTCGGCCTGTGCCTCGTCGCCGGCGCCGGCGCCGTGGTAGGTGTCGCACAGGTCGCGGCCCAGTGCGCGCTTGAGCTCATAGGGGTCGGCGGAGCCATCGGCCAGGGCGGCATCGATCTTGTCGACCTCGGCCGGGGCGAGCGAGCTGGCCAGACGATAGTACTTGCCGATCATCTCGTCGGGGATGGACATGGTCTTGCCGAACATATCCTTGGGAGCGTCGGTCAGGCCGATGTAGTTGCCATAGGACTTGGACATCTTGCGCACGCCGTCGGTGCCCTCGAGCAGCGGCATGGTAAGCGCGATCTGCGGCTCCATGCCCATCTTCTCCATGAGCTCGCGGCCGGCGAGCAGGTTGAAGAGCTGGTCGGTGCCGCCCATCTCGACGTCGGCCTTGATCTGAACGGAGTCGAAGGCCTGCATCACGGGGTACAGAAACTCGTGCAGGGCAATCGGCGTCTGGGACTGGTAGCGCTTGGTAAAGTCGTCGCGCTCAAGGATGCGGGCGACGGTGAACTTGGAGCACACCTGCAGCAGGCCGGCCAGGTCCATCGAAAGGATCCAGTCGCCGTTGTGCACGATGGTGGTCTTCTCGGGGTCCAGGATCTTCATGGCCTGGCTCACGTAGGTCTCGGCGTTGGCCTCGATCTGCTCCTGCGAAAGCTGCGGGCGGGTGGAGTTCTTGCCCGAGGGGTCGCCGATCAGCGCAGTGCCGTTGCCGATGATAAGGGTGACGTTGTGGCCCAGGTCCTGGAACTGACGCATCTTGCGCAGGGGCACGGCATGGCCCAGGTGCAGGTCGGGGCTGGTGGGATCGACGCCGAGCTTGATGTTGAGGGGCTCGCCCTTCTCAAGCTTCTTGCGAAGGTCGGCCTCGGGGACGATCTGCGCTGCACCCGAGGTGATGATACGCATTTGCTCGTCAACAGACAGCATTGGGTATCCTCCTTTTGCTATAGCACCCTCACCGGATACGGCGGTGCTGGAAGTTCATAAACCCACTAATAATAACCAAAACAGCGCGACGCGGCACCTACGACAGGAAAATCCTCGTCCTGCCGCACGCGTCGATAACGACCGGCAAACGCGTGCCGTCACGTTCGACCAAAAAGCGCGCCTGCTGACGGCGCGAGCAGTCACGGCAACGGACCTGCCCCGTTGCATCCGTGGCGCAGGCGCCCTCGGCAGTCAGCAAGCAGTGCTCGCACACCATGAGCTCGGGACGGTCGGCATCGACAGGCCCCAAGACACCGGGGCAAGCGGCAAGCTCGGCAACACGCTCCGCATCATTGCCGAGCAACTCGGCCGACAAGCACACCCGCCCCGCACCGAGTCCGCGCAGCCAGGTAAGCGTGGCCCGATTGGCACAGAACACCGGCGCCGCCACGTCAAACGTTGTGCCCAGCTCGCGGGCCATCGCCACTTGTCCCAGATTGCGGCAGACGACGCGCCCGGCACGCTGCATAAGCGCCCGAGTCCGCTCGGCGTCGCCCGCGCGGCACACTTCGTCGAGCACCACCGTTGTATCGGACAGATCTCGCTCATCGCGCGGACCCACATCCATCAGCTCCCAGGCAAAGACCATACGAGCAAAATCCTCGCGCTTTACCGGCCCCGCCGACCCCGCCAACTCCGTCGACGCGCCGCCATCCACCGCAGCGTCCTCAAAGGGCAGCACCTCAACGGCACGCGCAACGGGCGCAATCGCATCCGCCTCGGCCCGCATGCGCTCCAACACCGCCGTCGTCTGATCCAACACGCCGGCGCTGCGAATCAGATAGACCTCGCAGCCCGCGTCCACCTTACGCTTGCAATGCACGACGACGCGCTTCCCCGCTGCGGCATCCACCGGGCAGGGCACCTGCGGCCAGCGCTTGGGCACATCGGGACGCGCGTCGACACCCGGATAGAACCGAATCTCGAGCGTGTCACCCGCCGCCACGGCGGCATCGAGCTCAACGGTCACCTCTTCGTGGCCCACAGCGACCAAGCGCCCCACGCGCACGCCCTGGTTGATCGCGCGCTCAAAGCTCATGAGCTCGGCACCCGAACGACCCCGCAGGTAAGCATCGGTAAACCCACGGTTAAACGACCTTCCCAGCTCGCGTTCAAGCTCTTCCACGGCACCGGAGTCCCACGCGCCGTCGCACAGCATATCGAGTGCCCGACGCCACACCCTCACCACGTTGAATACGTAATCGGGATTCTTCATGCGTCCCTCGATCTTGAGCGATGCCACGCCGGCGGCAACAAGCTCGGGCAGGTGCGCGATACCCAGATAGTCACGCGGACAAAGCAGGCGGTCTCCCTCGACGGCAACAACACTCTGCCCCGCCTCGTCCACTAGGTCGTACGCCAGACGGCACGGCTGCGTGCAGTCGCCGCGCATCGCCGAGCGCCCACGCCGCAGGGCCGAGAACTCGCACGCCCCCGAATAGCCGATGCAAATCGCACCGTGGCAGAATACCTCGATGGGCACGCCCGTGGCACATAGCGCCGCAATCTCGTCGACCGTCAGCTCGCGTGCCGTCGTCACGCGCTCGACCCCCAGTTCATCGGCGGCAAGCCGCACGGCACCCTCGCTATGAGCGCCCGCCTGCGTGGACAGGTGAATCTCGACCCCGGGAATCGCCGCGCGCAGCGCGCAGGCCAACCCGGCATCGGCGACAATCAGAGCATCGGCGCCCAGCTCCAGTGCATGAGCTCCCAACGCCACCGCGTCGGACAACTCATCGTCAAACACGAACACGTTGAGCGTTACGTACACATGCACGCCATGGGCATGCGCCACGGCGCAGCCGCGCGCAAACTCGTTATCCGTAAAGCCATGGGCGCTCACACGGGCGTTAAAGCCGCCCAACCCCGCATAGATGGCATCGGCACCCGCGGCGATAGCCGCAAGCATCTGGTCGAGTCCGCCCGCCGGCGCCAGCAGCTCGGGCAGCGCCGCACTGACAACATCCAATCCAGTCTCGTATTGTCCGCTCGGCCCCATCGTCCGAATCGCCATCGACAAACTCCTTACCAAGGTATGCATTCACTCTGAAAAATGCCGTCTTCCAGCATACACGAGGCCTCGCGCGCCCCGTTTGGTTTATCGTGTAATAACTTATGTCCATCCTGCCCCGACGGCACATCCACCGTCTGGCACGACATACCTGGAGGTCAATATATGGGTCCTCGCCAACGACAGGGACACAGCCGTTCAAAGACGCACGCCCTGCCCATAATCCTGCTCTCGTTTTTGGGCTTTCTGCTGATTGCGGGCGTGGCGTTTGGCATCGGCATGGTCGGTAACGTCAACCGCTGGCTGTCCGATCTGCCCGACTACACCGACGCCAACGCGTATCTGGTGAGCGAGCCCACCGAGATCGTCGACTGTAACGGCAACAAGATCGCGAGCTTCTACACGCAAAACCGCAAGTCCATCACCAAGGACGAGGTCTCCCCCTACGTGCTGCAGGGCACCGTTGACGTCGAGGACGAGCGCTTCTACGAGCACGGCGGTATCGACCTGTGGGGTATCGCGCGTGCTGCGGTGGCAACCCTCGGCGGCGGGCACGAAGGCGCCTCGACGATCACCCAGCAGCTTGTGCGCAACACCATCCTGCAGGAGGAGCAATTCGACTCGACCATTGAGCGTAAGGTGCGCGAGGCCTACATCGCCATCAAGATGGAGGACATGTACTCCAAAGACGAGATCCTCATGATGTACCTCAACACCATCTATTACGGCCACGGCGCCTACGGCATCGAGGCCGCAGCCGAGACCTATCTGTCCAAGAGCGCCGCCGACCTCACCCTGAGCGAGGCCGCGCTACTCATCGGCCTTCCCAACTCGCCTTCGCAGTACGACCCCACGGTCAATCCCGATCTGGCACTGTCTCGCCGCAACAAGGTTCTCGACAACATGCTGCGCCTGGGCCACATCACCCAGGAGGAGCACGATGCCGCACAGGCCGAGCCCATCACCCTCAATGTGACCGAAATCTCGGGCAGCGGCGTCGACGTATACTCGCAGCCCTACTTTGTCTCCTACGTCAAGCAGCTGCTGGAGCAGGAGTTCTCGACCGACGTGCTCTTTAAGGGCGGCCTGACCGTCAAGACCACCATCGACCCCACGATGCAGCAGGTGGCAGAGAATGCCGTCCGCGAGCAGCTCGACACGCTCTCGCTTGACGGCCTGGACATGGGCATGGTCGTCGTCGACCCCAAGACCGGCTACATCAAGTGCATGGTGGGCGGCTACGACTACAACGCCGACGAGAACCACGTAAACCATGCCACGGCCAAGCGTCCCGTCGGCTCCACCTTTAAGGCCTTTACGCTGGCAACTGCCATCCAAAACGGCATGAACCCCAACGTCACCCTCAACTGCAACTCGCCGCTCAAGGCCAAGGGCACCACGACCGAGGTCCAAAATTACGCCAACCAGAGCTACGGCAGCATCACGCTTAAGCAGGCGACGGCATACTCCTCCAACACCGGCTACATCCAGGTGGCGGAAGCCGTCGGCAACAGCAAGATCATCTCGCTCGTCAAAAAGCTCGGCATCGACCCCGCCAAGGACAACATCGAGGACGTTCCCGTCATGACGCTCGGCACCGGCTCGATCTCGCCACTCGAGATGGCCGCCGCCTACGCGACGTTTGCCAACGGCGGCTACTATCGCCAGCCGATCGCCATCACCGAGATTGATTCTCGTACCGGTTCGGTGCTGTACCAGCACACCGACAATCCCTCACAGGTGCTTACCGAGGGCGAGGCCGCCGCGGTCACCGATGTTCTGTCCGGCGTCATGAAGGGCAGCGGTACGGGTGCTGCCGGCGCCCTGAGTGTCAACCAGCCCTATGCCGGCAAGACGGGCACCACCGACAACACCACCAACCTGTGGTTCTGCGGCTATACCCCGCAGCTGGCGTGCGCCCTGTGGACCGGCTATTCCGCGGGCGAGATCCCCATCCAAAAGTACGGCACGGACCTGCTGGGCGACAGCACCAACCTGCCTGTCTTTAAGCGGTTTATGAACACCGTTCTGACCGGTACCGAGCGCGAGGAGTTTGCGACCGGAACGGCGCCCACCTACAAGAACAACAGCGTCTGGAAGTTCTACGGCACCAATAACACCAAGAAGTCGGAGAACGACGACAAGGACAAGGACGAAGAGGAAGAGGAAACCACCACAACGACTACCACGACGACCACGACCACCGAGACCACGGGCGGCGACACCACCGGCGGCACCGGTACGACCGGTGGCTCGACGGGCGGCTCCACTGGTGGTTCGACCGGCGGCGATGGCGGCACGCCTACGCCTACGCCCACTCCCACTCCCGACCCCTCGCCCACGCCTGACGATACGGTCGGCTAAGAAGTACGCGACTAAAGCCAACAAGGCCCCGAGCAGCTTATTGAACTGCTCGGGGCCTTTTAGTTTGAAGCGACTGGGCGGTCGTTATACCAGCAAACAAAAAAAGGGGATACCGACCAACGTCGACACCCCTTACAATCCACTATGTAAGCGCACGCAGTGCCGAGCGCACGACCCGCACGCCTACTTGCGAGAATTGCTCAGCTTATTGATCAGCGCCTCGAGACGCTCGCCGTCCTCGGCCGTCTGGGCAATAACCAAAATCGTATCGTTGCCGGCAAGCGAGCCAAGCACATCGGGCAACTCTGCCGCATCAACGGCGGCGGCGATGCCGGAAGCCGTGCCAGGCTGAGCCTTGATCATAACCAGATTATCGGTACGCAGAACGCCCGTTACGAGCTCGGAAACCATGCGCTGCAGGTGCAGGTCCTCTGCCAGAACATAGATGCCCTCAGGGAGCTTACGCAGCCCCATATCGGCAATATCGCGAGAGACAGTCGCCTGCGTGCAATCAAAGCCCATAGCACGGAGCTCATCGACCAGCACACGCTGCGTGCGGACGTCCTTATTGCGCACAATATCTCTAATGGCATCCTGGCGCCCATTGCGTTTTTTAGCCATACAAACCCTCACTCCAAAAGATGGCGGAGACAATCAATCAGTGATTGAATAGTTTAACGCTATTTGAAGGCTTTTGTGTATAAGAACGCATTTCGAAACAATTCTATGCAAGTTTGTTTCGTAATGAGCCGTTTAGGCGGTTTTTGCGCCCGTCCGGTTAAGAAAAGCTGCCAGATGCGTACACATCACGCAACGCGCGGGCTTGGCGCTAGCGATCGGCCCAAACAACAGACCGAGCCCCCGATGGTTATCCTTGAGCGCGGCGACCATCTGACGGGTTCGAGGCGCCTCGAGCATATCACGCATGCGGGCGGAACGCTCGATTGACGACACCCCATGCGGGCTCAGACACAAATTCTCGATGCAGGCGACCAGTCCGGCAAAGTAGAACTTTTGGCTTGCCAGCTTGAGCCGGCCACCGCTATCTGCTTCCGAGAGTGAGTCCGCAAGCTCGTCGAGTGCTCGGGTGTCATCGGATACCCTGGCATACATGGTGGGATCAAAGGCATCTGTAAGCTTAGGCGCCACCGCGTGGAAACAAGCGTCGCCGCATCCGGAGACGCGCTGCGCCTGCGAGAGCGCGCATGCCATAAACCCAACTGTGCGAAACGCCTTGTCGCACAAAAGGCATGCCTCAAACAGCGGACGGCTATACATCACGCCAGAGACTTGAGCAACCAAGCCGCCTAAAATCAACTGAGGCAGCCCGGCCACCATCGAAGACTTGTCTTCAATGACAATAGAGGCAGCATCCAAGACACGCGAATGGCGCTCTCGATGTGCATCATAGCGGTCGAGCGACACCGTGGGGAACACTATGTCTGCCGCAGTATCGCACGCGATATCGACCATCTTGGAAAGGGATTGCGGAGCAAACCACTCATCGGCGTTCATGGCGATGATTTGAGAGCCGCGCGAGGCAGCAAAACCGGCACGAAGACACGCGCCGCGCGTCGCGTCCTCGACGTCAATCAAATCAATATGGATGTCCCTGTCGGCAGCAACTTGAAGCGAATGGCGCACACCGGGCGCAGTATCGCGACAGACAACGACAATCTGCAAATCGTAGAGGTCTTGGTTCTGGATACTCTCGAGCGCACGCATCGCATAGCTGGGCGAACCTTCTACCACAAGGATCACCGAAAGTCGCGGATGCGAGCCACGTCGAACCAAATTATCCGTCCTCTCGACAGTAATGAATCAAACCGTGGTTCATGGTACACCCCGGCAATAAAAGCAATGAGACACCGGTTGCATTGCACGCCAAGAACAGATGTTGCACACGCGCAGCCCACAGATGACAGGTGTCGACGCACGACACGTCGAGCCCTCCCCTAGTCGAGCACGACAAGCTCGGCGGGATCGTAATCCACGCCCATAAACGTAAGGCCGCAGGCAGGAGCCGTGGGGCCCGCAGCGGTACGGTCGCAAGCATCGATAACCTCGCGCATCCACTCGGGTTCACGGCGATGCATGCCAATCTCGACAAGCGTGCCCACGATCGTACGGACCATCGAATGCAGAAACGCATTGCCCTCGATGGTGAACGTCAGGATGTCCTCGCCAAACGCAACCTCATGGCCAAATTCGGCACGCATCACGCAGCGATGCGTGGGCTTGCCAACGGCCGAGGCAACCTTGCAAAAGCTCTTAAAGTCCTGCTCGCCCAAAAGCGCAGGGCAGGCGGCCGCCATCGCATCGACGTCGAGGGGATAGCGATGCCACCACACCGCACCGCGCGAGAGCACGGGGCGCGCATCGCGATCGGCAATACGGTACGTATACGTACGGGACCGCGCGTCAAAGCGGGCAGAAAAGCCCCTACGGGCCTTGTAGACCTCGTTTATGGCAATATCTTTGGGCAGGAGGGCATCCATAGCCCTCAGCCACCTACGGCGCGTCAGAGCAAGCTCAGCGTCCGTTACGGGCACGCTAATGTACTGGGCCACCGCATGCACGCCGGCATCGGTACGACCCGCACACGTCAGATCGATCGGGCGGCGCAGCAGCGTCTCGATAGCGCGGCGTAACTCGCCCGCAACGGTCGTCTGGCCCGGCTGCTCGGCAAATCCGCTATAGGACGAGCCATCATAGGCAACACGGAATACAAGCGTGGCATCGAGCTCAGGAATCGAATTGAAATCAGACGGCGCGGTCATGGGCGCTCCCAACAAACAATCAACGGTATCGCGACAAAAAAAAGAGGGGTACGCGAACGTACCCCTCGAATATAGCCTATGCAGACGGATTGTCTACTCAGCGGTCTCCTCAGCAGGAGCCTCCTCGACGGCCTCGACCTTCTTGGGAGCAGCGGCCTTCTTGGGGGCCGGAGCAGCCTTCTTGGCCTTAGGCGTGCAAGGCTCGGTGACGAGCTCCATGATAACGATAGGAGCGTTGTCGCCCTTACGGTTGCCGAGCTTCATGATGCGGGTGTAACCGCCGTTGCGGTCCTGCCACATGCCCTGGGCAGCCTTGTCGAAGATCTCGGCAACGAGCTGCTTATCGCCGAGCTTGGCGATGGCCAGACGACGAGAGTGCAGGTCGCCCTTCTTGGCCCAGGTGATGATCGGATCGACGACCGAACGCAGCGCCTTAGCGCGGGTCTCGGTGGTCTTGATGCGGTCGTTCTCGAAGAGGGCCTTGGCCAGGCTCTTCTTCATGGCCTTGGTGTGGCTCGCATCGGTGCCGAGCTTCAGGCCCTTCTTAACGTTGTGACGCATGGTCTAGTTTCTCCTCAAATATGCGAAGCATTAAGCCTTCAGGCTCAGGCCCATGGACTCAAGCTTGTCCTTCACTTCCTCGATCGACTTAACACCGAAGTTACGGATGTTGAGCAGATCGTTCTCCGAGAACTCAACGAGCTGACGGACCGAGTGAATGCTGGCGCGCTTAAGGCAGTTGTAGGAACGGACGGAAAGGTCCAGATCCTCGATCTGCTTGTCCAGCTCGGCGTTGTCGTTGGTGACCTCGGGAGCGAAGATCGAAGCCTCCTCCTCGACCTCGGGGGTCTCGGCAAGGTTCATAAAGGCAGCCATATGCTGGTTGATGATATTGGCAGCCTGGACCACGGCGTCGCGCGGAGCGATGGAGCCGTTGGTCTCGATCTCGAGGACAAGGCGGTCGTAGTCGGTGTGCTGACCGACACGGCAAGCCTCAACGAGCTTGGCGCAACGGGACACCGGCGAGTACAGCGAGTCGACGTGGATCACACCGATGGGATCGTTGTCGCGCTTGTTAGCCTCGCCAGAGACATAGCCGCGGCCATAGCCGATGCGCATGCTCATGGTGAGATGGCCACCCTCGGTAAGCGTAGCGATGTGCTGCTCGGGGTTGACCAGCTCAAACTCGGACGGAATAAAGAAGTCCGCACCGGTGACCTCGCAGGGGCCGTCAACAGAAATGGTGGCGGTCGCCTCGTCGGTCGTGCCGAGAGCCCTGAAGACAAGACCCTTGACATTCAGGACGATGTCGGTGACATCCTCGACCATGTTAGGGATGGTCATGAACTCGTGCTGTGCACCATCGATCTGAATAGCCTCGACGGCGGCACCCTCGAGCGAGGACAGAAGTACGCGACGAAGGGAGTTACCCAGCGTATCGCCGTAGCCACGCTCGAGCGGCTCGACGGAGACACGAGCAGACGTCTCGTTGATCTCTTCGACCTGAACCTGAGGCCTAATGAATTCTGACATGTATTACCTCCAGCCTCAGCAGCCCGGATGGACTACTTAGAGTAGAGCTCGACGATGAGCTGCTCGTTGATATCACCGCTGATCTGCTCACGCGTCGGCAGAGCGAGCACGTTACCAGACAGCTTCTCGATATCGACCTCGAGCCAGCCAGGGACCTCAAAGCGCTCGGAGGAAATCAGGGCCTCCTTGATGGGGAGGAGGTCACGGAACTTCTCGCCGACAGCGACGACGTCGCCGGCCTTGACGCGGTAGGACGGGATGTCCACGCGCTTGCCGTTCACGGTGAAGTGACCGTGACGGACGGACTGACGAGCCTCTTTGCGGGTGCGGGCGAAGCCAAGACGGAAGACGACGTTGTCGAGGCGAGACTCAAGGATGATCATGAGGTTCTCACCGGTGACGCCGTTCATCTTACGGGCCTTGTTGAAGTAGCCGTGGAACTGCTTCTCCAGAACGCCATAGATGAACTTGACCTTCTGCTTCTCGCGCAGCTGCATGCCGTACTCAGATTCCTTGCGACGGCGCTTGGGCTGACGGATAGATTCCTTCTTGCTGCTGTAACCGAGCTCAGCGGGATCGATCCCGAGCTGACGGCAGCGCTTAAGAACAGGAGTCCTGTCGATTGCCATATTGATACGATCCTTTCAGTTACACGCGGCGACGCTTCTTGGGGCGGCAGCCGTTGTGCGGAATGGGGGTCTTGTCCTGGATGCTCGAGACCTCGAGGCCAGCAGCCTGGAGGGAGCGGATGGCGGTCTCACGACCGGAGCCGGGGCCCTTGACGAAGACGGAAACCTTCTTCATACCGTGCTCCATGGCCTGCTTGGCAGCAGCCTCGGCAGCCATCTGGGCAGCGAACGGCGTGGACTTACGGGAGCCCTTGAAGCCCACCTGGCCAGCCGACTTCCAGGAAATGACATTGCCCTGGGGATCGGTGATCGAAACGATCGTGTTGTTGAACGTAGAACGAATGTGAGCCTGGCCCACGGAAATGTTCTTACGGTCCGCGCGCTTCAGACGGGCAGCGCGAACGTTCTTCTTAGCAGTAGCCATCTATCTAGCGCTCCTTATTTCTTCTTCTTAGCACCGATCTGACGCTTCGGGCCCTTGCGGGTACGAGCGTTAGTGTGGGTGCGCTGGCCGCGGACCGGGAGGCCCTTGCGGTGACGAAGGCCGCGGTTGCAGCCGATGTCCATAAGGCGCTTGACGTTCTGGTTGCGCTCACGGCGGAGGTCGCCCTCAACCATGATCTGGTTCTTATCGATATAATCGCGGATGGCGTTAACCTCATCCTCGGTGAGGTCCTTAACGCGCGTATCCACGTTAACGTTGCACTCGACGCAGATCTTCGTCGCAGTGGTGCGGCCGATGCCGTAAATGTAGGTCAGACCGATCTCAACGCGCTTCTCACGCGGGAGGTCGACACCATTAATACGGGCCAACGTAGTCTCCTCTCTTAACCCTGACGCTGCTTATGACGGGGGTTCTCGCAAATGACGAGGACCTTGCCATGGCGCCTAATGATTTTGCACTTATCGCACATCTTCTTGACCGAAGGACGTACCTTCATCGTTCTTCCTTTCGGTAGCGCTCAAACTACTTCCCTACTATCTACTCGCCCAGCCGCAGGCGTTTAAAACTATGGCTGGTCTTCACACACAATCCGACCGTAGGTTGAGCTAAGCCTGCAGCCGGAAATGGAGTGCGTGTATGCGTGCCGCTATTTGTAGCGATAGGTGATGCGGCCGCGGGTCAGGTCGTACGGGGAAAGCTCCACGACAACCCTGTCACCGGGGAGAATACGGATGTAATTCATTCGGATCTTGCCAGAAATGTTGCATAGAACCGAATGACCGTTCTCGAGCTCGACCTTAAACATGGCGTTGGGCAGCGGTTCCTTTACCGTACCCTCGAGCTCAATTGCGTCTTCCTTCTTCACAAGCAATCATCTTTCTCTAGAAAACGACAGCGATTGAGTATTCTACAACACGTATGCACGTATCGTAATAACTTCGTAATGGCTCCACAACTAAGTGGAACTTGTTACATTTCTCCGCCTTGGAGCGAACACCAAGCACCTTGGGCATCCGTGGTGAGAATCACCGGACCGTCATTGGTAATGGCGACGGTGTTCTCGTAGTGCGCGGCGGGCAGGTGGTCGTTGGTCGTAACAATCCAACCGTCGGAGCCCGTGCTCACATGGTTGGAACCCATCGTAACCATCGGCTCGATGGCAATGACCATGCCGGCCTGGAGGCGAACGCCCCTCCCCTTCTTTCCATAGTTAGGAACGTTGGGGTCCTCGTGCATCACGCGGCCAATGCCATGACCCACATAGTCACGAAGCACGCCGTAACCGTGAGACTCGGCGAGGGACTGAACGACGTAACCAACATCCCCGATATGGTTACCGGGAACAGCCTGCTCGATGGCAGCCTTAAGGCAATCGCGCGTGACCTCGCACAGGGCCTTGGCCTCGGGCGTGGGTGTGCCGACAAAAAACGTCCAAGCGTTATCGCCGACCCAACCGTCAACGACAGCTCCCGTATCGATGGAGATGATATCGCCATCGCGCAGGATCATGTCGGGGTTGGGAATACCGTGGACCACGGCATCGTTAATCGATGCGCAAATGGTACCGGGGAACCCGCCGTAACCCTTAAAGGCCGGGGTGCCGCCATGCATACGGATAATCTGCTCCGCGAGCTGATCGAGCTCAAAGGTCGAAACACCAGGGCGCACCATGGCTCCAACGTGGCGGAGCGCCATCTTAGATAGCGCTCCTGCCTTCTTCATCTGCTCGATTTGCGTTGCAGACTTAATCTTGATCATAGACCGAGAGCCTCTTTGACATCCCCGTACACGGTCTCGCGAGCCTGGTCACCGTTGACCGACTTGAGCAGACCCTGGCCACGATAGTAGTCGACGAGCGGGCTCGTGGACTTCTCGTAGACGTCGAGACGATTCTTGATGGTCTCGGGCTTGTCGTCGTCGCGCTGATACATCTCGCCGGCGCACTTGGGGCAGGTAGCATCGGCAGCGGTGCCGGTGTAACCGCAGGCGCGGCAGGTGCGACGCGAAGACAGACGATCGATGATGACCTCAGGAGCCACGTCGACCAGAAGGGCGCAGTCGATCTCGCGACCCATGGCGGAGAGCTCGGAATCGAGCGTCACTGCCTGGGCGGTGTTGCGCGGGAAGCCGTCGAGGATGAAGCCCTGCTGGGCGTCATCGGCGGCAAGACGCTCCTTGACAAGGTCGATCACGAGCTGGTCGGGAACGAGCTCGCCAGCGTCCATGTACTTCTTAGCCTGAATACCAAGCTCGGTGCCACCCTTGACGGCAGCACGCAGCAGGTCGCCCGTGGAAATGTGAGCGACGCCAAACTCAGCGACGAGCTCCTGTGCGACGGTGCCCTTACCGGCACCCGGAGCTCCGAGCAATACGAGGTTCATGAGCAATCCTCCTCTAGCCTATTTAAAGAATCCATCGTAATCATACATCTTGATCTGGCCTTCGAGCTTATCGACCGTGTCGAGCACGACGCCGACCATGATGAGGATGGACGTGCCGCCAAATGCCTGGATCAGATGGTTACCCGTGAAGGAAAAGATGATCGAAGGCACGATGGCGATGAGCGCCAAAAAGACAGCGCTGGGAAGCGTGATCTTGTTGAGCGCGTTCTTGATGTAGGCCGCGGTAGCCCTACCCGGACGGACGCCCGGAATAAAGCCGCCCTGCTTCTTAAGGTTGTCGGCCGTGTCATCGGGGTTGAACACCATGGAGGTGTAGAAGTACGCGAAGAACACGATGAGGACAACGTTAAGCACCCAGTTGAGCCAACCGGTCGAAAGCGCAGAGGCAACTGCCTGAATCCAGCCGATGCCGGGGAAGAACACGGCAATCTGAGCCGGGAAGTACAGCAGCGCCGAGGCAAAGATGATCGGCACGACGCCCGCGGTGTTGACCTTGATGGGCAGGTAGGTGGTCTGGCCACCCATCATGCGACGGCCCACGACGCGCTTGGCATAGGAGACCGGGATGCGGCGCTGGCCGCGCTCAAGGAAAACAATCAGCGGGATAACCAGCAGGATGATGGCGCAAATGATCACCATGGTGATGATGCCACCGGCATTACCCTCGGTGCTGGAGAAGATAGCCTGCGGAAGGCCGGCCATGATGTTCGCAAAGATGATCAGCGACATGCCATTGCCGATACCGCGCTGGGTGATGAGCTCACCAATCCACATGATCAGCATAGCGCCTGCGGTGAGCGTACCGACGATCATGAGGTCGAAGATGATCTCGGGAGCGCCGGCGCCATTGAAGCTGATGCCGAAGCTCTTAAAGAGGAAGAGGTAACCCACGGAGTTGAGGATTGCCAGAGCCAGGGTGAGGTAACGCGAATACTGCGTAATCTTGGTCTGACCGACCTCGCCCTCGCGGGCAAGCTCATGCAGGGAAGGCACGACGGCCTGGAGCATCTGGAGGATGATCGAGCTGGTGATGTAAGGCATGATGCCCAGCGAAAACACCGACACATAGCTCAACGCGCCGCCAGAGAAAAGATTCAGGAGGGCCATAGCACCTGCGGCGACCGAATTGTTATCGGTCGAGAAAAGGCCCAGCATCCCCTGGAAGGGAATGCCGGGCACAGGAACGTGCGCACCAATGCGGTACACGACGAGCATAGCTATGGTAAAAAGAATCTTTTCGCGCAATTCTTTGATGCGGAAAGCATTCTTAAGACCATTTAGCACGGCAGCTCGACCTTTCCGCCAGCGGCCTCGATCTTGGCCTGCGCAGAAGCGCTGACCTTGTCGACCTTGACCGTGAACTTCTTGGTGAGCTCACCATTGCCGAGCACCTTGACGGGCTCGAACTCGCTCTTGGTGATGCGAGCGGCCTTAAGAGCGGCACCGTCGATTACAGCGCCGTCCTCGAACTTACGCTCGAGACGCTCAACGTTAACAGCGGTGTACTCGATACGACGGGGGTTGCGGAAGCCCGGAAGCTTGGGCAGGCGCATAGCCAGCGGAGTCTGGCCACCCTCGAAGCCGGCACCCTTGGTGCCACCAGAGCGGGAACCCTGGCCCTTCTGGCCGCGGCCAGAAGTGGTGCCGTGACCCGAAGAATTGCCACGGCCGACGCGCTTGCGGTTCTTGGTGGAACCGGGCGCGGGAGTAAGATCGTGAAGCTGCATTTGCTACTCCTCTACAATCTCGACAAGGTGCTTGACCTTGAAGATCATGCCGCGGACGGACTCGTTGTCAGCAATCTCGCGAACCTCGCGGATCCTGTGGAGACCGAGGGCACGGACAGTACGGACCTGGTCCTGCTTGCAACCGTTGGTGCTGCGGACCTGCTTGATCTTGATGGTGTCAGCCATGCTTAGTTCTCCTTACCGACGAACATCTCGGAGACCGTCAGGCCACGGCGAGCCGCGACGTCCTCAGGGCTGGAGAGCTCCTTGAGGCCCTCGACGGCAGCCTTGATGATGTTGAGGCCGTTGTCGGTACCGAGGGACTTGGACAGGACGTTCTTGATGCCAGCAAGCTCGAAGAGGGGACGCACAGCGCCGCCGGCGATAACGCCGGTACCCTCGACAGCGGGCTTGATGATGATGCGGCCGGCACCAAAGTGGCCGAGAACCTCGTGCGGGATGGTGCCCTGCTCGGTCACCGGCACGTGGAACATGTTCTTCTTGGCATCGAGAGACGCCTTGGAGATGGCCAGGGGCACCTCAGCGGACTTGCCCATGCCAACGCCGACGTTGCCCTTGCCGTCGCCAACGACGACGAGAGCGACGAGGCTCATGCGACGACCACCCTTGACGGTCTTCGACACGCGGTTGATGTAAACGACGCGCTCCTCGAACTCGGAGGCCTCGCGCTGCTGCTTCTGATTACGAGCCATGTGCTACATACCTCCTAGAACTCGAGACCGGCGGCACGAGCACCGTCGGCGAGGGCCTTGACGCGGCCATGGTAGATACGGCCACCGCGATCGAAGGCGACCTTGGTGATGCCGGCCTCGATGGCACGCTTGCCAACGAGCTGACCGACCTTCTCCGCAGCCTCCTTGTTCGAGGTGTGGGTGCCCTTGAACTCGGCCTCGAGGGTCGAGGCAGAGACGAGCGTCAGGCTGGAGCCCTTGCTGTCGTCGATGATCTGGGCATAGATGTTGGCGTTAGTACGGGTCACGCGAAGACGCGGACGCTCGGAGGTACCCGAGACCTTGCCGCGAACACGACGCTGACGACGCTTGAGGCCTTCCAGCTTCGCCTTATGCTTGTTCATACGTAAACTCCTAAAAAGGTTGATCTTGCCAGCACCTGACGGGGTGCTGGTCTTATGCGAGTGAGTCGGTTACGACTACTTGGCGGCCTTACCCAGCTTGCGGCGGATGTGCTCGCCAACGTAGTGGATACCCTTGCCCTTGTAAGGCTCGGGAGGACGATGGCCGCGGATCTCAGCGGCGATCTGACCGACCTGCTGCTTGTTGATACCCTTGACGTTCACGTGGGTGTTGTCGGGAACCTCGAAGGTGATGCCCTCGGGAGCCTCGACGATCACGGGGTGCGAGAAGCCCAGGGAGAACTCGAGGTTCTTGCCCTTCTGCTGCACGCGGTAACCGACGCCGGCGAGCTCGAGCTTCTTCTCGAAGCCCTCGGAAACGCCAACAACCATGTTGTGGATGAGGGCACGGGTGAGGCCGTGGCGGGCACGGGTCTCACGCTCGTCGTCGGGACGGGAAACGGTGAGGACGTTGTCCTCGATGTTGATAGCGAGCTTCTCAAAGACATCGAGCTCGAGCTGGCCCTTGGGGCCCTTGACGACAACGTTGTTGCCGTTGACTGCCACTTCGACTCCGGCGGGAATCTGGACAGGCTTATTACCGATACGAGACACGGTGATCTCCTTTCCTTCTACCTACCGAGCGAATTACCAGACGTAAGCGATGATCTCGCCGCCGACGTTGTGCTTGCGAGCATCGCGGTCGGTCATAACGCCATGGCTGGTGGAAATAATGGCGGTACCAAGGCCACCGCGGACGCGGGGCATGTCGGCAACGCCGGTGTACTTACGCAGGCCCGGCTTGGAAATGCGGCGGATGCCGTTGATGACCTTAGCCTTCTTGGGACCATACTTAAGCGTGATGTGCAGAGTCTTCTGGGGAACGGTGTCCTCGACATCGTAGCCCTCGATGTAGCCCTCCTCGTGCAGAACACGAGCGATCTCGACGAGCTTCTTGCTGCTCGGCATGGAGACCGTGGCCTTGTTCACAGAGTTAGCGTTACGGATGCGCGTAAGCATATCTGCGATCGGGTCTGTAAGGTTCATACAGATTCTCCTTCGTTCTTGATGAACACGTGCTCTTGGTTCTTCGCCGCCCTTAACGGCAAAGCCTTTTTAGCGCGTTTTCCCTGTTCCAAACTGATGCTTGAAACGCTGGTAGTGACTTACCAGCTGGCCTTCTTAACGCCGGGAAGCTCGCCCTTGAGTGCAAGCTCGCGGAAGCAGACACGGCACAGGCCGAACTTGCGGTACACAGAGTGCGGACGGCCGCAGCGCTGGCAGCGCGTGTACTCACGAGTAGAGAACTTCTGCTTGCGATTGCACTTGACGATCATCGATGTCTTAGCCACTTATATCCTCCTCACATAGAGTATTGTTCGCCCCAAGCGCCGCCCCCTTCTGGGAACGGCGCTCATAGGGCAGGTGAACCTATTTCTTGAACGGGAAACCGAAGGCGTCCAGAAGGGCCTTGGCCTCCTCATCGGTATTGGCGGTGGTCACGAAAGTGATGTCCATACCACGCTGGTGATCGACAGAGTCGAAGTCGATCTCGGGGAAGATGAGCTGCTCGGTGACGCCCATGGAGAAGTTACCACGGCCGTCGAAGCTCTTGGCGGAGATGCCACGGAAGTCGCGGATACGGGGAATCGCGACGGAGGTCAGACGATCGAAGAACTCCCACATACGGTCGCCACGCAGGGTAACCTTGCAGCCGATCGGCATACCAGCGCGCAGGCGGAAGGTAGCGATGGACTTGCGGGCACGGGTGATCATCGGCTGCTGGCCGGTGATGGCGCGCAGGTCGCGCACGGCACCGTCGATGGCCTTGGAATCGGTAGCGGCCTCGCCGACACCCATGTTCACGACGATCTTCTCAAACTTGGGGATCATCATGACGTTCTCGTACTGGAACTTGTCCTGAAGCTGCTGCTTGACCTCGTTGTTGTACTTGGTCTTCAGACGCGGCACATACTTCTCTTCTGCCATTGTTCACTCCTTCTTGGGGTTTTAAGCACGGGGCGTGGCCACGATGGGTTGTCCTCGTGCCTCCTGACTGCATCCGCGCCGCTCATGGCATTTCGCGGTTTGGACTCGACGCAGCAGGAGCCGACAAAACAATCGGTACTATACGCGCATCGGGAGCGTATTTCCAGAAAAACCTCGTCTGCCTGCACAACTCCACAACTCCCCCGCACAAATTGATCCCTAGGGCACGGAGGAAAACAGCAGTTGCGGTGAGATAGGGACTGTTTGATGGCTTAAAAGGCTTAAACAGTCCCTATCTCACCGCAACTCATATATGGGGCGTTATTTTTGGCGCGGGAGGACCAGGTTGAGGATCACAGCAACGAGCGCGGCGACGGCAATGGAGGATCCGCCAAAGACGGTGCCAACCCATGCGGGGAATCCAGCGCCGGCAAGCGCGCCGGCCGTGCGCTCAATGCCCGTGCCAAAGGCGATAGAGAGACCCATGAGCGTGGTATCGCGCTGAGACAAGCCGTGGCGGGCAAACATGACCACACCGTTCATGCCGATGGTCGCGAACACGCCGATCGTGGCGCCGCCGATTACCGGCTGCGGAATGGACGTGAGTACCGCCGCACACTTGGGCAGCAGGCCCGCGATGAGCAAGATGACGGCGGCAAGCGTAAAGACCATGCGGTTGACGACCTTGTTCTCGGCGATAATGCCCACATTCTGGCCAAAGGTTGCCGTGGGGACGCCGCCCAAAAAGCCCGACAGCATACCGACCAGGCCGTTGGCGATCAGGCCACCCGAGATCTGGCTATCGGTCGCAGGGGTATCGAGCGCAGCAGAGGACACGGCGGCAAACTCGCCCATGACCTGTACTGCGTTGACAATGGCGACAACGCCCACAACGGCGCACGCGGCCGGGTCGAACACCAGGCGATGGGCGCCCAGGGCCGGCGGGGCGAACCAGCTGGCGGTCGCGATGGCCGAGAAATCGACCATGCCCAACACCGCAGCCAAAACAAAGCCCGCGCAGATACCAGCCAGGATGCTGCCCAGCCTAAGCGCGCCCTTGCCGTAGTTGCCAGCCATAAAGGTGACGACGAACGTCACAAGTGCGACGGCCCAGTTGGTGACACTGCCAAAATCGGCCGCGCCCTCCCCGCCCGCCATGGAGGCAACTGCCACTGGGCATAGCGACAGGCCAATGACAAAGATGACGGTGCCAAGCACCGGAGCCGGGAACAGAAAACTCACGCGCCTAAACAGTAGGCCGAATAGCACGACGAGCGCGCCGCCGATTACCTGGGCGCCCAGCACGGCCTCAAAGCCAAGCTCAAGACCGACTGCCTTGAGCGCCGGCACGAAGGTAAAGCTCGCACCCATCACAATGGGCAGGCCCGAACCGACGACGCCTTTTATGGGGAACTGTTGAAGGAAAATGTCGAGCGCCGAGAGAACCAGCGATGCCTGGATGACAGCGGCTTCCTCTTGAGGGGTAAAGCCACAGACCGACGCGATAATGATGGCGGGCGTGACGATACCCGCGAATGCCGCCAGCACATGCTGCAGTGCATGGGGTAATACCTGCACAAACGAAACTTTTCCCGTACGCTCGAACAGGGCATCCCCTGCTGCCGACTCTGCCATTTGCGCCTCCCATACCCTAGGCAGCGGCCCCATGCCGCTCAACGGTCGGACATTATAGGGCATATGGCACAGGTAGCATTTTGACCCGCAACCCTGCATCCCCCGGGGTCAAACAGCAGTTGCGGTGAAATAGTTCCTGGCTGACCGCCCGTCAGGCTTATCTAGGAACTATTTCACCGCAACTTATTAATGGGGATGCGATTAGCGCTTACGGGGGACGAGTTTGGTACGGCGCAGGTGAATCATCTCGGCAGCGATGGAGATAGCGATCTCCTCGGGGTCCTCGGCCTCGATGGCGACTCCGATCGGCAGGTGCAGCTCGCCGATTTGCTCCTGCGTAAAGCCCTCCTGCTCCAGGCGGGCACGCACAAAGGCCGTCTTACGGCGCGAGCCCAAGCAGCCCAGATAGGCGGGTTTGGCGCGCATGGCCTGAATCACCACGTCGATATCGGACTTGTGGCCTGCTGTGGCAACGACCACCAGGTCGCGCGGGCCGATGGGGCACTGCTCGCTCAGGTTCTTGTAGTCGACCAGACGACGGTCGTAGACACCGGGCACCCATTCGGGGGTCAGCGTGCCGGGGCGGTCGTCGCAGGCCACGACGGCAAAACCCGCCGCCGTGAGCACCCGCGCCGTCGCGGCGCCCACGTGGCCGCAGCCAAAGATATAGGTCAGGCCCTCGGGGCAGAGCGTCTCGATATGCGCCGCGGGAATCTCGGAGGCGGCGTTGGTGTAGGTGACCTTACTCCCCTCCTCCACCAGCGAAAGCCCGGGGCAGCCCGCAATGGTGCGGCGCGATTCCTCGCCATGGTACTCGGCCACATCGCCCTCGAGCGCGCTCGCGATAAACGGCTCAAAGTCGATGACGAAGTCGCCGATGCGCCGATAGGCCAAGACGTCGGCAACCGACTGGAACAACGGTGCCTGAGTCGCATCCAAATGCAGGTAGCACAGGCAGATGGCTCCGCCGCAGATCATGCCGGTATCGGAGTTCTCGCCGCCCATGGTGTAGCGGACCAGACGCGATTGCCCTGCGGCCAGCAGCTCGCGCGCCTCGTCCAGCGCAAAAAGCTCAATCTTGCCGCCGCCGATGGTGCCCGCTTGGCTGGCATCGGCAAAGACGGCCATCCAAGCGCCCACGCCGCGTGGTGATGACCCCGCCGTACCGGCCACGACCACGAGCTCGCACGTCTCGCCAGCACGCAGGGCGGCAAGCGCCGCATTCACAACATCGAGCTTTTCCATTGCCGCCTTCTATCCTCTAAAGACATCGGTGAGCATAGCGAGTGCCTCGAGCACGCCGCCGCCGACCGATGTCGCCTTGTCCGAAATATAGTTGATGTAGCTGGCGTCGCCGCGCGGATCGACATCGGCGCATTTAAAGCCCTCAGTCACCTGCACGCCGTTCGCCAAAAGCCCGCGCAGACAGCCATCGATCTGCGTATACATGGGCGTATCGCCCGCGTAGCCAATCACGTCTCCGGCGCTCACGATGTCGCCGATTGCGCGGTCGGACCGAAACACGCCGGCGGCGGGGCTATGGATAACGCGCTCCTTGCCATAGCCGCCGATCAAGCCCGGCACACCCGTGTTGGGCTGGGGCGAACCTTGGGTAATGACACGGCCCAGGAAATGCCCGCGCATGGTCTCGACCACGGCGTCGCAGTCAACCGGCGCGGTAAAGCCCGGCCCCACGGCGATGACGGCAGGCGCCATGTCGCGCGTGGTGCCCAGGTTGCGCTTGGCCAAAATCGCATCGACCACAGCCGCGGGTTTAAGCTCATCGAGCATCTTGGCCTGGGGGTCCACCACAACGGCGACGTCTCCAGCCTCGGTAATCGCAAGCACCTCAGCCGGCGTCCGTGCCAAGCGAGCGCGAATGCCTTCGACCTCGACCTCACCCAGGCGAATGGCCTCGCAAAAACTGATTGTGCGGCGGATGCACGTGGGAACCGCGATATCGGCCATGACAACCGACACGCCGGCGCGCACCAAACGGGCAGCGACACCCGTGGCGATATCGCCAGCGCCGCGAACATAAACGAGCATTCCCGGGGCACCTCCCTGTGCTACGGTTTGATCAGAGCAAAAGCGGTTCGACCGCTACTCTGATGATTATTTATTATCACAGTATTATACGGCGGTGAACAGATGGAAACGACGAGCGGAAACCTTGCCTCCGCGCTCAAGATCGAGCCGGGCATAACCGCAATTATCGGCAGTGGCGGCAAGTCGACCTTGCTGAAGACGCTGGGCCTTGAGCTTATGCGCGCTGGCGGCCGCGTGCTCCTCTGCACTACCACGCACATGTTTCCCGTCGCCGGCGTGCCATGGGACGGGTCGAGCCGTCGCCTGGACGCCGCGCCATGGAAGCCGGGGGCCCTGCATGTTCCCGGCTGCACCTGCGAGGCATGCGCGGGACTTGTCCGCGGAGGCATCTGCCAGGCAGGTGTTTTGGACCCGGAGACAGGCAAGCTCTCCGCCCCCGCCGAGCCGCTCGACCAGCTGGCACAGCGCTTTGACTATGTGTTGGCCGAGGCAGATGGCAGCAAGCGACTCCCGCTCAAGGCGCATGCCGCCTGGGAGCCGGTAATTCCAGCCGCCACGGCAAACGTTGTCTGGGTCGTCGGCGCCTCGGGGCTGGGCAAGCCCGTCGCCGAGGTTGTCCACCGCCCCGAGCTCTTCTGCGAGCGTTGCGGCTGCGAGCCCACCGACACTGCCACCCCAGGGCGCGTCGCCCAGGTGCTCAATGCCGAGATGCAGGCGCTGGGACTCTGCACCGCACGCGTCATGCTCAACCAAGTCGACACGCTCAGCGACCCCACGATGGCCGACCGCTTCGAGACAGCTCTCGACCGCCCCATCGTCGCCACCAACCTCAAGTAGCCGGCGCTGCCCCACCAGACCTATAAGTTGCGGTGGAATAGTTCCTGAAACGGCCTATTTGGCGGCTAAACAGGAACTATTTCACCACAACTGCGGAGGGGACACGGCATCTTTGCTGCTAGCGGGGGACGTAGCGGCCGGGTTGGGCTCCGGTGGGCTCGCCGTCGCGTGCCGCCAGCACGCCGTTCACAAACACGGCCTTGGCGCGGCCATGTGCCTCAAAGCCCTCGAGCGGCGTGTAGTCCACGGCCTGATGCTGCGTCGCGGCGCTAATCGTCCAGCGCGCCTTGGGATCCCACACGCACACGTCGGCATCGGAGCCCTCGGCAAGACAGCCCTTGCGCGGATACATGCCAAAAACGCGCGCCGGATTCTCGCTCATCAAGCGGCACAGATCCTCGGGACCCAGCTGTCCCTCAAAGCTCGTGGCAATCGCAACGGGACGATGCTCCACGCCGGGCCCGCCGTTGGGAATCGCGCGGAAATCATCGCGTCCTCGGTCCTTTTGC
Source organism: uncultured Collinsella sp. (assembly GCA_905199545.1). Classification (GTDB taxonomy): domain Bacteria; phylum Actinomycetota; class Coriobacteriia; order Coriobacteriales; family Coriobacteriaceae; genus Collinsella. The sequence continues at coordinate 23,457 of CAJKGW010000006.1, forward strand.
CCGTGCAGGTTAAAGCTGCAATGATCGGTCGCAATAGTATCGATCTCGCCAGCCACAAGCGCCTCGCGCAGCGCGGCACGGTCACCGGCATGGCGCAGCGGCGGGCTCATCACGTACTTGGCGCCCGCAAAGCCGTCCTCGCCCTGCTCCAGATAGCAGGTGTCGTCGAGCATCAGATACTGAGGGCAGGTCTCGACATAGATGTTCTTCTGCCCGTGCGCTTTGGCAGCGCGAATGGCCTCGAGCCCCAGCTTGGTCGAAAGGTGCACCACGTTGACCGGAGCGTCCCCGGCCAAGTGCGCCAGATACAGCAGGCGGCTCACGGCCTCGGCCTCACACACGTCCGGACGGCTGAGCGCATGGCCCTCGGGCCCGTGGATACCCTGATCAAACACGCGCTTCTGCAGCGCGTTGACCAACGTGCCGTTCTCGCAATGCACGCACAGGATACCGCCCACGCGCTTGAGCTCCTCCAGCACCTCGAGCGTCTCGGCATCGTCCAGGCGCAGATGGTCGTAGGCAAAGTAGGTCTTAAACGACGACACGCCCGCCTCGCGCATGGCCGAAAGATCGGCGCGGTTGCGCTCATTCCACTCGGCAAGCGCCATATGGAAGGCATAGTTGGCGGTGCAGGTGCCGTCGGCGCGATGATGCCACTCGACCAAGGCATCGGGCATGGTCACGCCGCGATCGGCCGTCGCGTAGTCCACAATGGTCGTCGTGCCGCCGCAGGCAGCCGCGCGCGTGCCGGTCTCAAAGCTATCGGCTGTCCAATCCATGCCGGTCCAGCACTGCATGTGCGTGTGCCCATCGATAAAGCCCGGGAACACCCAGCAGCCCGCAGCATCCTCGACGGTATCGCCCTCGGCCGGCTCAATCGCCGCGGCAATCCGTACGATCTTATCGCCATCCATGGCAAGATCGGCGCGGCGAAGCCCCTGGGGCGTCACGAGTGCGCCGTTTTTGATGATAATCATAATTGCTCCTTATTGATTGATGCAGTTGGCCACGCGATCAAAATACGAGCAGGCGGCGATATGCTCCGTTATGCGTCGCTGTCCCTTGACGGTATCGACGTCCCACAGCTCGTAGGCACGCGCCTCGACCAGCACCACGTCGGTACGGTCCTTGAGGATCGAACCGCCGCCGTCCTTACCCTCAAGACACATAAGTGCATCGAACAGTTCCGCCGGAAAGAGCACCGGGCTCGAAGGCTCACCGTTGCACGCAAGACGCACCGGATACTTGCGGCCACGCTCATCAAACGCGCGAACCATGGCCTCAAAAGAATCCGAACTCACGAGCGGCTGGTCGCCCGGCAAAAAGAGGCAGCCTTTCCAGTTGCGATCGACCCCCCACGAAAGGCCCGCACGGACGCTTTCGCTCCTGAGCTTGCCATCGTGCAGCACATACGGGCAATGCTTGTCCTCGCAAATCTGGGCGACCTCGGGCCAACGCGTCGAAACCACAACGTCAAAGCCCCGGGGAACCGAATCGATGGTCCGGGCAATCAGCGGCTCGCCATAGATATCGGCAAGCATCTTGTTAGAGCCAAACCGCTTGCCCTCGCCCGAAGCCATAATCACGCAACCAAGTTTCATGGTGATACCTCCCCTGAAACCATCGTACCCATAACTCGCGCCGCGGGCATCCACATCGAAGGCGCTTATCCCGCACGCCCGCGATGCAAAAAAGGGGCACCCCGCCGGTTGGCAGAGCGCCCCCTTTACATGGCTTACCTCAGCGCGGCTTTAGGCCTGGAACCAACGGGCGGTGTTGCGCTCGTCGAGGGCCTTGAGGGTAGCGGCGGGATCGGCAACCTTCTGCAGGAACATCATGGCTGCGATGGCGTACGGCTTGTAGCTGGCCTCCTTGTACATGCCCACGCGGTGCATGTCGAAGACGTCGGCGTTGACCTCGCCGTGCTCGCAAGAGACACCAGAGATGTCGGCGGGCAGCGGATGCATAAAGATGGTGTCCTGGCCGTTGGCGGTCTTCTCCATGAGCTCGGTCGTGGAGCACCAATCCTGATGCGTAGCGTTCTGAGCGAGCAGCTCCTTCTCGAGTGCAGCGATGCCGGCGTCGTCGCCCTCGGCGTACAGGTTGGTGCGCTTCTCCATGGCGGCAAACGGAGCCCAGCTCTTCGGGATCACGATGTCGGCGCCCTCGAAGGCCTCGGCCATGGTGTTGACCTGCTTAAAGGTGGTGCCGGACTCGGCGGCGTAGCCCTTGGCGCGCTCGACGACCTCGGGCATGAGGTCGTAGCCCTCGGGGTGGGCCAAAGTGACGTCCATGCCAAAACGGGGCAGCAGGCTGATCAGCGACTGCGGACAGGACAGCGGCTTGCCGTAAGAGGGCGAGTAGGCCCAGGTGACGGCAACCTTCTTGCCCTTGAGGTTCTCGAGGCCGCCAAACTCGTTGATGAGGTAGAGCATGTCGGCAGAGGACTGCGTGGGGTGATCGGAGTCGGACTGCAAGGAGATGAGCGTGGGACGGTGATCCAGAACGCCGTCCTCGTAGGCCTGCTGGACAGACTCGGAGACCTCGGCCATGTAGGCGTCGCCCTTGCCGATGTACATGTCGTCGCGGATGCCGATGACGTCGGCCATGAAGGAGATCATGGTAGCGGTCTCGCGGACGGTCTCGCCGTGAGCGATCTGGGACTTCTTCTCGTCCAGGTCCTGCAGCTCAAGACCGAGCAGGTTGGCTGCCTTAGAGAAGGAGAAGCGCGTACGGGTGGAGTTGTCACGGAACAGGGAGACGGCCAGACCCGAATCGAAGATCTTGGACGAAACGTTGTTCTCGCGCAGCTCGCGCAGGGCGTCGGCGACGATGTAGAGCGCCTTGAGCTCATCGGTGGTCTTGTCCCAGGTGTGCAGGAAGTCGCTGCCGTACATGCCCTTAAAATCGAGGCCGTTCAGCTGCTCGACGAGCTCGGTAAACTTGGCGTCCATGTAAATATCCTTTCCAAAGATGAAACGATTGCAATGAGTAGATGTGCTCCGGCATGCGCGTGTGGCTAGAACATGCAGAGCACTATGACGAGGACCCGCTACCGTTGAGGAAGCATGGGAGATAACGACCGCGGGCCCCAAGTCAACAGGGGGTGCCGGGGACACGAGCTGTCCCCGGCTCAACAAGATCGAGGAATGGGACTAATCGATCTTGTTGTTGGTCAGACCGGCGCGGAACACGGTGGCGTCGCCATCGGCCTGGCTCGGATCGTAGAGGTTCAGGGCAGCCACATACATGGCGGCAGCGGTGACCAGGTCGTCCTTGTAGGTGACCTCGTTGGGAGCGTGAGCCTGAGACTCGGCACCCGGGCCAAAGCCGACGCAGGGGATGCCATAGCGGCCCTGGATGGAAACGCAGTTCGTGGAGAAGGTCCACTTGTCGCACAGCGGACGACCGGTGCGCTTGTCCATGCTGGGCTCGCAGCCGATGCGCTCGTCACCGAACATGGCCTTGTGGGCGTCGACGAGGGCCTTGACGTGCGGAGCGGTCTCCTTGTTGATCCACGTGGGGAAGTAAGCCTCGGTCTCGTAGACCTCGCCGGTCCAGGACGGACGGTCGTACATGTACATGGAGACCTTCACGTCGTCGCCGTACTTCTTGGCGGCCGGCAGGTTGCGGATCTCGTCCAGGCAGGACTCCCAGGTCTCGCCGGCGGTCATGCGACGGTCGATGGAGATGGCGCAGGAGTCAGCGACAGCGCAGCGGCTGGGGCTGGTGTAGAAGATCTGGCTGACGGTGCAGGTGCCGCGGCCCAGGAAGCGGGCGTCCTCGAAGTGCTCGGGGTTGTACTTAGGGTCGAGCATCTTGACGAGGCCCTTGATGTCGGTCGACTCGTCGCAGCCGTTGTTGTTGAGGGCGCGGACGTCGGCGATGATGTCGGCCATCTTGTAGATGGCGTTGTCGCCGCGGTCGGGAGCGGAACCGTGGCAGGAGGTGCCGTGAACGTCGACGCGGATCTCCATGCGGCCGCGGTGACCGCGATAGATGCCGCCGTCGGTGGGCTCGGTGGAAATGACGAACTCGGGCTTAATGCCGTCCTTGTTGTAGATGTACTGCCAGCACATGCCGTCGCAGTCCTCTTCCTGGACGGTGCCGACGACCATGATCTTGTAGCCCTCGGGGATGAGGCCCATGTCCTTCATCATCTTGGCAGCATAGGTAGCAGAAGCCATGCCACCCTCCTGGTCGGAGCCGCCGCGGCCGTAGATGATCTCGTCGGTCTCGTAGCCCTCATAGGGATCGGCATCCCAGTTCTCGATGTTGCCGATGCCGACGGTGTCGATGTGGGAGTCGATGGCGATGATCTTGTCGCCCTCGCCCATAAAGCCCATGACGTTACCCAAGCCATCGACCTTGACCTCGTCATAGCCAAGGCTCTCCATCTCGGCCTTGATGCAAGCGACAACCTCGCCCTCCTCGCAGGACTCAGAGGGGTGAGAGATCATAGCGCGCAGGAAGCGAGTCATATCAGCACGATGAGACTCCGCAGCAGCCTTAATGGCATCAAAATCGAGTTCTTTAGTCATAACAGTCAACCTTTCTACAAGGGTTTACCTACAGGTAGATATTTCAGATAGATCATTTGTGCCAAGTAGCGTGAGGTCGAGTACCCGGCAAGCAAGTAACCTTAGGAGGCGGACGGAGGACTTTGCTCCGTCGCGAGTTCCGCACGAGCCGGAGAGCACTTAATGTGCTCTCCGTGCGAGCAGGACTGTCCGAGCAGGGAGTAAAGTCCTCCGGCTGCCTCCGGACAGGTCAGTCTGCTAGCAGGTCGGATACTCGCCCTCCCAGACGATGCGACGGTACTGATCCGGATCGGTGTCGCCCTCGGTGGAGAAGCAGAGCACGGAGCTCGTCTTGTCCAGGCCGATGAGCTCCTTGAGCTCGGCGTACTCGGGATCGAGCATGAGGGTCTCGACCAGGCCGGTGGTCACCGCGCCGGACTCGCCGGAGATGACGCGCGGGTCGCCCTTCTCGGGAGCACCCAGGGTACGCATACCGCGAGCGGTGACCCAGTCGGGGCAGGACACGAACGCGGTGGTGTGGTTGCGCAGGATATCCCAACCCAGAATGTTGGGCTCGCCGCAGCACAGGCCGGCCATGATGGAAGGCATGTCGCCGTCCACGATGCGCGGGTCGCCGTCGCCGGCAGCAGCGCCCTTGTACAGGCAGGCGGCAGGCGCGCACTCGACCACGACGAAGGTGGGCGGGTTATCGGGATACAGGTTGGTGAAGTAGCCCACCACGGCGCCGGCGAGCGAGCCTACGCCAGCCTGGACAAAGACGTGCGTCGGGCGGTTGATGGCCATCTCGCGCAGCTGCTCGGCAGCCTCGGAAGCCATGGTGCCGTAGCCCTCCATGATCCAAGACGGGATCTTCTCGTAGCCCTCCCAGGCGGTGTCCTGAACGATAACGCCGCGCTCGCAGGCATCGGCCTCGGCGGCGGCCATGCGCACGCACTCGTCGTAGTTGACCTCTTCGATGGTCACCGTGGCGCCCTCGGCGGCGATGTTGTCAAAGCGGGGCTTGGTGGAACCCTTGGGCATGTGCACGACGGCCTTCTGGCCCAGCTTGTTGGCAGCCCATGCCACGCCGCGGCCATGGTTGCCGTCGGTGGCGGTAAAGAAGGTGGCCTGGCCAAAGTCCTTGGCAAGCTGATCGGAGGTCAGGTAATCGAAGGTGCAGTCGGCAACGTCCTTGCCGGTCTCGTCGGCAATGTAGTTGGCCATGGCAAACGAGCCGCCCAGGACCTTAAAGGCGTTGAGGCCAAAGCGATAGCTCTCGTCCTTAACGCACAGGTTGGACAGGCCCAGGCGCGCGGCCTGGCCGTCCAGGCGGGCAAGCGGAGTGACGGTGTACTGGGGGAACGACTGGTGGAAGGCGCGGGCCTTCTTCACGTGGTCGAGGCTCATGATTCCCAAGTGCTTATCATCGCTCTTGGGCATCGTGTTGCCCGCCCACTGGATCTTATCGGCCATACGGTGAACTCCTTAAGTCCTCTCTTGCCGGCCCCCGCATACGCGTTTCAGCCCACTCCCATTCATGCGACTGAACTTTTATGTGGATGCCAAACAAAAAGTTTGTTAGCACTGTTCTATCACACTTTTTGATTGGCAAACCTAACAAATTGTTTGTTGCCGTAATCGGTACCTTTTCGCCGCCGAACGGTCACATAACGCAGCGACGCTTTCGTTATTTGCGAACAAGTGTGGTTTATGGCAAAGTGTGCCCAAACTAATTTTTAGGAAGGCACCCATGACCCCCGCACAGATTGAGTTTTACAAGCGCCTTGCACACGGCCTGGCGCTCCAATTTGGCCCCAACTGCGAAATCGTCGTCCACGACCTGGAAACCGACGATGTGGACCACTCCATCGTAGTGATCGAAAACGGCCACGTCAGCGGGCGCAAACTGGGTGACGGCCCCAGCCATATTGTGTTTGAGTCCATGCACGAGGGCACCACCGACGTGCACGACCGCGAGCCATACCTCACCAAAACCACCGATGGCAAGCTGCTCAAGTCCTCGACCATCTTTATCCGCAACGACGAGGGCAAGCCCGTCGGCATTTTGGGCATTAACTTTGACATTACGCTCATGAAGGCATTTGAGCGCTCGCTCGATGCCTTTACCGGCACCGGCGGCTCGGGCTACACCGAGCCCGAGCCCATTACCAAGAACATCGGTGACCTGCTCGAGGACCTGCTGCACGAGTGCGAGCAGTTTGTGGGCAAGCCCGCGGCACTTATGACCAAAGATGAGCGCATTCGCGCCATCGGCTACCTCGACCGTCGCGGCGCCTTCCTCATTTCCAAGTCGAGCGAGCGCGCCTGCGAGTTCTTTGGCATCTCCAAGTACAGCTTCTATAGCTACCTCAATGAGGCCAAGGCGGCGGCCGACGACAAGTAGGCACTCGCCTGGATTGCCCCTCCCCTTTTGGGCGCGAGTTCTGGAAAGCACGAATCCAAGACCGAGCCGCTTGGGAAGTTCCATATAATCGATGTCATTAGTATTTCGAAAGGATGGAACAGAATGGCGTTGAGCAAGGCATCATGCACCGGTCGCGGATTGATTCCGGCAATTGGTGGGCATGTGCACCGAATGTTCGATGAGGGTGAAGACGACCTGTTTTCGCTGAGCCTTGACGACGTGATGGATGATCGCCCGTGGACCGCCGACGAACTCATGGGCGGCGGGGCTCGCCCGTCAAGCCCCAATCCCGCACTTGCGCCTAAGCCCGCATCTGCGCCGACTCCTGCGCAGTCGCCTGTTTCGACGCCCGCGCCTACGCCCGCACCCACTTCCGCGCCCACGCCCGCACCCCGCCCCGCAAGCGACCCGTCCGAGACGGCGGCATTTCTCGCTGCAGCGACGCAGGGCAAATCGGCCGACAGCACCGTTATGTACAGCGCCCAGCAGTTGCCTGTTCCTGCGGCACGCAAGCCTCCGGTCACAAGGCTCGATGAGCCCGCTGCCCATCAGGTTGCCTACGATTCCTGGGCTGCAGCCGATCTGGATGAGACCTCTACCGGCATGCCGGCGCTCGACGTTCCAGTTAACCCGCTTTTTGCCGCCAACACGAGCGCCGCGGACTATGAGGGCGATGCGGCATATTCCGATTATTCCGATGGCTATGCTGGCAACGGTCGCATCGAGACCGAGGATTATGGCACCGCATCGAGCGATTATCTCAACGATCCGTACGCTGCCACGCCTGCACCGGAATATGACCCGGAGGCCGCGTCCGCGCCGGCGTATACCAAAAGCACGGGCGAAGAGCGCTTCGCCGATTATTACGCCGAGGAAAAGGCACTGCGTTTCTCGGAATTTCCGCAGGCAGTCAAGGTTGCCTTTATCGCCATTATCATTGCCCTGCTCGGTGTCATTGCGTTTGAGGGATTCCAGCTGTTCCGCGGCCCCACCGCGTCCGAATCGGCAACGCAGCAAAAAGAGAACGACAATCAGCACCTGGACATCAACACCCTCAAGGGCGACCCCAACGACGGGGACGAGTAGCGGGGGTTAAGGGAGGGCCGGAAGAGCCGGCGGCATGTTACGGCTCCAAAAGCCCTGCCATAAAGATGGGCAGATACAGCACGTCACCATCGCGGTGAAGATTACATTCCGCAAGTACCAGGGCGCGATCGATTCCGTAGCCCTTCGTCGCGAGCGCGTTGTCGAGCGCCGCGTGGGACTTAAAGCTCTTGCCCGATTTGACCTCGATGGCAAACACTTCCCCATCGAACGTCTCTTCCACAAAATCGAGCTCACCGACCTTTTTGGACGTAAAGTAGCGCAATCTAAATCCATGAGCTTTGAGCTCTTGGGCAACGAAGCCCTCAAACGCCGCCCTCATGTTCATGCCAAAGGGGTCTTCCGCCTCCCCATCAAAAACGCCTTGGGCGACCCTTTTAGAATACGACGACATGAGCATTCCGGTGTCCAAGTAAAACAGCTTAAATAGATTTCGCTGCTCCCCCAATAAAAGGGGTGCCACGGGCGCCGTTACGTTATACACGGGAAGCGCGACACCCGCCTCCGACAACCAGAGAAAATGATCTGTCACCTGCGAAAAACGTTTGACACCGTTAATCGACGACAGCTTGAATCGCTTGTTTTTGGAGCCGGCCTCGCTGGGAATCAAATCATAGATATCGCGAATAACCAAGCGTAGCTCGGGCGGAGCGTACTTTGCGATGTCATCGCGATACAGGGCGTGAAGATCGCGATGAATGTTTCGAACCTCGTCGACATTGCGCGTCGCCAAGAAGGAATTGACCGCGTCGGGCATGCCTCCCACCACCACATACTGATGGAACAGATCGAACAAGCGGTCATACAGGTAGCCGGGGAGCTCCCCCTCATCCTTTAGACGGTCTCTGAGCATGTCAAACACGCTGGCACCAACGCCATTTGCCCAGCAAAACTCCTCAAAGTCGAGCGGGCACATCTGGACCTGCTCGACATACCCCACCGGCAGGGAATCGATGCCCTCGAGCTCAACGCCAAGGAGCGATCCGGTAAGGATGTATCGAAAGTCGCCGCGCTGGACCAGATATTTGATAAACGTCACCACGTTGGGGCATCGCTGCACCTCGTCGATAACCACAACGGTCTTGTTCGCAACCATCGGCTGCGTTGCAGCAATAGACATGCGCATAAGCAGGTCATCCGCGCTTTTTGCCGCCAAAAACGAATCGCGCACGGACGCGTCGGCGATAAGGTCGAACGTCACGACATTTTCGAACGATTCGCTTGCAAAGACGTTGACCAAATATGACTTTCCCACCTGTCGGGCGCCCTTGACCAAAAGAGCCTTGTTAGGCGACGAGGCAAGCCAAGATTCAAACTGTGCTTTCGCTTTTCTCTGCAGCATAAGCGTACCCCTTATTACGTGCTGTTTTAGCACTAGGATACACTTTTCCGTGGTTGCTAGGTGCTCATTTCGACACTTTTTCGAGGTTTTAAAGTGTGTATTACGACACTTTTCCGTACTTTTATACCAGTCAATATTGCACTTTTCCGGATTTAGGCCGAATAATTGCCCGCGATTCCGACACCAACCGACCAAGAGCAGCCTCTCCCACCAGATGCGCTTTACGGTGAAGAGCCACCAACAAATCTGAGGCAATGAGGGCCGGGGGGCCAATCCCCGGCCTTCAACCTAGCACTGCTTTATAAGATCGAGCACCGCCGGAATATCGTCAGCGCTACGGAGTGCAACATAGGTCGGCATACCCGGCCCAAATCCACCCTGTGCGCGCTTGTCCTGACACATGGCCTCCGGGTCAATCAGCTCGTCCACACTCTTTGCCAAGCCAACGGCAATCCAGCCGCCGTTGCTAGTCCTGCCTTCCAGCACGGCATGCAACTTCCGTTTGCCCGACCTGAATCCTACGTAGTACTTGGCCATATAGGATTCCCACGAAGGATTGGCGTTGAGGATAGACTCGCGTATCTCCTCGAACAATTTTTGATTAAGCCCGCCCTCGGCAAAGGTTGGATGGTTCTCTTGCAAGGTCCAAATAGGCACCTCGTCAGACTTCCCACGAGAGGGGCGATACTTGTCGACGACATCTGCCGGAAGGTCGGGATATTTCCATATCTCACACGCCTCTTTCGCCAGATCGTCCGCGCGCTGCCTAATCTCCTCCTCGCCCCATTTTTCATGCGAGGCGATCGACTTGTTTAGGTAGAGCGGGCTGCATTTAAGTCCCACGTTCGGAAGAATCGCCATCGACACTCTCCTGGTGCGAGAGCAGGTTGCGAACTTCCGCGCAATATTTGAGAGCCCCGGCTACACTCTTGAAAGCTCTACCGGGATTTCTGCCAAGCCAAGCCACAGGACCGTGTTTTTCCGGCACGTCATAATGCTCACGGATACACCCCTCGAGCTTTCTATAGAGATCAAGGAACTCGCTCGCATTGTTACTTTTGCCCATACCGAAACCTCCTGCAAAAATAGCTTCGGGACGCATTCGCACAGCTAAACAAGCGCAATTATACGTGTGATATCAAGCGCCCTGCTTTCGGTCTCGACAAGCGGCATCGAGCGCAGGCTTACCAGCATGGGCGCCCGCATTAAAACCAAAATAAGCTCCGGTGACTTGAATCAGCGGTCATCCAGGGTCATCAATATGCAATGCACCTATTCATCACCTGATGCCGGCAAGCTGTTGGGCGGCTCGCTCTCACCGGCGGCACCAAGGTGCTTCTGTATCTTCTCGATCCGCTTAAGGGTTGAAGTCAAATACCCAAGACCCCTCTTCAACTGCTTAAGCAACCTGCTATCCCTGCGGTCCCCCTTTCCATTCTCCTTCTCTACATCTTCCTCAACACCAGCGATGCTGCGTTGCACGGCCTCGGCCGCTTTCCGAACCAAAATGGCCCCTTCATGCGGGCAGCGGTCAGTTGCCACATCAAGAAAAGCAAGGAGCCTCGAACATTCGACGAGCACGAACTGCGCGTAGTTCTCCCCCATCGATGCCGCCAAGGCAACGCCGCCGGAACCCAATAGACCAAGCGCGGCGCCGCCGCCCGTAATCAAAGCAGTGCCACCGGCCATACCCATGCCGCCGGCGGCCAAGGCCCCACCGCCGGCTGCAGCAAGGCTCGCATTGACAAGCGCAGCCCCGTGAAGACCGACAAACGAGCCTCCAAAGATACCGACAGCAATATCCGGAGCCAATGCCGCGGCCACTCCTCCTGTGCCCAGGGCCGTCGCCACGGCAATAGCGCCACCCACCAAGGCCTTTGGCAATGTGCCTGAAAGCTCACGGATATGCGCCCCGCATTGCTTCTCTAGGGAACGTATGGCGTCCAGATCAACCGCGTCTTGTCTCCTGGGAAATTCATCTTTAACCCAAGACCCACTCTCCTTCAAACCTTTGTATTCCTTCTTCTCTTCATCTCCCAGCTGCGAATAGGGGCAAAACTCAACTAACTCCTGTGCAACCAGCAGGGCGCGCACCTTACCGCCTCGCTGCCGCGAAATAGCCTCAAGGGCTCCGTACGCATCTTCCTCGCTCAAAAAGTAGCTGTCTGCATCTATGCCTGGGCCATCCGCGACCGAATCCCGCCACGCGCGAGCCCAGCTCCTCTTTTGCCCTTTGCGCACTTCGTTCTTCTCGTTCCCGCAGTCGTAGTTGATGGCGGCAAGCTTCAGCGAAAAGGCAATCCTCGTCGTTTCTCTATCTAGGCTATAAAAGTGGAATCCATCGAAGATATCCTGGCGGCGTCTGGCGCGCTCAGCCCAAGCCTCGGACATTTCCTCCGCCATATAGTCCCAGTCGGCATGGAGGGCAAACGCAAGGCGTCCAACCCCAACGTAGTTTATTCGCAAGAAGAACTTCTGGGCGAAAACAACCTTGTTCCCCTCGCATTCGATACCCGCCCTGACCGCCGCCGTCGCCAGATTCGCCAAAACAAACGAAGTGCTCGAAACCGTGACCATGCGAGTGAGGGCCTTGCTGTTGTAGGGCATGAAATGCGAAGCCTTGAGCTTGCGCAAGCCGGAAACCTTGCTCACTTCGCAACGTTCTAGCTCGGCCTTGAGCCTTGAAAGCATGTAGAGACAACGAACGATAACCTCGTTGGCCACGACTGCTGGCACCTGGCTTAAAGCCTGATCGAGAAGACCGACTTCCGTCCGAAGGTCGAAGCGAATGGGCTTGCCGTCCTCGGTTTTGAACGCCGTTCCGTTAAACAGCTTTGAGATCCATTGCTGAATGCGAATATCCTCGCCCTTATAGGCAATCTGCATGTCTTGAAAAACAGGCAGGGAGGAGAGCTCCTTTAGCAGGGACAGCACGACGCCGGGAATGCCCGTCCCCTTACCGGGGTTTGAACTAGACCCCGCCATGTCGCTCACGAGATGCATTGCCCAGAACAGAGTGCCAAACGCGATCTTCTCTGGAACGTTCCTGCCTACAAGAGGGCAGTCGGGATCGAAGGCGGCGGCAGGCAGGTCAAAGGCGACAAACCGGCCGGCCGTATCGGTACCATAGCCTTTGCACGTGAATTGCGAGAGGATCGAACACGCAAGGCCAACCAAGCTCGGGTGGTGCGAGAAATCCCGCAGATGATGTTGGAGCCCGCCGCCAAACTCGGCAGTCAGCTTGTCCGCGGCAAGAGGAAACTCTTTCTCTAGAAAGCGAATAGCGTCTTCTAGAGTTGCATCCGCCTTTGTCATACCCGCAGACCTGGCAATCGTAAGAACGAATTTACCAACCTTCTCGTCGCCCCACTCTTTGGCACCCTCTAGGTTGAAGTCTTTCTGCCAAAGAATATTCAACGCGCCCGTGAGGAGCCCGCTAACGGCCGCAAGTTCATAGTCGAGCTTCATAGCTTTTTCAGCCCGAGGGTCAAAATCAAAGAGGATCTCCTCCCCATCGGGAGCGTCCTTAAAACCAACCAGCACGGCGCTACCGTTCAGCGGCACAGATGTAACTTTGGGCAGTTGAGGCATGGCGTAAACTATCTCGCCGCCACTAAAAACAAGTTCGTCTGCCATACCGGCTTCCTCCTGCAAATGCGTAAAATTAGATTGCTCTACGCTGCCAAATCCCTCTCGTAGAAGTACTCAATAATCTCGATGATGCAGTTGCTAAGAACCTCGTCGGGACAGTTCGCCTCTGGCAGCCTGTATGCCTCATTGTGCACGATAACGCGCGCAGCGTCACGGGTCTATGCCTGCCCATCCAGCGAATCATGTTAGCAAGCCGTTCTCCGATAGTAGAAGTCATCTCGATGTCCACGCTCTTGACCTGCTTGGTCTCAGCGGGTGTCGGCGTGTCCTTGAGTAGGATCCCAAACACAGCCATCTGCTGCTGATCCTAGAATCCTTCGCGCAACCATTCCTTCTGTTTGTCCCCAAATGAGCCACCTACCTCCCCTCCGCCTTCAGCTTTAGCAGCAGGTCGCCCAGTTCGGGGCACTTGCTGGAGAGGCGCGTCTGGGCTCGCTCGCCCATCCCCCATCGCTGGCGGACCTCCTGGGCGCATGGACTCACGTGATAGTCCCCATCCATCACCTGCTTGAGCAATTTGGCGGTCACGCGCGCATCGGCGAGGGCGCTGTGGGCGTGGCCTGTCGACTCGTCGAACTCGATGCCAAACCACGTCGCTGCGTCACTCAAAGAGACGCACCCGTGGCTGCTCATGTCCATGATCGAGATGTAAAACGCCTGCAGGTCGGCCCAGTCCGTAGGAAATGCGGAAAGATCGACGTGCTTTGCTTGGCACTCGATCAAAAGCTGTCGACGATCCGCCCCGCTCCAACAGACCACCTGGGCGGAGTAGCGCCCGATCAAATCGCTGAGCCTTTTGATCACCATGTAGAGCGGATCGGCCATCGCGGTGCCCACGGCCGATATCCCTGTGAGCTCGCGGACGGGGAACGCAACGCCTTCGGTAAATTCCGTCTGTACAAACTGCGAGAACTCGCCCATAACGTTGCCGTGGTAATCGAGCTTGACGGCGCCGGCCTCGATAATCTCATTGCACAGTCCACGGCGCTGACGCTGCTTTGGCACCGGCGCAAACTCAAAGTCCAGCACGATCTGGCGCGCAAAGTTCGTCGTATCGATAGCCGAGACACCCGGCATCTTTTCAGCTGACACGGTTAGGGCCTTTCTCCGCCAACTGCCGCTTGCTACATAAACGGCTACATTGCCGTAAGGATAGGCGCCCGCGCGGACATGAAAGCGGGACGCAATGCTATGCGCCAGGCGTACGCCATGCAGACGACCCCAAGAGAGTCGCCCGCTCTATTCAAATGCATGAAAAATTTAGGCCCGGTGACTTGAATCAGCGGTCATCCCGGGCCCATCAGAGCTCGTAGAGCTCTTGGTTGCTTTGGTCTTGCTCTTCACGGCGCTTATCGAACTTTCCGAGGCACTCAAGCAGCATTCGAAGCCTAACAAGTCGCTGCCATTAAGGCACTGACCTCTTGACCAAGCAACGGCGCTGCCCAGCTCTTCACTACTTGGGCTGCCGTCGACTTTATTCTATCCGCGAGCATCTGGTTTACCAAATGGATTTTCGGTAAAGGAAGCACGGCACGCCCGCAAAACCACTACGCCCCAAGTGCCGTCATGGGGATCACCGCCACGCCGTCGTCGCGTGTGTAGGCAATGCTCCCCTTTCCAACCACGACCGCCAAAAACGCCGGCGCGGCATTCTGGGCGGCAGGATTGGAGAGCACTTTCCTCTCCAGCGCCTTGAGATTTCTCGCTCCATCGTCTGCTTTCGCATCACTCAGCTTGACCTCGATGGCTCCCCAGCGCCCGTCGTGCTCAACGATCAGATCAACCTCAAGGCCCTTCTCATCTCGGAAATAATGGACTCTGTTGTCAACACCGCCGTAGGTGGAAAGGAACACGCGCACGTCGCGCAGAACGAGGTTCTCAAAGAGCATCCCCAGCGTTTGCATATCGCCAAGCAGCCGCTCGGGGGTAGCCCCCAGCAACGCCGCCGCAAGTGACGGGTCACAGAAGTAGCGCTTGGGGCGCACGCGAACGCGGGCCTTCGAGCGCATGGGCGGCTCCCATCCGCACAGGTCCTCGGTCAGCTTGAGCCTGTTGAAGAGGTCCAAGTACGCAGCGATGGTCCTCTCGTCGGGGCCCGCCTCACCGTACGAGGCGTCCTTTATGAGCGTCTTGTACGTGACGGCCTGGCTCTCGTTCATGGCAAGAGCTCGCAAAAGGCCGTGTGCAAGCTCGGGCGACATGCCCTCATCCAGCACGTTAACGTCGAGCACCGAGTGCACGTACTGGCTTGCCGTCTCTCGCGCAAGCTCTTCCGAAAGCCCAAGGTTTGCAGGCCAACCGCCCCTGCAGCACCAGCGGGCGACGTCATCCACCGTGCTCTCGCGATGCTGAGGGGCAAAACCCTCGCCCTTAAAGAGGCTTGCCAGTGACACGAGCGGCTCGCCGTCGCCCGACTCGCACAGGGCCATGGGGCGCATTGACAGACGGGCGATCCTACCCGTGCCGGAATGACGAACATGGCTGCGCTCCTCGCTTTTGAGCGCGGTCGAGCCCGTGAGCAAAAGTGTCCCGCGTTCGTTGCCGCTCGCGTCCACGAAGCGCCGAGCGGCATCCCAAACCTCGGGCACCTCCTGCCATTCATCGACCAGGTGTGGCGCACCGCCGATGAGCGCCAGGCTTGGGTCGACCTCTGCCGCCGCGCGCTGCGCAGGCTCATCGAGCCTGGAGACGCTCGCCGAGCGAGAGAGCGCCGTCCAGGTCTTGCCGCACCATTTGGGGCCGTTGATCTCCACACAGCCAAACGCCCGCATAAGGGTGTCGAGGCGCTCCTCTATGAGCCGGGGCCTATACCCCTTTTGGGTCAATCTCTTTGGTGCATCCATAGACGGCCGTCCCTCTCTATCACGCGATATGCGAAATTACGCCATTCTCAATGCGGATTTTACGCTACTTACAATGTAGTTTTTACGCCATTACAGATGTAGTTTTTACGCTATTTTCATTGAAGGTTTTACGCTTGACATCCTTAGCGCGACGCTCGCTCAACCCCTGACCACCGGATTGCCCGAATTCCGGGATGCTGCCTCCGCTCCAAACAAAAGGCCCCGGCTCGCGATGAGCTGCCTCCCATTTCTTGAACATATGAGCTTCCGCTTGAAGGGCGATCCGGAAAGCGCGTCCCATTCCGAGCATCACATCAGAGCGCGCTTGGTTATCTCCGCTCGCACATCTCAGCAAACGAAATCAGCTTGGTATCTCCCCTGTTCGCCGCGGCATCTCGACATCCCTGCGTAAAGCCGCGTTTCGAGAAGATCACATAGCTTTTGTGCTGCCGCCTAAAGAGCCCGCTTCGGTATACGAGCTTTTCCAGAACTTCCTCGCCTACCGACTCGTTACGCCATTTGCACTCCGCAAACAGCGCAGCGCCCTCGCCATCGTCAACAATCAAGTCGATTTCTTCCTGCGTATGTGTGCGATTGTCCGTCCCCCACCAGCGCCCGACGATCGCCGGAACCACATCGAGCTGGCCCGCGCGCGCGAGTTCGTACACATATTGTCTGCATATAAGCTCAAAGACCGTACCCATGTAATCCGATACGTGCGGCTCAATGCGCTTATACGACATCTCGGCCATATCGTTTTGAATCAGCCCAATGTTCTGCGGCACAAACTTGTACCAGAACCTAAACATCTGGTCGCTCAGCAGATACACGGCTCGCTTATTGCTCGTCTCGTTTAGGGGCAGCTCGCGCTCGACAATCCCAAGCGACGCCAGCTTATCCACATAGCTCTTTACGTTGCTCGCAGGAATTCCCGTAGAGCTCGCAATCTCTGAGATCTTCGAGCGCCCCTGAGCAATTGCTTGCACGATCGCATCATATTGCTCGGGATTGCGGCACTCTTGCATTAGCAGGTTGCTCGGCTCCTCAAAGAGATAGCCCGTAGGAGTAAGAAAAAGACGTTTGATGTTGTCCTTGAGCGGTGCGGCAGGATCGACTTTCTCGATATATGCGGGAATGCCGCCCGTCATGCCGTAGCAAACCGCTGCATCTTCGCGCTCCATGCCCTGCCACAGACCGAGGGTCGTCGTAAAATCGAGCGGCATGATCTTAAACTGAGCCGTACGCCTACCGTATAGCGGGCTCTCGTAGCCCAGCACCTGTTCTTCCATAAACGAAAGAGACGACCCGCACAGGATAAGCATGAGCTTGGTCTTTTTGTACAAGTGATCGATCTTATCTTGCAACAACGAGCTGATCTCGGGATTCGATTGGGCGAGATAGGGATACTCGTCAATCACGACAATCAAACATTCCGTGCGGGCCATGGTGGCCAATGCATCGAACGCCTCGTCAAAACTACGAAACGACACGCCTGCAGCACCAACCGAGCCTGCAAGTATCGCCTGGCTAAAGCCGTGCAGGTTTGCCTCTGCATTGGTACGACGTGCTTGAAAGTAAATAGCCTTCTTGCCTTGGATGAACTCCGTGATAAGGCGCGTTTTACCTACGCGACGGCGGCCGTAAATCACAGGCATCTCAAAGGAGCCCGTGCCATACAGTCGATTGAGCTCGGACATTTCCGCTGTTCTTCCGATAAACATAGGCTATCCTTCCTTTACGTTATAGCTAGCTATATTATACCTTCCTATAATATAGCTAGCTATAACGTAATTCGACAAGCGGGCCACGCAAAAGGGACGTTACACCACCGCACGCGGACCGTCCCGGCAAACGCATCCCGTTCTGGAGCCAAATACTGGGCCGTAGCTTCCGCCAAGCATGCTATCAGGTAAGCGCGTCCCGTTCTGAGCCTAAATTCTGGGATGCGGTTTCCACTGAAACTTCTACCGGAAAATACATCCCACTCTGGGGCCGAAGTCTGGGACGCAGTTTCCGGTTGAGGGGCGTCCCGGAAAGCGCGCCCCATTCCGAGCGGCAATTCCGGGTCACGGTTTCCGCCGACACAGACGACGATCCGCAGCCCTTATCACATGCCTTCAAATATGCGATCCAGAAACACAAAACAGCAGATAGAATGCTCTTTTTCAAAAAAGTACACGTCCCTAAACTTACCAAGGTTTCATATCTAGCTACCGTTCAAGGTCGCCGATTACCGCCCACCGATTCGGATGTAAAAATGTCGCCGAAAACAGGCCATCTACCTGCATGGTTAGATTTTGGTCAGCTTTTGGTCAGTTGAGCGGCAAGTTGCGGCTGATACGTTTTTGCTACCCAAAAGGAGGCGGTAGCTCATGACCCATTGCAATGACCAACTCATCGACCAACTGCTCACTCAAGCCGAACAAGAGAGGCGCTGTCTGATTCCCCCGAGCGCGGCGATCCGAAAAGCGCTCCTTCGGCGCATCGGCAGCGCGGTCGTCTCGCCCATGCCGGGACTGTTCGCGCGAAAAACGCGCTGGGATGAACTCAACCGAGCGCAACGCCATTGCGAGATTATTCGCGCCCTTGCGATCATCCACCCCGATTGGACGTTCTGCTCGTTTTCGGCCGCCTGTCTGCTGGGGCTCGAGGTCTCGTGGCGACACCTGAACATCGTGCATGTTTGCAGCTCGACAAAGCCGTCGGCTCGTCCGGGCGCACATATTCAGCGGCACCAGATTGAGCCGGCCGGAGCAATACGCAGAGCCGGCATATCGGTAACGCCGCCAATCCAAACGGTCACAGATTGCCTGCTGCAAACTGGTTTTGCCGACGGCATGCCCATTGCCGATTCGGCGATTTTAAAGCTCGGCCTTGCACGGGAACAGCTGATGGAGGCCGTTGAGCAACGAGCGACTGCCCGCAATGGTCGCGCGATTCGCACCGCCCTCACAACGCTTCGATATGCCGACGCCCGCGCCGAGAGCGGCGGGGAATCGGTCGCCCGAGCCGTCATGATCGAGACGGGCTTTGCGCCCGACTGGCTTCAATACGAGTTGACGGACCCCTTCGATTCGACCGAAAGCATGCGAACGGATTTTGCCTGGGAGCGCCAGGCGCGGGAACTCACGCTGGGCGAGCTCGACGGGCTCATCAAATATACCGACCAGACCATGCTGGCCGGACGCACCACTGCCGAGGCGCTCGTCGCCGAACGACAGCGCGAGGCGCATCTATCGCTCTACGGTCACCCTCTGCTGCGCTTTACCATGAACGAGGTCCGCTCGGCAGGAATGCTCGCCAAAAAGCTGCAGACGGCAGGCATCCGGCAGACCGCGCTGCCGACATGGCTCAACGAGGTAGACCTGTAGGGGCCGCTGAGCTTATGCCCGCCTGCCTACCAAACCGGGATACGCTTTCCGGTCGGAAGCTCCCGCGGAAACCATGTCCCAGACTGAGTGCTCAAAACGGGATGCGCTTTCCAGATGGCATGCCTAGCGGAAACCGTGTCCCGGAATCAAGGCCTAGAACGGGACACGCTTTCCGGTTGAGTCCTTCAGCGGAAACCGCATCCCAGAATAAACACTCAAACTGGGATGCGCTTTCCAAACGACCGGCCAGCGGAAAACGCATCCCATTCTGAGGCATGATTCCGGGACACAGCTTCCGGTCGAGGGCCGATCCGGATAGCGCATCCCACTCCGGGACTGGATTCCGGGACGTAGTTTCCGCCGAGGGCCCAAAAAGGAAAGCACATCCCGTTCTGAGTGCCAATTCTGGGATGTAATTTCCGCCGAGGGCTCCAAAGGGAAAGCGCATCCCATTCTGAGCGCCAAATCCGGGACGCAGTTTCCGCATGCGGCCCCGTTGGGAAAGTTCATCCCGTTCCGAGGCTGGATTCCGGGACGCAGCTTCCACATGCGGAGGCGCTCCAAACAAAAGGCCCCGGCTCGCGATGGAGCCGGGGCCAAAGGCACAGCATATGCAGTTGATGGTGAGCGCGAACAGCCCGTCAGAAATGCCATCCGCGCTCTACCCTACCCGCGGTGACGGGCGCGGCTGTACGGCGTATCCACCATGGGCAGATCCGGACGCAGCTTGCCGTCAAATGCGCGATAGGCATTCTGTACGGCGGGCGCTGTGGGGATCGTTGCGATCTCGCCGATGCCCTTGCCGCCGTATGCCACGGGCAGTAGCTCGTCCTTCTCCACGTAGATGGCGTGGATATCCGGAATCTCGGGCGCACGGAACAGCCCGAGCGTGCCGTACCTTGCCTGGGGCACGCAGTCCTTGAGCGGCCAATCCTCGGTAAGCGCATAGCCCATACCCATGAGCACGCCGCCTTCGATCTGACCCTGGATGGAGATGGGGTTGACCACCTTGCCGGAATCGTGCGCGGCATAGACCTCGCTCACGCGGCCGTCATCATCCAGAATGACCACATGCGTGGCAAAGCCGTAGCAGATGTGGCTCTTGGGGTTGGGGACGTCGGCGCCCAGTTTGTCGGTCGGCTCCAGATACACGTAGCCAAACTCGCATCCCTCGAGCGCCTTGATGGCGGTCGCGGGGTCCTGAGGATGCATACCCTGACCAGCGACGAGCTCCTGCGCGCGCAGCTGATAGGCGCGACCGTCGTCGTACTCGATCTTGACGCCGTCGCCATGCGCGCTCACGGGAGCGGCGGGCGCAGGCTTGCCGGCCTCGATGCCAACCATGGCATCGCGCAGCAGGAAAGCGGCGCCGCGCACAGCCTCGCCGGTCACGACCGTCTGACGCGAGCCAGACGTGGTGCCGGAGTCGGGAGCGTTCTCGGTAGAGCACTCGCCGTTGGCGATGCAGCTCAGCGGCAGACCGCAGGCCTCGGCAACGTCCTGCAAAAAGACGGTGTTGCAGCCCTGGCCGATGTCGGACGTGGCGGCATAGACCACGGCCACGCCATCCTCGACGCGAATCTTGCAGCGGCCGGCATCGGGCAGGCCCACGCCCACGCCGGCGTTCTTCATGGCGCAGGCGATACCGGCGTGTCCGGGATGCGCATAGTAGGCATCCTTGACCTCGAGCAGCGTCTCCTTAAGCGCCGTGGAGCAATCGGCAATCTGGCCGTTGGGCAAAACCTCGCCCGGCTCGATGGCGTTTCTGTAACGAATCTCCCACGGGTCCAGGCCGACCTTCTCTGCCAGCAAGTCGATCAAGCTCTCGAGCGCAAACTCGGACTGGCAAACGCCAAAGCCGCGGTACGCGCCGGCGGGCGGGTTGTTGGTGTAGTAGCCAAAGCCGCGAATGTCGGTGTTCTGGTACTTGTAGGGGCCGACGGCATGCGTGCAGGCGCGCTCGAGCACCGGGCCGCACAGCGACGCGTAGGCGCCGGTGTCAAAGTTGATCTCGCAGTCCAGGCCGGTAAAGTTGCCCTCGGCGTCGCAGCCCAGCGTAAAGGTGCCGTCCATGGCGTGGCGCTTGGGATGGAAAGCGAGCGACTCGGCACGTGTGAGCTTGCACTTCACAGGACGCTGGAACTTATAGGCGGCGAGCGCGGCCAAGTGCTGGATGGACACGTCCTCCTTGCCGCCAAAGCCGCCACCCACGAGCATGGTCTCGACGACCACGCGCTCGGGCTCGTTGTCCCAGCCAAACATGTGGGCGCACTCTTTGCGTGTGTCGTAGGCACCCTGGTCGGTCGACTGCACCTTGACGCCGTTCTTGTACGGGAAGGCAACGGCGCACTCGGGCTCCAAGAAGGCATGCTCGGTAAAGGGCGTGGTAAAGCGCTGCGTCACGGTGAACGCGCTCTCTGCCAGCGCCTTGGCGGCGTCGCCGCGCGTCACATGGCGGCTCTGGCACACGTTGTCCTTGAGCTCCACCGTGTTGCCAAAGGCAAAGAAGCTGTCGTGCAGACGCGGGGCGTCGGCAGCCCTGGCCTCGACAATGTTGCGCACGGGCTTCAGCGGCTCGTAATCGATCTTTACGAGCTTCTTGGCCTTCTCGAGCGTCGCCTCGTCCTCGGCAACCACCAGCACGATGGCGTCACCCACGCAGCGGGTGATATCGCCCTGGGCGATCATGACGTCCCAGTCCTGGATAAGGTGGCCGACCTGGTTGACCGGCACGTCCTCGGCGCGCAGGATCCCCACCACGCCGGGCAGGGCCTCGGCCTTGGAGGTATCGATGGAGAGCACGCGGGCGCGCGGATACTTGGAGCGCACGGCGCTGGCGTAGGTCAGACCCGGCTGATCGAGCTCGTCGATGTCATCGGGATACTTGCCCTCGCCGAGCACCTTCTTGCGCACGTCGATACGGAAGGCGCGCTTGCCCACGCCGTAGTCGTCGCCGCGCTCCAGGTCCTCGTCGATCTGCTTTTCGCCGCGGAGCACCGCAGCTGCCAGCGAAATGCCCTCGATGATCTTCTTGTAGCCGGTGCAGCGGCAGACGTTACCGCGGATGGCGTACTTGATCTGCTCCTCGGTGGGCTCGGGATCCTCGGCTATGAGCGCGGCACCCGCCATGACCATGCCGGGGATGCAAAAACCGCACTGCACGGCACCCACGGCGCCAAAGGCGTACACAAAGGCCTCGCGCACGTCCTCGGGCAGGCCCTCGACGGTCACGATGTTGCGGCCGGCGGCAAGGGCGGTGGTCAGCACGCACGCCTTGACGGCCGCACCGTCCACGTGGATGGTGCAGGTACCGCACGCGCCCTCGGAGCAGCCGTCCTTGGCGGAGTGAATGTGCAGGTCGTCGCGCAGGTAGCGCAGCAACGGTTTGTTTTGGGTCGTCGTGCGCTCGACGCCGTTAACGGTAAAAGTGAATTCCTGTGCCATGGTGATTCCCTTCTACACGCCGGCGGCTATGCCGGTGCGGTCGTGGATGGCGCCATGCGGGCAGACGACGGCGCACATGCCGCACGACAGACAATCCGCGCCATCAATATGGGCGCAGTTGTCCTCGATGCGGATAGCGCCGGCAGGGCACTTTTTGGCGCACATGCCGCAACCGATGCAGCTCGTGTCGCAGATCTTGCGCGCAATGGCGCCCCTGTCGGTGTTGTTGCAGCGCACCAGGATGTTCTGGTAGCCGGGAACGAAGGCAATCACGCGCTGCGGGCACGCCATGCCGCACAGGCCACAGCCCGTGCACCTGGAGCGGTCCACGCGGGCGATGCCATCGACCAGCGCAATGGCACCGTGGGGGCAGGCCGCGACACAGGCGCCACAGCCAATGCAGCCTTCGCTGCAGCGGGCGTCGCCGCCTGCGGAGGCGCAACCGCTTCCGCAGGCAACGTAGGCCACGTTATGTTGAATGGATTTGGCCATAAGAGACTCGCCTATTTCTTAAGGAGATACGGATAGCTGTCGCGCACGGCCTTGATGGTCAGGCGGACGGCCTCGGGCAGACCGGTGTTGACGGCATCGACCGAGACGGTGCGGACCGTGCCGGCGACGCGAACCTTAAAGTGGTCCTCGTCCACGGCCAGGAAGCCCTCGTTCTCGGAGTTCTCCATGTCCTGATCGCTCCAGAACAGGGTGAGCTTGTCCTTGTAGGGACGACCCTCCTGGTAGGGGCAGAACACGGCGCAGTTGCCGCACTCGTTGCACATGCCGTCGACATGGACGACCTGATGCTTGGCCAGGCCCGGCACCTTAATTGCCACGTTGGCGCGGTTGGGGCACACGTCGCAGCAGACCTCGCACACCGAGCCGCAGCCCAGGCAGCGGGTCTTGGTGCAATTGCGCTTGTCGCGGCACAGCGACCCCTTGCGCTCGTAGCAGGCGTCCTCGCGACCGACCTGAGCATTCTGGTCGGCGTACTTGTTAAAGTCCACGCCAGCGATGGCACGGGCGACCTCGGCGGCATCGGCGATAGCCTCGACCACGGTGGCCGGACCGCGACGGCAGTCACCTGCAGCCCAGACGCCCTCAACGCCGGTGGAGGTGGCGGCAAGGCGGCCGC
The DNA here is from genome assembly GCA_905199545.1 of uncultured Collinsella sp. Lineage (GTDB taxonomy): Bacteria > Actinomycetota > Coriobacteriia > Coriobacteriales > Coriobacteriaceae > Collinsella. The sequence goes on from CAJKGW010000006.1 coordinate 47,286, forward strand.
GACGGTCGTGCTCGACGCCCGCGGCGTCGTACAGGCTGGCATCGATGCCCTCGCCCACGGCACAGATCACCGTGGTGGCGGGCAGCTCGACGGTCTCGCCCGTGGCGACGGGGCTGCGACGGCCGCTTGCGTCCGGCTCGCCAAGCTCCATGACGTCGCAGGTCAGCACGGCGCCGTTGAGCGCCTTGGGCGCCAGCAGCTCACAGAACTCAACGCCGTCGGCAAGAGCAAGATCGAGCTCTTCCTCGTCGGCGGGCATCTGCTTCTTGGTGCGGCGATACACCAGGCGCACGTTCTTCACGCCAGTCAGGCGCTTGGCCACGCGGGCCGCGTCCATAGCGGTATTGCCGGCGCCGATGACCACGACGTCCTCGCCCAGCTCGAGCTTCTCGCCCTTCTTGGCGGCCTCGAGGAACTCCAGCACGTCGAGCTCGGCGCCCTCGCCCAAGCCTGCAGAGCCGGGCATCCAGGCACCGGTGGCCACGACCACGTCGGTAAAGCCCTGAGCCTTGAGCTCGTCAATGGACTCCACGCGGGCGTTGAGCTGCACCTTGGCGCCAAAGGCCAGACAGAGCTCGGCATCGTGGGAGATATCGTCGCTCGCGATACGGAACTCGGGAATCACGTGACGGACCACGCCGCCGAGCGAGTCGCGGGCCTCGAAGATAGTGACGGGCACGCCGGCGCGCGTCAGGAAGAACGCCGTCGCCAGGCCGGCCGGGCCGCCGCCGATAACGGCAACGTTGCGCTCGCCGTCGTTGGCGATAGCCTGGGCGCGCAGCTTGGGCAGCACGGCAGTCATGGCCTCGCGGGCGGCCTTGAGCTTGCTGGCGCGGATCTGGGCACCCTCGGGCTCGTAGAACGCACGCTCGCAAGCACGGCCGCAGGGATGCGGGCAGATGGTGCCGGTGATAAACGGCAGGGCGTTGCGCTCGATGATGATGTTGAGCGCGTCCTCGTAGCGGCCCTCGTCAACAGCCGCCAGATAGGCAGGGATATCCTGCTGGATGGGGCAGCTCGTGCGGCACGGCGTGGTAAAGCAGTCGGAAAGCGGGCTCTTGCCGGCGACCTTGCGGTCGGGCAGCGGGCGCAACGGCTTCTTGTAGAGCGGATTGGTGAGCGAGTCGGTCTGGATCGCAGCCACGGCCTCGAGCGAGACGCCCGCAAACGGCTTGCCATCCAGGTCGGTAAACTCGCCGGCCATCTGGCTAAAGCGCTCGTAGCCACCAGGCTTGAGCACGTCGGTCGCCAGGGTGACGGGCCAAATGCCGGCATCGTACAGGGCGCGGATGTTGTAGACCGTGGCGCCGCCGGAGTAGCTGATGCGCAGCTTGCCATCGAACTGCTCGGTAATGCGGCGGGCAGCCTCGATGGTCAGCGAGAACAGCGAACGGCCGGACATATACATCTCGGTGGAAGGCAGCTCGTTCCTCGTCACGTCGACGGGGAAGGTGTTGGTGAGCTTGACGCCAAACTCCAGACCGCGCTCGGCGCACAGGGCAATCAGGCGCTCGAACATAGGCACGGCATCGGCCCACTGCAGGTCCTCGCGGAAGTGCGTGTCATCGAAGACGATGTAGTCAAAGCCCAGCTCGTTCAGGCGCTGGCGGGCAAACTCATAGCCCAACAGCGTGGGGTTGCACTTGATGTAGGTGTTGAGGCCCTTCTCGGTGATCAGATAGGTCGCGATGCGCTCGATCTCCGCCGGCGGGCAGCCGTGCAGGGTAGACTCGGTGATGGAGTTGGAGACGCGCGCCGGGATGGACTCGACAAACGCGGCGTCAACATGCTCAAACTTGTCCAGGTTAGCGAGAGCCCAGGCACGGCACTCGTTCCAGACGTCGGAGCCGCTGGCGTCCTTCATGCCCTCGATGTAGGCGTCGACCTTGGGGCTCTTAATGCCCTCCAGGTCATAGCCCACCGACATGTTGAAGACAAAGCCGTCCGGGCTGCCCAGACCGTACTCGCGAGCGATCAGGTGGCAGGCAAACCATGCCTTCACGTACTCGGCAAAGGCCTGCGGAACCTCGAGCTCGGTCGACCACTCGCAGTTGTAGCACTCGTCCTGAGCCACGATGCAGGGCTTGTTGACGCACTTGGAGAGCTCCTCGCCGTCCATAACCTGGACGGTCTTGAGCTCAAAGAAGCGAGAACCGGCCACATAGGATGCCACGATGTTCTGGGCAAGCTGCGTATTGGGACCGGCGGCCGGGCCAAACGGAGTCTCGATGCGCTCGTCAAAAATGGGAAGCGCGCCCTCCTGGTTGGTCGCGACCATCTTGCGTACGCCAAAGATGGCGTCCTGGGTCTTGTGCTCCTCGATGATCCAGTTCATCAGCTGCGAAAACGGGATCGGCCTCATGATGTCGCTCATAGTGAGCTCCTCTCTGTAACGCCCGGCGAGACCGCGCGGCGGGCGCAAATACGGTGTAGCGCTAGCACAGCGCCGGCGACCCCGCGGAGGCCGCCTATGCGCGCGTCGGATGCGGCGAAACATCCGACGCGCGCGAATCTCCAATTGGAATTAATACACGCGATCGTTGAGCGTGCTCCAGAGCTTCTTGGACTCAGCCATGGTCCACGCGTTGATCTTTTCCTCATCAATGCCAACGAACTCGCGATCCTTGTACAGGACGCGGCCGTTGATGATGGTGGTGCGGCAATTTTTGCCCATCATGCCAAAGAGCATGTGGCCGTCGATGTTCTCCTCGCTCAGCGGCGTAAAGGGCTTGTAGTCCATAACGATGACGTCGGCGGCAGCACCGGCCTCGAGCACACCGAGCTTGCGATCGAAGTACTTGCTCGCCATCTTGGCGTTGTTCTCGAACAGCATGGTCATGGCCTCGCACCAGCCCACGTTGGGCATGGCGGCGTTGTGGCGCTGAATGATCAGGAAGACCTTGAGGCTCTCGAGCATATCGTGGGTGTAGGCGTCGGTGCCCATGCACACGGGGATGCCGCGGCGGAAGAACTCGAGCACGGGAGCGCAGCCCACGGCGTTGCCCATATTGGATTCGGGGTTGTTGACCAGCCAGGTGCCGGACTCCTTGACGATATCCATCTCGGCGGGCGTCACGTGGATGCAGTGGCCGAGCATGGTGTCGGGACCCAGCAGATTGTGCTGCAGCAGGCGCTCGACGGGGCTGATGCCACCACGGTTGAGACGGGAGTCCCACACGTCATTCATGCCCTCGCACACATGGATGTGGAAGCCGGTCAGGCCGTTGTTGGCCTCGGCCATCTTGTCCATGGTCTCGTCCGAAAGCGTAAAGGTGGCGTGACCGCCAAACATGGCGGCGATCATGTGATTGTCGTTATCGCGACGCTCCTTGGCGGCCCACTGGGCAAACTCGGCGTTCTCGGCAATGGCCTGGTCGCATTTTTCCTGGCCGCGGCGGTCGGAGACCTCGTAGCACAGGCACGAACGCATGCCCAGCTCCTGAGCTGCATCCTTAATGGTAAAGAGGCTGCCTGGGATCTCGCAGAAGCTCGCGTGGTGATCGAAGATCGTTGTGACGCCATCGCGGATGGAGTCCAGAATCGTGGCATAGGCGCTGGCCTTGGTGCCGTCGAGCGTCAGGTTGTCATCGATCTTCCACCACTGCTGCTCAAGATTCTCCAGGAAGTTGGTGGGGTTGCAGCCCTTAATGGCAAGGCCGCGAGCCAGACCCGAGTAGATGTGGGTGTGGCAATTGATGAGTCCGGGCATGATGAGGTTGCCCTGGGCGTCGACGTACTCGGCATCCGGGTACTTGACCTTGAGCTCGCACTCGGGGCCCACTTCGACGATCGTATCTCCGTCAATGGCGACCGCACCGTTTGGAATAAACGGGGTCTGAGCGTTGCGGGTAAAAACGGAACCGTTAGCGACCAGAAGCATGGATGCTCCCTTCAACATCAGAGGCGGGGTTTGACACCTCTGACATGGCGGAGTGCGAAGCGCCGGCCTACACCGGAAACGGGCCCTCTCCCGTCAACGCTTCACCAAAGGGACAAACCCTTTGAAGTGCGGCTTGACGCCGCATGACGTCGGCGGACGAGGCGATGCGTCCGCCGACGAATAGCACCGAATTGGTTACTTCTTGCTCTCGGGCAAGACCAGATCCACGGCAGCGTCCTTGGCAGCATCGATGTGCTGAGCCACGACCGGCGTCTGCGGAAGAATCAGGTTAAGGACGATGGCCATGATGGCGGTGGGGGTTACGGCATTGGAGCCGATGACGGTGGACACCCAGGCGGGCATACCCTCGCCGGCAAGGCAACCGCTGGCCATCCAGATACCCAGGCCAAAGACGACGGAGGTACCGACGATGGTGGTAGTGCGCTGCGTGAGGCCCTCGCGGGTGAACATGCGCACGCCGTTCATGGTAATGGTGCCAAAGACGCCGACGGTCGCGCCGCCGATGACGGGCTGCGGGATAGCGGAAAGGACGGCAGAGAGCTGCGGGAACAGACCGGCGATGGCAAAGACGGCCGCGATGATCACAAAGACCCACTTGTTGACGACCTTGTTGGAGCAGATGATGCCCACGTTCTGGCCAAGGGCGCTGGTGGGAAGACCGCCCAGCAGGCCGCCGACCATAGAGGTGAGGCCCTGGGACACGATAGCGCCGGAGAGCTCGCGCTCGGTGGGCATACGGTCGATGGAGCCCAGGCAGGCGGCGGAGACGTCGCCGATAACCTGGATGGCAACCATGGGGAACACGACGGCGAGGGTAATGCAGACCTCGGGATCAAACTCGAGCGCATAGGGCATGAGCTTGGGAAGGGCGAAGACCTGAGCGGTGGCGACGCTTGAGAAGTCGATCATGCCAAAGGGGATGGAGACGATCATGCCAACGATCATGCCAAAGAACACGGATCCCAGCTTGAGCGTGCCCTTGCCAAAGTTGGCGAGCGCAAAGACCACGGCGAAGGTGATAAGAGCGACGCACCAGGCCTGCGGGGTGCCCCACAGTGGCGTACCCATACCGCCGGCCATATACTTGACGGCCGTGGGATACAGCGAAACGCCGATGGAGAAGATGACCGTACCGGTCACGACGGGTGGGAACAGCCACTTAATCTTGCTGTAGGCCAGACCAAAGAGGACCGCGACGGCACCGCCGACAATCTCGCCGCCCAACAGCGCGCCAAAGCTAAAGCCCGAGGCGCCCATGGCCTGCAGGGCCGGGAGGAACGCGAACGAAACGCCCATGACGATGGGCAGGCCGCCGCCGATGCGACGGAAGGGGGCAAAGGCCTGAAGGGCCGTGTCGATCGCCGAAAGAATGAGCGCGACCTGGATGATGTCGGTGCTCTGCTGGCTATTAAAGCCGTAGACGCCGGCCATGATGACAGCCGGGGTGATGATTCCGGCAAACGATGCCAGTACGTGCTGAAGGGCACACGGGATCATTTCCTTAACGGGAGGCATGCCTTCACGAGTGAACAGGGCTTCAGTGCCGTTCGTAACCGTCTCCTGGGTCATTTGACCACCAATCCTCGAAATAGTTGTTTTCGCATCTAACGCTCTATTGTGACGCAGTGCGGGGTTGAGGTTGTGCCTTCGTTGCATATCGTATTAAAGATGATTCTCATTCTCAATAATAATTTTTTGTTATCAGACTATTCTTCAGCTGAGATAATGCATTTCCGCAGGTCAGGAAAGTGTCTGGTCAAAATAGCATCTAACTTTTCTTTTGGTCAACCGTTTACCGCCAAAATCATACCGTTCGTCTGCATTACGTCATGTACCTGCGGATATACGAGATGATGAGCAGCGTGTTACCATGAGAAAAAATTGTTATGAAACTTCCGCTTTCACCCAAAGGAGTTGCCCGTGAACGAGACCGTACGTCGCTTTTTGCCGATGGTCGATTTCCTGGAGCAGATACTCGGTAAGAACAGCGAAATCGTGCTGCACGATTTCTCGGATCCCGACCACGCCATCGTCGATATTCGCAACGGCATCGTGAGCGGCCGTAAGATCGGCGGTCCCGCCACCGATCTGGCGCTCAAGATCATGCACGACCCCAAGTATCGCGACCTGCCGTTTATTACGGGCTACGAGGGGCGCGGTGCCGGCGGCAAGACGTTGGAGTCCGCGACGTTCTTTATCCGCGAGGATGACGAGATCGTCGGTATGCTCTGCGTCAACACCGACCTCTCGACCGTACGCTCCATCAACGCCATGGCGCAGCAGCTCATGGCGTGCTTCGACGCAGCGCCGACGCGCACGGAGCCCGCCCCTATCGAGGTCGAAAGCCTTTCGGAGTCCACCCAGGAGCTCATCGACCGCAGCATTGCCGAGTTGCTGAGCGCGCGCGGGCTGGATGTAGCGTCGCTTGGTCAGAACGACCGCGTGGACGTCATTCGCCACCTCAACGGCAACGGGGTGTTCATGCTCAAGGGCGCCGTGGCCTGCGCTGCCACCGCGTTGGGCATCTCGGAGCCCAGCGTGTACCGCTACCTGCAAAAAGTCAGCAAGGAGGGCTAACGAGCAAAATGGAGCGCGGCTCCACAAGCGATTCGTCACCTGACAAAAGACCCTGCAGCTCGCACGCGCTGCAGGGTCTTTTTGCATGTCATGTTTAGTTGTGGTCAACGCCTTAGAGAGCGGCGACGACCTCGATCTCGACCAGACCGCCAGCCGGAAGAGAGGCAACCTGGAAAGCGCTGCGCGCGGGGAACGGGGCCTCGAACTTGGAGGCGTAGATCTCGTTCACGGCGGCGAAGTCGGCAATGTCAGCCAGGTAGACTGTGGTCTTGACGACATCGGCAAAGGTGGCGCCGGCAGCGGTCAGCAGGGCCTCGACGTTAGCAAGGGACTGCTTGGCCTGGGCCTCGACGCCCTCGGGCATCTTGCCAGTTGCGGGATCGATGCCCAGCTGGCCGGACAGGAACACCATGTTGCCGGTCTGGATACCAGGGGAATACGGGCCGATGGCTGCGGGTGCGTTATCGGAAGACACGACGGTCTTGCTCATGTTTTTCTCCTTACAAGTAAAAGGGAACGGGAGCGCGGCGTTCACACCGGGAGGCACAGTTCGGTCTGAACACCGCGCTTGATTGGGATAGTACTCAAGGTGTCCGCGCGATGCAAGATTATTATCACGTTGCGAGAATATTTTATCGCCCAACGGTTTCCCCGGACCGCTGAACGGTTCTCATGTGAAGCAGCCAGTCCAAGCTGCTGAAGACTTTATCCCGCTTAGAGCACGGGCATCGCCTGCCGCGACGGCACCACTATACTTTTGATTATCTGAGCATTTTGAAAGGCAGGATATGACCGCAACCGCCAGTCGAACCACCAACCGCAGACCCGAGCTTTTGGCGCCCGCCGGAGGGCCCGAGCCCTTTGCCGCCGCACTCGCCGCCGGGGCAGACGCCATCTACTGCGGCATGGGCAGCTTCAACGCCCGCCGCAAGGCCACCAACTTTACCGACGAGGCCTTTGAGCAGGCCTGCCGCGCCGCGCATCTGGCCGGCTCGCGCGTCTACGTCACGGTCAACATCGTCATCAAGCAGTCCGAGATGAGCGATGCGCTGCAGCTCATCCATCGCTGCTCCACGCTGGGCGCCGACGCCTTCATCATCCAGGACTGGGGCCTGTTCTTTGAGGTCAAACGCACGATGCCCAGCATCGAGACGCATATCTCGACCCAGACGAACATCCACGACGACCGCGGAACCCTTTGGTGCCGCGAGCAGGGCGCCGACCGCGTGACCCTCTCGCGCGAGCTTTCCATCGACGAGATTGCCGCCATTCACGATGCCGCGCCCGATGTGGACCTTGAGGTCTTTAGCCATGGCGCCATCTGCTTTTGCTATTCGGGCCTGTGTCTGCTTTCGAGCTTTGCCATGGCGGGACGATCGGCCAACCGTGGCATGTGCGCCCAGCCCTGCCGCTTGCCCTACGAGCTGATCGACGAGAACGGTCGCTCGCTCTCCCCTGCCGGTCGCGAGCGCGCGCTGTGCCCGCGTGACACCAACACCTCGCAGCTTGTTCGCCGTCTGTATGACGCCGGCGCCGCGTCGCTCAAGCTCGAGGGCCGCATGAAGGCGCCCGATTACGTGTACTCCATCGTTGATGTGTATCGTCACGAAATTGACGACATGCTATCCGGAGCCACCGTTGCCAAGGACGAGGAAGCCGCCCGCCAGCGCCAGCTCAAGCGCTGCTTTAACCGCGACTTTACGCACGCCTATCAGGACGGTACCTCGGGTGACGAGATGATGAGTTACGAGCGCTCCAACAACCGCGGCCAGATCGTGGGCACGGTGCTGGGCAGCCGCCCGGCCAACCGAGATGTGCGCGGCCTCAAGCCCGACGACCGCCGTCGCCGCGCCGCCATCGCCCGCATTGAGTTGTTTGAGCCCGTGGGCAAGGGCGACCTGCTGGAGCTTCGCCACGACGATGAGTTCGACCAATTCCTGACCACCATCGCCGCCGATGATGCCGCTGCCGGCGATGTTATCGAGTGTCGCGTGCCCCGTAGCATGCCCGAGGGCTGCCGCGTCCGCGTGATTCGCAGCCAGCGTGCCATCGACGCCGCCGGCGCCGCGCTCAAGCGCGATGTGCTGCGCCGCCGAGCTGTTGATGTGTCCGTCGTGGCGCGCCTGGGCGAGCCGTTTACCGTCACACTCACCTGCTGTGACAACCCCACGCTCACCGCCGCCGCCACGGGCTTCACCGTCGAGGCCGCCAAGACCCGCGCCGTCGAGGCGGCAGACCTGGTTGAGCATGTGGGCCGCATGGGCTCCTCGCCCTTTGAGGCAGCGAGCTTTGACGTTTCGCTCGACGCCGGCTGCGGCATGGGCTTCTCCGCCGTGCACAAGGTGCGCGCCGCCGCCTGTAAAGCATTGGAGGAGGCCATTCTGGCGCCGTACGAGGAGCGCGCGAAAACACTCGAGTTGCCAGTGCTCGACAAATGTACGCGCGCCATGCCCGAGCATTACCGCGATGAGCCGCAGATTTGCGCCGCCGCCACCACGCTCGAAGCCGCCGAGGCAGCTCGCGCCGAGGGCGCCACGCGCATCTATATGACCACCGACGCGCTCGAGGCTGTCGGACTCTCCCCTGCCGATGCGTTTGAGCAGGGCGTCGTGCCCGTACTCGACGAGGTCTGCCGCGCCGTCGACCACGAGCGCGTCGATCCCTGGATCAATGCCGGGGCCACCGTCGCCGTCGGCAATATCTCCGAGCTTGCCCTGGCCGCCCAGGTTGGCGCCACGGCCGAGATTCGCTCTTGCCTGCCGGTGCACAACGCGCCCTGCATGGAGGCACTCGCCGAGCGCGGAGCCGGCGCGTTTTGGCTCTCGCCCGAGATCACGCTCGACGAGATTGTCTCGCTCGGCACCGCCGCGCCCGCGGCTCTGGGCATCACCGTCTTTGGCCGCCCGCGCGTCATGACAAGCGAGCATTGCATTCTGCAGGTTGCCAACGGCTGCATCCACGATTGTGCCAACTGCCGCCTGCGTGCCCGCAAGCTCTCGCTCAAGAATATCGACGGCAAGGTCATGCCGGTGCGTACCGACATCCACGGCCGCTCACGCCTGTACGACGCCTACCCCATCGACCTTACGCCGCAGGTACCACAGCTGCTCGACGCCGGCGTCCGTCGTCTCATGGTGGACGGAACGCTGCTCGAGGCCGATGAGATTGGCCGTGCCGTCGCTCGCGTCCGTCGCGCTGTCGAGGCGGCTCAAGCCGGCCGCAAGCCGGCCGCCCGCCTGCGCGGGGCGACCTCGGGCTGCATGTTTGTGGGAATTAGCTAACCGAAAGGCTTACACGTGAACGAAGAACCTCAAGTCCTCTACTGCGACGCCTGGCTCATGGCCATCGACAAGCCTGCCGGCATGATCGTCCACGGCGATGGCACCGGCGAGCGTACGCTCACCGACTACGCCAGCGACCTGCTGCTGGCGATGGGCGACGGCTTTGCCGCGACCGACATGCAGCCGCTCAACCGCTTGGACCGTGACACCACCGGCGTGGTGCTGTTCTCACTCGACAAGCAGACGCAGCCCGCCTTTGACCAGATGATCATCGACCACGCGTTCGAAAAGCACTACCTGGCGCTCGCCGAGGGCAAGATCGACTGGAACGAAAAGCTCATCGACAAGCCCATCGCCCGCGACCGTCACGACAGCCGCAAGATGCGCGTCGGCGCCAGCGGCAAGCCGTCTCAAACGCGCGTGAAGGTGCTCAAACGTCTTAAGAGCCGTCGTGGCCTGCCCACGCGCTCGTATATCGATGTCGAGTTGCTCACCGGCCGCAAGCACCAGATCCGCGTACATCTGGCCAGCGAGCGCCATCCCCTGGTGGGCGATGACCTGTACGGAACGCCGCGTCCCTGCGGCCTGATGCTCCACGCCCACAGCGTGTCCTTCACGCATCCCGTAACCGGCGAGCACATCCACATCGAAGCCCCTTGCCCCTGGGAGCCCTAAACCACCACAATGGGGACAGGCACCTTTGTGGTGGTTTTGCCGCAATGGCTCAGCCGCGGTCCCAAAACGTCTCGATCTGTAACAGTTAGAAACCGTTTTCCGGTCTATCTGTTACAGATTGAGACATTCAAATCCCCCTTAAGGGAAAATCTCAATCTGTAACAGTAACTCGGCAAAATCAGTCCCAGATGTTACAGATTGAGACAAAGGGACGGCGCGGTTCGTAAGTATCTCGATCTGTAACACCTAGCCCACTTTTAACGGTCTAGTTGTTACAGACTTAGACAAACCGGCAGATAACAATAACGGCAACGCCCGTAATGGACGTTGCCGCTTTTCTATTGAGAGAACTAAATGGTTTTGGCCTTGCCCCGTTGCTAAACCGTGATGACGTTTTCCATCGTCTGGTACTTGGCGGGCACCTCGCCCGCGGTTATAACCGTTGCGTCGCGGAAGTCCGCGAATTTGACGGGCGCCACCATGCCAAACTTACTGGCGTCCGAGATTACGAAGCGTTTGGCTGTATGGCGCATCGAGATACGCTTGACCTGCGCTTCCTCGATATCGGGCGTCGTAAAGCCTTGCTCGGCGGCAATGCCGTTGGAACCCCAAAAGCCGCAGTTAAAGTTGTAGCGGTCTAGGGTTGCCAGGGCATCGGGGCCAACGAGCGCCTCGGTCTCGGGTTTGAGCTCGCCACCCAGCACCACGGTACGCATGCCGCGCAAAGCAAGGCGTTGAGCATGGAGCACGGAATCGGTCACATAGGTGACATCTTCAAGGTGTGGAAGATGCTCGATGAGCCTGAGCGTCGTCGAACCCGAGTCGATGTATACAAAGCTCTCGGGCTCCACAAGTGCCGCCGCACGGGCGCAGATACGCTCCTTGTCGTCGTTATGGAGGTCGCTGCGCTCATTAAGCGTTAGGTCGCGCGTCACGTGCGCGCGCTCCAGACTTGTCGCGCCTCCGTGCACCTTGGCGATACGGTGTGCTCGGTCGAGCGTCTGCAGGTCGCGCCGAATGGTAGACGCCGTCACGCCCAGGGCTTCGGCAAGCTCCGGCACGGTAACCGAGCCGGTCTGCTGAACCATCGACACGATCGCGTTGAGCCTATCTTCCGCTAGCATCGCTTACTCCTCCTCGGGGTACACGACTCCCCAGTCGGCGCGTAGCTTGGTCATCAGCTCCATAACATCAGAAGCATAGCCCAGAAGCTCACGCTTAGAGTCGTCGCCGGCAACGGCCTTCTCAAGATCGGCCATCTCATAGCAAAGGGCGTAAGCCTCGGTGCCGGCGTGGACCTCCTCGCGGTGGCCGTCCGCAGTCCACACGATAGTCGCGTGATCGGCGCGCGGATACTCGTTGACCTCGATATAGCACTTATCGAAGCTAATAATCGAGCGCTTGGGTTGCTTGGAGTGGAGCGTGAGGCTCACAACACCCAGCTGCTGCTCGGCATTACGGCAGACGATGCCGCCCGCAACGTCAACACCGGTCTCACAGGTGTTGCCCAACGAAACGACCTCAATGGGCTGGCTTGCCATAAAGAGACGCATGACGGACAGGGCATACACGCCAATGTCGAGCATGGCACCGCCAGCAAGGTTGCGGTTGTAGAAGCGATTGGTCAGATCGCCGTACTCCTTGTAGCTACCAAAGTTGAGCTGGGCGAGGTTCATGCGACCAAACTCGCCGGCATCCATGCGACGGCGCAGCTCTTGATACAAGGGCATATGAAGCACCGTGGTGGCGTCCATGAGGACGACGTTGTGCTCGTCGGCGATGGCACGCGCCTCGTCGAGCTCAGCGGAATTGAGGGTAATGGCTTTCTCGCAGAGCACGTGCTTGCCGGCGGCCAGCGCGTCACGCAGATAGGTGATATGCGTGTTGTGCGGCGTGGTGATATAGACGGCGTCGATGCCCGGATCGGCGTAGAGGTCCTCAACCGATTCATAGACCTTCTCGATGCCATACTGCTCAGCAAAAGCCTGAGCCTTGGACAGCGTACGGTTGGCGACGCCCGCAAGCTTGCGGCCGGCAAGAGCGAGAGACTGGGCCATCTGGTTGGCGATAACGCCGCACCCGATCACAGCCCAACGAAGCTCGGGAGCCGTAAAGATATCATCGGGGAATGGCTTGTCCTGGACCGAAGCGAACGCTGCTTTTGCGGCTGCCGCGGCGTCGAGCGGAGCCTGCTTGGAATCTGCCATTATGTGCCTCCTGTGTCATAGAACGCCTTGCTTTCTGACAGCTCTATATTCGCACAAACACGCGCTTCTGTGCGCGTTTTTGCGTATCTCACCGCTAAACGGTCATTGTTGTCCCGAAAACGGCGCATCTATACGCATGGGTGTGCAATTAACGCAATCTAACGCGCATAAACGCGCACACAAGCAATTTGTACAGCGCACCCGCTCATCTATGCTTGCCCATTAAGGGCACTCATTTAAGTCTGTCCCCAATGAGTGCAATGAGTAGGGATAGAAAAAGGCCCGGGTGCCGTGGCATCCGGGCCTTTGCTAGCAACTTGATGTTGCGGGCAGCTTAGAACTTGTGACCGCACTTCTTGCAGACGCGCAGCTTGTTCTTGCCGTCCTTCTCGTGACCGACGCGGGTAACCTTACCGCACTCGGGGCAAACGAGATTGACGTTGGAGGCATCGATGGGAGCCTCCTGCGAAACGATGCCGCCCTGCTGGTTGGCAGCGTTGGGCTTGACGGCCTTCTTGACGACCGAAACGCCCTCGACAACGACCTTGTTCTCGGCGGGGAGAGCACGCAGGACAACGCCCTGCTTGCCGCGATCCTTACCAGAGAGAACCTGGACCTTATCGCCCTTCTTGATATACATATATCTCCCCTAACTACAGGGTCTCGGGAGCGAGCGAGACGATCTTCATGTACTTCTTGTCACGAAGCTCGCGAGCGACGGGCCCGAAGATACGGGTGCCGACGGGCGAACCATCGTTGTTGATGACAACGCAGGCGTTCTCATCAAAGCGAATGTAGGAGCCATCCTTGCGGCGGATCTCCTTAACGGTGCGAACGACGACGCAACGGACAACGTCCTTCTTCTTGACGTTGGCGCCAGGGGTAGCCTCCTGGACAGCACCGATGAACACATCGCCGATGCCTGCATAACGACGCTTGGAACCGCCAAGCACCTTGATGCAGCGAATCTTGCGAGCGCCGGAGTTGTCGGCGACGTTCAGCATGGTTTGCATCTGAATCATGGTAGATGTTCCTCCGAACTAAGAACCGAAGAGAGGTGCGCAGCCTTTATACGGCCCGTGGTATGCAAGCCAGGCATACGCACATCTTCGGAAACGTACAAGTCGTAAGAGCGACTGCTTATTTAGCGCGCTCGACGACCTCGATGAGGCGCCAACGCTTCATCTTGGACATAGGACGGGTCTCCATAACGCGGACGGTATCGCCCACGCCAGCCGTGCACTCCTCGTCGTGAGCGTGCAGCTTCTTGGAGCTGGTCATCATCTTGCCGTACTTGGGGTGACGCTTGCGCTCGGTGATGGTGACAACAATGGTCTTGGCACCGGAGACGGAGGTAACGACACCCGTACGGACCTTACGCGAGTTACGCGAATCAGTCATGTTCTCTCCTTAGGTCCTACTCGGCGACAGCGGACTTCTCCGCTGCGATCTCGCGGGCGCGCTGCTCCGTGAGGACGCGAGCGATGTCCTTCTTCACGGTGTTGACGCGAGCGGTGTTGTCCAGCTGGCTGGTGGCCATCTGGAAACGAAGGTTAAAGAGCTCGGCGCGCATTTCCTTCAGCTTCTCAACGAGCTGAGCGTCCGAGAGCTCACGAATCTCTGCGGGCTTCATTAGTTCTCCTCCTTGGCGGCGGCGGCGTCCTCAGCAGCCCACTTGGCCTCGAGAGCGGCCTCCTCAGCCATCTCCTTCTCGATGCGCTGCTCAGCGTTCTTGGCAGCAACAATCTTGGTCTTGATGGGAAGCTTGTGCTGTGCAAGACGCAGAGCCTCGCGAGCGACCTCCTCGGGCACGCCCTTGACCTCGAACATGATGCGGCCGGGCTTGACGACGGCCACCCACTCCTCGGGGTTACCCTTACCAGAACCCATGCGAGTCTCGGCAGGCTTCTTGGTGATGGGCTTATCGGGGAAGATCGTGATGTAGACACGACCGCCACGCTTCATGTAGCGGGTCATGGCAATACGAGCGGCCTCGATCTGACGGTTGGTGATCCAATGGGCCTCGAGAGCCTGGATACCAAACTCGCCGAAATGCAGCTCGGTATTACCCTTGGCCTGGCCCTTCATGGAGCCACGCTGCACCTTGCGGTGAAGAATACGCTTAGGGGCAAGCACTACTGACCCCTCCTCTCGGAGTTACGACGACGAGGACGGGAAGAGCCCTCGAGTGCAGGGTTGGGAACAGGCTGGCCCGGGAGCTTCTCGCCCAGGTAGATCCAGACCTTCACGCCGCAAGCGCCCATGGTGGTGCTGGCGACAGCCGTGCCGTAGTCGATCTTGGCACGGAGGGTGTGCAGAGGCACGCGACCCTCGCGGTACCACTCACGACGGCCCATCTCGGCACCGCCGAGACGACCGGAGCACTGGATACGGATGCCCTTAGCGCCGGCCTTGCGGGCGGACTGGACAGCCTTGCGCATAGCGCGACGGAAGGCAACGCGGCCCTCGAGCTGCTCGGCGATAGACTGAGCAACGAGGTTGGCGTCGAGCTCGGGGCGCTTGATCTCGACAACGTCGACGGAGAGCTGGCCCTTGGAGACGCCAGCGACCTTCTCGAGCTCGGTGCGGAGGGTATCGATTTCGGCACCCTTCTTACCGATGACAACGCCGGGGCGAGCGGTGAGGATGATGACCTTCACCTTGTCGCCAGCGCGCTCGATCTCGACGCGGGAGACAGCTGCGCGGGAAAGACGCTTCTCGAGGTACTTGCGGATCTCGAGATCGTTACCGAGGGTCTTAGCGTAATCCTTCTCTGCGAACCAGCGGGAGCGCCAGTTCTCGGTGATGCCAAGACGGAAGCCGGTGGGGTAGACTTTCTGACCCATACAGCTTTACGCCTCCTTTCGAGGAGCAACGACGACGGTGATGTGGGAAGTACGCTTCAGAATGCGAGAAGCGGAACCCTTGGCGCGGGGACGGATGCGCTTAAGCGTCGGACCCTCGTCAACATAGGCAGCGGCGACAACCAGGTTGTCGGCACGCAGACCGTTGTTGTTCTCGGCGTTCGCAACGGCGGAACGGAGAACCTTCTCGACATCCACGGCGACGGCGCGGTCGCAGAAGTGGAGGATGTCGAAGGCCTGAGCGACAGGCTTGCGGCGGATCAGATCGACCACCAGGCGGGCCTTGCTGGGGGAAACACGCACGTACTTAGCGACGGCGCGAACCTCGGTGGCCTCAGTTTCAATAGACTTAGTTGCCATTTACGGTTAACCCCCTATTTGGCCTTGTGGCCACGGAACGTACGAGTCGGCGCGAACTCGCCGAGCTTGTGACCAACCATGGACTCGGTAACATACACGGGCACATGCTTGCGGCCGTCGTGGACGGCGATGGTGTGACCAACCATCTCGGGGAAGATGGTGGACGCGCGGGACCAGGTCTTCACGACGTCCTTCTTGCCAGCCTCGTTCATCGCGGTGATACGCGAGAGAAGGCGAGTCTCCACGAACGGGCCCTTTTTGAGACTTCTGCTCATAAGTGCTTTCTCCTAAAACTCGGTATCCGAAATTACTTCTTACGGCGACGAATGATGTGCTGGTTCGAGACCTTCTTCTTCTTGCGCGTACGAAGGCCCTTCGTCGGCTTACCCCAGGGGGTAACAGAGGGACGACCAGAGGTGTGGTTCTTGCCCTCGCCACCGCCGTGCGGGTGGTCGACAGGGTTCATGACGGTACCGCGGACGGTCGGGCGCACGTTCATGTGACGCTTACGGCCGGCCTTGCCGATGACGATGTTGGCGTGATCGGCGTTGCCGACCTCACCGACGGTGGCGCGGCAGGTAACGAGGATGCGGCGCATCTCGGAGGAAGGCATACGGACGATAGCGTACTTGCCCTCCTTACCCATCAGCTGGCAGGAATTACCGGCGGAACGGGCGATAGCAGCGCCCTTGCCCGGCTGGAACTCGACGGCGTGGATGAGCGTACCGACGGGGATGTCGGCGAGGGGCAGAGCGTTGCCCGGCTTGATGTCGGCGTCAGAACCGGACATGATGGTCTGACCGACCTCGAGGCCCTTGGGGGCCAGGATGTAGCGCTTCTCACCGTCAGCGTAGTGCAGCAGAGCGATGCGAGCGGAACGGTTCGGATCGTACTCGATCGTGGCAACCTTGGCGGGCACGCCGTCCTTGTTGCGCTTGAAGTCGATCACGCGGTAACGACGCTTCACGCCGCCGCCCTGGTGGCGGGTGGTGATGCGGCCGTTGTTGTTACGACCGGCCTTCTTGGGCAGGGGCTCGAGAAGAGACTTCTCGGGCTTGGTGCAGGTGATCTCGGAGAAATCGGAGATCGTCTGCCAACGCCTACCAGCGGAGGTCGGCTTAAGGTGCTTTACAGCCATTACAATCCCTTTCAATAGGAATCCGTTAGCCATCGCAGACAGGGATTCGAGGTTCTGCCTCGGGTGCGATGACACCGGACGTATACACGGTTCCGGGCGTGTCCATTTTATACGCCCAAAACCTTGAGCTCCCGCCTCCCCTATTTGGGAGGCATGAGCTCACTCAACAGCAGCGAGTCTTAGGCCTGGTTGCCAAAGACCTCGATGGTGTCACCCTCGGCCAGCGTGACGATGGCCTTCTTCCAAGAACGGGTCTTGCCGGCGACATAGCGCACGCGCTTGGTCTTGGGCTTGACCGTCAGGGTGTTCACGCGAACGACCTTGACGCCGAAGATCTCCTCGACAGCGTCCTTGATCTGATACTTGTTAGCATCCTTGGCGACCTCGAACGTGTACTTGTTCTGCTCCATGCCGGAGAAGGAACGCTCGGACACGATCGGACGGATGATGATCTCGTGGGCGGTCATTTATGCAAGCACCTCCCCGAAGTGAGCGGCGATGTCGGCGGGCATCAGCACAGCGTTGTTGTTGACGAGATCGTAGGTGTTGGCCTCGTCAGCGGTGATGATGAACGTCTTGGGAATGTTGCGGAACGACAGGTAGGCGTTGACGTCCTCATCGCGAACGATGATGGTCAGACGCTTGCCCTCAAGGCCGAGAGCCTTGAGCATGGCGACGGCAGCCTTGGTGGAAGGCTTCTCGAAGCCGTAGTCGTCAACGAGCACGAGCTCGCCATCGGCCAGCTTGGCGGACAGCGCGGAGCGCATAGCCAGCTTGACCTCCTTGTTGTTCATACGCTTAGCGTAAGAACGGGGCTTGGGGGCGAAGACGACGCCACCGTGACGCCACTGGGCAGCACGGATGGAACCCTGGCGGGCACGGCCGGTGCCCTTCTGACGCCAAGGCTTCTTGCCGCCACCGGAAACCTCAGAGCGACCCTTAGCAGACTGGGTGCCCTGACGCCAAGAGGCCATCTGGCACTTGACGATGTGGTGCATAACGTGGATGTTCGGCTCGATGCCGTACACCTCAGCGGCGAGCTCGGCCTCGGCGACCTTCTTGCCCTCGCTGTTCTTTACTTCAAACTTTGCCATTTAAGTGTTCTCCTTGGTATGACGCTGGGCTAAATGGGCTGGGCCCTTAGGCCATACGGATGGCGACGAGACCATTCTTGGCACCCGGGACAGCGCCCTTGACCAAGATGAGGTTCTGCTCGGCATCGATGCGGACAACGGAAAGGTTCTTGACGGTAACGCGCTCGTTACCCATGTGACCGGCCATCTTGACGCCCTTGAGGACGCGCGCAGGATAGGCGCACTGACCGATAGAACCGGGGTGACGCTGGAAGTGAGAACCATGCGTCATAGGACCGCGGCGCTGACCCCAGCGCTTGATGCGACCCTGAAAGCCCTTACCCTTGGAGGTACCGATGACGTCGACCTTCTCGACATCAGCGAAATCAGCGACGGTGACGACCTCGCCGACCTTGTGCTCCTCGCCGTTCTCGACGCGGACCTCACGAAGGAAGCGGACAGGCTCGACGCCAGCCTTGGCGAAGTGACCAGCCATGGGCTTGTTCACGTTCTTGGCCTTGATGTCGCCGAAACCGATCTGGACGGCGTCATAGCCGTCGGTTGCCTGAGTTTTAACCTGCGAGACAGCGCAGGGGCCAGCCTGGATGACCGTGACGGGAACGACGTTATCGTCCTCGTCCCAAACCTGGGTCATGCCAATCTTGCGGCCGAGAATCATGCTGATCAAGATATGATCCCAACTCTCGCGTGGTCTTGGGACAATGCGTACACCACCGAGCGTACGCCCCTAGAGGACCACTACTTACACGACGTGCTCCCCAGCCTTGTATTGCGTCCGGACTACCTGACAACCCTATTAAGCAGGCATTTTGTCCAGCCAGAATACTCCCCTGGTTACACACAGCTGTTTAGTATACACGGCTGCGGGCGTATCCATCGAGATTCATATTTCACTCACATTGTTTACGCAGGTAAAGTGCGTGGATGGCTCCTGGGCACGGCGGAGGGCCGGAGAAATATATTAAGGTCCCTGCTCTACAGTCCTGCGCAAGACGGAGAGCACATTAAGTGCTCTCCTTTGCGTGCGGAACTCGCGATGACCTTAATATATTTCTCCGGCCCTCCGCCGTGCTCGGGAGACGACACGTTGATGTCTGCTTAACTCTGCTCGCTCAGCTAATTACTTTGTTGAGGATCGATGATTTGCTGCAAGATAAACTTGGATTGGGGCGCGTTGCCTTCTTCTCCCGACTTTTCCTCTTCGAAATCGAAAATCATGATGGCGCAGTTGGGGAGTTTTGTTGGGAACTCGAAGCCCCCTGGGGCTACAGCCTTGATAAATTGGCGGCTGGCGCTGCCGTGGCTTACTGCTAGGAGGGTTTCGATGCCCTTGGCGCCCATGAGATTGGTGAGGGTGGCTACCATGCGTTCTTGCAACGCTTTGCTTCCTTCTCCTCCGAAGGGGACCAAATCCTCGCCCGGATCCCAGACGTCGGTGGGCAGGGCGTCGTGGGGGCCTTCTTCGAAGGTGCCGTAGCAGCGCTCGATGATGCCTTCGCAGGGCTCGGCTGCTGCGTCCGGGCCAAGGAGTTCGGTTGCGACGAGCTGAGCTGTGTCCATGGCTCGGCCTAAGGGTGATGAGACCACTTTGTCGGGGACGACGCCGTGGGCTTTGAGCCATGCGGCTGCCATCCCGGCTTGCTGACGGCCTAAATCGGTGAGCGGTGAATCACAGCGACCCTGGACGAGCTTTTTGACGTTGAATTCCGTCTGACCATGGCGGAGTAGATATAGACGCTTCATGCTCTCCCCTTCTGCATCATTTGCTTTATCGGCTCGGCCCTACTCGTGGGTATGCCCTACGTAGTCTTCGTCGATCGTAATCTTGGCAATCGACTTGGGATATTCCGATTCGACCCGTTGTGCCAGCGCGTGCTTTAAGTCATCGGCACTCATCTGCAGATCCGAGGGACGCACGCAGTCAAAGATCACGTTGGTGTGCGTAGGACCCGGCACACAGCGTAGGTCATGAATCGAGAGGCGGCTATCGATCTGTTGAGCCATGGCGTTAATGCGTAAACGCATGCTCGCCACCTTGGGGTCATCGGTCACGATGGGATCGTAGTGAAGCGTGACGATCATGCCGTCTTCGACCCTAAACGACTGCTCGATGTTATCGAGTGTGTCGTGACTTTCCAGCGGGCTGGTCTCGGCCGCCATCTCGGCGTGCGCACTTGCAAACTTCCTGCCCGGACCATAATCGTGAACCATAAGGTCGTGGACGCCCAAAACGCCGGGATAGCTCATGATCTTGTCTCGAATGTGCTTGACCAGCCTGGGATCGGGCGTCTGGCCCAAAAGCGGGCTCACCGTATCCTGGATGAGTTCAAAACCGCTCCAGCCAATATAGGCGCCAACGGCAAGGCCGACCCATGCGTCAAGATTGATGTGCGTCACCTGCGAAACAATTGCGCACGCCAGCACGGCGCCCGTAGCAAGAACATCGTTCTTGGAATCCTGCGCGGTCGCATGCAGCGTCTCGGACTCAATGCGGTCACCGAGCTTTTGGTTGAGGGCCGCCATCCACAGCTTTACAACCATCGAAAGTGCCAGGACTGCCACCAGGGCAAGCGAGAACTCGACAGGTTCGGGGTGGATGACGCGCTCGACCGAGGACTTGATAAGCTCAAGGCCGATCAGCAGTACGAGTGCCGCCACGACCAGACCCGAGAGATACTCGTAGCGACCGTGGCCGTAAGGATGCTCGGGGTCGGCCGGCTTGCTCGCCAGCTTAAAGCCCAGCACGCTCACGATATTCGAGCTGGCATCGGACAGGTTGTTCATGGCATCCGCCACGATCGAAACCGATCCCGAAACCACACCAATTACGCCCTTCGCAGCACATAGTGCCACATTGGCGAGAATACACACCACGCCCGTCAACGTGCCCACGCGCGCACGGTCGCCCTGCGCACGCTTAACAATCCACTCGACCATCTGCATCCGCCCCCACGGTACTGCCTATATATCTATTGCTCAAACGGATTGTAGTGTAGCCACTTTGTCCTCCAGATACAAAAAGGCCGCAACCCGCACGGGCCACGGCCTTGGAACATGACAAAGGAATCGTCCTTGTGTCGCACAGGTTTATGCGCTCACTTCAGCAGCGCTCGCCACTGTTTCGGGTGAATCGGCTCCGTCCCCTGTCGTCTGCCCCTTCGCCGGCACCACGCCAAAGCAGTAGCTCAGCGCCGCAGACACCGCAAATGCCACACCGCCGGCAGCGCAGCACCACAGCAGGTTCGAGATGCCGCCCGTGGCAAAGCCAATGACCATGAGGACATTCGTCATGCCGATGGTATAGGCCGTAACGTGGCCCACGGCTGCAACAAGGCCTCCGACGGCGCCGCCAATGGCCATGCACGTCAGGCACCTGCCATATTTAAAGCCGCAACCGTACAGCGCCGGCTCGCTTACGCCGCCAAGAACACCCGAGATTGAATAGCCCAGCATGAGCGCCTTCTCGTCCTTATCCGCAACGCGAAGCGACGCGCCAAAGGGCATGCCCCAAACGGCGAACGTTGCCATCGTCGCGGCGATCAGGATGCACGAATCCGTTCCCACACTCATAAACTGCGCATAGGCGAGCGATAGGACAACGTTGCTGATGCCGGCGATCTTTAGGAACTCCCAGCCCGCGGCAAGCCCCATGAGCGTGAGCAGCGACACGATGCCACCGGAATTACCAAGCATAAACATAAGCTGGCCCAACAGCATGCCCAGATAGCTGCCCGCCGGCGCCGTAATACACAGCGAAACCGGAACCATAACGAGCATGGTTGCAAACGGAACGAACGAAAACGCCACGGCCTGAGGGATAACGCGCCGAAAGAAACACTCCACTCGCCATAGCACGGGCACCGAGATGAGAACCGGGATAACAGTTGTCGTGTAATCGTTGACCGGCGCGGGAAGCAGGCCATACACGGAAGTCATCGATGCCCCCGTCGTCGATGCGGCATCGACGAGCTTAAGCAGATCGGGCGCAATCAATACGCCGCCCAGCATCATGCCCAGCTGCTCCGAGCAACCGAGCTGGCGGGCAGCCGCCCAACCAAGATAAATGGGCAAAAAGTAGTAGCCGGCGTTATAGAGCCAACTGTAGAACAGGCGATAGATTTCGGAATCGGCAGACCACAGGCCCAGCATGCCTTCGCCCATAATGACGGCGACGGTACGGAACAACGCCGCGCAGACAATAAACGGCAGCGCCGACATCATGCTTTTGGACAGATAGTCCACCACGGCCATGGCGTTTGATGAGACCGTCGTTGTAAACGAGGTGTTAGAAACTTGTGACATGGAACGCCTTTCCCAATGTGACATGCAGACTTTTCCTTTGTCACATCGTGCGGTACTGACCGATTGTGCGGTACTTTTCGTAGCGGAGGTTTGTGAGGGTGGCGTCGTCGAGCTGCCCAAGCGTATCGAAGGCATCAAATGCCGAGGACATGACGGCACCGGCGATCTCCTCATGCGACAGGCCCCTATCGTCAACAATGCCGTCGATGATGCCGAGCGCCAACAGATCGGGGGCCGTGAGCTTCAGCGCCTCGGCGGCCTCATCCGCGCGCTCGGTATCCTTCCACAGGATCGACGCACAGGCCTCGGGGCTCACGACCGAATAGGCCGAGCTCGAGAGCATCAGGATGCGGTCGGCCACGGACAGCGCCAGCGCGCCACCAGAGCCGCCCTCGCCCGTCACCACCGAGACAATCGGCGTCTTAAGGCCGCTCATCTCCATGAGATTCCGGGCGATCGCCTCACCCTGGCCGCGCTCCTCGGCACCGATGCCGCAAAACGCGCCCGAGGTATCGACCAGGCACAGAACCGGTCGACCAAACTTTTCGGCCTGGCGCATAAGGCGACGCGCTTTGCGGTAGCCCTCGGGATGCGCCATGCCAAAGTTGCGGCGCATACGCTCTTTGGTCGTGGTGCCGCGCTCGATGGCGATGACCGTTACGGGGCGTCCGTCTTTCCAGCCAATGCCAGCCAACACAGCGGCGTCGTCGCCAAAGTAACGGTCGCCGTGCAGCTCCACAAATCCATCCAGGCCCAGCGAGATCATCTCACCCGCCGTGGCGCGATCTGCCGAGCGGGTCTGCTTGACAATCTCGAGCGCGGTTTTTGGTGCCGCCGAGCGCTTAAACAAGTGTCCCAGCTTTTTGCCGCGGCGACCCGTATGCACGATTTCATGCGGTGCCCCCAAGCCGGGCGCGTGCCCTTCGTGCAGCGCCAGCAACTCGCCTACCGTGAGCGCAATCTCGCCACGCGGAACAACGGCATCGCAAAAGCCGTGCTCCAGCAAAAACTCGGAGCGCTGGAATCCCTTGGGCAGGCGCTTGTGCATGTTCTGCTCGATCACGCGCGGGCCGGCAAATGCCGTCAGGGCATCGGGCTCGGCCAGGATAATGTCGCCCTCCATGGCAAAGCTCGCGGTTACGCCTCCGGTCGTGGGGTCGGTGAGCACCGTGATATACAGGCCGCCCGCCTCGCTGTGGTGCCTAACCGCCGCAGAAATCTTGGCCATCTGCATAAGCGAGGTCACGCCCTCTTGCATGCGCGCACCGCCCGAAACGGTAAAGCCGACGACTGGCAATCCCAGCTCGGTCGCACGCTCAAATGTGCGACAGATCTTTTCGCCCACCACAGAACCCATCGAGCCCATCATAAAGTTGGCGTCCATAAAGAAGAGAGCTGTATCGCAACCGCAGATTTTGCCCCTGCCGCACACAACGGCATCGCGCTCGCCCGAACGCTCGCTCACGCTCTTGAGTTTGTCGGCATAACCGGGAAACGAGAGGAAGTCCTCCGACGCCAGATTGGCATCCCATTCCTCAAACGTGCCCTCGTCGACCGTCATGCGCATGCGCGCGCGACCGCTCACGCGAAAGTGTTTGCCGCAACGGGGGCAGACCTCGAGGTTGTCGTGCAGGCGTGCCTCATCGATCACACGGCGGCAATCCGGGCACTTGATAAACACGTGGCGCGCGGGAAACTCGGCGCACGACTCGGTTATCGGCCCCTCGAGGACGTTGACCGTCTTCGCTTTTCTATTCATCAGCATAGAGATGCCCCATCAGATCGGTGTGATACATGCCCAACAAGAACTCGTCGTTTGCCAGCACGTCGAGCTGAAGCTCGCTGTTTTCGCTCACGCCCTCAATCACGAGCTCGCCCAGGGCCGAACGCATCTTGCGAATGGCGCCGTCACGCGTGGGCGCACACACGATGAGCTTGCCAAGCATGGAGTCGTAGTACGGCGGAACGTTCGCACCGGTAAACATGGCGGAATCCCAGCGCACGCGCGGACCACCCGGCACACGCAACGCGGTGACCGTTCCGCATGACGGCAGAAAGTCCGGCGTTTCGGCATTGATGCGGCACTCCATGGCGTGGTTGCGAACCGGCATGTCCTCCTGCTCAAAGGGCAGAGGCTGGCCGGCTGCCACGCGCAGCTGCCACTTGACCAAGTCGGTATCAGTCACAAACTCCGTAACCGGATGCTCCACCTGCAAGCGCGTGTTCATTTCCATGAAGTAGAAACTGCCGTCGTCCGAATACAGGAACTCGATGGTACCGGCTCCTTCGTAGCCGACGGCACGAGCCAGGTCACGCGCTGCCTTGTGCATGCGAGCACGAATGTCGTCGCGTCCGTCGAGGCACGGCGCGGGGCTCTCCTCGATCAGCTTTTGGTTGCGACGCTGAACCGAGCACTCGCGCTCGCCGAGCGAAAACACATGGCCCTGCTTATCGGCCATAATCTGCACCTCGACATGGTGCGCCGGCGCGACGAACTTCTCCATGTAGCACTCGCCGTCGCCAAAGACGGCCTCGCCCTCGGCACGCGCCTCGATGAACGCCTTTGCCGCATCTTCCACGCGCTCGACCTTGCGAATACCGCGGCCGCCACCGCCTGCGCGCGCCTTGATGAGCACGGGACAGCCGATGCGCTCGGCCTCGGCTGTTGCCTCCTCGGGACTTTTGAGCAAATCGCAGCCCGGCACGATGGGCACGCCCGCCGCGGCAGCCGTTCGACGTGCGGCGTCCTTGTCGCCCATGCTGTCGATGACCTCGGCCGAAGGACCGACAAACGTCAGGCCATACTTGTCGCAGTCGCGCACGAAGCTCGCCTTCTCGGAGAAAAAGCCATAGCCGGGATGAATTGCCTTGGCGCCCGACTTTACGGCACAGGTGAGCACGGCATCGTCGTTGAGGTAGCTCTCGGCAAGACGCGGGCCACCGATGCAATACGCCTCGTCGGCAAGCTGCACGTGCAGCGCGTCCGCATCGGCCGTGGAATAAACGGCGACGGTCTTGATGCCCATATCGCGGCACGCACGGATAACACGGACCGCGACTTCGCCGCGGTTGGCGATGAGCACTTTGTCGAACATGAGCCTTCCTTAACTTTCGTGCATGAGTGCAAAAGACATATCGGCGCGGCAGCAAACCTCACCGTTGACGCTCGCAGTACCCGTCGCAAAGCGGAACGGCCCGCGCGCACGCGTGATGTTGCACACCAGATCAACCGTGTCGCCCGGGCGCACCGGACGCTTAAAGCGCACCTTATCGAGGCTCGTATAGAACGGCGTCGCGCCGCGCGCCTCCTCGTCGCCCATCAGCAGCACGCAACAGTTTTGGGCGAGCATCTCGCACTGAATCACGCCGGGGACTACCGGGTTTCCCGGAAAATGCCCCTGCAAAAAGTACTCGTCACCCGTAATCGTGATCTTGCCGTGGGCCTCGTCGCCCACCAGCTCGGCTTCGTCGAGCAAAAGCATCGGCTCGCGATGCGGCAACAGCTTCTTGAGCTCTTCTTTGTTCATGGACATCACCTATCCGATCCTCATAAGGCAACTGCCGAACTCCACGAGGTCGCCGTCGGCCACGCAGATCTCGAGCACCTCGCCGTCTGCCTCGGCCGTCACCTCGTTGAGAACCTTCATGGCCTCGATGATGCAGAGGGTCTCACCGGCCTTGACCTTGGAGCCCACGTGCACAAACGGCTCGTCGCCCGGCGCCGGGGCAGCATAGAAAACGCCGACCATGGGAGCGGTCACCTCGGTGCCCTTGGGCTCCGGTGCGGCGGCAGGCGCCTGCGCGGCGGGCTCCGGTGCGGCGGCAGGCATGGCGACAGGAGCCACCGCCGGAGCAGTCACGGCACCCGGCATAGGCATGGGCACGGCAACCGGCTGCGCGGCGCTCGCGCGCTCGAGTTCGACCGCGGTGCCATCGGGCTCCTCAACGCGTACGCGCGTGAGGCCGCGGTCCTCCATAACATCGGCTATCTCGGCAAGTCTTTTGGAATCCATGCTCTAGCTCCTCGTATATCTACGCAGCGCGATGGCGGCATTGTGCCCGCCAAAGCCCAGGTTGGTCGAAAGCGCCCAGGTAAGGTCGACGCGAACCGCGCGATTAGGCGTGTAGTCAAGATCGCAGGCGGGATCGGGCGTGTGGTAGTTAATGGTCGGCGGCACCACGCCCTGCTCGAGCGCCATGGCGCAGGCCATGACCTCGATGGCACCCGTGGCGCCGATCATGTGGCCGGTCATCGACTTAGTCGACGAGACGTGCGCGGCGCGCGCCGCGTCCTCGCCGAGCGCACGCTTAATGCCCGCCGTCTCGGACGAATCGTTGAGCTTGGTCGATGTGCCGTGGGCATTGATGTAGAGGCCCTCGGAAGGCTTAACGTCGCCCTCGGCCACCGCCAGCGATATCGCACGGGCAATGCCGGCAGCCTCGGGATCGGGGCTCGTGATGTGATAGGCATCATCGGTGTTGCCGTAGCCCACGACCTCGGCGTAAATGTGCGCACCGCGCGCCTGCGCATGTTCTATGCTCTCGAGCACGAGCACGCAGGCGCCCTCGCCCATCACAAAGCCGTCGCGGTCTGCATCGAACGGACGGCAGGCCGTCGCGGGATCGGGGTTGGTGGTCAATGCGCGGCAGGACGTAAAGCCCGCAACGGCATCGGGGATAATTGCGGCCTCGGCGCCGCCCGCGAGGATCGCGTCGGCATAGCCGTGCTTGATGGCGCGGAACGCCTCACCCACCGCATGGGCAGAAGTCGCGCAGGCAGTCACGACGGGTAGGGTCGGGCCCTTTGCCTTATGGCGAATCGCGATGTTGCCCGAAGCCATGTTGGGGATCATCATCGCAATCATATAGGGTGATGCACGGCGAGGCCCTCGATCGGCAATCGTGTGGACGTTGTCGACGAGTGTCTGCATGCCGCCCACGCCTGAACCCACGTAGACGCCCAGGCGCTCGCGATCGATGGCGCCTTCGACATCAAGGCCCGCATCGTGCATGGCCTCGTCCGAAGCCGCCATCGCAAACTGAACGCAGGGGTCGAGGTGCTTGGCATCGTGCTTACCAAAGTACTCGTTGCCGTCAAAGCCCTTGACCTCGGCCGCCACCTTGACAGCAAACGCATCCGTATCGAAGTGCGTAATCGGGCCGATACCGCACGTGCCGGCGCACATAGCCGCCCAAGTGGCAAGCGCCGTGTTGCCGAGCGGCGATACGGCACCTATGCCGGTGATTGCAACTCTCTGTTCCATCATGGTCTCCTCATCCAAGCCGTTCTTCGGCCCTGGTTTCTACATCGCCATTCCGCCGTCGACGCGTACAACCTCGCCCGTAATGTAGGAAGCCGCATCGCTCGCCAGAAAGCGCACCACGCCGGCCACTTCCTCGGGACGTGCCATGCGCTTAAGGGGAATCTGTTCCTCGGTTGCCGTACGCACCTTCTCCGAGAGCTTTGCCGTCATATCTGTCTCGACAAACCCGGGAGCGACCGCGTTCGCTCGTACGCCACGAGGCGCAAGCTCGCGCGCCACCGCCTTGGTAAGCCCTATCACGCCCGCCTTGGAAGCAGCGTAGTTGGCTTGTCCGGCATTGCCCATCAGGCCCACGACCGAGCTCATGTTGACGACGCAACCGCCGCGCTGGCGCATAAAGGTCTTGGTGAGCGCGCGCGTCATATTGAATGTTCCCTTGAGATTGACATCGAGCACGCGATCGAATGCGTCATCGCCCATGCGCATGAGCAGGCCATCGCGGGTGATGCCGGCGTTGTTGACGAGCGCCCAAATGGAACCAAAGTCGTTGAGGACCGCTTCCACGCACGCGTTGACAGCAGCGGGATCGGCCACGTCGCATTGATATGCGCGTGCCGTGGCGCCAACCGCCTCACAGGCTTCGCACGTCTTGCGCGCCGCATCGACGCTGCCGGCATAGACGACGGCGATATCAAAGCCGTCCTCCGCCAGACCGACAGCGCAGGCGCGGCCGATACCCCGCGAGCCGCCCGTGACCAGTGCCACACGACGTGAGTCGTTGCGCTCGAGCGCGCCGTTGTTCAAGTTGCCCATGTCATTCCTTTCGGGTTACAGCCCTGTGGACTATGCGAGCTCGTCGGCAATAGCTGCGACCTGCTCGGCCGTTTCGCACGAATACACGCGAACGTCGCTCAGCGTACGCTTGGCCAGGCCCGACAGCGTTTTGCCAGGGCCGACCTCAATAAACGTGTCGATGCCCTGATTCTGCAGAGCATGCAGCGTGTCGACCCAACGAACGGCATGACTCACCTGATTGGCCAAGACATCCGATGCCGCTCGCGGGTCCGCCGGATAGGGCGCCGCCGTCATGTTTGCCATGACCGGAATCAGCAGCGGTGACGGCGCGTGGCCGGCTTGGATATACGTCGCCAGCCCCTCAGTCGCCTCGGCCATATAGGGGCTATGAAATGCGCCCGACACCGCGACTTTCATAGCGCGGCCGCCAGCCTCTTTTACTAGGACGTCGAGCTCCTGCAGCGCCTCGGGCGCTCCGGCAACAACCGTCTGCTGCGGACTGTTGTAGTTGACCGGCCAGCAGTCCTCGCCGGCCTGTTTTGCCAGGTTCTCGACTTGCGCCGCATCGAGCTTGATGACGGCGCGCATGCCGCCCGGATGGCGCTCGGCAGCCGCGGCCATCAGCGCCGCGCGCTCGCACACGAGCTCAAAGCCCGCTCGCGTATCGAACGCCCCCGCAAAGGTGAGCGCGGCGACCTCACCAAGCGAAAAACCCGCACAGGCGGCAGGTACCACGCCGCGCTCACGCAGGGCGACAGCCGCTGCCAGATCGTGAACGAACACGCACGGCTGCGTGTTCTCGGTCTGCGAGAGTTCCTCCTTGGAGGCGCTTCGGCACTGCTCACTGGTCCCCGGGCGCACCTCGTCGACAATGGCGAACACCTCGGCGGCCGCCGGCGATGCCTCGATCAGGTCGACGCCCATCGCGGGGTGCTGGGCGCCCTGGCCGGCAAACAGAAACGCTACGCCACCCATGCGCACGCACCCTTCAGGACGTGCTCGGCGCCATCGACCAGGTCGTCAACGATTTCACGTGCACTTTGGCGCTCGTTGACCATGCCGGCAATCTGTCCACACAAAAACGAGCCCTCTTCGTAATTGCCGTCCTTGGCGGCCTTGCGAAGGGCGCCCGTGCCCATGGCCCCGAGCTCCTCGACGCTTACGCCCGCCGCCTCGCTCTTGGCGTAGGCGTTAGTGAAGGGGCTCTTGAGGGCACGCACCGGGTGTCCCGTCGAGCGGCCGGTCGCACGCGTCGAGGTGTCGTTGGCCTTCAGGACCATCTCCTTGTACTGCTCCGATACGGTGCACTCATCTGCGATCAGAAAGCGCGTACCCACCTGCACGCCGGCGGCGCCCAGCATAAAGGCGGCCGCCACGCCGCGGCCATCGGCGATACCGCCAGCCGCAACCACGGGAATATCGACCGCATCGACAACCTGTGGCACCAGTGCCATCGTCGAGGTCTCGCCAATATGGCCGCCTGATTCGGTACCCTCGGCAACCACGGCAGTGGCTCCACGACGCGCCACGAGACGCGCCAGCGCCACCGAGGCAACGACCGGGATGACCTTGATGCCCGCCTCGTTCCACGCCTTCATGTACTTGGTGGGATTGCCGGCACCCGTCACGACGACCGGCACCCGTTCGTCAATCACGACCCGCGCGACCTCGTCGGCAAACGGGCTCATGAGCATGACGTTGACGCCAAAGGGCTTATCCGTCCTGGCGCGCAGCTCATGAATCTGGTCGCGCAGCCAGTTGGCGTCGGCGTTCATGGCCGCGATAATCCCTAAGCCGCCCGCCTCGGACACTGCGGACGCCAGCGAGGCGTCGGCGATCCAGGCCATACCGCCCTGGAACACGGGCTTTTCGATGCCGATCAGATCGCAGAGAGGAGTCTTGAGCATCTCTACTTCTCCAATGCCGCCTCGACCGTATCGGCGAACTCGCCGACCGTCTTGGGGTTCTCCTCGGTATCGAGCTGGATGCCAAACTCGTCCTCAACGGCGACGAGGATCTCGACGGTGCCCAGACTGTCGAGACCAATCTCCTCGAGCGTGGACTCGGGCTTCATCTCGACGTCGTCAAGACCGGCGGTCTCGCGGATAACATCGCAAACGCGCTCGAAGGTCTTCTGATCTGCCATGGTAGTTCTCCTTTGTTTGTGCCCTAGGGGCGTTTTTATTTCCTATGTGCGACTACTTCCAACGAAGTAGATAGCCACCTATATCCAGACCGGCGCCAAATCCAACGAGGGCGATGGTGTCGCCCGTGTGAAGTGCACCGGCGTTTGCCAGCCGGTCGAGGGCAAGCGGAATGCATGCGCTCGAAATGTTGCCGGTCTCGCGCAGCGTTCGAACCACGCGCTTGTCTGGCACACCGAGGCGCTTGACCGCCTGACTCAGGATTCGTTCGTTAGCCTGATGGAATACAAAATGGTCGATGTCCTCGACCGAAATGCCCGCATCGCTCGCAAGCTTATGGACCGTGTCGCAAATCGCGTTGACGCCGAACTTGAACACGCGGCGGCCATTCATGGACAGCACGCTCTCGCTATCTGCGGAGGCCTTAAACGGCGAGGTGCCGACCAGACCGGGAACGCACAACGTCTCGACGTCGGGCGCCGTCGAAAGCTCAACGGCAAGGGGGCTGTCTCCCCCAGCCTCAATCACCGCGGCGCCTGCCCCATCGCCAAAGAGCACACAGGTGGCGCGGTCGGTCCAGTCGAGCGCGCGCGTCATCTGCTCGGCGGCAACGACAAGCACATGCTTGGCTCGTCCTCGGGCGATATAGCCCTCGGCAACATCGAGCGCAAATACGAAGCCGGCGCAGGCAGCCGAGACATCGAAGGCAGGGCACGTCGCGCCCAGTCGCTCAGCAACGGCACACGCCTCGGCGGGAACAAGGTGGTCACCCGTCGTCGTCGAGCAGACGATCAGATCCAACTGGCTCGCGTCGATTCCGGACACCTGAAGTGCCCGCTCGCTCGCCGCTACGGCAAGGTCGTCAAGTGACTCGGTGGTGCAGACGTGGCGACTCTTAATACCTGTGCGGGTAAAAATCCACTCATCCGAGGTATCGAGGAACTCGGACAGCTCGTCATTGGAAACACTGCGCTTAGGAAGCGCCGAGCCTGTTCCAAGAATCGTGAAACCCATCACTAACCTCCTTTGAGTTGTTGACGTGTTTACATCGACCAAGAGAGGATAGCGCATTTCAGTCGTTGTTAACGTGTTAACATTAAATTGTCCAAATGCGACAAAGGCTTCACATTGTGTCTCTCTCGACACCATTGCGTTATTCACTTATTCATTAAGGAGGTAGCAGCCGTTATGGATGCCAAATTAACGATAGTCGACGTAACCGGATCGACCAACGATGACCTGCTCGAAGCAGGAAAACAGGGAGCGCCGCACGGCACAGGACTTGCCGCCCGGGCTCAGACAGCAGGACGCGGCCGGCGCGGCCACAAGTGGGATTCAACCGCCGGCAACCTATTGCTTTCGATTGTCCTGCGTCCATGCGTTAATCCTGCGAAGTACTCTGGTCTTGCTGCCGTCAGCGGCCTAGCGGTGCTCGAGGCGCTCGAAAAACAGGGTCTTGCAAACGAGATTGGCCTCAAATGGCCCAACGACCTGGTCGCGCGTGGACGCAAACTCGGCGGCATTCTGGTCGAGGCCGCACGCGATAACGAAGGCAAACCTTTCGCCGTCTGTGGCATTGGTGTCAATGTGAACTATGCGCCCCAAGAGGTGCCCGATGGCGGCCTGCCGGCAATCGGTCTCTCGAACCTTAACGAGAACGTTCCAGCTGTCGACATGCTCCTCGATGAGGTCTATCACGCAGTTATAGACGCTATAGATGCCTGGGCAGAACGCCTCAACGCCATGGAAGAAAACACCGGACCGCTCGCGCCCGTCCACGGCGAATATGTCGCTCACCTCAATTGGATTGGAAAGCACGTTATCGCCCGCTCCCCTGCCGGTGACGAGCTGGCGCGAGGCATCTTTAAAACGGTCGATGGCTTTGGTCGTGCGTGCATCGAAACGGAGGACGGCGTGCGATCCTTCCATTTTGAGGAAGCGTCATTGCGCCCCTTGAGTGAGTAGGTCGCCACAGCCAGCCGCTCGGCAGCCTTACCCGGCGATCCAAACCCATCATGCAAAACAAAAGGGCCCCGCTACCGTAACGGCAGCGGGGCCCTTTAAGCTATGAGCGATATCGCTTAGAGCTTGATGTCGATGTCGACGCCAGCGGGGAGGTCGAGACGCATAAGCGAATCAACGGTGCCCGAGGTGGGGTCGAGGATGTCGATGAGGCGCTTGTGGGTGCGCATCTCGAACTGCTCACGGGAGTCCTTGTTCACGTGCGGCGAGCGGATAACCGTGTACAGGTTGCGCTCGGTGGGCAGGGGGACAGGACCGGAAACGCGAGCGCCGGTCTTCTGAGCGGTCTCGACGATGAGCTTCGCGGACTGATCGACGACCTCGTGATCATAGCCCTTGAGGCGAATGCGGATCTTCTGGGTAGCCAACTTAAACCTCCAAAGAGTGCGAGAGATGCTCTCGCGGATTACGTAACAGGGAGCTCGAACTTAGGCGTTCTTGCTCATGACCTCGTCCACGATGGACTTGGGCGCGGGCTCATAAGAGTCGAACTGCATCGTGTAGGATGCACGGCCCTGGGTCTGGGAGCGAAGGTCGGTAGCGTAACCGAACATCTCGCCCAGCGGCACCTTGGCACGGATGAGCTTGCTGTTCTTGCGATCCTCCATGCCCTCGATCTTGCCGCGGCGACCGGAGAGGTTGCCCATAACGTCGCCCATGTACTGCTCGGGGGTCTCGACCTCGACAGCCATGATCGGCTCGAGCAGCTGCGGGTCGGACTTCTTGAGGGCGTCCTTGATAGCCATGGAACCGGCGATCTTAAAGGCGGCCTCGGAGGAGTCGACCTCGTGGTAAGAACCGTCGAACAGGGTGACCTTAACGTCGAGGACCGGGAAGCCGGCGATAACACCGGTGTTCAGGGCCTCCTGGATGCCCTTGTCGATGGACGGGATGTACTCCTTGGGCACGACGCCGCCGACGATAGCGTTGACGAACTCGTAGCCGAAGCCCTCCTCCATCTTCTCGAGCTTGATGACGGCGTGGCCGTACTGACCGCGACCACCGGACTGACGGACGAACTTGCCCTCAGCCTTCTCGACGTCGTGACCAGCGGTCTCGCGGTAGGCAACCTGGGGCTTACCAACGTTAGCGTCAACCTTGAACTCGCGGAGCAGACGGTCGACGATGATCTCGAGGTGCAGCTCGCCCATGCCGGCGATGATGGTCTGGCCGGTCTCGTGGTTGGTGGACACCTGGAAGGTCGGGTCCTCCTCGGCGAGCTTGGTCAGAGCCAGGGACATCTTGTCCTGCTCGGCCTTGGTCTTGGGCTCGATGGCAACGTCGATAACGGGCTTAGCGAACTCGATCTTCTCGAGGACGATCTCCTTGCCCTCGGCGCACAGGGTGTCACCGGTGGTGGAGTTCTTGAATCCGACGCAAGCGACGATGTCGCCGGCGGCAGCGTCGTCACGGTCGATACGCTCGGCGGCGTTCATCTCGAGGATTCGGCCGAGGCGCTCGCGCTGACCGTTGGAAGCGTTGACAACGTAGGAGCCGGACTCGGCGCGGCCGGAGTAAACGCGGACGTAGGTGAGCTTACCGACGAACGGGTCGGTCATGATCTTGAAGACCAGGCCGGAGAAGGGCTCGTCGAAGGAAGGATGACGCTGGATCTCCTCGCCGGTGTCCGGATCGGTACCGGTGACGGCCTCAACGTCGAGCGGGCTGGGCAGGTAGTCGACGACAGCGTCGAGCAGCTCCTGGACGCCCTTGTTCTTGTAGGCGGAGCCCACGAAGACGAGGTTGAGCTCGTTGGCCAGAACGCCCTTACGCAGAGCAGCCTTGAGCTCCTCGACGGTGAAGTCCTCCTCCATAAGGATCTTCTCCATGAGCTCGTCGTCAAAGCTGGCAGCAGCGTCGAGGAGCTCCTCGCGCTTGGTGGCAGCGATGTCGGCGAACTCAGCCGGGATCTCGTCCATCGGCTCGGGGTAGGTCATGCCCTTCTCGTCGGCCTTGAAGTCCCATGCAGTCATGGTGACCAGGTCGATGACGCCCCAGAAGTTGTCCTCGGCGCCCATCGGGACCTGAGCGGCCACGGCGTTAGCGTCGAGACGATCCTTCATGGTCTCGATAGCGTTGAAGAAGTCAGCGCCCACGCGGTCATACTTGTTGATGAAGGCGATGCGGGGAACGTTGAAGGTAGAAGCCTGACGCCAAACGGTCTCAGACTGGGGCTGAACGCCGGCAACGGCGTCGAAGACGGCGACAGCGCCATCGAGGACGCGCAGGCAGCGCTCGACCTCGGCGGTGAAGTCAACGTGGCCCGGGGTGTCGATGATCTGGATGCGGTAGTCCTTGCCGTCCTTGTTCCAGAAGCAGGTGGTAGCAGCGGAGGTAATGGTTACGCCGCGCTCCTGCTCCTGAACCATCCAGTCCATGGTGGCAGCGCCCTCATGGACCTCACCGATCTTGTGGGTCTTACCGGTGTAGTAAAGAATACGCTCGGTCGTGGTGGTCTTACCGGCATCGATGTGGGCCATGATGCCGATGTTACGGGTATCGGAAAGCTTGTACTTAGGCTTAGCCATGTTAGTTCCTTACCTTAACTTACCAACGATAGTGAGAGAACGCGCGGTTGGCCTCGGCCATCTTGAAGACGTCCTCACGCTTCTTGACGGAAGCGCCCAGGCCGTTGGAGGCGTCGAGGATCTCGTTGGCGAGACGCTCGGCCATGGTCTTCTCCTTGCGAGCGCGGGAGAAGTTGACGATCCAGCGGATACCCAGAGCGGTGGAACGACGGGAGTTGACCTCCATCGGGACCTGATAGGTAGCGCCGCCGACACGCTTGGGCTTAACCTCGAGCGTGGGCTTGACGTTGTCCATAGCCTTCTTGAAGGTAGCGAGAGCGTCGCCACCCTCAGACTTCTCGGCAACGATCTCGAAAGCGGTGTAAACGATGCGCTCAGCGGTGGCCTTCTTGCCGTCAAGAAGGACCTTGTTGATGAGCTGAGTCACCAGGCGGTTGTTGTAAACGGCGTCAGGCTGAACCTCACGACGATTAGCTGCTGCACGACGCGGCATGTGAAATCTCCTTAAGTGTCTACCGTGCGGCGCTTAGGCGGCACACGGCGAAAGTATCAAAACGTTATCTGGCTTATTTAGCCTTGGGGCGCTTAGCACCGTACTTGGAACGGGCCTGCATACGGTTCTGGACCGGAGCAGCGTCGTAGGCGCCACGGATGACGTGATAACGGACACCAGGGAGGTCACGGACACGACCGCCGCGGACGAGCACGATGGAGTGCTCCTGCAGGTTGTGGCCCTCACCCGGGATGTAAGCAGTAACTTCGATGCCGTTGACGAGGCGAACACGGGCAACCTTACGAAGAGCCGAGTTCGGCTTCTTGGGGCTCGTGGTGAAGACGCGGGTGCACACGCCGCGCTTCTGGGAGTTGTGCTGCAGAGCAGCGTTCTTGGACTTCTTGGGCACGGAACGACGGCCCTGGCGAACCAGCTGGTTAATAGTAGGCAAAGCGTACTCCTTCTCGAATGATTCCAGCTTTCTGTAAAGTGCAACGGCTTGAATCGAGGGGTCAGCATCCCCCTACGAAACACGCAGTTCGATAGGATACGTGCCGTTAGCTGTGCCGTCAACAGACCACGCCGCCGGGCGTATCCCAAAATTGGCACATTTCCGCAAAGCCTACACAAAAGGAATCCCCTTCTGTGCGCGGGGGCGGATTCCCGGCCCGTGCGGCCCGCTGTTTAAGTTTGCTGCTCTACAGTCCTGCGCAAGACGGAAAGCACATTAAGTGCTTTCCTTTGCGTGCGGAACTCGCGACAAACTTAAACAGCGGGCCGCCCGGGCCGGGAATCCGACGTGCTCGTCGGGGCAACGTTACCTGCCAAAACGGGACAGGTTTATTTTGGTTGGTTTTATCTGGGGAAACGTCGCTTTAGCGCAAAATGGGCCGCTTCCCCTGGTGGGAAGCGGCCTCAGACCTTACGAATAGATGATGGTAAAG
Organism: uncultured Collinsella sp.; assembly: GCA_905199545.1. Taxonomy (GTDB): domain Bacteria; phylum Actinomycetota; class Coriobacteriia; order Coriobacteriales; family Coriobacteriaceae; genus Collinsella. The sequence goes on from CAJKGW010000006.1 coordinate 83,875, forward strand.
GGTTCTTGCGTTTGAGTCTCCCCTGTCGATGTGCACCTCGTGCCCTCAAGGGTTACCGAGACTACTTGATCGACATCGATCAGCTTTGTCGGCACCCAGATGTTCTCGCCGTTATTGCGCGCCAGTGAAACATAGAAGTTGTACGCGCCCGCGGCATCGTCTTTGATAACCTGCTCCGATCCATCCTTGTAGATGACGGTCAGTTTATGATCGACTGCTTCATCGCCCAGATCATCGATGTGCGTCTGGATGGAAAACGGGCTGATTTCAAGAGGTGAGTCGTCAGAGCTCAGCTTCTTTGTATCGACGTACGCTCCGATGCTAAACTCGGGCGTCGACACCTCGATCACCTTCGCATCCTCACCTTTGCCCTCCGTCCAACTGATATTCCAGGTGACCGCATGTCGTAAATCTCGATCGCGATTCCAAGATGCAAAGTACATCGTGCCATTAATGACAGTATCGCTTGATGTGTCCTTATCAATTGTGCTGCGTGTGTCAGCCCATTCCTCGCCGAACTTCATGTCGGGCGTGCCGATGCCTTGTTCTTCTTCACCATAGAGAACAAGTTCGCCAGTCTCTGCTGCCGGCTTGTAGTAGTTAACGCCATTTGGATTGGACAACGTAAACGTCACGGCACCGCAACCGTTTTTATCGATAGCCATATCATGAATGTCGAGTGTATAGCCGTTGCCCTCGACGGACAGATTGACCTTCTGTACTGAACCCTCCAAGCTTTGGGGCGCGATACCATCACCAAACTCTCTGGTGTAGGTATATTTAGTCCCCGACGAGCCACCTTGAGTCCAGGTAATGGACTCTCCGTTGCCATGGTTTCCCCAGGCAGAGGCAAAATAACTGGAATTGACGACGGCGTAGGCGACCCCTCCGGTCGCCAGCACTCCGGCAAGGCATCCGATCACGGCAACATACAGAGGCTTCGCGTGACCCTTTCGGCGAAGCGGCTCACCAGCAGCGGCATAAAGAACACGGTCAGCAAGATCGCTATCGGCTTGGATGGACTCGAAGGCCTGCTTGATTTGATTGGATTTCACGGTCGCCCTCCTCTAGGATGAATTTGAGCTTCGATCGACCGCGAGCTAAGCGCGTTCGAACGGTCGCGGCTGGCACATGCAGTAACTCGGCAATCTCTGAGGTCGAAAAGCCCAGATAGTAATAGAGCACGATGGGAACACGGAATCGCTCCGGAAGTCGCATAACGTCTGACAGGACCGCCTTGGTCTCATCCTGCGCCGCCGAAAGCGAATCGGCCAGGTTCTCAATATCCTCCACGCGCCTCCACGGCTTTCGAAAGAGAGATTTGCATTCATTGATCGTGACCCGGATGAGCCATCGACGAAGATGCTCCCAGCTTTCAAAATGCGTATCGCTTTTGAGTAACTTTAGAAAGACGTCTTGAGCGACATCGTCGGCGTCAGCGCGATCACGCAGATACGTCAAGGCGATTCGGAACACGACATCTCGGTGATCCTCGACCGCCTGTCTAAAAGCTTGTTCTTCCATAATCACCTCCCGGTGACACTGATGGTTCTTGATGGGGCCCTCACCATAGATACGCTTTGACCAAACGGAATGTTTCAAATTCAAGCAGGAAAAACTACCAAAATAAACCTGTCCTTTTTTGCAAGTGATCAACGGAACGAAACAAGTTGAGCATACGCAAGCGAGCGGCCCCCAGAGCGTACAAGGTGGCATGAAAAAGGCAGGGCATTGACCTTTTGGTCATGCCCTGCCTTTTGAATGACAGATTGTAGCTCTGGGGGCCGCGCAGCGACGGAGGTCGCCGCCGTTCGTTAGAACGGCGGAACTAATTACTCCTCGTCGTTGTCCTTGGCCTCTTCGGCGTCGTCGGTGTCCACGAGCTGGTTGAGCAGCTCGTCGAGGGAAGCCATGTCCTCGTTGATCGCGCCGTTGGCGGGAGCCTTCTTGTCGTCGATCGGGGCGCCCAGGAGCTCCTCGTCGGCGTCGGCGTGATGCGTCGGCGTGGCGGAGGTGCCCAGCAGGATGTCGTCCGGACCGTCGGGGCTAAAGACCATCTGCAGCAGCTGCGAGAGGTCTTCCTCGTCGGCAACGTCGTCGTTGTTCTCGAGGATGTAGAGCAGGTCGTGGGCCTCCAGGCCGTCACGGAGCTCCTCGATCGCCTTGGCACCGATGCCATCGATGCGCAGCAGATCCTCCTCGGACTTGCCGACCAGGTCGCCGACCGTCTCGATGCCGACCTCGCTGAACTTGTTGGTCCAGCGCTGCGACACGCCCAGATCGTCGAACAGGTACAGGCGAGCCTTCTCGGCGGAGATGGTGTGACCGTTGCGGGTGAACGAACCGTCAGCACCGCCGAACTCGTCGTAGCCGGCCCAGTCGAGCTGCTGCGGGAGCTGCTCGTCCAGGTCCTTGAGCTCCACAGGAGCCCACTCAGGCAGCGACTTGGCGTTGGGCGAAGCCGGACCGTCGATGTCCACGTAGCCGTCGGCCGTGCGATACGTCAGCTTGGCGTTGGCGTACGGCTTGAGGCCGGTACCGGCAGGAATCTTCTTACCAACGATGACGTTGGACTTAAGGTCGAGCAGGTGGTCGACCTTGCCCTCGATGGCAGCCTCGGTAAGGACACCGGCGGTGCGGATGAACGAAGCGCTCGACAGCCAGGAGTCGATGTTGGACGCGACCTTGAGCGTACCCAGGATGACGGGCTCGGCCACGGGAGCCTGACCGCCCAGACGGGCAACGCGCTCAACCTCGTCGGCAAACTCGTAGCGGTCAACATACTGACCAAGCAGGTACTTGGAGTCGCCGGGGTTGGTGATCTGAACGCGACGCAGCATCTGGCGTGCGAGCACCTCGATGTGCTTGTCGTTCAGGTCGACGCCCTGGCTGGTGTAGACGTCCTTGACGCTCTCGACGAAGGTGTGCATCGTCGACTCGATGTCGGTCAGCTTGCGCAGGTTGCGGAAGTTGACGAAGCCCTTGGTGATCTGGTCGCCGGCGCGAACCTCGCAGCCGTCCTCGATCTCGGGCATAAAGCGCACCGAAGCGGGGACGCGGCGCTCATCGAGAACACGGGTGTGATCCTCGGAGTCGGTGAGCGTCAGCACGTACTCGGACTTCTCGGGCTTAATCGAGAGGTGACCGGAGTACGGAGCCAGCTCGGCCTCGCGACCCAGGATCTTCTCGTTGACGTTGCCGACGATATCGAACATACGGCTGACCGTAGGCAGACCCTGCGTAATATCGTCGACGCCAGCGACGCCGCCGGAGTGAATGGTACGCATCGTAAGCTGCGTACCGGGCTCGCCGATGGACTGGGCGGCAATAATGCCGACCGCGGTACCGATGGCGACCGGACGACGGGTGGAAAGATCCCAGCCGTAGCACTTCTGGCACACGCCGTACTTGGAGCGGCAGGTGAGCAGCGCGCGGAGCTTGACCTTCTTGAGGCCGGCATCGACCATCTTCTGGATGTCGGCGACCTTCTCGATGTAGCCGTCCTGCTCAAAGAGCACGGCGCCATCGGGAGCCACGACGTCCTCAATAAAGCAACGGCCGACGAGGTCGGTGTTGAGGTCGGTGGTGCCGGGGATGATGAGGTTGTAGGTGACGCCCTCGTGCGTACCGCAGTCCTCCTCGCGGACGATGACGTCCTGGGCCACGTCGACCAGACGACGGGTCAGGTAACCAGAGTCCGAGGTGTGGGATGCGGTATCGACCAGGCCCTTACGGGCGCCGTAGGTCGAAATGAAGTACTCGAGCGGCAGCAGGCCCTCGCGGAAGTTCGCCTTAATGGGAAGGTCGATCGTCTCGCCGGACATGTCTGCCATCAGGCCGCGCATGCCGCCGAGCTGACGCAGCTGGGTCTTAGAACCACGGGCGCCGGAGTCGGCCATCATGTACAGCGGGTTCTCCTCGTCGAACATGTCGAGCATGAGCGCTGCAACCTTATCGGTACAAGCGGTCCACTCGTTAACGACTTCGATGTGGCGCTCCGTCTCGTTGATGAAGCCCTCCTCGAAGTACTCGTTGATCTGGTCGACGTTGGCCTGGGCGCGGTCGAGCAGCCCCTGCTTCTCGGCAGGGATGAGAGCGTCCCACACCGAGATGGTGAGGCCGGCGCGGGTAGCGTAGTGGAAGCCGGAGTACTTGATGGCGTCGAGGATCGGGCCGACCTTGGCCTCGGGGTAACGATCGCAGCAGTCAGCAACCAGCTTAGCCACGTCGCCCTTGACCATCTTGTAGTTCATGAACTCATAGTCTTCGGGCAGGCACTGGCGGTTGAAGATGATGCGGCCGATAGAAGTCTCGAAGCGCGCGGTCTTGTTACCGGTGACGTCGTAGTCGACGAACTCGTTCTTGCCGTTCTTGACGCGGAAGATACGGGTGCCGTCCTCGTTGATGACGTTGGCGTTCTCGGCGGACACGCGGACCTGGATCTTGGCCTGCATGTCGACCTCGGAGCGGCAGTCATAGGCGTGCAGCGCGTCGTCGAAGCTCGAGAACACGTGGTTCTCGCCCGGCAGACCGTCGCGGACCTGGGTCAGGTAGTACACGCCGATGATCATGTCCTGCGAGGGGATGTTAACCGGCTTGCCGGATGCCGGCGAGCGCAGGTTGTTCGCAGAGAGCATGAGCACGCGAGCCTCGGCCTGAGCCTGGCTGGACAGCGGCACGTGGACAGACATCTGGTCGCCGTCGAAGTCGGCGTTGAAGGGCGAGCAGACCAGCGGGTGCAGGTGGATAGCCTTGCCCTCGACCAGCACCGGCTCAAAGGCCTGGATGGACAGACGGTGCAGGGTCGGTGCACGGTTGAGCAGCACGACGCGGCCGTCGATGACCTCTTCGAGAATGTCCCACACAAAGGTGGCACCACGGTCGATAGCGCGCTTGGCGCCCTTGATGTTCTCGACCTTGCCAAGCTCGACCAGGCGCTTCATGACGAAGGGCTTGAAGAGCTCCAGCGCCATGGTCTTGGGCAGACCGCACTGGTGCAGCAGCAGCTTGGGGTCGGTAACGATTACCGAACGGCCGGAGTAGTCGACACGCTTGCCCAGCAGGTTCTGACGGAAACGACCCTGCTTGCCCTTGAGGGCCTCGGCGAGCGACTTGAGCGGGCGACCGCCACGGCCAGAGACCGGGCGACCACGACGGCCGTTGTCGAACAGGGCGTCCACGGACTCCTGGAGCATGCGCTTCTCGTTGTTCACGATGATCGCAGGGGCGTCCAGGTCGAGCAGGCGCTTGAGTCGGTTGTTACGGTTGATCACGCGACGATACAGGTCGTTGAGGTCGGACGCGGCGAAGCGGCCGCCGTCGAGCTGGACCATCGGGCGCAGATCGGGCGGAATGACCGGGATGACGTCCAGAATCATGTTCGCGGGGCTGTTGCCGCCCTTCAGGAAGGCGTCAACGACCTCGAGGCGCTTGACGGCCTTCTCGCGCTTCTGCTTCTGGGAGTCCTCGTCGGCGATGATGGCCTTGAGCTTCTCGGCCTCGGAAGGAAGGTCGATGGCAGCGAGCAGGTCGCGGACGGCCTCGGCACCCATGCCGCCCTTGAAGTACATGGAGTAGTAGCGGGTCATCTCGCGGAACAGCGGCTCATCGGAGATGAGGTCGCGCTCGGTGAGCTTCATGAAGGCGTTGAAGGCGTCCGTGCGGAGCTGCTTCTCGTCCTTGCACTCTTCCTCAATGTCGACGATGCCAGAGGCGATCTCCTCGGGGGTCAGCGGCTCCTCGTCGGAGAACTCGTCAAAGTTCTCGGGGTCGCCCTGCTCCTTGAGGGACTCGATCTGGCGGGCGCACTCGGCATCGATCTCTTCCAGATCGGCGGCGAGCTCCTCGCGCAGGTCGTCGGCGTCGGCCTCGCGGGCCTCATAGTCAACCTCGGTGATGATGTAGCTGGCAAAGTACAGAACCTTCTCGAGGTCCTTGGACTTGATGTCGAGCATACGGCTCATCGGGAAGCTCGTGGGGCTCTTGAAGTACCAGATGTGGGACACGGGAGCGGCGAGCTCGATGTGGCCCATGCGGTCGCGACGCACCTTGGCCGAGGTGACCTCGACGCCGCAGCGCTCGCAGACGATGCCCTTAAAGCGGATGCCCTTGTACTTGCCGCAGGAGCACTCCCAGTCCTTGGCGGGACCGAAGATCTTCTCGCAGAACAGGCCGTCCTTCTCGGGCTTGAGGGTACGGTAATTGATGGTCTCCGGCTTCTTGACCTCACCGTGCGACCAGGAACGGATCTGGTCGGCGGAGGCAAGGGAGATCTTTACCGAGTCAAAATCAGTAGCTTCGAAATCTGCCACAGTCAACTACTCCTTATCAGTGGTCGTGGCGGCGACAGCCTCGGGTGCCTCGGCGGTCTCGGCATCCTCGGCCTCGACGTCGGCGTCAACGCCGGCGAGCGCAGCCAGGTCGTCGAGAGCAGAGGTCTCTTCGGCGGTCACAGGGGCGGAGGCGTCCTCGTCAGCATCGTGCATGGGCTCGATGTCCAGCGCGAGGGAGCGGATCTCCTTGACGAGAACCTTGAAGGACTCGGGGATACCCGGGACAGGAACGTTCTCGCCCTTGACGATGGACTCGTAGGTCTTGACGCGGCCCACGGTATCGTCGGACTTGACGGTCAGGATCTCCTGCAGGACGTTGGAAGCACCGTAAGCGTACAGTGCCCAAACTTCCATCTCGCCGAAGCGCTGGCCGCCGAACTGGGCCTTGCCGCCCAGAGGCTGCTGGGTAACCAGGCTGTAAGGGCCAGTCGAACGGGCGTGGATCTTGTCGTCGACCATGTGGCCGAGCTTGAGGATGTAGGACGTACCCACGGTAATGGGCTCGCGGAACTCCTCACCGGTGCGGCCGTCGAACAGGCGGGTCTTGCCGCGCTCGTCAAGCTGGGTGACGAACTCGGGACGCATGTGATCGCCAAAGGCAGCGGTGGCCTTGTTGAGCATGTTCTTGTTGGCACGACGAATGACCTCGGCGATCTCGTCCTCCTTGGCGCCGTCAAAGACAGGCGTGGCGGTGAAGAACGGACCGGGGACGTACTTGTCGGAGTCGGCCTGCTCGGTATCCCAACCGCAGGCAGCAGCCCAGCCAAGGTGGCACTCGAGCAGCTGGCCGACGTTCATACGCGAAGGAACGCCCAGCGGGTTGAGGATAACGTCGATCGGGGTACCGTCAGCCATGTAGGGCATGTCCTCGACCGGCAGAACGTTACAAATAACACCCTTGTTGCCGTGGCGACCGGCGATCTTATCGCCCTGCTGGATCTTACGACGCTGGGCGACGTAGACGCGCACCTGCTCGTTGACGCCGGGGGCCAGGTCGTCGCCGTTCTCGCGGCTAAAGCGGACAACGTCGATGACGCGGCCGTAAGCGCCGTGAGGCATCTTAAGGGAGGTGTCGCGAACGTCGTGGGCCTTGGCGCCGAAGATGGCGCGCAGCAGGCGCTCCTCGGCGGTCAGAGCGCTCTCGCCCTTAGGCGTGACCTTGCCGACCAGGATGTCGCCAGGGCCGACCTCGGCGCCGATGCGGATGATGCCGTCCTCGTCGAGGTTGGCAAGCATATCCTCGGAGAGGTTCGGAATCTCGCGGGTGATCTCCTCGGGGCCGAGCTTGGTGTCGCGGGCGTCGATCTCGTGACGGGTGATGTTGATGGTCGTCAGCAGGTCCTCGGCCACCAGGCGCTCGGACACGACGATACCGTCCTCGTAGTTAAAGCCTTCCCACGGCATGTAGGCCACGGTGAGGTTCTGGCCCAGTGCGAGCTCGCCGTGATCGGTCGAAGGACCGTCGGCCAGGGGCTCGCCCTGCTCAACGGTGTCACCGACGCGCACGAGCGGACGGTGGTTGATGCAGGTGGACTGGTTGGAGCGCTGGTACTTGGCCAGGTGATACTCGTCCATGCCGCCGGCATGCTTGACGATGATCTTGGCGGCGTCGGCAAAGATGACCTCGCCGGCGTTCTTGGCCAAGGTGACCTCGCCGGAGTCCAGAGCGGCGCGACGCTCCATGCCGGTACCGACATAGGGAGCGGCGGGGTGAACCAGCGGCACGGCCTGACGCTGCATGTTGGCGCCCATCAGCGTACGCTTAGCGTCGTCGTGCTCGAGGAACGGGATCAGCGTGGCTGCGACGGAGAGCATCTGACGCGGCGAGACGTCCATGTAGTCGACGTCCTCGACAGGCACATCGGCGGGAGCGCCGAAGGAGCCGTCGAAGTCGCGGGTACGGGCGATCACGGTGTGCGGACGGACGATCTTGCCCTCGGCATCGGTCGTGATGAACTCGTTGGTCTTGGGGTCGAGCGGCGTGTTGGCCGGCGCGATGACGTGCTTCTCTTCCTCGTCAGCGGTCATCCAGTCGATCTGGTCGGTGGCAACGCCGTTCTCGACGCGACGGAACGGGGCCTCGATGAAGCCGTACTCGTTGACGCGGGCGTAGAGGGCGAGCGAGCCGATCAGGCCGATGTTGGGGCCTTCGGGGGTCTCGATCGGGCACATGCGGCTGTAGTGCGAGTTGTGAACGTCGCGGACGGCCGTCGGCACGTTGGTGCGGCGGCTGGAGCCGGACTTGTGGCCGGCAAGACCACCAGGGCCGAGTGCGGACAGACGGCGCTTGTGGGTCAGACCGGTCAGGGGGTTCGCCTGGTCCATGAACTGCGAGAGCTGCGAGGAACCGAAGAACTCCTTGATGGAGGCCACGATCGGGCGGATGTTGATGAGCGACTGCGGGGTGATCTCGTCGATGTCCTGAGAGCTCATGCGCTCACGGACGACGCGCTCCATACGGCTCATGCCGATACGGAACTGGTTGGCGACGAGCTCGCCGACGGTACGGATGCGGCGGTTGCCAAAGTGGTCGATGTCGTCTACCTTGAAGCCCTGCTCGCCGGCAGCGAGGGACAGCAGGTAGCGCAGCGTCGCGACGATATCCTCGTCGGTGAGCACCGTGACCTCTTCCTCGGTGGTGAGGTTGAGCTTCTTGTTGACCTTGTAGCGACCGACGCGGGCCAGATCGTAGCGCTGCGGGTTGAAGAGCAGGCCCTCGAGCAGGCTGCGGGAAGCATCCACGGTGGGAGGCTCGCCCGGACGCAGGCGACGGTAGATCTCGATGAGGGCGTCCTCGCGGGTGAGGGCGGTGTCGCGCTCCAGGGTGCGCTTGATCACATCGGAGTTGCCGAGCAGCTCGATGATGTCGTCGTTGGTGACGGCGATGCCAAGGGCGCGCAGGAACATCGTGGCGCTCTGCTTGCGCTTACGGTCGATGGAGACCATGAGCTGGTCGCGCTTGTCGACCTCAAACTCAAGCCAGGCACCGCGGGACGGGATGATCTGGGCCTTGTAGATCTGCTTGCCCGAATCCATCTCGGAGCTGTAGTACACGCCCGGGGAGCGGACGAGCTGCGAGACGACGATACGCTCGGTACCGTTGATGATGAAGGTGCCCTGATCAGTCATCATGGGGAAGTCGCCCATGAAGACGAGCTGCTCCTTGATCTCGCCGGTCTCCTTGTTGGTGAGACGGACGTCGGTCAGAAGCGGAGCCTGATAGGTCATATCCTTCTCGCGGCACTCCTCGACGGTGTGCGCGGGGTCGCCAAACTGATGCTCGCCGAAGGTAACCTCGAGAACATGGTTCTGGCTCTGGATGGGGCTGGATTCCTTGAACGCCTCACGAAGGCCCTCGTCCTTAAAACGCTCAAAGGATTCCCTTTGAACAGAGATAAGGTTGGGGAGCTCCATGGCCTCCGGGATTTTCCCGAAGCTGACGCGCTTGCGCTCAGTGGCAGTGTATGCGTAGGTCACCAGGTTTTTCCTCCTTCACGGAAATGCTCGGTGGGTTGGCGAGGCATGGCTTCGCCAGTTATCGCAATCTAATAGTTTATCAGGTACCGACCGTTGGGCAAGAAAAGCCTTGACGCGATTGAGTTTTTGGAGTAGCAAAGTTTTTCGACAGAAAACACGCAGGTAGATGTATGTGTATCGAACATCTGTTCATATATTTTATGTGAACAGAGAGCTAGCAATCGCAGCTCTTATAAAAAACGGGCGCGAACCGAGGTCCACGCCCGTAAATGTCGGTGCCCAAAGGCTTACTTGCGCATCAATCCGCCGCGCTCGTCGATGGCGTCCCAGAAGGCATCGGCAAAGCGGGGGTCGTTTGCAGCCATGAGGGCGTTAGTGGCCATCCAACCAGAGGGAGTGCCGGTGTCGTAGCCCGACAGCGGGTCGATGACGACGGCGTACATGGCCTCGCGGTCGAGCGAACGGGCCATGGCGTCGGTGAGCTGGATCTCGCCGCCCTTGCCGGCCTGCTGATCTGCCAGCAAGTCCATAACCAGCGGGCTCAGCAGGTAGCGACCGACGATGTACAGGTTGGACGGAGCCGCCTCGGGAGCGGGCTTCTCGACCAGACCGCCGATGCGCCAGACAGCGCCCGGCTCGGCATCGGCAACGCCCTCGGCGCCCTCGAGCGAACCGACGCGCTCGCCGGCGATAACGCCGTAGCGGCTGACTTCCTCGGGCGAGCAAGCAGCGACGGCGATAACCGAAGCGCCACCGTGCTCCTTGGAAACGGCGAGCATCTTGTCGCAGATATCGCGGTTAGGCACAACGTAGTCGCCCAGAAGAACCAGGAAGTTCTCCCCTGCCACGGCGTCGGCAGCAGAGCGAATAGCATGGCCGAGGCCCTTGGGCTCGTACTGATAACGGAAGTCGACCGGCATACCGCCAGCGTGGGCGACAGCATCGGCATAGGCGTTCTTGCCGCGCTCGCGCAGCAGGTTCTCGAGCGAGCGATCAGGCTGGAAGTAGTTCAGTAGCTCGGGCTTACCGGGAGAAGTAACGATGATGGCATCGTCGACCTCCTCGGGCTCGAGCGCCTCCTCGACGACGTACTGAATGACGGGCTTGTCGAGCACCGGCAGCATCTCTTTGGGCGTGCACTTGGTGCCAGGCAGAAAACGCGTGCCAAGACCGGCGGCGGGGATGATTGCCTTCATGTTATTCAAAGATCCTTTCGCAGGCGCAAAAGCGCCCCATGCGTGCGGCACACAGCCGCAGACCAAATTGCGATACCCAAGCATCTTACCGCTGGAACTATATGTCGCTACAAGGCAGAGACAATTCTTCAGCAGGTCAACGCAAATTATTGCTCGAATGGTGCAATTTTATTGCCCAACGGCAGGGCACCCGATACGACGCAAATCACAGAACATGGCAGTTTGAGCAACCGATGCCGAGCGACCGAAAAACAAAAAAGACGGGGCTCGCAATGCGAACCCCGTCTGCAAAGGAATCTGGCGAGAAAGCCTGATTACTTGAGGGTGACAGCAGCGCCAGCAGCCTCGAGCTTCTCCTTGGCAGCCTCGGCGTCCTCCTTCTTGGCACCCTCGAGAACAGCCTTGGGAGCGCCCTCGACGACCTCCTTGGCCTCCTTCAGGCCAAGGTTGGTGAGCTCACGGACGGCCTTGATGACCTGGATCTTGTTGTCGCCGAAGCCCTCGAGCACGACGTCAAACTCGGTCTTCTCCTCGGCCTCAGCAGCGCCAGCAGCGGGAGCGGCGACAACAGCAGCAGGAGCAGCGGCGGAAACGCCGAAGGTGTCCTCGATAGCCTTGACGAGCTCGGAAGCCTCGAGAAGGGTCATTTCCTTAAGAGCATCGATGATCTCATCGGTGGTAAGCTTAGCCATTTCTAAGTCCTTTCGGTTTCCGTGCGGATGCACGGAGATCAGTTAAAACACGGCGCGAATGCGCCAGGGGTGCGGCGTTGCCGCCGCGGGTGAAAACAGCAACTAGGCTGCCTTCTGCTCGGAGACCTGCTGGATCGAACGAGCGAGACCAGAGGAAACGCCGTTGACGCAGACAGCGATGTCGCGAGCGAAACCGGAGATGAGACCGGCGATCTGGCCGAGAAGCTGATCCTTGGTGGGCAGCTCGGCGATAGCCTTAACATCATCGGCGGAAACGGCCTTGCCGTCGGAGATACCGCCCTTGATCTCAAGGACGCCCTTGGACTTAGCGGAGAAGTCCTTAAGGGCCTTAGCGGCCTCGACCGGCTCGGTCTCGTAGAACACATAAGCGACGGGGCCGGCGAGGATCTCGTCGATCTCGGGCTGCTCCTGGTTCTTGAGAGCGATCTTGACCAGGTTGTTCTTGTAGACCTTCATCTCGGCGCCGCACTCGCGAAGCTGATGACGCAGCTCCTGAGCCTGCTTAACCGTCAGACCGTTGTAGTTGACGACGAACAGACCGGCGTTCTCGGCGATACGGGACTCGATCTCTGCAACCTTGTCGATTTTGTACTGCTGGGGCATGAATTACACCTCCTCAAATTCTTTCCGGGCACGGTCCGCCACAAGGACGTGACGGGGGCATGTCCAAAAAGAAAGCCCCCGCGCTGCATGAGCGACGGGGGCGAGAAGACATATCTACTCGACCACCTCGGCTGGCGGGAAGTCCCATTAAGCTCGCGGGCGATGCCCGTTTGCACCGGCTGTCTCTGGCAGCGGATTCGTGCGTGAACCGAAAGTATTATGGCGGGGACCCCGGCGTCGGTCAACGGGAAACCGGGCTGCACACAATTCCACCATCCGGCCGCGCCGCCGAAGGCCAGGCGCAAGGTTTTCGCTCGGTCAGGTCCTGGGCTCGCACGAAGAGCACATTAAGTGCTCTTCGGCTCGTGCGGAATCTACGAAAACCTTGCGCCTGGCCTTCGGCGGCGCGGCCTGCGGTGACTTTGGGGCAGCCCGGTTTCCCGTTGGCCGGCGCCCCCACTCATAAGCCTTAAGTCGGTGGGCTGATATGTTGCGTCCCTGATGGCTACAAGGTTGAAAGGAAGGTGGACAGGCGGCGGAGGCCTTCGTCCAGGTCTTTATCGGAAACGCAATAGCTGAGGCGGACGTGGCCTTCGGTGCCGAAGCAGTCGCCCGGGACTAGGGCTACGTTTGCCTCTTCGATGGCTTTGATGCAGAAGTCTTCGCTGGTTAGGCCGAACTTTTTGATGCTCGGGAAAGTGTAGAAGGCTCCTGCGGGCTCTACTACGTCGAGGCCCATGGCGTTTAAGGCTGCGAGTACGCGTTCGCGGCGGGCTCGGTAGACTTTGAGCATGGGGGTTGGGTCGACGGTCAGGGCTCGGGCTGCGGCGTCCATTTCGAAGGAGACAGCACTCGATACTAAGTATTGGTGACCCTTTGCGATCTCGGCGATGACGGGGGCTGCGGCTGCGAGCCAACCCAAGCGCCAGCCGGTCATGGCCCAGGGCTTGGAGAAGCTCTCGATGACTACCGTCTGCTCGCGCAGTTCTGGGTGTCGCTGGGCAAAGCGCTCGTAGCCGTCCGCGTAGACCAAGCGGTTGTATACGTCGTCGCAGACTACGTAGATGCCCGCCTGCTCTGCCACGCGCGCCACGACGTCGAGCGATGCCGCGTTGAGAATGCAGCCCGTGGGATTGTTGGGCGAGCAGATAACGACGGCCTTGGTCGCCGGGGTCACACAGGCGCGAAGCGCATCCTCGTCAATCTGAAATTGCGCAGGCTCCGTATCCAAAAAGACCGCCTTGGCGTGGTTGGCCACGACGATGCTCTCGTACAGGCCAAAGGTCGGCGTGGGGATAATGACCTCGTCGCCGGGGTTGAGCATGGCCATAAACGTAGCCGACAGGGCCTCGGTCGCGCCGTCGGTCAGGATGACCTCGTCGGCCGAAAACGTAAGGCCCGCGTCCCCCATGTAGGCAGATAACGCCTCACGCAGGGCGGGGCGACCGTTGTTGGGCGGATAGTGCGTGTCACCGCGGTCCAGTGCGGCGGTCACCTCGGCGCTAATCACATCGGGCGTGGGAAAATCGGGCTCGCCAAGCGCAAGCGCAATGCACCCCGGGTGCTGGGCGGCGAGCGCGTTAATCCGACGGATGCCGGAGGGCTTAAGCGTGGCAAGCGAGGTATTCATGGACAGACGCATGGCGTTCCTTTCGTAAGGGTTGCACTAGGATAGCGCGGCGAGGCGCCGCCGGACGGTGTAACCTAAACGGAAATGAACCGGAAAGGAGGCGGCATGGAGACGACCGCACGCGGCGATGTACCAAAAACACTGCATAACATCGCGTTTGTCAGTATTTCCGAGAGCGCCGATCTTGAGTTTTTGCTCTGGGACCTGCAGGATGCCATCGCCGCCTATGCACAGCTTTCCGGCACTGTACTCCCCCGCCCAGTCGACTTGAAGGCAAATGACGCCGGCAGCGTTGCCGATGGCATCGTGCTGGCCATTGAAGATGTGGCTGACGATGAGACGTTGACAGCTATCGAGCAGGCGCTTGAGCGCTTTGGCGGTACGGGAACGCGCGTCTATGCCGCGATTCGAGCCGCACAAGAGGGCACTGAGCAGGCGCGTGGGACCGCCGTTCGCCTGCACAAGGCATGTGAGCGCCATGACCAATTGTGGTGTGGCGGCGTTGCCATCTGCGCCGGCAGCGGCATCGCGGCGCTTCGCCATTCCCCACGCATGGGCCTCTTGCGCCGACCATTTTCGGAAGCGATGGATAAGCTTGTGGGCGCCGTGCGCATAGGCTGCTCCATTGAGCATGCGCAGCTGCTGGGCGGTGGCAATGCCGGTAGCGTCGATACCGACGGCATGGTGCGCGCTAGGCCTGCTGTGCCCGCGCTAATCTGGCGCGCCATCATCAAACGCCTCGGCGCCCATGCTCAATCAGATATCTAAATTACAGGGCGCCCCAGTCAATGGCTTCGTGCCAACGCTCAACAAGACGCCCCAGACGCCAGGCGGCATTGGCGGGACTTGTCGAGGGCAGGACGATGGCGGGCAGCCCGGTGCGTTCTTGTAGATAGCGCTTGTAGAGCCGGCCAGCTGTACCACCGTTGCATATCACCTGCTCAATGGGAGCTGCGCCGGCAATGCGCTCGACATGCGCCGGAACGACGTTTTTGATGCTCGCGTCGCTTGAGCCCTTGATGTCACAGCTCTCGATCACGTCCCACAGGGCCACACCGCCGTTGAGCAGCATAGCCCGCTTGGCAGCAACCGAGGCGTCGAGCGTCGCGGGCTCGCCGCTCGCCAAAGAGTCTCCCTCGTTGGGCGGCACGGGCACACCGAGGCACGCGGCCATCACACGCCAAAAGCGATTCTGAGGGTTGCCGTAATAAAAGGCGTTGGCGCGCGAAAGCACCGAGGGAAACGATCCGAGCACCAAAACGCGCGAGTGCTGGTCGAACACGGGCTCAAACCCATGCTCAATATGTTGATAGCCCTCATCGGACGCAGCCATGGCCTAGGCCCTCAACAGATAGCGCACCTCGTAGGGTGCAAGCTCAAGGGCACCCGTTAGCTCGACTGTGGGCGCGCCGTCGGCAAGTAGGTCGGCAAAGGAGCCGTTGAGCTCGCCGGCTCCAAAGGTATAGGGCTCGTTCACGGCATTGACCGCCACGAGCACCGTCGCGTCGTCGCAGGCGCGCTCGAACAGTAGCTGCTTGTTCTGGATCACCACGTTGCGATAGGCACCATAGTTGAGGGCACGGGCCGCCGCGTCGTCTGCCGAGCGCAGGTGCGCGAGCTGCTTGATGAAGGCCGTCAGCTCGTTGGGCGCAGGCTCATCGAGCGCAGGTCGCAGCGCCCAGTCACCATCGGGGCCGCCCTTTTCGCCAGGAATCCCCCACTCGCTGCCATAGTAGACGCACGGAATGCCCGGCATGCCAAAGAGCATGCCATAAGCGGGGCGCAGACAGGACTTGTCGGTAAGGATGCTCGCCAGGCGCGGCACATCGTGGTTGTCGACAAACGACAGCAGATGCTTGCCGCGATAAATGCACCACGGGTCACCGCCAAACTGGCGATGCAGCGAGTGGGCGATCTCGAACATGTTGACCGAGTTAAAGCTGGAGTACAGGCCCTTGTAGCACTCGTAGTTGGTGCAGGAGTCAAGCATCTCGTCATTGACGATCTGGTTGTAGTCGCCGTGGAGCGTCTCACCAATCAGCACAAAGTCGGGCTTGAGCTCACGGGTAAAAGTATGCAGGCGGCGCATAAAATCGCGATCGAGCATATAGGCGACGTCCAAGCGCAGGCCGTCGATGCCAAAGCCCTCGGCCCAGCGACGCACGGACTCAAGCAGGTAATCGACCACGGCGGGGTTTTGCAAGTTGAGCTTCACAAGCTCAAAATGACCTTCCCAGCCCTCGTACCAAAAGCCGTCGCCATAGCAGGAGTCGCCGTCAAAGCTAATGCGGAACCAGTCCTTGTAGGGCGAGTCCCACTTGCGCTCCTGAACATCGCGGAAGGCCCAAAAACCGCGACCGACATGGTTGAAGACGGCATCAAGCACCACACGGATGCCATGGGCATGCAGTGTCTCGCACACGGCGGCAAAGTCGGCATCCCCACCCAGGCGACGGTCGATATGGCGCAGGCTGCGCGTGTCGTAACCGTGACTGTCGGATTCGAGTGGCGGGTTAATGAGCACAGCACCGATGCCGAGTTCCTGCAGGTAGCCGGCCCATTGGGCGATCTTCATGATGGGCGCATCGGGGTTGGGCGCAGCGTTGGCAGCCTGGGCGAGCTCATCCTCGGCAACGGGCGCGGCGTTTTCGCGCGGAGCTCCACAAAAGCCCAGCGGATAGATCTGGTAGAACGTCGTCTCGTATGCCCACATAGCAACCTCCCGGCAATCTTTCACGCAACGCCATCCATTGTATGCCCGCCGCGCATCCCCTCCCCCAAAATAAGTTGCGGTGAAATAGGGACTGTTGAGACCAATAAACCGGGCAAACAGTCTCTATTCCACCGCAACTGATGAGGGAACGTGATTAGGCGACGGGCTTTGCGCGGCGTATGGCCGGGAACAGCACCGTAATGGCGAGGATGACGCCCACGACGGTAATCGCCCCGCCCGCAAAGCCAATCCAAGCGATACCGGGACCCGAAACCACGGCGCCGCCGATTGCGGTGCCCGTGCCGATACCGAGGTTAAACAGGCCCGAGAAGATCGACATGGCGACGGCCGACGAATCCGCCGGCGTGTACTTGATGAGCTCGGCCTGGAACGCCACGTTAAAGGCTGTGGAGCAGCAGCCCCATAGCGCGCAGACGGCAAGCACTGCTACGAGCGACGATGCGACCGGACCCATGAGCAGCAGAGCCACCGGCACGCCGGAGAGCGTGATAGCCAAGAACGGGAAGCGATGCCCATCGAACAGGCGGCCGAACAGCCAGCTTCCGAGCAGACCGGAGCAGCCAAACGCCGTCAGCGTCATGGTAATAGCGCTTGCGTCGACGTGCGCGACCTGCGCCAGGAACGGCTCGATATAGCTGTAACCCGCATAATAGCCGGTTGCCATGAACACCGTGACCGCATAAAGCGCGATGAGGAACGGATTCTTGAGCAGCTCGGGCAGCTGCTTA
The DNA here is from genome assembly GCA_905199545.1 of uncultured Collinsella sp. GTDB lineage: Bacteria > Actinomycetota > Coriobacteriia > Coriobacteriales > Coriobacteriaceae > Collinsella. The sequence continues at coordinate 101,288 of CAJKGW010000006.1, forward strand.
ACGGTAAAGCGCTCGCCCACCGGCATGGCCGGGAACACCGCGGCCTGGTACACCACCGCGGCGGCAGAGAAGGCACCGACCACGGCAAACGTCATGCGCCAGCCCACAGCTAGTCCGATGGCGCGGCCGATCGGCAGGCCAAAGATCTGCGCGATGGACGAGCCCGTGGCGATTATGCTGATGGCGAGCGCCCCGTGGCGACTGTCGACCAGGCGCGAGGCCATGATTGAAGCGACCGACCAGAACACGGCATGCGCGCAGGCGACCACCAGACGCGCGCAAACCAAAATAGGATAGGTGGGCGCCACAGCGGACAGGAACTGGCCGAGCGAAAACACGGCCAAAACGCCCAACAGCATCCGCTTGAACTCAAAGCGCGAGGCAAACACCATAAGCGGCAGCGACAGCAGCATGACGCCCCAGGCATAGACCGAAATCATGATGCCTGCCTGGGCCTCGGTGAGCGAGAACGACGCGGCGATATCAGTCAGAAGGCCGATGGGCATGAACTCTGATGTGTTGAACACGAACGAACAGCAGGCGAGCCCGATAAGCGGGAGCCACTGCTTGAGCGAGATGCCATCTTGTCTTGCCTGGGTCATGTAGGAAACCTCTCCGATTGTCTTGAGCGGTGGGCGATTATATAGCAACGACCCCGCATCCGTCAGTACAGATGCGGGGCCGCAATCAACTCAATACACAGAGGTGGCGACGTCAATTAATAGCTAAGCCAACCCCAGCAATATGCCCGCCGAATGCACGACAAACGCCACGATCCAGGCGACCGTCACCTGAAACGCGAACACGGCAACGGCATAGCGCGCGCCCAGCTCACTCTTGACGGCGCCGATTGCCGCTACGCAGGGCGGGTACAGCAGCGTAAAGACCAGGAACACGTAAGCGGTAAACGGCGAAAACATGGTCGACAGTGCCGCGGGCGAGGTCGCGCCCAAAAGCACGGTGAGGGTCGAGATGACGCTCTCCTTGGCGATAAGTCCGGTGACGAGCGCCGTGGATGCACGCCAGTCGCCAAACCCAAGCGGTGCCAGCGCCGGCGCGATAATGCTACCCAGACCGGCAAGTAGACTCTGCGACTGATCGGCGACCACATTAAAGCGAATGTCGAACGTCTGAAGGAACCAGATGACCACGGTAGCGGCAAAGATAATGGTAAAGGCCTTGGTAATAAAGTCTTTGGCCTTATCCCATGCCAGCATCACCGTCGTCTTGACGCTCGGCAGGCGGTAATTGGGAAGCTCCATGATAAACGGCACCGGGTCGCCCTTAAATGCCGTGCGGTTGAGCACCAGGGCGGCAATGCAGCCGACCACGATACCAATCAGATAGAGCGAGACCATGGCGGGAACTGTCGCCTGCGGGAAGAATGCTCCGCACAGCAGACCGTAGACCGGCAACTTGGCCGAACAGCTCATAAACGGCGTGAGCATGACCGTCATCTTGCGGTCGTGCTCGGATGGGAGCGTACGGGTCGACATGATAGCCGGCACGGTGCAGCCAAAACCGACGAGCATGGGCACGAAGCTGCGGCCCGACAGGCCAAAGCGACGCAGTACCTTATCCATGACAAAGGCAACGCGCGCCATGTAGCCCGAGTCTTCCAGAATGGAGAGGAACAAGAAGAGCACGACGATAATCGGCAGGAAGGTCAGCACGCTGCCCACGCCCGTAAGCACGCCGTCGACAGCCAGCGAGCGCACCACGTCGTTGGTGCCGAACGCCTTGAGGCCCGCATCGGCCGAGGCGATGACGGCAGCGATGCCGTCCTCCATGAGTCCCTGCAACGCCGCGCCGATCACGCCAAACGTCAGCCAAAAGACGAGGCCCATGATCACCAGGAACGCCGGAATGGCCGTGTAGCGACCCGTCAGGATGCGGTCGATCTTGACGGAGCGCACGTGCTCGCGGCTCTCATGCGGCTTGACGACGCAGCGCCCGCACACGTCGCCGATAAAGCTAAAGCGCATATCGGCCAGCGCGGACAGGCGGTCGGTGCCGGCTTCGCCCTCCATCTGGGTAATGATGTGCTCGATAGCGTCGAGCTCATTGCGATCCAAGTGAAGCGCCTCGGTCACCAGCTCGTCGCCTTCAACCAGCTTGGTCGCCGCAAAACGCACCGGAATGTGCGCCGTCACGGCATGGTCCTCGATCAGGTTGGCAATGCCGTGGATGCAGCGATGCAGTGCGCCGCCGTCCGAGCCATCGGGCGCACAGAAGTCCAGGCGACCGGGGCGCTCGCGGAACCGTGCCACGTGCAAGGCATGATCCACCAGCTCGCCAATGCCCTCGTTGCGGGCAGCGCTAATGGGAACAACAGGCACGCCCAGCAGGCTCTCGAGCAGGTTGACGTCTACGGCACCACCATTGGCGGTCACCTCGTCCATCATGTTGAGCGCGATGACCATGGGGCAGTCGAGCTCCATGAGCTGCAGTGTCAGGTACAGGTTACGCTCGATGTTGGTGGCGTCGATGATGTCGATGATGGCGTCGGGGTCTTCGTCCAAGATGAATTGGCGGCTGACGATTTCTTCGCCCGTGTACGGCGACAACGAGTAAATACCGGGCAAGTCGGTAACGCTCGCCTCGGGGTGGTTACGGATAGTGCCGTCCTTGCGGTCGACCGTCACGCCGGGAAAGTTACCGACATGCTGGTTGGAGCCCGTCAGCTGGTTGAATAACGTGGTCTTGCCGCAGTTTTGGTTGCCGGCGAGGGCAAAGTGCAGCGGCGCGCCCTCGGGCACGGCCGTCTTTGCCGCACGGGGCGAATACGTCCCCTCGCCCAGGGCCGGATGCTCCGTCGTGCCGATTGCGGCGTTAGCGCGCGGACCCGTATCGGTGTCGTGAATACCCACAAGCTCGATGCGAGCGGCATCGTCCTTGCGCAGTGTCAACTCGTAGCCACGCAGGCGGATCTCGAGCGGGTCGCCCATGGGGGCGTACTTCATCATGGTGACTTCGGTGCCCGGCGTTAGGCCCATGTCCAAAATATGCTGTCGGAGTGCCTGATCGTCCGATGCCACCGATGCGACAACGGCGTCCTTTCCAATCTCGAGTGTATCGAGCTTCACGTCCGTGTTCCTCCCCCGGCGCCCACAGGGCGTTGTATTTATGTTCACCATGGCTAACCGTTTGCCATGGCTAACCAATTTAACCATGCATGATAGCGCGAACGCACGGCGACGTTCAATCAACAGATTGGTGCAGGGGGACGGATCACTTTGCACCAAGCCCTTGACAACTAGGACGATGCCGATGCCTTGGAACCGACAGCGAAAGCCCGTCAGAGCGAGCAAGGTGCCTTGAAACGAGACGGCATTGACCTTCTGGTCATGCCGCCGAAGTTGAAAGGCAGATTGCCGCTCTGGCGGGCTTGCAGCGTCAAGTGGTTACGGCGTTTGGTAAAACGCCGTAACTAAAACCCGTGGCGTTCCAGGAAGCGGAAGGCCAGGCGGATCCAGGGACGGACGGAAACCTGCTTGTCCTCGTTATCGACCGCGGTATTGGCGTTGCCGAGCGAAAGGCCGTGGCCACCCTGGTCAAAGACGTGCATCTCGCATGCGACCCCTTCCTCGGCCATGCGCTGCGCAAACGGATAGACCTGCGCAATCGGCGCCGTCTTGTCGTCCGAAACGCCCCACACAAAGGTCGGAGGCATCTGGCGCGAAACGTGCGTGGTAGGGCAAATGTCGGCCAGGTGCTCATCGGTCGCCTCGCCGCCCGTCACCATCGACAGATAGTCGTTGAGCAAATCGCGCCCCGTCTTGCCACCCGTCTTGGGCACGCGCAGGTCGATGCGCGGGTCGCGCGTCTGCATATCGCGCACATAGGCAAGGTCGAGCAACGGATAGCCCAGCACCACGGCGTCGGGACGAATATCCTCCGGACGAGCCCCGGCAAGGCCCGCGAAAGGTCCGGTCTTCCACTGCGTTGCCAACGAGGCGCAGATCATGCCGCCCGCCGAGAAACCCACGATGCACACGCGCTTGGGATCGACATGCCACTCGTCGGCGTTGGCGCGCACGGTAGCGACCATCTTGGCGAGGTCCGCCTGCGGGTGCGGAAAGCTCACGTCGCCCGTGGCGCTCGTCACATAGTTGAGCACAAAGGCCTGGTAGCCGCGGTCCAAAAACGCAAACGCCACCGGGTCCTGCTCGTGCGGAGCGATATGCGTAAACCCGCCTCCGCCGCAGATGATCACCGCGGGGCGGCGGCCATTGGGCTTGTCGGGCAGCGGCTCGGCACCCAGATACGTAAACGTCGCCGGATAATCCTCGGTCGGCTCCTCGCCCCACAGCGCATGGTTCTCAATAATCATAGGTGCTCCCTCCGTGCGATTCGTGCGCACTCGTTTTTCGCACCTTAGCGTACCCCACTTGAGCCCGCGGCGCAGAAACACCCCCGCAATAAGTTGGCCTTCAACTGATATATCACAAAATCGCTGTTCAGAGGTATCGTTGGACAGCGTAAAATAGGAGCGCTGACCGTGCTGGGAAACACGTACGAAACGTTTCCGGCAAACCACACGCGTGCAACATGCGCGCCTGATACGTTGGAGGCATCTATGGGTCTGCTCGATTCGCTCAAGTCCACGTTCACTTCGTCGGGCGAGGCGTCCGTTCCGCCCGCAGCAAGCTTCGCCACCCGCGAAGGCGTCATCTACGCTCCTGTCAACGGCGTGCTCGTCAATCTGAGTGAGGTTCCCGACGAGACCATCGCCTCGGGCATGCTCGGCCAGGGCTACGGCATCGAGCCCATTACCGGCACCATTTACGCCCCCGCTAACGGCCGTATCGGCGCCACCACCGTCACCAACCACTCCATCGGCATGATCACCGAGGACGGTCTTCGCGTGTTCATCCATGTTGGCCTGGGCACCGTGGAAATGAACGGCAAGGGTTTTGCCCGCTTTGTCGAGATGGGTGACACGGTCAAGGCCGGCCAGCCGCTCATCAGCTTCGATCGCGAGGCCATCAAGGCCGCCGGCCACGAGGACATCGTGACCGTCATCATCTCCGAGCTCGATCGTCTTAAGAGCATCGACCATGTCGGCGAGTCCGGAACGCTTATCGGCGGCAACCCGCTCGTCAAGCTGGGCGACCCGCTGCTGGTAGCCAAGACCAAGTAGCCAGGCCCCGCGCCACACAGCCAAAAGGCAACACGAAAAGCGCCCACGAGCATTTGCCGTGGGCGCTTTTCGTTTGAAAAACCATCCCGCCAATGCCTTATCTGTATAGCCCAAATGAGCCGAGCTGCTAGAATATCGAACTGTATGGATAACTATCATTCAACCGTTATGGGAGGATACGTGAACCGCACCAAAATCGCGCAGCTTTACGCCGATGCCGAGTCGCTTGGCGGCCAGACCGTCACCGTCGCCGGCTGGGTCAAGTCCATCCGCGACATGAAGAACTTTGGCTTTGTTACGCTCAACGACGGCAGCTGCTTCCGCGACCTGCAGGTCGTCATGAACCGCGAGGCACTCGACAACTACGACGAGATCGCCCATCAAAACGTCTCGGCCGCACTCATTTGCACCGGCACCGTCAAGCTGACCCCCGATGCGCCCCAGCCCTTCGAGCTTTCTGCCACCTCCATCGAGGTCGAGGGCGTCAGCGCCCCGGATTACCCGCTGCAGAAGAAGCGCGCAACCGTCGAGTTCTTGCGCACCCAGCAGCACCTGCGCCCGCGCACCAACCTGTTCCGCGCCGTGTTCCGCATCCGTTCTGTCGCGGCTGCCGCCATCCACCGCTTCTTCCAGGAGCAGGGCTTTGTCTACGTCAACACCCCCATCATCACCACGAGTGACTGCGAGGGCGCCGGCGAGATGTTCCGCGTGACCACGCTCGACCCCAAAAATCCGCCCCTCACCGAGTCCGGCGAGGTCGACTGGAGCCAGGACTTCTTTGGCAAGCACGCGAGCCTTACCGTGTCCGGCCAGCTCAATGCCGAGAACTTTGCCATGGCCTTTGGCGACGTGTACACCTTTGGCCCCACCTTCCGCGCCGAAAACTCCAACACCACGCGCCACGCCGCCGAGTTTTGGATGATCGAGCCCGAGATGGCCTTTGCCGACCTCAACGACTATATGGATAACGCCGAGGCCATGCTCAAGTATGTCCTCAAGGACGTTATGGCCACCTGCCCCGACGAGCTCAACATGCTCAACAAGTTTGTGGACAAGGGCCTGCTCGAGCGCCTGGACCACGTGGCGAACTCCGACTTTGCCCGCGTTACCTACACCGAGGCCGTCGAGATCCTGGAGCAGGCAGTCGCCGCGGGTCACCAGTTCGATTACCCCGTCAGCTGGGGCATCGACCTGCAGACCGAGCACGAGCGCTTCCTGACCGAGGAGCACTTTAAGCGACCGACCTTCGTAACCGACTACCCGGCCGAGATCAAGGCCTTCTACATGCGCATGAACGAGGACGGCAAGACCGTCGCCGCCGCCGACTGCCTGGTTCCCGGTATCGGCGAGATTATCGGCGGCTCCCAGCGCGAGGAGCGCCTGGACCTGCTCGAGGCCCGTATCAAGGACCTGGGTATGAATCCCGAGCAGTACAAGTACTATCTGGACCTGCGCCGCTATGGTTCCTGCAAGCACGCCGGCTACGGCTTGGGCTTCGAGCGCCTGGTCATGTACCTGACCGGCGTGGGCAACATCCGCGACGTCCTGCCGCACCCGCGCACCGTGGGCAACGCCGACTTCTAATCGTCGGACGCTAGCTCGCGTCGCCACACGCCAACGCTCATCGCACAAGCGTCTCTCGACATCGGTCGAGAGACGCTTTTTTCAACAGCATCCGTCAAGCTTTTGGCAAGTTTTTGGTCAGTTGAGCAGGGCTGTTGAAAACTCGAACCGCCGTTTGCCGACGGCTACCGACCGCCCAGAGCGCTCTGCGCCTCTGGGAAAACCCCGCGTCCTAGGCTCCATGCCGTCGCTACCCAAAACGGAAAGGACGTGGGCACCATGACCGAAGCCGCTGTTGAAACCTACGACACCACGACGAGAGGCGCCGCCTCGATGGCAGCCTATCGCGCCGTTCGTATCTTGCAACTATTAAGCGAAAACACTGGCGAGGACAAGGCCATGCTTTCCGATGAGTTGATCCGGCGCCTCGCCCATCCCGACGACCCCGCCCGCATGCCCATCTCGGCGGCGCGGCGCAGCATCTACACCGCCATCTCCGCACTTCGCCATGCCGGATATGAGATTGAATACAAGCGCGGCGTGGGGTATCGGCTCTTGAGCCGTCCGCTCACCGACGAAGAGATCATCCGGCTCCACGGTATGGTCATGCGCAACCGCTCTACGCCCATCGCCATTCGAAAAAGCATGGCGCAGCACCTGGTCGCCATGGCGAGCGCCGACGTTCGCGGTTATCTCGATGCGCCCGAGCCTGCTCCAAGTGCCGGCAGCAAATCCACCAAGGCCACGCGCACGCCCGTCAAGCGCATCGACGCCTGCGAGCTCATCGAGCAAGCTATCGACCACGGAACCACGGTGAGCTTTGATATTTCAAGCGTCACGGGCTGCGGCGAAACCGAAGTAGCGCGGATGACAATCCGCCCCTTTGCCATCAGGCAGCGCGATGGCATCTCGTATTTGCTGGGAACGGTCTATGACGCCCGAGGCGCCGATGACACGTTGCGTACCGTAGAGATTGGCCGAATGAGAAACGTCACCACACGTCTCCTCGACGGCAAGAAGCTCTTCGCCGCCCTGGACGAGGACGACACCTCCTCCGCCGCATAAGACCCTCCGCCGCCCATTCGACTACCCGTACCGCCCATCCGATTCTGTATTAAAAAACCCGCCAGGCTGTTGTAAAAATGGACATCAGCGCTACTATAGTTCCACTTGCACTTTGTCCCAGTGCAGTGTTTCCAGCCATTTTTATACTGGGGGTAATGATATGAAGGACATCACCATCAGCCGCAGGAGCCTCCTGGTCTCCGCCGGCCTGCTCGCACTCGCCCCGCTCGCCGGATGCGGCGGCAACTCTGGTTCCGGCTCTGCTGCCGCCGGTTCCGACTACACCATCGGCGTTCTGCAGCTCACCGAGCACTCCGCACTCGATGCCGCCAACGACGGCTTTGTCAAGGCCATCAAGGAGAGCGGCCTTAAGGTCAAGATCGACCAGAAGAACGCCCAGAACGACCAGTCCACGTGTAAGTCCATTGCCGACAAGTTTGTGGGCGACAACGTCAACCTGATTTATGCCATCGCCACGCCCGCCGCGCAGGCTGCCGCCGGCGCCACGGCCGATATCCCCATCGTGGGCTGCGCCATCACCGACTACGCCGCCTCCGGCCTGGTCCAGGACAACGACAAGCCCGGCACCAACGTCACCGGCGCCTCCGACCTTACCCCGGTCGCCGAGCAACTCGAGATGATGCAGAAGGTCCTGCCCGACGTAAAGAAGGTCGGCCTGCTCTACTGCACCGCCGAGTCCAACTCCGACGTCCAGATCAAGGCCGCCAAGAAGGAACTCGACAAACTGGGCCTGGAGTACACCGACTTCACCGTCTCGAGTTCCAACGAGATCCAGTCCGTCGTCGAATCTGCCGTGGGCAAGGTCGACGCGCTCTACTCCCCCACTGACAACACCATCGCCGCGGGCGCCTCGCAGGTGGGCCAGATCTGCAAGGAGAACAAGCTTCCCTTCGTGACCGGCGAGGAGGGCATGTGCATGGCCGGCGGCCTGTTCACCCTCTCCATCAACTACGAGGATCTGGGCTACGCCGCGGGCGAAATGGCCGTCAAGATTCTTAAGGGCGAGGCCAAGCCCGAGGATATGCCGATCAAGCATCTCTCGAGCAAGGACCTGGTCGTCGTCAAGAACGACGAAATGGCCGAGGCGCTGGGCATCGATCTTTCCGCTCTGGACGAGTAGCGGCATGCGCGGCAATGTGCCTAGGGCCCATACTCGCGCCGTTGCCGTGTTATTCAATATCTGAGCCACAGGGGCGAACGCCAAAGACCGGCGTTCGCCCTGCTTGTTACGGATGAGACAAAACATTCGTCCGCAGCTCTTTTATGCATTGTTACCGCTATTATGGTGACTCACGTGTCCATCCTATCCTAGGAGGTATGAAGCATGCTCATTGCATTGCAGGGCGCTGTTTCGCAAGGCGTCCTCTGGGGCATTATGGTGCTTGGCGTGTTTATCACGTTCCGCCTGCTCGACATTCCCGATATGACCTGCGACGGCAGCTTTGCCCTCGGCGGCTGCGTCTGCGCTGTGCTCATCGTCAATAACAACGTCGACCCGCTGCTCGCTGTGCTGGCCGGTATGTGCGCCGGCGCCATCGCGGGTGCCGTCACGGGCATTTTGACCACCGTCTTTGAGATTCCCGCGATCCTCGCCGGAATCCTCACCCAGATCAGCCTGTGGTCCATCAACCTGCGCATCATGGGCAAGTCCAATACGCCCATTCTTGCCAAGGGCACCGTGTTCTCGGCCGTCAGCAATATGACCGGTCTGCCGCAGTCCACCGTTTCCATCATCTTGGGCATCCTGCTCGCCGTGGCTATCGTTGCCATCCTGTATTGGTTCTTTGGCACCGAGATCGGCTCGGCGCTGCGCGCCACCGGCAACAACGAGTACATGATCCGCGCCCTGGGCGTCAACACCAACTCCACCAAGATGATCGCCCTCGTGCTCTCCAACGCCCTCATCGGCCTTTCGGGCGCGCTCATCTGCCAGAGCCAGAAGTACGCCGACATTGGTATGGGCACCGGTGCCATCGTTATCGGTCTTGCCGCCATTGTTATCGGTGAGGTGCTCGGCCGCCTGCTGCCCGGCGGCCTCACGCAGTTTAGCGTCCGTCTTGCCTCCGCCGTCTTTGGCTCCGTGGTGTACTTCCTTATCCGCGCCATCGTGCTGCAGTTGGGCATGGACGCCAACGACATGAAGCTGCTCTCCGCCGTGATTGTCGCCGTGGCCCTGTGCGTGCCCGTGGTTTGGGAGCGCTATAAGCTCCGCAGCTCCTACACGAAGGGGGATGAGGCAGATGCTTAAGCTCTCGCACGTCAAGAAGACCTTTAACAAGGGCACCGTCACCGAGAAGCGCGCGCTCACCGGCGTCGACCTCACCCTTAACGACGGCGACTTTGTAACCGTGATCGGCGGCAACGGCGCCGGCAAGTCCACGCTGCTCAACATGATCGCCGGCGTGTACCCGCTCGATTCGGGCGTTATTGAGCTCGACGGCACCGACATCTCGCGCCTGAGCGAGTCGCAGCGCGCCAAGTACCTGGGCCGCGTGTTTCAGGACCCCATGCGCGGTACCGCTGCCGACATGCAGATCGCCGAAAACCTGGCCCTCGCCAAGCGCCGTGGCCAGCGTCGCGGCCTTTCGTGGGGCGTCACCAAGGCCGAGAAAGATGAGTACGTTGAGCTGCTCAAGCGCCTGGACCTTGGTCTGGACACGCGTCTCAACGCTAAGGTCGGCCTGCTCTCGGGCGGCCAGCGCCAGGCACTCACCCTGCTGATGGCCACACTCACCAGGCCGCGCCTGCTGCTGCTCGACGAGCACACCGCGGCCCTCGACCCCAAGACGGCCTCTAAGGTGCTCAACCTGACCGAGGAGATTGTCGACGAGAACCACCTGACCACGCTCATGGTCACGCACAACATGAACGACGCCATCCGTCTGGGCAACCGTCTGATCATGATGCACGAAGGCCACGTGATCTACGACGTGGCGGGCGATGAGAAGAAGTCGCTCACCGTAGCCGACCTGCTGCAGAAGTTCGAGGAGGTCTCGGGCGGCGAGCTCGCCAACGACCGCATGCTGCTGAGCTAAAACCTGCCAAAAAGGGACAGGTTTATTTTGGTAGGTTTTATCTGCTCAAACGTCAAAACCGCCGCAAAGGAGCAGATACCTTTGCGGCGGTTTTCGCTAACCCCCATATCGAGCACAGAAGCCCGTTCGAATTTGATCGGACGGGCTTCTTGATGGGTATCATGGTTGGACGATCATTAGGAGGTTTCCCTACATGGAATTGTTTGAGCCGATTCTTCATTTCTTTGCACAACGATGGGTCCACAACATCATCTGGGCAGGTATCTTGGCTATCGGCACCGCCGTTGCCGCCAAGGTCGCGTCCAAGACCCTGTACCACCTGCTCAACCGCGACGATAACCCACTCCCTTCATCAAGCATCTTCATCAACATCGCGCGCGCCGTCATTTGGATGATCGGCGGCAGCTTTATCCTCGACAACTGCTTTGGCATTAATGCAAACGCCCTCGTCGCCGCTCTTGGCGTCGGCGGCATCGCCATCTCACTCGGCTTTCAGGACACGCTGTCAAACCTCATCGGCGGCATGCAGGTGACGTTTATGGGCATTGTCAAACCCGGCGACAATATCGAGGTCGGCGGCGTGTCCGGCGTGGTCCAAGATATCACCTGGCGCCATACGACCATCGAAGATGCCTGCGGGCAGACCATCATCGTCCCCAACTCCAACATCTCCAAGAACACGCTCGTGCATTTGATGCCCTTTGGGCGCGTGGCCGTCCCCGTCGCGGTCAAGGACACGTCCAAGTGGGCTTCACTGGACGCGCTGGCAGATGAGCTCACCGACGCCACCAAGGCCGCCGTGCTTCCCATCTCGGGCTTTGACAAGGAGCCCTACGTGCTCTTTAGCGAGATCGGCGACTTTGGCGTCAAGGGCAAAATCATCTTTATCGTCAGCGACGACAGCACCACTTTCACGGCAGCCGACGCCTGCATCCGCGCCATCGCTCCCCTCATTGCCTAGCCTGCCAAATAGGGACAGGTTTATTTTGGCAGGTTTTATCTGGGCAAATTAGCTACCCGCGGAAGGACGAGACGATGGTACTATGGTTTATATAGTTGTTTAAACGACTAAGGGAGCAGAACTATGGAAGAGGCCTATCGTCAAGCACGCAAGCGCGGCGAGCAGGGACGCCGTCGCGCCATCAGCCAAAGCGAGCACCCGTACCTTACGGACCTCGACAGCTTGGTTGCCCAGCTCCCCTTAGGTCAGCGAGAGAGCGTCGGCCTGCGGGATATTCCGCTCGAAATGGTCGTCGGCACGGTTACCAAGGGCCGTCAGTCTGCCTTTTCGTGCAACTTTATGCCCCTGTTGCCATTTAGCACCGAGTTCGCCCGCAAGTGGTCCAACCTCTACGACATCCAGGTGACCGAGGGCTATCGCGACCCCATCATCGTCACCGAGTTCATGCATCGGTTTTACGTCCAAGAGGGCAACAAGCGCGTCAGCGTCCTCAAATTCCTGGACGCCCCGACGGTTTCGGCCAAGATTACCCGTCTCTACCCCGGCACATGGGATTCCGTCGAAAGCCGCCTATACGGTGAGTTCTGCGCGTTTTGGCGCGTCTGCCCCCTATACGAGATCGAGTTCTCGCGTGAGGGAAGCTACGAGACACTCGCCAAGATGCTCGGTCAGAACCTTATCGAAAAATGGCCGCAGAAAAAGGTCGACTACCTGCGCCACACCTTCTTGCTCTTTAAGCGCGCCTACCTTCGCGCGGGCGGCGACCACCTGGACATTACGCCCGCCGACGCCATGCTCGTCTACCTCAATGTGTACAACCAGGACCGCCTGCTGGATACGCCGACGGATATCGTCGTAAACCGCCTGTGCAAAATTTGGCGCGAGCTGGTCATTGCCGGCAAAAATGACGAGGACAAGGTCGATCTTGTCGAAGCGCCGAGCGTCGATGAGGAAGAGGCGCCCGCCAAGTCCACCTCCGGCGTGCTCAACTTCTTTATGGGCAAGACCGTCTACTCGGCGGCCAACCCCCTGCGCATCGCCTTTATCCATGAGTTCCCCTGTGCGACATCGAGCTGGGACAGCCTGCATGATCAAGGGCGCCAATATCTTGACGAGCACTTTGGCGGCATCGTGCGCACCGAGGCGTTTGAGGACTGCCACGATCCGGACGTGTTCTACGCCGCCGTGGAAACGGCTGTCAAACATGGAGACAACGTCATCTTCTCGACCTCGCATCGCCTGATGGAATACACGCTCAGGGCGGCCGTTGAGTATCCCCAGGTTCGGTTCCTCAACTGCTCCATCGGCCTTCCCCACCAAAGCGTGCGCTCGTATTTTGGAAAGATGTACGAGGCAAAGTTTCTGCTGGGCGCCCTTGCGGCCAGCATGGCGGACAACCATCGCATTGGCTACCACGCGTCGGTCTTTGCGTCGGGCGCGCTTAGCGAGATCAACGCCTTTGCGATTGGCGCCTCGCTGCTCGACCCCCGCGCGCAAATTATCCTGACCTGGGGCGATGTGCCCGCCGGAGGCCTTGCCGAGGCCATGTGCCGCGAAGGCGTGAGCGTCATGACCGGCGCTGACATGTCAAAGTCGCTCGTAGACCCTACGGCCTACGGACTCCACCGCCTGGTCGATGGCAAGGTCGTCGGCATCGCCATGCCGGTCTGGAACTGGGGCCGATACTACGAGCTTATCGTGCGAAGCCTGCTGCATGGCACCTGGGATGAGACCAGTGACGACAGCCAGGTTCGCGCCGTCAACTACTGGTATGGCATGAGCTCAGGCGTCATCGACATTCGCTACGCTCCGGGCCTGCCCTATCAGACGCGCAAACTGGTGCAGCTGCTCCGCAATGGCATCGTCGAGGGCTCCATCAATCCATTTGGCGGCGAGCTTCATAGCCAAGACGGCGTGGTGCAGATCGAGGGCTTTCCCCCACTGCCGAGCGCGCAGATTGTCGAGATGAATTGGCTGGCGGACAACGTGGTAGGCACCATTCCGCAGCTCGACGATGAGCCGGGAGTTACCGCCCTATGAAGATCCTTGCCATAGCAGATACCGAAGAACGATGCCTTTGGGAGTGCTTTCGCAAGGAGCGCTTTGAGGGTGTCGACCTGATTCTGTCTGCCGGCGATCTGGACCCGGACTATCTTGAGTTTTTGGTCACCGTCATCAACAAACCGCTCATCTACGTGCGCGGCAATCACGACGACCGCTACGCACGTCATGCACCGGGCGGATGTATCTGCGTGGAAGACAGCGTGTACACGTACCGAGGGATTCGCATTGCGGGCCTTGGCGGGTCCATGCGTTATCGCGACGGCGCCAACATGTACACCGAACGCGAGATGTCCAAGCGCATGCGCAAGCTGTCGCGTAAGGTTAGGATGGTCGGCGGGTGCGACATTCTGCTTACCCATGCACCCGCCGCCGGCATGGGTGATCTGGACGATCTGCCGCATCGAGGGTTTGAGTGCTTTAACACGGCGCTTGAGTCCTGGGGGGCCGACTACATGGTGCATGGGCATGTACATCGAAGCTACGGTAACGATTTTCAGCGCGAGCGGCAGCATGTGTGTGGAACGACGATCATCAACGCCTGCGGCTATACGCAGTTTGAGCTGGACGAAGCGCGCTACCCCATCCGTGGCTGGCAGGCAGCCTGGCTCAACTCGCAAACCATGCGCCGCGAGCTCAAACGCCACGAGGCCATCGAGTCCTCAACAGCCAGAACACCCTGGTGACCAACACGAAGGTGCCTGTCCCCTTTGAGGTGGTTTTGACGCGATAGCAAGAGACCCGGTCCTGCACGAGGCAGAACCGGGTCTCTTTAGCAATGCTTGCTTTGCTCAGGCAGTAACTGTTAGTTACTCAGCCAGGAAGTCGCGCTGGATAGCGGGATCGACCTTGACGCCAGGGCCCATGGTGGAAGACACGGAGATGGACTTGACGTACTTGCCCTTAGCAGAAGAGGGCTTGACGCGCAGGATCTCGGTGTACAGGGCAGCGTAGTTCTCGACGAGCTGCTGCTCAGAGAAGGACTTCTTGCCCAGGGGCACGTGGCAGATGCCGTAGCGGTCGGCGCGGTACTCAACGCGGCCAGCCTTGAGCTCGGAGACCATCTTGGCGACGTCCATGGTCACGGTGCCGAGCTTGGGGTTCGGCATGAGGCCACGGGGACCAAGGATCTTACCGATGCGGCCAACCTTGGCCATCATGTTCGGCGTAGCGATAGCAGCGTCGAAGTTGATCTCGCCCTTCTGAATCTGGGCGACAAGCTCGTCGGAACCGATGATGTCGGCGCCGGCAGCCTCAGCCTCGCGGGCCTTCTCGCCCTCGGCGAAGACGGCAACACGAACGGTCTTGCCGGTGCCGTGGGGCAGGGAGATGGAACCACGGATGTTCTGGTCAGCCTTACGAGTATCGATGCCCAGACGGAAGTGGGCCTCGACGGTCTCGTCGAACTTGGCGGTGTCGAGCTCCTTAATGAGCTTGGCAGCCTGAAGGGGGGTGTAGAGCGTGGCGCGATCGATCTTCTCGGCAGCGGCGTTATAGCTCTTACCATGCTTAGCCATGTGCATTACCTCCTGTGGTTAAACGGGCGTGAGCCCTCCCACATCGTATCGTGTGCCCTATTGCACACATTTAACGGGCGCCCAGGTCGGAGCACCCGTCGTTACCATAAGAAATCGCTACTCAGCGATGGTGACGCCCATGGAACGGGCGGTACCGGCGATGATCTTCTTGGCGGCGTCAATGTCGTTGGCATTGAGGTCCGGCATCTTGATCTCGGCGATCTTGGTGAGCTGCTCCTGGGAGAGCTGACCAACCTTGTCGGCCTGGGGCTTAGCGGAACCAGACTTGAGGTTCAGCTCCTTCTTGATGAGGTGAGCCGCCGGCGGGGTCTTGGTGATGAAGGAGAAGGACTTATCCTCGTAGACAGAGATCTCAACGGGGATGATGTCGCCCTTCTTGTCCTGCGTCTCGGCGTTAAAGGCCTGGCAGAACTGCATGATGTTCACGCCAGCAGCGCCCAGAGCGGGGCCGACGGGAGGAGCGGGGTTAGCTGCACCAGCAGGAATCTGGAGCTTAATGACGTTGGCAACCTTCTTCTCAGCCATGGTCATTCCTTTCGAATCACGAGTGTGAAGTACTTGCTATATCGTAAGCACGCACGTGTTAGAAGCACTCCTGAGATGAGCAGTCACAGAAGAAGCACGCTCGCGCGAACGGACGAAAACTTAAGCGATGACAGCGACCTGGTTAAAGTCGAGCTCAACCGGCGTCTCGCGGCCAAAGATCATCAGCGTGACCTTGAGCTTGCCAGCCTCGGTGTTAACCTCGGAGACCTTGCCATCAAAGTCGGTAAGCGGGCCATCGGTGACGCGGACGGACGTGCCGACCTGAATATCGACCGAGGTGCGCTTGGGCGAATCGCCCTTACCGGGACGACGAGTCATCTTGTTGTACTCGTCGCGGGAAAGCGGAGCGGGCTTGCCGTTGCCGCCCAGGAAACCGGTGACGCCAGGCGTGTTACGAACGCACGTCCAAGCATCGTCATCCATCTCCATGCGGACCAGGACATAACCCGGGAAGATCTTGGAATCCTTGGTCTCACGCTTGCCACCCTCTTTAATCTCGGTGACACGCTCCATAGGAATCTCGATATCAAAGATACGGTCCTGCATGCCCATAGTCTCGATGCGATGCTCGAGATCGGACTTAACGCGGTTCTCGTATCCAGAGTAAGTGTGAACGACGTACCAACGCTTAGACATGGTTTAGCCCCTCAATCCAGAGAACAGAGCAAGAGCCTCGCCAAAGCCAGCATCGAGCAGAGCGATGACGACGCCGACGACGATCAGAGAAGCGCAAACGACGACCGAGTAGTTCACGAGCTCCTTCTTATCGGGCCACGTGACACGCTTCATCTCGGACTTCACCGAAGCGAAATACTTCTTGGTGCGGGCAAAGAAACCAGGCTTCTCGTTCTTCTTGGACTTCGCAGCCTTCTCGTTCTTCTTGGCAACGGCCTTCTTGGCCTCAACCTTGGAGTTGGCGGCAGCGTTATTGGCAGGTGCCGGCTGCTGAGCCTTCTTCTTGTTCTTCTTGTTGGCCATTTGGGTTACCTCCGCGCAATGCGCTTATACATGAGTAAACCGTAAGCCCCCAATTGGGAGCTTACGGAATAATGACTGGCACGCCAGGAAGGACTCGAACCCTCAACACTCGGTTTTGGAGACCGATGCTCTACCAATTGAACTACTGGCGTATATGACTAAAGACTAGCGAGTCTCTTTGTGCAGCGTGTGGTGACGGCACCAGGGGCAATACTTCTTGATCTCCATACGATCAGGCATGTTCGCCTTGTTCTTGGTGGTCGTATAGTTGCGGCGCTTGCACTCAGTGCACGCAAGAGTAACTAGAGTACGCATGTATCCTGAACCTTTCATATCCGCCCCGTACGGGCACGAGATGGTACTTTATCAGCTCTATGTAAGTGCTGTCAATGAAAACCTCGAATCAATTGGTTCTCGGTGGATCCATTCATATTTGGAACACATCAATGGGGCCAGCGAGATCTAATCGACGGTGTACCCAGAACCATTATCGATCCTCTCGACACCAGCAACGGCTCAATATCCATTGCAGAAAAGAACCCGGCACCCAAATAAGTGCCGGGTTCTTTAAGTCAGCTATATCAAAGAGCTAATTTACTCAATGATCGTGGAGACGATGCCCGAACCGACGGTGTGGCCACCCTCGCGGATAGCGAAGCGCAGGCCCTCCTCCATGGCGATCGGGTGAATGAGGTCGCCCTCGATGGTGATGTGGTCACCAGGCATAGCCATCTCGGTGCCCTCGGGGAGCTTGACCGTACCGGTAACGTCGGTGGTACGGAAGTAGAACTGAGGACGATAACCATCGAAGAACGGGGTGTGACGGCCGCCCTCCTCCTTGGTCAGAACGTAGATCTCGCCGGTGAACTTGGTGTGCGGGGTAACCGAACCGGGCTTGCAGAGAACCTGGCCGCGCTCGATGTCCTCGCGCTTGATGCCACGGAGCAGCAGACCGACGTTGTCGCCAGCCTCGCAGAAGTCCATGGACTTACGGAACATCTCGATACCGGTAACGACGGTGTTCTGGGTATCCTTGATGCCGACGATCTCGACGGGCTCGTTGAGCTTGAGCTCACCGCGCTCGACACGGCCGGTAGCAACGGTACCACGGCCGGAGATGGTCATAACGTCCTCAACAGCCATCAGGAACGGGAGGTCGTTGTTACGAGCAGGCGTCGGGATGTACTCGTCGACAGCCTTCATGAGCTCGCGGATAGCGTCCATCCACTTGGCGTCGCCCTCGAGAGCGCCCAGAGCGGAACCACGGATGACGGGGATGTCGTCGCCGGGGAAATCGTACTCGGAGAGGAGCTCACGGGTCTCCATCTCGACGAGGTCGATGAGCTCGTCATCGTCGACCATGTCGCACTTGTTCAGGAAGACGACGATGTAGGGAACGCCGACCTGACGGGCGAGCAGGATGTGCTCGCGGGTCTGAGCCATGGGGCCGTCGGTAGCAGCGATGACCAGGATAGCGCCGTCCATCTGAGCAGCGCCGGAGATCATGTTCTTGACGTAGTCAGCGTGGCCCGGGCAGTCAACGTGAGCGTAGTGACGGGAAGCGGTCTCGTACTCGACGTGGGAGACGGAGATCGTAATGCCGCGCTCGCGCTCCTCGGGAGCCTTGTCGATGTTCTCGAACGCAGTGAAGTCAGCCTTGCAGCCCTCGGTCTCGGAGAGAACCTTGGTGATGGCGGCGGTCAGCGTGGTCTTGCCGTGGTCGACGTGACCAATGGTGCCGATGTTAACATGCGGCTTAGTGCGCTCAAACTTCTCTTTGGCCATAAAGCCCTCCTCTTAACAGGTCGTCCCCGGACGGGACTTTGCCTTTATACCATAGTGGCCTCTCAACATACTATTGAGAAGCCACCGTGTTACCTATGGTAGCGGTGACTGGATTCGAACCAGTGACGCCACGGGTATGAACCGTGTGCTCTAACCAACTGAGCTACACCGCCGGATGGAGCCTGCAACCAGACTTGAACTGGTGACCTCTTCGTTACCAACGAAGTGCTCTACCGACTGAGCTATACAGGCACTTGACGGGTGGGAGCTATAGGATTCGAACCTATGTAGGCAGAGCCAACGGGTTTACAGCCCGTCCCCATTAACCACTCGGGCAAACTCCCAATCGTTCAAGTATCCGCAGGTCCTTTGGTCTTTTGGACCGCCGCCCCCGCGAACGAAAAAGATAATACGATGCAACCTTGGGGGCTGTCAACGAAAACCTCTAGATACACGGTTCCGGGCGTATCTATATAGCCGTGACCTGCGGTTTTATTGAGTTTGATTATGTGGAGTGATGAATTTGGCAATGCTGGCGTCATTTCCCAAGGGCACACTTTGGCGTGATGGAGTATGTCTGCAGTCTCGACCCTCGATAACGGATCCCTTGCGCTTATTACATAGGTCGTGATCGGCCTTCACCGGCACAATTCAGCGTGGATTTTCTCCCGTTTGACATCGAGCGTGGATAATCTCCCGCTTTTGGCGTGTTTCTGAGGCCAAAGTGGCAGATTATCCACGCTCATTCTCTAGGCGGGAGAACTATAGAGCCGAACTACTCGGGCCAGGCCAAAGTAGACCCATAGAGCGGCTCCCCCTTGGTGCAGGGGTAGCGACTCAAGTAACACGACGATAGCAAGTCGAAGAAATAAGTCATGGCATATTTCGAATAAACGCCGAGTCGGTCAATTCCGTTTCCCGCATTACCAAGACGATATACACGGTCAAAAGACCTCGATTTGTCATCGTTGCTAAACGCAGTAATTAGAATCTTCCTGCCCGAACGGCAATCAAGATACTCACGTGCCTGTGACGCAAATAGCCCGGAGACCGATACGAGAATTATCAATGACTGCGAAACGTCTCCCATGTTTTTCAATTCCGCGACGTTAGCCCCAGCAACTATGCGAACTATCTTGCCCGCATAAAACATTTCCTGCTGAAATCGTACGAGATTGGCGCTCACATTATTGGTGCACCAGATTTCAACGTTTTTATGGCCATCAATTTCGTCGGCAAGGTGCTTAATAGCGATATCGGACACGCCGCTTTCAACCTCAGCGAACATCTCGATCATGCGAACGTCGAGCTCTGCCCTGTACTCCTCGTAGCCAAATTCCTCCTCTCGATGGCTTAAGTCGCTTGGAAAGACTGATTGAGTAAATGATTCTTTCAAATCGCTAAGAGACTGGTAGCCCAATCGATTGCAGAAACGACGAACAGCGGAACGGGTCACGAATGCATCGCGGGTTATTGCGGCAACATTGATTTCGCTCGAACGCCTAATGTGAGCGATGAGATATCGAGCGATGGCGGCATCGTTTGACCCAAACTCGCTGTTGATGATTGAGCTAATGCGATTGAGCACATCGAAGTCATTGATATTCACGTGATCCCTCTTTCCGCTCTCCTCGAAATCATGGTTCATTTATTGAATCAAACAGCTTTGGTCGTTCTCCTATGATTCAAATCAGTTGACGTCATCTTAATCGTAATTCCGCCACACGTATCCACCGTGTTGAATGATGGAAAGGGGATTCATGGACAACGTGAACAACATGCCGTTTCTCTGGGGTTCCGCCACGGCGTCTTATCAGTGCGAGGGTGCCTGGAACGAAGACGGCAAAGGCCTTGGCGAGTGGGATTTCTTTAGCCACACAAGCAATAAGAACATCAACCATGTTGACGGTGATGTATCTTGCGACTTCTACCATCGCTATGAAGAAGATATCCGCATGATGAAAGAAGGCGGACAAAACACTTATCGCTTCTCTCTTTCATGGAGTCGAATCATCCCCACGGGTATCGGCGAAGTGAATGAAGAGGGTATCGATTTTTATAATCGGGTCATTGATTGTTGCCTCGAAAATGGCATAGAGCCCAACGTTACGCTGTTCCATTACGATCTACCATTCACGCTTGCTTGCAAAGGCGGATGGCTGAACAACGACATGGCAGAGTGGTTCTGCAAATACGCCAAGATTTGCTTTGAGCGCTTTGGAGACCGCGTCAAAATCTGGGCTACCGTTAACGAGCCGCATTTCTACAGCTACTGCGTAAACATGTTGGGCAACTATCCCCCCAATCGATCGCTCGACGTTCAGTCGTACATGCAGTTTCAGTACAACCTGATGCGCGCGAGCGCACTCGCAGTCCGAACATATCGTCAAATGGGCTACGACGGCATCATCGGCGCCGTCCACGACGGCGGCGTTGTCGAACTCGACCCGGCAACCGAGCACCCTGATGACGTATTTCGATACGCAGACTTTTTCGCCAATCGCATGATTCTGGCACCAGCGCTTCAGGGTCAACTGCCGCCAGAAATGGACGAAATCCTTGAAAAACTTGGCGTCTCGCTCTATCGATCCCCAAATGACGTAGAAGAATTCAGAGACGGTAAAGTCGATTTTATTGGACTCAACGTGTATTGCCGAGAGTATGTAACCGACTGGCACGGTGGAGAGCTTGCCGTTTCGGCGAACAATAAGGGCGGTTCGAGCAAAAAGGTCGAAGGAAAATGCATTGCGCCCTTGTTTGAAAGCGCCCGCGACAGCAATGTTCCCCGCAATAAATGGGGCCGCGAAATACTCCCAGGTTGCATGTATTCAACCATCATGGATGTCCACGAGCGCTATGACGCGCCCCGCATCTTTATTACGGAAAACGGACATGGCGCCTATGAGCAACCAGACGCAGACGGAATGATCCACGATGATGACCGCATCGAGCTTCTGGGCCAGTTCATCGAGCACATGATGAGGGCTAAGCGCGACGGCGCGCGCGTTGAGGGCTACTACCTCTGGTCGACGATGGATCTGTATAGCTGGATCAACGGCTACGAAAAACGATACGGACTTGTCCATATCGACTTCGAGAACAATCTGGAGCGCACCCCCAAAAAGAGCTGGTATTGGTACCGAGACCTTATCTCGAAGTATCAGGAGCAGGAAGGTTAGGAGAAAGAGATGAAATATCAGGCAATGTCCGATACAGTCCTAAAGGCTGTTGGCGGCAAAGAGAACATTACATCGGTAACTCATTGTGCGACGCGCCTTCGCATCGACGCACGAGACACCTCGATCATCGATCTCCAGCTCGCCAAATCGGCCGATCAGGCGCTCGGGGCAGTAGTCAGCGGTGGCCAGCTTCAGGTGATCATCGGCCCCAACGTCACCGAGGCTTACAACGACTTCCTCGACTTCGCGGGAATCGAAGTCGGCGGTGGCACGGTTGCCGACGATGCCCAAACCGCCAAAGACCTTGCAGAAGGCATTAAAAGCGGTAACACCGCCATGGGCTTGATTGAGAAATTCGGGAACGTCTCTGCACAGGTATTCATGCCCATCGTCCCGGCGCTCATCGTTGGCGGACTCATTCTTTCGATCAAGAATCTCCTGGTCAATTATTGCGGATTGAGCACCGATAGCGGAACCGCCCAGGTCCTGTTGGCGATCTTTAGCGCTTCGTTTAGCTTCTTACCCGTTTATCTTGGTTATCAGCTCGCGGCCGTCATGAAGATGCAGCCCATCATGGGCGCATTGCTGGGCGCGATCATGATCAGCTCGTCCATTAGCGGTGCCGAGGGTCTCGACTTTCTTGGTATTCCCATCCCGACGAACGACTATTCGAGTACGGTAGTGCCCATCGTACTGGGCGTTGTATTCATGTACTTTGTCGACCGCGGCCTTCAGAAGATCATTCCCGACGTTACCAAACTGTTCTTGAAGCCGCTGCTCACCATGATCATCGTCGTGCCCGTCGAGCTTATTATCCTTGGCCCCGCCGGCAGCATGATGGGCTACGCGCTGAGCGATGCCGTCACGTGGCTTATGGACAACGTGGCATTTATCGCTACTCCGATCCTGGCAGCCCTTAACCCCTATTTCGTCATGCTCGGTCTCGATAAGGCTTACATCGCAATCGAAGTTACGAGCCTGGCGCAGCTCGGTTGGGCACCCATTATCTTTGGATTCATCTCGAACCTCTGCATTGGCGGCACGAGCCTCGCCCTGGCAACTGCCATGAAGGGAAACAAAGAGAAGAGGGGTATGGTCACCACGGTTGCCGTCACCGCACTCTGTGGCGTAACCGAGCCCGCGTTCTACGGTTGCCTCATCGAGCGTCCCCGCCTGCTTGTCGGCACGGCAATCGGCGCGCTCTGCGCTGGACTCCCTGCAGGCATCTTTGTTCTGAAAGAGTATGTTGCGGGAGCATGCCCCGGCCTTCTTTCGGCACTCATCTTTATCGCTCCCGATGGGTCCATGGGTAACTTCGTGCTGGCATGCGTTGTCGCCATCATCGCCATCGTCGTCTCCTTCATCGCTGCACGCGTGATCATCAAGAAGAACCCCAGCTATATTGAGTAGATGCCCGCTGTTTGCATTGGGGACATCCTCGGCAGACCATTAGCAAGAACCCAAGAAGTTCCTTAGGAGCTCGATTAATCCATTCGGATTCCTGAGGCACAAACGACCCCGATTCCACAATGAAATCGGGGTCGTTGTTTCTAAAGCCGTCGATAGACAATCGGTGTTTACCTTAGCTCCCTATCCAAGTTAATTATCCACGCTCGTTCTCCGGTCGGGAGATTTTCTTCGCTCGCGTATCCAGAAATCCACGCTCGAGCAGGACATCCAGATCCGCGCCCGCCCTTGTCTCGATCTGTAACAGCAAGAGGCCTATTCCGCTTCTACATGTTACAGATCAAGATATTCCTAAAACACCCTAAGTTTCATCTCAATCTGTAACAGTTAGATGCCGAATATCGGTCTTGGTGTTACAGATTTAGACAAACTGGAGGACGAGACAAACCAAAAACGGGATGGGCGCTAACCCGATGGCGCACCACCTAAATAGAAACGGGCTCTGTCCCATATAGAGACAGAGCCCGAAACTCTCATGGAGCCAGTGACAGGAATCGAACCCGCAACCCACTGATTACAAATCAGTTGCGCTACCGTTGCGCCACACTGGCACACTTGGCGCTTTCGCGCGAAGCCTGTTTAGGATAAAGGAATTGAGGACGGGGCGCAACAGGCCCTTCGACCGACCACATCTCAAAAACCGTTCGTCAGAACGAACAGTTTTATCTGTTCGTCAAAACAAAAAACTATTCGTTTTGGCGACGGCAACGGGCTGGCCAATTGGGAAACGGGTCTCTATAGATACTCCCCTACCTCCCGCGAAGGGCTTTGAGCTTGGCCAGGGCATCGGGGCTCAGGCGGCTGCCCAGGGTCATCTTGATCTGCGGAGCTTCCTCTGCCTCGTGAACGTCGTTATCGATCTGCTTGATCTCGTCCACCAGCATGCGGCTCGAGATGCGCGTGACTCCCTTGCCCATGACGACGGCCTGGATCGTGCCGTCGCTCGACACCACGGAGCACGCGCGACCTTCCTCGCGCGCCTCAATGCAGAGCTTTTGCACCACGGTATCGGCAGAGACACCCGTCGGCGAAAACTCGATGCGCACGCCACGGGCCGGCAGGTTGGGGCGCTCGCTGGAGATATTGCCCGCACCGTCGAACACGATCACGGCCTCGTAGCGGCCCTGGGCAAACGCGGCAACATCGTTGATGAGTGCCGTGCGCGCCATATCGTGAACGTCGCTGGAATACGGATCATCGGAATGGTCGTAGACGAGCTTTTCGTAGCGCGGCGTGCAGTGGATCACGTTGTAGCCGTCGACCACCAGCAGCTCGGGCTTATTGGAGTGCACCGTCGAGACCGGGTCGGCGATGGCCTGCGCAAACGCATTGCCGCCCACGCCATAGGTCGCGGCCGAAACAATCGGCTTGGCCGAGCCTTCGCCAAAGCGCTTGGCCTTGGACTTGGCGCGGTTCTTCTTGGACATGCGCTACTCCTCCCCCATGAGCTCGCCGGCATTGCGGCGCAGCCACTCAAAGCACAGCGCGGTGGTCGCCTGGGCCACGTTGAGACTCTCGGTCATGCCGCGCTGGGGAAGCTTGGTCAAAAAGTCACATTTCTCGAGCACCAGACGCGAGATGCCGTCGCCCTCGGAGCCCATGACGAGCGCCACGCGGCCCTCGAAGGGAGCATCCCAGCAGCTGCCCTCGGCATGCTCGGAAGCGCCACCCACCCAAAAGCCGGCGGCCTTGAGGTCATCGAGCGCACGGGAGATATTGGGCACCTGCGCGATAGGCAGATGCATGACGGCGCCGGCGGAGGTCTTGTAGCTGCCCACGGTCACGCCGGCGGCACGCTTGTTGGCGATGATGACGCCCGCTGCGCCCACAACCTCGGCAGAGCGCACGATGGCGCCAAAGTTACCGTCGTCGGTCACATGGTCGAGCACCACGACAAGCGCCGAGCCCTCGCCTGCGCGGTCGAGGATGTCGGCGACATCGGCGTAAGGGAAGTTGCCCACCTCGAGCGCAATGCCCTGGTGAGCGCCATGGCTCGACAGCGCATCGAGCTGCGCGCGCGGCACATACTTAATGCGGACGCCCGTGGCGTTGAGGTCATCGACCAGGCGCGACAGAGCGGCATCGCGCTCCCCGCCCTCGGCGATGAGCGCGCACTTGATGGGAAAACCGGTGCGCAGCGCCTCGGCGGCAGCACGACGACCTTCGATAAACTCGCCCTTGGGAACCTGGATAGCGTCGCGGTTACGATCGCGTTGCGGACGTGCGGCCTGGGCGCGATCGCGCTGGCCCTTGGGAGCGGCAGCGCGGTCGTTGCGGCGAATCGGACGCGAGCCAGAAGCAGTCTGCTTGCCGCCACGAGGCGCACGCTTGCGATTGTCGGCCATAAAACGGCCTCCTTTAAAAAATTTTCAAACAGGACAAAAGAAGCGACCGCTTAAGACGAATAGCTCAAGCGGTCGGTACGGGTTTTCCAAGTGCCCGAGATTGCCGTGAAAGAGGAGCGACGCGTACTTGAGTACGCGAGCGACGGTTTGAACGGCAAGGTCGGGTGCTTGGGAAACCCGCGGGGATTAGAGAGATTTAATACGAGTGCCCGCGGCAGTATCCTCAATGGTGAGGCCCAGGTCCTTGAGCTGGTCGCGGATGGCGTCGGCCAGATCCCAGTTCTTGGCAGCGCGGGCCTCGGCGCGGGCCTCGAGAATCTTGGCAGCGGCCTCGTCCACGTCGTCGCCCGTGTAGGCAACCAGGCCGGCGGCTACGCCCAGCAGGCCCAGCGGCAACTCGACCTTTGGCTCGGGGAGCTCAACGCCAAACGTATCGAGCAGCTCGACCAGCGTATCGGCGGCGGCAAACGCGGCGGCCTTATCGGCAGCGTCGCCCGCCTGCTCCAGGTACTGGTTGCACTCGGTCACAAAGCCAAAGACGGCACCCATGGCACCGGCGGTGTTAAAGTCGTCGTCCATGCACTCCTTAAAGGTGGCACGGGTCTCGGCGGCCTTGGCGGCAAACGCCTCGGATGCTGCCTCATCGGCATCGGCCGTCGCATGGTTCGCGGCCCAGCGCAGGTTCTCGACCGTACCGGCGATACGCGTGAGCGAGTTCTCGGCACCCTCCAAGCGCTCCCAAGAAAAGTCGAGCGGCGAGCGATAGCTCGTCTGCAGCATCAGCAGGCGCAGGGCGGCAGCGGAATGCTGCTCGAGGACCTCGGCCAGCGTAAAGAAGTTGCCGAGCGACTTGGACATTTTCTCGCCGTCTACCAGCAGCATGCCCGTGTGCATCCAGGTGTTGGAGAAGCCCTGGTGCCAGGCGCAGGTGGCCTGGGCGCACTCGTTCTCGTGATGCGGGAAGGCAAGGTCGGAGCCGCCGCCGTGGATGTCGATCGGGGTGCCCAGGTAGCGATGCACCATGGCGGCGCACTCGGTGTGCCAACCGGGACGGCCCTCGCCCCAGGGGCTCGGCCAGCTGGGCTCGCCGGGCTTGGCAGCCTTCCACAGGGCAAAGTCGAGCGGGTCGTTCTTGTCCTCGTTCTCCTCGATGCGCGCGCCAACCATAAGGTCGTCGATGTTGCGGCCCGAGACCTGACCATAGTTGGAATCGCTGCGCACGGCAAAGTACACGTCGCCGTTATCGGCGGCGTAGGCGTGGCCCTGCTCGATGAGCGTCTTGATCATGGCGATCATGGGGCCGATCTCTTTGGTGGCGCGGGGGCGCACATCGGGATCGAGCACGTTGGCGGCACGCATGACGCCGATGAACTTGTCGGAGAACTCCGTCGCGACCTCGGCAGCCGTACGGCCCTGCTCGTTGGCGCGCTTGATGATCTTGTCGTCGACATCGGTGAGGTTCTGGGCGAACGTGACCTCGTAGCCGCTCGCGATGAGCCAGCGACGAATCACGTCAAAGCTGATGAACGTGCGGGCATTGCCGATGTGGATGTTGTCGTAGACCGTGGGGCCGCACACGTACATGCGGACCTTGCCGGACTCGATGGGCTGGAACTCTTCCTTTTTATGGGTAGCGCTGTTGTAGATACGCATTCGTTACTCCTTAACGGTTTTCTGTAGCAGGCAGACGGCCCAGGCGCCGATTCCCTCGCCCTGGCCTTCCCAACCGAGCTTTTCGGTCGTAGTGGCGGCGACGCCCACGTTTTCGACGTCGACGCCCAGGGCATGGGCAAGGTTGGCGCGCATGGCATCGCGGTGCGGGGTGATCTTGGGTTGCTGGCAGGCAATGGTGCAATCGGCATCGACAAACTCAAAGCCCAGCTCGCGCGCATAGTCCATCACGCGAGCGAGCAGCACCATCGAATCGGCACCCTCGTAGGCGGGATCGGTGTCGGGGAATAGCTTGCCGATGTCTCCCCCGCGGCAGGCGCCCAGAATGGCGTCGGCCAAGGCATGCGCGAGCACATCGGCATCCGAGTGGCCCAGCAGGCCGCGCTCGTAGGGAATGTCAACCCCGCCGATGATACATCGACGCCCCTCCACCAAACGGTGAACGTCGTAGCCGTGGCCAATGCGCAGGTTACTGAACATGGGGAAGGTCCTCTCCCTCGGCCATGCGGCCAAGCAGAATCGCGGTTACGGGACGCAGGTCCTCGGGCACCGTCACCTTAAGGTTATCGCGCGGGCTCTGGACACAGCGGACGCGCCCGCCCATGCGCTCGACCAGCGAAGAATCGTCGGTCCCGATAAAGCCCTCGGCGATAGCTGCGGTGTGGGCGCGCTTCATGGCGTCGACGCTAAAGATCTGCGGCGTCTGCGCGGCCCAATAGAGCTCGCGCGGCGGCGTCTCGACGATATTGTCGCCGTCGACAATCTTGAGCGTGTCGATCGCGGGCTGACCGCACACGACACCGTCGAGGGCGCGGTCGCTCACGAGCACGTCGATCGCATGATCGATGGCCTCGGTCGTGATGAGCGGACGGGCGCCGTCGTGGATGGCGACATATTCGAAACCCGCCGGTACCGCATGCACGCCGGCACGGGTGGAGTCCTGGCGGGTATCGCCGGCATCGGCGAAGCTGATGGGCGTGTCATAGTCAAACGGGTCGATGGCCAGGCGGCGCATCTCGGCACGGCGCTCGGCAGGGCACACCACCACGATGTGGCCGACCTTGTCGCTACGATCGAACGCGCGGATGGACCAGCTCATGAGCGGACGACCCGCCACGTTAACGAGCTGCTTGCCGCCGGGATTTCCAAAGCGCTGGCCGCTGCCGCCGGCAACGACCACGGCGCATACGGGCGCCATTATGCGTTCCCCTGTTTGGTGCCCTTCATGCGGTACAGCGAGTCCGCAAGAATGGCAGGGTTGTTGACGCCAAAGTCGCCCAGGCGCTCCGGATCCTCGCTAATGTCGTCCATGAGCTCCTGCAACGAGCCGTACTCGTCGACGATCTTCTCGGCCACGCCGTCGCGCACGACGGACACGCGCGAAAGCGTGCGCAGGCCCAGTGGCGTCATGACGGAGTCCTCGTCCAGGTCGTCGTAACCCAGAACCGCCGCCACATGCTGTGGGTCGGACAGGTCCTTAGGTGTCATACGGCTTAGGTTGGCGCGAATCTTCTCGGCATTAGCCTCGGAAGAATCACTTGCGTAGTCGCGGATCATCAGGTCATACTCGGTATCCATGCTGGAGCCCGCGAGCTGCTCGAGCTGCATCTGCACGAGCTTGCCCTGGTTGCCCAACTTGACGATGCAATCCTTAAGCTCAGTCTTTGCCTGCTGCATGATCTCGAAGCTCGAGAAAATACCGGTAATGTCGGCGAGCGTAACGTAGTCGTCGAGCTCGAGGGCCGTCAGACGCAGCAGGGAGCGGTCGAGCGACTGACGGGTAGTCTGGAGCGTGGCGACGAGCTGGTTGACCGAGCTCATGATGGTGGTGACGGGCTGGATCTCGTAGCTCTTGCCGTGAACGTACACGTTGACGACGGCACGACGGGCCGAGACCGAGATCACAATGGCATCGGTGAGCACCGACATGCGAGCGGCGGTGCGATGACGCATGCCCGTCTCGCTCGTGGCAAGCGAGGGATCGGGATTGAGATGGAAGTTGGCGCGCAGGATCTGGGTGAGGTCGCCGTCGATGACGATGGCGCCGTCCATCTTGGAGAGCTCGAACAGACGGTTCGAGGTGAACGAAATGTTGAGCGGGAAGCCGTCGTTACCGGCAGCGAGCACGTTTTCGGTGTCGCCAACGCAGATAAGGGCGCCCAGGTGACCGGCGATGATCATGTCGAGGGCAGTGCGGATCGGCTGACCAGGTGCCGTCAGACGGATGGCCTGTTCCATACGCTTTTGCAGCTCGTTCTTATCCAAGGCATCGCTCCCATCGTATACGCTCCATAAACGCTAAATAGTTTCTCACGGTTTGTCCCCGCGGCGCTCGCGAAATCCGATGCTTACAGAATGAGCGAACACAGCTGAGAGCCCCAATCCAAATGAGCTGCTTATGTGGTAGCATCGGGATTCGCATAAATGAGGGAGTAGTCGCGTGATCGGGTTCGCCTCCGGTGGCGCGGCAAGTCAACACACTGGCCGATGCGGCCTGGCTTGCCTTAATGAACGAGACTCGTGGCTGTGCGCGCAACGCGTACGCCACGGGTCTTTTTTGTTACTCCCCCAAGAGGTACACGCGGGCCCGCCCGCAGAGAGGGAGCCAGACTATGGGACTCGCAGAGCTCGTGCTGCTCGCCGTTGGCCTTTCGATGGATGCCTTTGCCGTATCCATCTGCAAGGGCCTTGGCATGAAGAAGATCAACCTTAAAGTCGCCGTGGTGCTCGGCCTGTTCTTTGGCGGCTTTCAGGCCGGCATGCCCGTAATCGGATGGGCGCTTGGCAGTCAATTCATGGGCATCATCGGACCCATCGACCATTGGATTGCCTTTATCCTTTTGGCCTTTATCGGCGGCAAAATGCTGTGGGAAGCCTTTACCGAGGACGAGAATGAAGGCGACGGCAAGGATGCCGAAAAGATTGACCTGGGCGAGTACCTGATCCTCGCCATCGCCACCTCAATCGACGCCCTAGCCGTAGGCATCTCATTTGCGGCGCTCTCGGTTGACATCGTTCCCGCTGTATCGCTTATCGGCGTCACAACGTTTATCTTCTCCGTCGCCGGCGTAGCGATCGGCCACACCTTTGGCGCGCGCTACGAAAAACCTGCCACCATCGTGGGCGGCATCGTGCTCATCCTCATCGGACTTAAGATCTTGCTTGAGCATCTGGGGATTTTGGCGCTGTAACGCCAAACACAATCGCTCAAAACTCAACGCCAGTACAAGGCCTCATGCAAAGTTTTGCATGAGGCCTTTTCGTGCAGACTTTTGCATGTCATACTGATATGCAAAAGTCTACATGTTGGAGATCGCCATGGATACCCTTCCCATCACCACACCACGCCAAGCTGGCATCTATGTGCGTCAGGCACGCGAGTCGCAGGAAATCACCCGTGCGGCCCTCGCTAAAAAAGCCGGCGTTTCGGAGCGCCTGCTCGCATCGCTCGAGCTAGGAGACGCCACGGGTATTCGGCTCGACAAGTTGCTGTCCGTCTTTAATGCACTCGGCATAGGTCTCTTTGCGCAAAGCGATAACGACTCCATCGCATCGCCCTCCGAACATCCGACGACGAAAGCGGACCTCCCTATCGCGAACTCGAATGCCCTGCCAAAGCCAAGCGTAGGCAGACGACCCGCTCGACAGGGAACGCCATCTTCCTATGGTGCCTTGCTGGCCCAAATCGCAGCCGAGCAAGGCCTTTCCGGCACTTCAGGCCTCTCCTTTGGCTGTAAGGTTGTGAAATAAATGGCAGAGATGGAGCTTGCAACCCTCATTTGTGGCGAAATCGCAGGCACTCTCCGGCAAGACAAGCATGGACTCTGCAGCTTTGTATACGCCCCAACCTATCGCGGAGCACCGCTATCGCTAACAATGCCGCTTTCCAATCGCACGTATGGCCATAACATCGTCCGCCCGTTCCTATTTGGCCTTTTGCCCGACAGTCAAGAGCAGCGTCGCGCTATTGCCGCCGAGTATGACGTTGCATCCAACAACCCCGTCGCCCTCTTGTGCCATATCGGTCTTGACTGCGCAGGGGCCGTTCAGTTTTGTCGAACCGATCAATTAGGCGCCGCCCGCGGCAGGGTCTCGGCATACCGCCCGCTTACCAATTCTCAAATCGCTCACAAGCTCAAAGCAATTCGCGATGACGAAAGAGAGACATGGATGGGCTCCAACGAAAGCTGGTCCCTGGGCGGCAACCAAGGCAAATTTGCACTAGCTTGGCATGATGGCCAATGGTGCGAATGTCTAGGGTCATCCCCCACTACCCATATCTTCAAAAATGGTGTCGTTGGGTTCAAACATCAGGCCTTAAACGAATTCGTCTGCATGAAAACGGCTCGGCGTGTTGGCATTCCAACTGCCAACGTCTCCTATTGCACATTTGAAGACGAAGCCGCGCTCGTCGTTGAACGGTACGACAGAATGGTCAATAGCAGCGG
Source organism: uncultured Collinsella sp. (assembly GCA_905199545.1). Classification (GTDB taxonomy): domain Bacteria; phylum Actinomycetota; class Coriobacteriia; order Coriobacteriales; family Coriobacteriaceae; genus Collinsella. The sequence goes on from CAJKGW010000006.1 coordinate 133,094, forward strand.
AAATATCGAAAGGCTGCATCAGGAGGACTTTTGCCAGGCGCTCGGTGTATTGCCAAGCCAGAAATACACCGCCGACGGAGGACCAACCACACGAGACATCCAAGAACGACTGATTAACACAGTCCCCCACCACATGAATCTTGTGCTTTTTACCTATATGTTGTTCTATAACGCCATTATCGGAGCGCCTGACGCACACGCTAAAAACTACTCGCTCATCCTAGGTAAAGGCACAAACGCAGCGCTCGCACCCATGTACGATGTCGCATCGGGCTTGGCGTACGAGCGTATGCGCCGCCGGGCGCGCCTTGCCATGAGCGTTGGCGGCGAAAATCGAGTGGGGCGCATCGGTCCAGGCGCTATCCGCCGATACCACGGTATGGGCGACCCCGCGCTGGAGGCGGCGCTCACCGATGCCGGGCTATCCGAGAAGTTTTGCTTTGCGACCATGATGGACCTCGCCTACGAGGTGCCCATTTGCATGGAAGAGATCATGGACGAATACGCCGACCTGCCCGGCATGGCGGACCTGCGCGAGCACATGCTCGGCCCCGTCCGCGAAAACTGCCAGCGCACCCTCGACCTCATCAAGGCGGATATGGGCTAGGCGCCAATCAATCCACATTTCTTAAAAGAAGAGGGGGGCACCCGTCGCAAAAGTTCGGATGCCCCCTCTCGTAATGTCATTTGCAATCCGCTAGCACGTGGCTCGAACTGCTGCTAGCGCGACCCTTACGCGGCAAGGCGCTTGAGGACGTCGATGAGCAGCTCGTAGAAGCGCTCGGCAGAAGCGAGCTCCATGCTCTCGTCCGGGGTGTGGACATCGGAGAGCGTCGGGCCCACGGCGATGGCGTCCAGGCCGTGCAGGGCCTCAGCAAACAGGCCGCACTCAAGGCCAGCGTGAATGGACTCGATGCGCAGCTCGGAGCCAAAGAGCTCGCGATAGCTCTCGACAAAAACGTCGCGGATCGGCGAATGCTCGGCATAGCTCCAGCCGGGATACTCGAACTCGAACTTGGCGTCGAAGCCCAAGACATCGGCCAGCGTCTGCAGGCGGTCCTTGAACTCGTTCTGCAGCGAGGTGATCGAGGAGCGCGGGGACAGCATGATCTTGACCTGGTCGTCGGAAGTGGCGACCACGCCGATGTTGGAGGAAACCTCGACGGAGCCGTCAGTGGCGACGTTGCGGCGAATCACGCCGTTAGGGGCAAGACGCAGGGCGCGGATGAGGGCAAGCGCGGACTTCTGATCCATGGCCTCGACCTCGGCGTCGTCGGCAATCTCGACGGTGCAGGTAAAGCCGGGGTCGAAGACCTCGAGCTCGGCAGTGACGTCGGCGATGATGTCCTTTGCGATCTGGGCCGCGGCCTCGGCGGCAGCGTGGTCGGCGTAAACCAGCTCGGCCTTGCACTCACGGTTGATGGCGTTGTCCTTAGTGCCGCCGTTAAAGCTAACGATGGCGGGCTCGCCGGCGACCATCAGGCGGTCGATGATGCGGGCCATGATGAGGTTGCCGTTGCCGCGCTCCAGGTTGATATCGTTGCCGGAATGACCACCCAGTAGGCCGGAGATGTCGAGCGTGAGGGTGCTGCCGGTCTTGTGCTCGCGCACGATGGGGCAGGTGTAGGTAACAACGACGCCGCCAGCGCAGCTGACGGTGGCAACGCCCTCTTCCTCGGAGTCAAGGTTAATCATGGTGCGGGCGCTGATCTGGGACTTGTCGAGCGTCTCGGCGCCGACCAGGCCAGTCTCCTCGTCGGTGGTGAATACGCACTCGAGGGCGGGATGAACGATCGAATCGTCGTTGAGCACAGTAAGCATCAGAGCGACAGCAATACCGTTGTCGGCGCCCAGGGTGGTGCCGTTAGCGGTGAGGACGCCGTCCTTGACGACCAGGTCGATACCGTCGGTCGTAAAGTCGTGCTCAACAGAGCCCAACTTGTCGCACACCATATCGATGTGGCCCTGCAGCATCACGGTCGGGGCATTCTCGGCACCGGCAGATGCAGGCTTGCGAATGATGACGTTGTAGACCTCGTCCTGGTACACGTCGAGGCCGCGCTCCTTGGCAAACGCAACCAGGAAATCGCTGATGCCCTTCTCGTTGCCAGACCCACGGGGGATCGCGCTGACCTCCTCAAAGAAATGGAACAGCTGGGCGGGCTCGTAGCCGGTGATCTTGTAATCCATGGTGCCTCCTTGGCGCAACTGGTTAGACAGTAAGACATGCGACTTGTATATTCCCAGACTTTGCGTGCATAAACCAGTCGAAAACGCCGAGCGCCCTCGCATCATCGGCTAACGGCGGGGAAACGCCACTTTATTAAGATAAAGCAGGCTAGACGGGCCGTGCCGAAGGGACGTTGGACCCTTCAACCAACCTCAACGCTTGATCAGCGTTTATGCATACGCCATTGGTATGTTTAATGAGATCTACTTTGAACGAAGGGGGCTTTCCAACAGAAAAAGGGCGCTCCTTTGGAACGCCCTCGTGGACACAAGGTTTTGTTACGCCCTACAGCGCGCCGGAACCGGCTTGCATCATGCCGCCGGGGCCCGAGGTCACGCCGCCGCTCACGGGCGCGGCGTTGCCAGTGCGCGGTGCCGCCGGGGCGGTATCACCACCGAGCGTGCCCGCCGGACGCGGTGCCGGGATCTCGCCCGTGCCGTGGCTAAAGACAAACTTGCCATCGGCCACGTCGCACAGGACGGTATCGCCCTCGCCCCACTCGCCGGCCAGCAGCTCCTCGGACAGCGGGTCCTCGATGAGCTTTTGAATAGCACGGCGCAGCGGACGCGCACCGTTGGTGAGGTCGGTGCCCTCGGCCACGATCTTGTCATAGGCCGCATCGGTGAGCTTGATGTTCATGCCGTTGGCAATCAGACGCTGGCGCAGGTCGTCCACCAGCAGGTGCGCGATCTTGGTGAGATTCTCGCCCGAGAGCTTCTGGAACACCACGATGTCGTCGATACGGTTGAGCAGCTCGGGGCGGAACAGGCGCTTGAGCTCGCCCATCGCGCGACCACGGATCTCACTCGACGTGAGACCCTGCTCGCCGGTGGTGCCAAAGCCCACGCTCGCATCCTGCGCAATCTCGCGGGCGCCCACATTGGACGTCATGATGATCACGGTGTTGCGGAAGTCGACCGTCTTGCCCTGGCTATCGGTCAGGCGGCCCTCCTCCAGCACCTGCAGCAAGATGTTGAAGATATCGGGGTGCGCCTTCTCGATCTCGTCGAACAGCACGACCGAGTACGGGTGGCGACGAACGGCCTTGGTGAGCTGGCCGCCCTCGTCGTGACCGACGTAGCCCGGAGGGCTACCGATGAGCTTGGAGACCTCGAACTCGCTACCGAACTCGGACATGTCGAAGCTGATGAGCGCGTCTTTGCTGCCAAAGAGATACTCGGCGAGCGTCTTGGCGAGCTCGGTCTTGCCCGTGCCGGTGGGACCCAGGAAGATAAAGCTGCCGCCGGGACGACGCGGGTCCTTGAGCGGCGAGCGGCTGCGGCGCACGGCCTTGGCGACGGCCTCGACGGCCTCGTCCTGGCCGATAATGCGGGTCTTGAGCACGCTTTCGGTCTGCAGCAGGCGACGGCTCTCGCTCTCGGTGAGCGAGGAAACCGGCACGCCAGAGGTCACGGACACGATGTCGGCAATCTGACTCACGTCGATGGTGAGCGGGCTGGCGTCGAGCTCGGCGGTCCAGGCAGCCTTGGCCTCGGCGAGTTCAATCTCGGCAGCCTTCTGCTGCTCGGTGATCTCGGCGGCCTTGTTCATGTCGTCGCTCTCGGTGGCCTCCTGCGCGGCGGCCTTGAGCTCCTCTATGCGATGCTCGGCCTCGCGCACCGGCTCGGGCGCGCGGTTGGCGGCGATGCGAGCGCGAGCACCGGCCTCGTCAATGAGGTCGATGGCCTTATCGGGCAGGAAGCGATCCTGAATGTAGCGGTTGGAAAGGTTCGCGGCGGCCTCGATAGCACCCTGCGTATAGCGCACATGGTGGTGCTCCTCGTAGCGCGGCTTGAGCGCGGTCAGGATCTTGACCGTGTCCTCGACGCTCGGCTCCTCGACATCGATGGTCTGGAAGCGACGCTCGAAGGCCGGGTCCTTGGTGAGGTACTTGCGGAATTCCTCGGCCGTGGTGGCGCCGATAATCTGGAAGGCACCGCGCGCGAGCACGGGCTTGAGCATGGAGCTCGCGTCGATGGAGCCCTCGGCAGAACCGGCACCGATGATGGTGTGCATCTCATCGATAAACAAGATGACGTCGTCGGCCTCGGTAGCCTCTTGGATCACGTTCTTGAGGCGCTCCTCAAACTCACCGCGATACTTGGCGCCCGCGACAAGACCCGGCAGGTCGAGCGTCCAGATATTCTGGTTCATGAGGTTCTCGGGCACGTTGCCAGCAGCAATCTGCTGCGCCAGGCCCTCGACGATAGCCGTCTTGCCCACGCCGGGATCGCCCAGGATAAGCGGATTGTTCTTGGTGCGACGCGAAAGGATCTCCATCATGCGCTGGACTTCCTTTTCGCGGCCAATCACGGGATCGAGCTCGCCGTCGCGCGCCTTTTGCGTGAGGTTGGTGGCGAACTGCTTGAGCGTGTCGGTGCCGCTCCCCTTTTGCTGAGAGGCATCCGAGCCGCTAAAGAACGGCAGGCCCGCACCGGGACGACCAGCGCCAGCGCCAGCGAGCGGACGCTTCTTGTCCTGATCCTTGGCAGTGAGCTTTTCGATGGCCTTTTTAATGGAAGCAGACGACACGCCCAGGCGCATGAGGATGTCCATGGCCATGCCGTTGCCTTCTTCGACGATGCCGATCAGCAAGTGCTCGGTCGAAACGTAGGTCTGGTTGTTCTCGCGTGCCACGCGGAAGGAGCGCTCCATCACGCTAATGACGAGCGGCGTAAAGGCAAGCTTGGCAGCCTCGGTCTCCTCGCTGGGCTCGGGAACCGTGGTCTGGACCTCTTTGAGGGTATCCATGATGTCGTCGTAGGAGATATCGAGCGAGCGCAGCGCCTCAGCGGCAATGCCCTCGTCCTCCTTGGCGAGCGCGAGCAACAGATGCTCGGTACCCACCTTATTTGAATGAAGATCGAGCGCCTCCTGCTTGGCCATGGACATGACCTTGCGCGCGCGATCGGTAAAACGGTCTAACATGCTAGTTCCTCTTAGACGAGCTAGTTTTTTCAAACGCAAAGCGCCACTCGTGGCGGCGCTTTGGTCTCTTTACCCATATGGAGTATATGTTAATCGCTGGGGCCTTTTCCGCATGCAGCCATACGACAACGTCTACAAAAAAGGAATTGCCAGGTGCGTCTGCATCGGCCCAACGAGCGTGGATTTTCGGACACCCATTCCACGAGCGTGGATAATCTCCCGTTTTGAGCCCGTAAACAAGCCAAAAACGGGAGATTATCCACGTTCATGTTTTGCGGATCAGTTTCATTTGCACCAATTAGCTGGTGTGGCGCCAGCGAGGGTCGGTGAGTGTACGCGCCACACCCAGGCCAACGGGCAAAAACGCCACGATGAGCACTGCACGCACAAACCAGCCGAGCATATTGACCGTGTCGAATGTGCACATGTAATACATCGAGCGATACAGATACAAGCCCGGCACCATAATGACAATCGATGGCACCGTGAGGGCGATACGTGGGTAGGTGAGCTTGATTTCGGCTAAGCTCGCGAGCAGCCCCGATACCAGCGCGCCGATAAACGCTGCCGCCTCGGGAGGCATACCTACGCTCAGGCCCAGAAAGGGAAACAGCGTCGGCGCATCGACGAGCGTAAGGCGCAAGGTATTGGACACGGCGCCGATCAGCCCAGCTGCCGCGGCCATCTTTACCGGGCTGTTGAACATCACCGAGAAGCCGAATACGCCAACGAAGCTCATCACCACGCGCAGGAGCGTAAGGGCAAGCGGCGAAAGGCCGAGCGGGGCAAAATCATCCGGTGCCAGCCCCACACACTCGGCAACCATCCAGCCCACAAGGGTCGCCATCACAATAATCGACACGGCATACGAAAGACGCTCAATGCCGCTTCGCATATCGAGCTTAGCGATGTCGAGGCCTGCCGTAATGAGGGGAAAGCCGGGAATCACAAAGAGCATGGCGCCGATATAGCCTTCTTGGTGCGACATTGCCCCCGGTACGACCTGGCCAAGGCCGAGCAATGCCAGCAGATACGAAACGCAAGCGAGCGCAACGCCAATCGTCAGCGCGCTAAACTGGCCAAGACCCTGCTTGAGAATATGAGAGCGAGCAAAGTTGCCAACACCAGCGCCTACGAATGCGCAGGCCATCTCGATAGGGCCGCCGCCGAGCAAAAAGACGAAGGCGCCGCAAGCACAAGCTGCCGCAAGGCCCTGTTGCCAGGGAGAGTAATCGGGTTTTGAACTCTCAACGGTCTTGAGCATCTCGTGGTATTCGTGCACGGTAAACCGGCGCCCATACGTCTCGATTTCCTTTAGGAAGCTCTCCATCATCCAAATGCGATGGGTATTGACTCCCGTTGTGGGCAGGCTGACAACCTCGTTAAAGCAGTGGCCATCTTCGATGCAGGTGCACTCAAACGACAGAAGACTTAAGTCAACGTGGACGGTGACACCGAGTACGGCGGCGACGCGATTCATGGTATCGCGTACACGCCAGGCACCCGTTCCGCTCGCGAGCATAAGCATACCGGTGCGGCAGATGATGGATGACTTATCGGTGAGCGGCGCATCGACGGCAAGCTCATCGCCTGCCGTCACGATCTGGTGCCAGTCAGTTTTCATATGGAGTGCGCCGGCACGAACACCGTGGTGCATGGGGGCTCTCGAAAGCAGCGAGTCAAGGCGCGAAGACTGTGGGGACTCCGTTGATTCGTCCTCAACCTCATCAGTCTCTTCATCGACCAGATCAAATGAGTCAAGCGATGCCGGCTCGCGACGATCGATTAGCTCCTCATCCTCATCGTCAAAGTAATTGAACTGATCGAGCATGTCCTCTTCGATTGCACGCTCGCTCGCGTCGTCCATATAGACGCTCCCTTCCTACCGACTAACCCCCATCCTAGGCAGCAACGGCTAAAGGAAACATAAAAGAGACGGCTGCCATGCGAGCCATGTGCTCAATAGCCGTTGGGTGGTCGTTTAAGAACGTCCCCAATGACTATTGATGGCCAAGGCAACGCCGATGTATTGGCAACGTCAGCGAGCGGGCCGCATTTGAGACAAGGTGACGTGAAACGAAAGGGCGCTGACCTTCTGGTCGCGCCCTTGAAGTTGAACGTCAGATTGTCCAAATGCGGCCCGCGCAGCGTCGAGCCGTTACGCGGTTCGTAGAACCGCGTAACTAGTTAGTACATCTTTGCGCCGGCGGGGATGGAGGCGTCGAGCTGGATCAGGTTGAGACGCTCCTCACCATCCTCCTCGTGGATAGCGCTGATGAGCATGCCGCAGCTGGGAATGCCCATCATCTTGCGCGGCGGCAGATTGGTGATGGCGAGCAAGGTCTTGCCGACCAGGTCCTCGGGCTCATAATAACCGTGAATGCCGGAGAGGATGGTACGGTCGGTGCCGGTGCCGTCGTCGAGCGTAAAGTTCAGCAGCTTCTTGGACTTCTTGACGGCCTCGCATGCCTTGACCTTCACGGCGCGGAAGTCGCTCTTGGAGAAGGTATCAAAGTCGACGAACTCCTCAAACAGCGGCTCGACGGCAATCTTGGAATAATCAACCGTGGGCTTGAGCGGCTTGACGAAGGGGCTCGCGGCGTTGCCGGCCTCGGCAGCCTTGGCGGCAGCGGCACCGGACTGGAAACCCTTCTCGGGCTTCATGTGCGGGAACAGCAGCACGTCGCGGATGGAAGCCTGGTTGGTGAGCAGCATGACCACGCGGTCGATACCGATGCCGATGCCGCCCGCGGGAGGCATACCGTACTCGAGGGCGCGCACGTAGTCCTCGTCGTACTCCATGGCCTCATCGTCGCCACCAGCCTTCTCGGCCATCTGGGCGGCAAAGCGCTCGGCCTGGTCGACCGGGTCGTTGAGCTCGGAGAACGCGTTGGCGTACTCGTGACCGGCGATAACCAGCTCAAAGCGATGCGTCAGGCGCGGATCGTCCTCAAAGCGCTTGGCAAGCGGGCTGACCTCGATGGGGTAATCGCACACGAACGTGGGGTTGACGATGGTGTCCTCGCCCAGCTCATCGTAAATCTCGGCGATGATCTTGCCAGCAGTCCACTCGGGCTTAATCTCCAGGCCCTTCTCGCGCGCGGCGGCAGCAAGCTCCTCGACCGGCGTGTCGATGGTGACCTGCTTGCCGAGCACGTCGGAGACGATGTCGGTCATGGGACGGCTGGCCCACTCACCAGAAAGGTCGATGGTCTGGCCCTGGTACTCGATAACCTCGGGGTTGCCGATGGCCTTGTTAGCCGCCTTGATGACACCCTGGGCGAGCGCCTTCATGCCCTCGAGGTCGGAGAAGGCACGGTAGGCCTCCATCGTGGTGAACTCGGGGTTGTGGGTAAGGTCCATGCCCTCGTTACGGAAGATACGGCCGATCTCGAACACGCGCTCAAAACCGCCGACGATGCAGCGCTTGAGGTGCAGCTCGGTAGCAATGCGCAGGTAGCACTCCTGATCGAGCGCGTTGAAGTGCGTGATGAACGGCTTAGCCGTAGCGCCGCCCTGGATGGTCTGCAAGATGGGGGTCTCGACCTCCATGTAGCCGTCGGACTCCATAAAACGACGGAAGGTGGAGAGAATCTGCGAACGCTTACGGAAGGTCTCGCGAACGTCGTCGTTGGCGATCAGGTCGACATAGCGCTGGCGATAGCGGGTCTCCTTGTCGGAGAGGCCGTGGAACTTCTCGGGCAGCGGACGAACGGCCTTGGCAAGCAGGGTCGCACTCTTAGGGGCAACGGAAAGCTGGCCGCGCTGGGTGCGCACGACCACGCCGGTCACGCCCAGGATATCGCCAAGGTCGAGGGCCTTGAGCGTGTTCCAAGCGGTCTCGTCCATGTCATTGATGCGGCAGAACAGCTGAATCTCGGCAGTCGCATCGCGCACGACGATGAACATAATCTTGCCCTGACCGCGCTTGGCGACCACACGGCCGGCGATCTTCACGACGTCCTCGGTGTCCTCGCCATCGGCAAGCTCGGCGTACTTAGCCTCGATATCGGCAACGTAGTCCTCAAGCTCAGAGTGCTCGGGATAGGGGTTCTGGCCCGCCTCGAACAGGGCGGCGCGCTTGGCCAGGCGGGTGGCGCGCTCGTCGTTGAGCGTCGATGCCTGATCTGCGGCGTTCTGGTTCTCTGCCATAAGTTAACTCCTCAAACTAAAACGCTCCCCAGGATTCGGTCCCAGGGAGCGAAAACATACCTTTACGCGGGACCGTGGTCTAGCGTGCAATCTTGGCGATGGTGTAGACGCGGGTCTTGCCGGAAGGCGTAACGACCTCGACGGAGTCGCCCTCGCCGTGACCGATGATGGCGTGGCCGACCGGAGACTCGTTGGAAATCTTGTGCTCGAGCGAGTTGGTCTCGGTGGTACCGACGAGCGTGACTTCCATGACCTCACCGTTGGGATCAATCAGAGAAACGGTGGAACCGATGGAGACGGTCAGATCACCTGTGGTGGCAGCAACCTGAGCGTTGGCAAGGATGGCCTGGATCTCGGCAATACGAGCGGCGTTCTGGGCCTGCTTGTCCTTAGCGGCGTCGTACTCGGAGTTCTCCGAAAGGTCGCCGAACGCGCGGGCTTCCTTGATGTCCTCGACGATCTCCTTGGCGTAATCGCCCTCACGCCAAGCGAGCTCCTCGACGAGCTTCTGGCGGCCCTCAGCGGTCAGTACGATCTGGCTTGCGTCCATACGGATATCTCCCCAACTCTGATCAAACAATCAACTGTCAACAAAACGAAAAAGACCGGCCAGCCTGCGGGCAAGCCGGTCAGGTGCTCACCCCAAAGGGATGGGACTACTCTGCGTCCGCGTCGCTGTCCTCTGCCTGCTTCTTCTTGGCAGCAGCGAGCTTGGCCTCGAGCTCAGCGATCTCCTTGTCCTCCTCGGACTGCTCGACCACGACCTCCTCGGCCTGCTTGGTCTCGGCCTTATCGTCGCCCTCCATACCCTCGCGGATATTCTTGACGGTAGAGCCGAGGGACTTGCCGAGCTTCGGCAGGTTCTTGGGCCCGAAGATAATCAGGACAACGACGAGAATAATGATGAGCTCAGGAGCCCTCAGTCCAAACATGTAGACCTCCACAATACAGCGAGACAAGCTCGAATGAGTATACCGCGGGTATCGCGGTATCACAACAATAGCTAAAAAAAGGGACCGCAAGAAGCGGTCCCTCCTCATGCTCTGGTCGGGTTGACTGGATTTGAACCAGCGACCCCTGCGTCCCGAACGCAGTGCTCTACCAAACTGAGCCACAACCCGTTAGCTCGACTATAGTAACAAAGATTTTCGCCGCGTGCTAGATAAATTTTTATTTCTTTGGCGCTTCGATGCGAACCGTGTTGGGAATGAGCTCCGTCGCGCAGGACCACCAGCCGTTTTGCAGGGCAGTGTCGGCAAGCCTTTCGGCCGTGGCGGCGGTGTCGCAAATGGCAAATGAGCAGGCACCCGATCCGCACACATCTACAGCAACGGTGCCGTCCTGTTTACGCAGCCAATCGAGAACCATTTGAATCTGCGGCTCCATCTGTGCGGAAATGACACCTAGGTTGTTATGGATGAGCGCATATGCCATCTCGGCATCACCAGCATGCAAGGCAGAAGCTATCGCGCCGGGCTTGTCTGCAGGCACCGGAGCCTCGTCAAAACGTCGATAGGCTTCAATTGTTGAAACGCTTGCCTCGCGCGGCTTGACCAACACGACGGGCGTTGCGAGCAGCGCGGGATACTCAGTTGCCAGCACGTCTCCCCCACCTACGTAGAACGCAAGGCTCGCGTGCAAAAAGAACGGGACGTCAGCACCAATACCCCGCGCAATGTCGTCGAGCGCGGGGTCGGTGCGATCAATTCCCCAGAGCTCCGCCAAGGCGACAATGACCGCGGCCGCATCCGTCGAGGGGCCGCCCAAGCCGGCGCACAATGGAATGCGCTTCTCAATCGTCACGCAGATGTTTGCTTCACGACCATAATGCTCGGCCATAGCGAGCGCAGCACGATACGCCGTATTCTTTTGCATGGGAAAGTCGGATGTCGGAATCGTCTGGACGGTCAGCGCCTGTGCCGGCGCGACCGTCACGGTATCGGAAAGACCGACGGCTGCCATCAGGGAATCGACCCTGTGGTAGCCGCGGTCATCGCGCTCGGTATGAACCCCCAGGTAGAGGTTAATCTTTGCCGGCGCGGAAAGAGTCAGGGACCGATCGGTCACCGTTAGTGCTCCTCGAGCTGATTGCCGAGCGGGGTAAAGATATGCTCGCCGCTCTCGGGGTCGAACAGCTCGACCTGCCCGGTGAGGACATCGATATACTGATAGGACTGGCGCGACTTGCGGCCGCGACGTTCGTCAACCTCGACGATAAAGACGGCGGGGTGGACGCTCTTGATGGTGCCCATGCGCTCGACGACGCGGGTGCGGCCCATGTTGGCCTTAACCTTGACGCGATCGCCCACCATATCGGTCAGCTTCTCGTGGATGTCGTCGACGTGATTGACTTCCATCTCTTCCATGAACAGGGCCTCCAGAAGGTGCAATTCAAAAAGGGGATAATACCCCTAAGATAGACAAAACTCTAATACTATAGCACCCTGTTGCGACCACACGCAAGTAGCTAATTTGGCTACTTACAGATTGTCGGTATCGAGGACGATGGTGAATGGGCCGTCGTTGACGAGGTCGACTTTCATATCGGCGCCAAAGATGCCGTGCGCCACGTGTTCGACATCTTGACGAACGAGCGTCAGGAAGTACTCGTAGAGCTCGTTGGCAACATCGGGCGCGCCTGCATCGGTAAACGACGGACGGCGACCGTGGCGGCAGTCAGCGAACAGCGTGAACTGCGACACCACGAGCATCTCGCCGTCGACATCGGCAAGCGCCAGATTGGTCTTGCCGTTCTCGTCCTCGTTGATACGCAGCCCGCGGAGCTTGCCCCACAGCTTGTCGGCCTCGGCACGCGTATCGCCATGGCCCACACCCAGCAGCACCAGGTAGCCGCGTCCAATGCGACCCACGCACTCGCCGTCGACCGTCACGCCGGCGTTGAGCACGCGCTGCACCACCGCGCGCACGGCCTACTCCTCGCCCGTCAGTTTGGCGGATAGGTGCTCGAGCGCATGGAATCGATGGCTGATGGCGTTCTTCTCGTCCGCCGTCAGCTCGGCCATGGTCTTGCCCGGCGTGTCGACCGGCAGGAACAGCGGGTCGTAGCCAAAGCCGTGATCGCCGCGGCCCTCGTGTGCGATAGTGCCCTCGCAGGCGCCCTCACCATAGGTGACCAAACCGTCCGTGTCGATGAGCGCAACGACGCTCATAAAGCGCGCGGTGCGATCCTCGTCGGCCACGCCTTCCAGGTTAACGAGCAGCTTGGCGTTGTTGGCGGCATCGTCGCCATGCACGCCCGCATAGCGCGCGCTATACACACCGGGCTCGCCGTCCAGGGCATCAACGACCAAGCCAGAATCGTCGGCAATGGCCATAAGGCCCGTCTCCTCGACCGCAGCCTGCGCCTTGATGATGGCGTTCTCCAAAAACGTCGTGCCGTTTTCCTCGGGGTCCTCAAAATCGCCCAGCTGGCCGAGCGCCACAAAGCGCACCTCGGGCATGACCTTGCCCAAAATGGCCTCGATCTCGGTGAGCTTATGGGCGTTGCCCGTTGCCACGACAATGGTCGCCGCCGGGTCGAGGGTGTCGATGTCGATCTTCTCAAGTGCCATGAGTGGTCTCCTTGTCTCTATAGCAATGCCGCGCCGAGGGCGACGAGGGCCTCCGCCTCTCCCCTATCAATCAACGGCAGTCTTATACTTCGACGTTTTCCCAGATAAAACCTGCCAAAATAAACCTGTCCCTTTTTGGCAGGTTAGACGAGGGCCTGGCGCTGGAGCTCGATGAGCTCGGCAATACCCTTGTCGCCCAAGTCGAGCAGGGCGTTGAGGCGCTTACGGTCAAAGGGCGCCTGCTCGCCAGTGCCCTGGAGCTCGATCATCTCACCGGTGTCGGTGGCGACGAGGTTCATGTCGACTTCGGCATGGCTGTCCTCGGAATAATCGAGGTCAAGCAGCGTATTGCCGTCGACAACGCCCATGGAGATGGCGGCCACCTGGCCGGTAAGCGGGATGCGCTCGATCTTGCCCGCCTCGACCCACATGGCGAGGGCGTCGTGCAGCGCCACCCAGGCGCCGGTAATGCTCGCCGTACGCGTACCGCCATCGGCCTGAATCACATCGCAGTCGACGGTGACGGTGTACTCGCCGAGCGCTTTCATGTTGACGACGGTACGCAGGCTGCGGCCAATGAGGCGCTCGATCTCCATGGAGCGGCCCTTGCGGTTGGCGTGTTCGCGCTTGCAGCGCTTGCCGGTCGACGTCGGCAGCATGGCGTATTCCGCGGTCACCCAGCCGGCCTTAGCTCCCTTTCGCCAGCCCGGCACGCCCTCCTCGATGGTGGCGGCGCACAGCACGCGCGTGTCGCCGAACTCGGCCAAGCACGAACCGTGGGCGTGCTTCATGACGCCACGGGTGAGCTTAACGGGACGCAACTCGTTGGCGGCGCGGCCGTTGGCGCGGTTGACCTGCATGTACTCCATAGAAATATCCTTTCGGCAAAAGATGTGGCGAAGGCTTTGGCGGCTGCCTTACATCTATTCCAGCTCATCGATATCGATATGTTCGATGCTCTTGAGCGGCTGACCAAAGATAAAGCTGCCCGCCACCGCAAACTCGGCAATGTTATCGGCCGTCGTGGCAAAACGATGCTGCGGCTCGGCGGCGTCACCCGCCAGCTGCTCGCGGCGCGTGAGGATATCGGTCAGCTCTCGTGTGGTCTCCTCGGCGGAACTCACGACGCGCACCCCAGGCCCCAGCGCATGACGGATAGGTCCCACCAACAGCGGAAAATGCGTACAGCCGAGCACCACGGTATCGATACCGTGGTCGCGCAGCGGCTCAACCGTGGCACCCACCAGCGCACGCACGGCAGGCGTATCGAAGATGTCCTCGTTCTCAAGCCACTGTTCCTGCAGATGTGCACCCGAGGCGAGCTCGTGTTCGACAACCTCGACAAAGCTCGAGGCAGGACAACCGTATACATCGACGCCGGCATCCAGGTCCTGGATGGCGCGCGTGTAGGCGCCCGAGCGAATGGTGAGGTTGGTGGCGAGCACGCCCACCCGGCGCGTGCGAGTGCTGTTGATTGCCGCGCGTGCGCCCGGTGCGATCACACCGATGACGGGAACGTCGAGCACCTGCTGGGCCAGACGCAAGGCCGCAGCGGTCGCCGTGTTGCAGGCGATGACCATAATCTTGACGTCGTGCTTCGACAGCCAACGGCCCGCCTGCAACGCAAACGAGCGCACCTCATCCTCGGTGCGCGTGCCGTAGGGGCAGCGTTTTGTGTCGCCGAAGTAGTAGACGGACTCGTGCGGCAGCGCCGTCGCGATGGCGCGCGCAACCGTCAGACCACCAAGACCCGAGTCGAATACGCCAATAGGGCGCGTGTCCCCGGCCAGATTCTTGATATCGGACATTACCTCACCAGATTCTCTCTCGAAAAGACATATCCAAGTGCGGCTACGCCGCGCTACGAACGCGCCGCGACCAGCAGCTCTGCCGTCGCCGCCCAACCGTCGACAATTTTGCCGCGCGTAACGAAAGCGTTCTCGCAAGCAGCCAGGAACTCGGGCGCGCCGGCGCTCGTCAGGCCATTCTCGACCAGGCAGAACGTGCCCACGTGATCGGCCATGTAGAAGTCGGACTCGGAGTCGCCGAGCGCAAGCGTCTCCTCGCGCTCGATCCCCAGGTGCTCGCAGAAGCGCGCAATGGCAACGCCCTTGTTGAGACCCGCCGGATTGATGTTGAAGGCACGACCGTCCTCGACACGATTAAGCTCGAGCGTCGTCGGCTTGGACAGATGCGTCAGGTGACCATTACAGGCCCACACCAGGCCGCAGCCGGCCTCGTCGAGGATGGCCTGCGCCTCGTCATCGGGGATGTCGCCGCGCATGCCGACGGTGACCTCGCGGTACTTGTAGCCGGTCGACATGTCGTTGTGATACTCGATCTTGTGCGGCCAGCGGGCGAGGATCTTCTCGCACACACCGGTCTGCTCGATCACCTGGTGCGGCGTGAGACCGCAAGAGGGGTCGTAGGGCATATCGCCGGTCAGATACTCCCAATCGTTGGCCTTGAGGTCGTACATGACCAGGCCACCCATCTCGCCGATGTAGGAATTGAGGCCGAGCACGCGCGCATCCTCGTGGATCATGGTGCGGTTGCGGCCCGAGGTGGGAACCACCTGAATACCAGCGCGAGCGAGTGCCACGACGGCCTCGACGAGCTTGGTCGAGGGGTTGCCGTCGTTGTCGCGCAGCACGCACGAGCCGGGCGCGAGCATCGTGGCATCCAGGTCGGTAAAGACGTACTTGACCTTGGCCAAGCGCTCGCGCATCTCGCCCGAAAGCTCGGCAACGGTCGGCAGGGTGTTGTGGGACATGGTTACTCCGTTTACGTAGAAGGGTTTGGACTTGGACGGCATGTTTTGATTGAGGGAACACGCTTATGGCGACAGCGCACTCAGGGCGCCGCCGCCATCATGGTTCATTAGTCAAACTGGGTAACATCGATCAGGCGATTGGCCAACGAAAGGTCGCTCTCGATGGGCACGAACTCGTCACCCACGTGCATGAGCTCCTCGTCACCCTTTGCCAGCAGCAAGACAATGGTGGGAGCATCGGGGTTAACGTACTCCTCGCGCGCCGCCTTGAACGCCGCATGCACAGCGGCTTCGCGATCGAGGATAATCTTGTTCGGCGTATCGTCGGGAACATGCTCGGCAAGCTCGCGACAGACCTTCATCGGGTCCTCGTGAGCCGGGTCCTCGTTGGTAAAGATCATCAGGTCGGAATATGGTGCGGCCTCGCGCGGAAGCTGCTCGCGGCGCTCCTGCGCCTTGCCGCCGGCAGCACCAAACACTGCAATGACTGAACTAGTGGGAAACGCGCGCTTGACCGACGAGAAAAGCGAACGGAACGAAAGCTGGTTGTGCGCATAGTCAACGACGCAGATCACGCGGCCGTCCTTCGACTCCACGACCTCCATGCGGCCCGGCACACGAAGCTTGGAGAGGCCCTTCTTGATAGCCTCGATACCGATGCCGATCTCGTGCGCAGCGGCGATAGCGACCAGCGCGTTTTCCACGTTAAAGTCGCCCGCGATGCCCAGCAGGACCTTCTCCCCCGCCTCGGACTCGTCGGCACACAGGCCATGCAGGTTAAACTCGATGTTAAAGCCGACCACGCGGACATCGCTTGCCCACAGGCTTGCCTCGGGATGCTCGACGCCAACGGTCACCAAGCGCTCGGCCGTCGACGCTGCCTCCAGCACACGGTCAACCTCTTCGGTGCCCAGATTCACCACGGCGGTCTTTGCCTGGTCAAAGATCCTGAGTTTGCTCTCAAAATAATCCTCAAACGTGGGGTGTTCGATCGGTGAGATGTGGTCACGCCCGATGTTGAGGAAGCACGCCACGTCAAACGGCAGATTCTCGACGCGTTGGTACTTGAGTGCCTGGCTCGAGACCTCCATGACCATGGACTGGCGACCTGACGTGCGGCAGTTGGCGATATGGCGCCAGACCTCTGGGGCCTCTGGCGTGGTATTGGTGCTCTCGTAGCACTCGATGCCATCGTCGGTACTCACCGAGCCGATCATGCCGCAGGATTCGCCCGCCGCTTTGATAATCGACTGGAGCATAAAAGCGGCCGTGGTCTTTCCCTTGGTACCGGTGATGCCCACGATCTTGACGTCGTGGTCGGGACGGTCGTAGACCTCCGGCGGCAACAGGGCCATGGCCGTGCGAACGCTATCAACAACCAGCATCGCAGCACCGCTCTCCTGCGCCAGCGGCTCCAGAGACTCGACCAGCGACTCCTCGCACACAAATGCGACGGCGCCCGCATCGAGCGCCATGCTCAAAAACGCGGGCTTAAAGGCAGCGCCTTTGCAAAAGAACACGTCACCTGCCGAGACCGCGCGCGAATCAAACGAGCAGCCGGTCACGGCACGCTCGTCAACCTGCTCTGATGCGCGCAGCTCGCCGCACACATCGAGAAGCTTGGCAAGCGTATCGACCGTGGTCACGGTCGCGGAATCCGAATGGTGCATCTTTCACCTTTCTCAGCCATTTGGCAGGGACGGTTTTTATAGTAACTGAAACGCACCCACGCAAAAACGGCTCCCGGAGGAGCCGTTACGCGCAGGCGTTCGTAAGCCGAGGCTAGGCAGCCTGAACAGCGGGCTGGTCCTCGTCGATAAAGAAGCGCTTGTACCACACCAGGAACACGAGCGGCGTATAGATCTTGCGCTGGAAATCGCCCTTGCCCGCAAAGTGCAGATCGAGCAGGTGCATGAGCTCGTCGGTATCGAAGAACTCGCTTGCCCACGGCGCGGTGAAGTACTCCTTGACATAGTCGTACCACTTTTGCTCGCGCAGCCAGTAGACAATCGGCACCGGGAAGCCCACCTTGGGACGGGTGGCCCACTCATCGGGCAGCGACTTGTTGGCAGCGTGGCGGAGTACTTGTTTGTTGCCGTTCTCGTTGATGCGGTAGCGGTCGGGAATGTGCTCGGCGAACTCCATGACTTTGCGGTCCAGGAAGGGCACGCGCAGCTCCAGCGAGTGCGCCATGCACATCTTGTCGGCCTTGAGCAGAATGTCGCCCGGGAGCCACATGTTCATGTCCAGGTACTGCTTCTTGACCAGCTCGGGCTGACCCTTCACGCGCGCATAGATGGGAGCGGCAAGCTCGAAGGCGCCATCGCCGGTGTTGTACTCGGGCTTGAGCACGCCGTCGACCTCGCGCTCCGGCCATACCAGAGCCTGTCCCAGGAACGACTTCTCGGGGATCTCGGCACCCTTGACCAGGAAGTTATGTCCCTTGAAGTACGGCATATGCAACGCCAGGTTACCGAGCGCGCGACGGATGGGCAGCGGCACCATCTTTTTGTACTTGCGGACTGGGACCGTGTCCTCGTAGTAGGCGTAGCCGCCAAAGAGCTCGTCGGCGCCTTCGCCCGAAAGCACGACGGTGACGTCCTTGCGGGCCATCTCGGCCAAGAACCACAGCGGCACGGAAGACAGGTTGGACTGCGGCTCGTCCATGTGATACTGGATGTCCTCGAGCGCACCGAAGAACTCGTCGGCGGTAATCATCTTGCGGACATTCTCGACGCCGAGCTTATCGGAAAGTTCCTTGGCGTAGTTAGTCTCGTTGAAATTCTTGTAATCGAAGCCCACCGAGAAGGTCTTGTCGGGCATGAGGCAAGCGGCGATGTAGCTGGAGTCGACGCCGCCGGAGAGGAACGACGCGACCTTGACGTCGGCGATGCGATGGGCCTCGACGCTCTCGTGCACGACCTCGTCCAGCTCGTCGACGTACTCCTCGAACGGCTTCTCGACGGCAGAGTAATCGCAATCCCAGTAGCGCTCGATGTTCATCTTGCCGGTCGGGATATCGACGGTAAAGTAGTGCGCCGGCGGCAGCTTGTAGACACCCTCGAAGAAGGTCTCCTCAGTCGCCGAATACTGCAGCGTCATGTACGGACGCAGGGCCTTTTTGTTGACCGCCTTGTGGAAGTGCGGGTAGTCCAGGAAGCTCTTGATCTCGGAACCAAAGAGCACGCCCGGAGCGCCGTCGCCCGCATCGGCCATGGGATAGTAGTAGAGCGGCTTGATGCCAAAGATATCGCGGGCGCCAAAAAGCTTGTTCTTCTTCTTGTCCCAGATGACGAAGGCGTACATACCGCGCAAGCGATCGAGTACTGCCTCGCCCCACTCCTCATAGCCGTGCAGGAGGCTCTCGGTGTCGGCGCCGCAGTGGAACTGGTAGCCCTTGGCCTCGAGCTCGGAACGGAGTTCTTGGAAGTTGTAGATCTCGCCGTTGAAGACAATGACGACGCTACCGTCCTCGTTGGCCATAGGTTGGGCGCCAGCCTCGGTCAGATCGAGGATCGACAGGCGGCGGAAGCCGAGGGCAACGCGGCCGTCGATAAACTGGCCGCCCATGTCGGGACCACGATGGACGATGCGGTCCATCATCTTGGTGAGCACCTCGGATTGGTTATCCGTCCCACCGACAAAACCGACAAAACCGCACATATACTATCCCCTCTGCTGTTGCTGGGTATCAAATCGAATCAGTAGCTTTTGAGTATACCCGAGGGCGTAAAGAGGGGCGGAATGTTCAGGCAATCTCAACTGAATCAGCTCCGCTGCGACACGCGGGTTGATTTTCAATCTCAACGCAACAGCCTGAACGGGCCCCGCGTTTCCGCAG
>CAJKGW010000007.1:0-142805 GCA_905199545.1 uncultured Collinsella sp.
TAACTCGGTCAGCTTCGTTGACTACAAAAAGTACCATTCCAACAAACAAAGCTATCATCATATCCGGCGCACCAGCGACAGGATATGTAAAGAGCATGGGCTATCCGTCGTCGTGCCGGGACAGGACAGAGGGGACGGATAGGGCAATCGTTTTTTGGGTTACTTCCTCCTGCAAGGTATCAACTCCTTTCCCGGTAAACTGCGGCTATGCTCATTTGCTGCCGTAAAAGTCGTGATTGACAAGGGCGGTATAGTAGCTGTCAATGGTACTCGGCGCGTTGAACAGCACCGCTTTAAGATACTGCTTGATGTTGCGGATTTTGGTTGTGTTCTCCCTCATGCAATCCAAAACAAACTCAACGTGGCTGCTATTCAGCTTCATAAACTTTGATTTGACAAGTTCGGCGGGGTAGTCGTCCCCGGCGATACGGATTGTCTTTCGGGCTGTGCAGACGGTTTCCAGCATGATTTCTACAATCTCGTCCAAACGGTCTTTATCCATTTTGGGGTCTTGAATGAGAATGTCATAGTCGATGTTGTCTTTGATAATTTCCCGATAAATCTCTATTGCGCTGTTTGTTTTCGCTTCCGTTCTTTTCCTTTCCGGCGGCGTAGCCGCTTCGTCCTGCTCATAAGGCAAGGGATTTAGGGAATGGAAAGGAATGGAATGGGTACTTGATAAATCAGTAATTGATTGTTCTTTACTTGATATATCTTTATTTAATTGCGTTGGATTTTCCAACGTAGGTTTTTCCTGCGTAGGTTTTTCCAACGTTGGATTATCCAATGTTGGATTTTCCAATGTAGGTAAATCCGATGTAGGCGGCTGCGGCTGCTCATATATGACATAATCCGCACCGCGCAAACGTCCTTTCTCGTCGCGTTCCCGGCTGCGGACGATATATCCGGCTTTTTCAAGTTCTTTGACCGCTTCGCGGATTGCGTCGATCTTCTCGCGGTTGATGTGAGATAAGCCCGCAAGGGTATAATCCCAATCTTCGGGTAAGGACAGCATTTGCGAAAGCAAGCCTTTTGCCTTTAAGGTGAGTTCCTTATTGCGCAAGTGGTGGTTGCTCATAACGGTATAGCCCGTATTTCTCTCAACTCGGAAAACTGCCATTTTTTATCACTTCCTTTCTCGGTTTGCGTGGAATATTAGAAAGCCGTTTTTGGCGGTTTTGGTATTGCAGTATGCCTTTGCCGTTTTTTGCGTCTGAAAAGCCTTGTATTGCAAGGGCTTTTTCGCGCCTAACGTTCCACGTTACCGCCTGCTTTTGGGCATAAAAAAACCGCAACTCTTTTCAAGCTGCGGTATGCCAATATGCAGAAAGGGACGCTATCGGTCTGATAACGCCCCTTTTGCTCGGTTATTCAGTTGTAACCTGTTTGCCCGCCGTCCATAAACGCGATGATTTAAGGCTTTTTGCTTGTTTTCTTATCTCACCGCGCTTAAGGACCGCCTTTCGCATTGATTTACGCGCGCGGCAAGCACCGCTGCAACTCGCCGCTAGTCGCGACGACCAAGGATATTCAGGATGCGCAGGAACACGTTGATGATATCCACGAACAGGCTGGACGCCATGAGCACCGCATTGGGAAGCGTGGGCGGCACCGTCGTGGCCACATAGGTGTCGTAGCCAATAAAGCCGGCGAACACCACAATCACGATCAGGTCGGTGATGGTTTGCGAAACGCCCATAAACATCAGCACGATCTCAACCATAATGATGGCAAGCAGAATACCAAATCCGATGCCATACACACGCTGGAAGAACATGGGGAAGGTCACGCCCAGCGCGCCAAAGACAAAGGTAATGGCGGCGGTGGCGATAAAGGCGGTGTTGATGGTGGGCAGGTCGTAGTTGGCAAGGCCAAACGACGCGGTCAGGCCAAAGGTGCTCGCAAAGATCACGTAACCCGTGAGCGACAGGCCCACAGACTGCTTGCCCGCGGCAGCCGACATCATGACAATGCCGACGATGGTCAAAATAAACGAGCCAAAGACCAGCGGCAAAGCGGCGCCGCTCATCATCATGCGGGCAAACGCCATGGTGCTCGTAAAGTAGGCGCCGGCACCCATGGCGCAAAAACCCAAAAAGATCAGGGCGGACATGACAAGGTTGTACGCACGCGGCGACATCTCCTTGGCACGGCTTGCACCGGTCTCGATGGGGCCGTTCTGATAGCCCTGGATATCATTCATGCTTTCGTCCTTTCAGATAGCGCCGCGACAGCAGCGCCTTAAGCGACAAGATTTCTGCCATTGTACCCAAATGCCACACGTTTTACCTGCGGCGCCCACCCTCGAGCGTGCAGTCAAACGCCCAGACCCACCAACGCATCACGTGGGTCTGCAAGCCGTCCGGCCGTTCGCGCGCCTGGTCCTCCAGATACAACTCGGTCGCATGACCGCCAAAACGAACCTTATAGGTTGCCGTACGAATGCCGTGAACCGTCAGGCCAAACCCAGTGGTCGAGACAATCTCGTCAATCGTAAAGCAGCGACCGTCAACCCAGCAGACGGTGACCGGCACGACTTGTCCGCCCGCGAGGATGCGAGCCACGACGTCCACATACTGCTTGTGCACGCGCCGAGTTTTGCCATCTGTCTGTCGATATTCCATGCCCCTATTATCGAACGCATGTTTGCATATTGTAAAGCGAACAGGCTGTGGTTTTGGCGTGTCGGACCGCATGCGCACGTCCGCACGACGTGTTAGCAAAAAGAACACCGGAGGTCAACAGGGCTAATATTCAATTTTAGTACCCAAAAATTCACTTCTCCCATCAGAACTCGGTAAAGAAACCCGCAGGAGGTGATACGATTTATCATGTTTTTGTAACGTTTCTGCAAACTTCGAGAAAGCCCATATATGGACGTAACGTTCTCAACCTTCCTCGGCCAACTTGTGTCGAACCCAGTCCTTGCCGTCACCGTGATTCTCGCGCTCGGCGCCATCTTCGTCAACGGATGGACCGACGCGCCCAACGCCATCGCGACCTGCGTCACTACGCGTTGCATGCCCGCCCGCGCTGCCATTCTCATGAGCGCCGCATTCAACTTCCTCGGCGTGCTCATCATGACGCACTTTAACGCGAGCGTCGCCAACACCATCTCACATATCGTCGACTTTGGCGGAAATAGCACCATGGCGCTCGCGTGCCTGTGCGCGGCGCTGTTCTCCATCGTCGTCTACGGCGCCACAGCGTCGCGTTTTGGCATCCCCACCTCGCAAAGCCACAGCCTTATCGCCGGCCTGACCGGTGCCGCTATCGCCCTCGGCGGCGCGAGTAGCGTCAACGTCCACGAGTGGATGAAGGTCATCTACGGCTTGGCGCTCTCCATCGGCCTGGGCTTTGTCATGGGCTGGGTCCTGTGCAAGCTCGTCTCGATTCTTTTTGCCGCCGCCAACAGGCGACGTGCCAACGTCTTCTTTAAATACGCTCAGATCGCGAGTGCCGCGGCCATGAGCTTCATGCACGGCGCGCAGGATGGACAGAAGTTCATCGGCGTGCTCTTTTTAGGCGTGGCCTTCGCCAACGGCCAGACGAGCGTCGGCGATGCCGGCATCCCCATCTGGATTATGCTGCTGTGCTCGGCCACTATGGGTATCGGCACCAGCGTGGGCGGCGAGCGCATCATCAAGTCCGTCGGCCAGAGCATGGTTAAGCTCGAGAAGTATCAGGGTTTCTCTGCCGACCTCGCGGGCGCCGCGAACCTGCTACTTGCCACCCTTACCGGCATCCCCGTGTCATCCACGCACATCAAAACCTGCGCCATCATGGGCGTCGGCGCCGTCAAGCGCCTCTCAGCCATCAACTTCGGCGTCGTCAAGGACATGATGTTCACCTGGTTCTTCACCTTCCCCGCTTGCGGACTCATCAGCTTTTTCATGGCCAAGCTGTTCATGATGTTCCTCTAGTCAAACCGAGTGTCCATCCGGACCGCAACACTTCGCCTACCCGTCTTCGCCTCGAAAGGACCCACCCATGGCAAAGAAACCCAATTCGTTCTACTTTGACAACTACGTCGCCTGCGCCGACCTCGCCGTCCAGGCCGCCGAGCTGCTTACCCAGATTTTTGAGAACTTCGATCCCGCGAAGATTCACGATATGCTCGAGGAGATGCATGCCATTGAGCATGCGGCAGACAAGAAGCACCACGAGCTTGAAGACGCCCTGCTCACCGCCTTTATCACCCCGCTCGAGCGCGAGGATCTGAATCTGATGAGCTGCTCACTCGACACCGTGCTCGACCGCATCGAGGGCGTCGTGCAGCGCGTCTACTTCACCAACATTCAGAGCATCCATCCCGACGCCATCGTCATCGCCCACAAGGTGACCGACGCTTGCCGCGCCATGAAGGACCTGATGGTCGAGCTGCCCAACTACCGCAAGTCCAAAACGCTGCGCGAACTGGTCATCCAGATCAACACCATCGAGTCCGAGGCTGACGAGCTCTACATCAACGCCATGCGCAACCTGCACGTCAACGGCAAGGACCCGCTCGAGGTCATCGCCTGGCGTGACGTATATGCCTTCCTGGAGTACTGCGCCGACTGCTGTGAGAATGTGGCCGATGTCGTGGATTCGATCGTCATGAAGAACAGTTAATTGGGGGTACGTGTCCCGGCGGCGAAGGGCCGGCCACGGCTTGCTTTCTCACTCCGGCTGCTTTGCAGAGTCGTTCGAAAGTAAACCGTGGCCGGCCCTTCGCCTTACGTACCACCATTGGGAACTTTGGCTGATACTTTGAAAGCGATGGGGCTTTTGTTAGCAGGGCCTTTGGGCCCGGTTGGGAACTTTGGGACCGCCTCAAACGTTTGACTGGATGGTGCTTTGGGTACCCTTTATTTTGCTTTGGATCGATTCGTTGACTTTGGAGGGCTTGGTTATGGGTTATTTGGATTTGGCTCGTGGTCGGTATTCTTGTCGTTCTTTTGAGAATCGGGCTGTGGAGCAGTCGGTGGTGGATGCTGTTGTTGAAGCTGGACGGATTGCTCCTTCTGCTTGTAATAATCATCCTTCTCGTGTGATGGTGCTGGATACGCCCGAGCTGTTGGAGAAGGCTGCTGCTTGTCAGCCTCGGTTTGCTCGTGATGGGTCTATCTTTGGGGCTCCGCTTGTCTTCCTCATTTGCAGCGTTACCGATGATGCTTGGGTGCGCCCGTATGATCAGATGAATTCCAGTGAAATCGATACGTCCATCGTGTGTGATCAGATGATGATGGAGGCCACCGAGCAGGGCCTGGGAACGTGCTGGGTGTGCCATTTTAAGCCTGAGGTGGCCCGTGAGCAGTTCGACCTGCCCGAGGGTGTCTATCCCTATCACATGCTCGTCTGTGGCTATCCTGCCGACCATATCACCGACCCCGAGCATCGAGAGGCCCGCACCATTCCCCTCTCCGACTTCCTCCTCAAGTAGATTTTTGGGACATGCCGCAAACCTACCCTTGACCGCTCACCCGTTCACCGAGTTCTGCGCCACTATGTGCAGGGCTCGGTTTTTTATGTTGCGCACCCCTGCACACCCTGCACAGTCATAAAAAAGGACCCGCAAGCTGCGGGTCCTTTCTAGGCACTAAATTGTAGACCGAATGTTAGTCCAGGTCGTCGGCAGCGAAGTTGTCGATCGGGGCGAAGGGATCGGCCACGGGGACAACCGGATCGGCGACGGGCAGCGGCTCGGCGGGAACAGTCACCGCAGGAGAAGCGGCAGAACCAACCGGCGTGGAGGCCATGAGGTCGGCCGGGAAGGAGTTCTGGGCGTCGTCCATAAAGTGCTGGATGAGCTTGAGGTACTCGGCCTTGAACTCCTCGCGGGAAGCCTTCAGACGGTCGATTTCCTCGAGCTCGGCCTGCTTCTCGGTCAGAGCCTGGCGGATAACCTCGCGGGCCTTGGCGTCAGCCTCGTTGCGGATACGCTCAGCGTTCTCATTGGCATCGTTGACGATGGTCTCAGCGGTCTGCTGAGCAGCGATCAGGGCAGCGGAAATCTGGCGCTCCTGAGCGGAGAAGTCAGGGGCGGGAGCGGCCACGGGGGCGGCAGGGGCGGCCTGGGCGGCGGTATCCTGAGCCTGGGCAAGCTGAGCCTGTGCATCGGCAAGCTGCTGCTCAGTAGCAGTCAGACGGCCCTTAAGGTCGACGATCTTAGCGAGCATAGCGTCAACCTCGGAAGACAGCGTCTCCAAGAAGACGTCGACCTCGGCAGGATCGTAGCCACGCTTGGCCTCAGAGAAAGTCTGAGCCTGGATGTCTGCAGGGGTAATAGCCATAACAAGTCTCCTTTTTCATCGCCTCGGCGCTACACGCCCGACGTAAGTTACTAAGTCAGTTCTATACGAGTATACCTATAAGAAGCTGCAGAACCAGTCTCTGCACCAACTGCAACGCAATAATCGCAACGACCGGCGAAAAATCAACGCCGCCCATCGGCGGGATAAACCGACGAAAGAGGTTGAGCCACGGGCCGCAGACGCTATCGAGCACTGCAGCGATATCCTGCAGCAGGCCGCCCTGCTTCATGGGAATCCACGTCATAAAGCAATAGACCACGATGAGCGTGGAGTAGAAGTTGAACAGCGTGTTGACCAGCTGGACAATGGTGTAGATGTTGATGAGAATCTCCTCGTCTTGGGTTTACTTAAGGTAGCCGTCGGCACGAAGCTTCTTGAGGTCCGAATCCTTGACCTCGCAGCCGGCGGGCAGCACCATGAACACGCGGTCGCCCACCTCCTTGACCGTAGCGCCCAGGCCACAGGCAAAGCCATAGCTAAAGTCCAGGACACGCTTGGCGACCTCGGTGCGAACGCCGACAAAAATCAGCGCGACGGGCTGTTTGGTACGCACACGACGGACAACGGTCTCAACGTCATCATAGCTCTCGGGACGCAGGACATAGGCAGGCAGCTGCGGCGTGGCGTTGATGATGTTGCTCGCATAGGCCGAGGCGTCGCTCGGCGCAGGGGCGGGCGCAGGCGCCGCGGCGCGAGCACGGGCGCTCTCGGCATAGCTCGACGGCGTGTCGTAGGCGCCGGGACGATAGCCACCGGCGACCGTATCCTGAGAACGCGACGGCGGATTGTACGTCGTTGCATGACGCGAGTCATCGCCGACCAGCTGACCGGAGCGCGTATACACGGCAACCGACTCAGCCTCACCACGTCGCGTCTGACCAAGCAGGCCGTTGCTCGGCTCGTCCTGGGTATAGAAGCCCTCGCCCGAAGCACCACTGTAGCCGCCGCCCTGATAGCCGTCGTCGTAGCCGTCATCGTAGCCGTAGTCGTCATCCTGGCTATAGCCCTGGTCGTAACCCTGCTGGCCGCCCAGGTGCATCTTATTTTTAATCTCGTCAAGGAAGCCCATGGTTGTGTCCTCTCACGGTTTAGTGCAGGCGCTCTGTAAACCAGTGCGCACTTCAGAGCCCTATTTTACTGCAAACTCCGGGCTAAATACTACCCTGCCCAGGCGAACGAGCGTAGAGCCCTCCTCAAGGGCAGGCTCAAAGTCCTCGCTCATGCCGCAGGAAAGCTCAGGCAGGTTCAAATCGGGATGCGCTGCCTCCAGCTCATCCCTCAGCTCACGAAGCCCCGCAAAGGTGCGGCGTGCCACATCCTTATTCCCCCGGGGCGCCATAGTCATAAGCCCCTGCACGCAAATTCCCTCAAGCTCTGCAAGCTCACCCGCGGCGGCGCGAATCTCATCGGGCGAAAAACCGCCCTTGGACTCCTCGCCGCTCACGTTGACCTCGATGAGCACACACTGGGGGCCGGCGAGCTCGCCTGCCTCAATCTTGCGGACAGCACGGCTCGAGATCGCCTGCGCCAGATGCAGCGAACCCACCGAGTGAATCAGCTCGGCTGAGCCCAGCACCGCATTGATCTTATTGGTCTGCAGGTTGCCGATCATATCGAAGCGCACCTCGGGCAGCTCCGGATGCTCCGCCAGACCCGTGAGCTTGCGAACCAGCTCCTGCGGGCGGTTCTCGGCAAAATTGCGATACCCCGTCTGGATGGCGGCAACGGTCTCATCGACACCAACGGTCTTGGACACGGCAATGAGGCGCGCGGCGTCGTGGGGGCGGCCCGCGCGATCGAGCGCCGCATAAAAACGTTCCAGAATCTGCTCGCGGCGAGCGCGCATCAAGTCCAAATAGTTATCCATTGCCAATCGCCTCCGCTGACAGCCAAACAAGTAGTCCCATGCTAACGCAAGAGCGCGGCCCCGCATGTGCAAGGCCGCGCTCACTTAGGTATTTACAATCTTTCGACGAACGGGGTCACTTACTCCTCGTCGTCCTCGCCATCGTCCTCGTCCTCAAGATGATCGAGCAGGTAGCGAAGACCCTCGCTGACCTCGTTAGCGGGCACCTTGGCAACGTAGCGAGCGTCGACGGCGGGCCTCATGATAACACCCTCGCCCGAAGGCACGCGCATGCTCTCGAGCTCATCCTCGTCCACACGGGCGATATCGCCGGCGTTCATACGCTGACCAGTCAACAGGAAGGTCAGACGGCAAGCGGCATCGATGGAAATCGAAGCGATGCGATCGAGGTAGCGCGAAACCATGATAGCGCGGCGCAGGTCGTCATAGTTGCTGTCGTCGTCCATAAAGTCGCCCGTATCAATACGATTAAAGGTGCGGAAGAACTTCTCGTAGGCGGCGTGCACCGGCTCGTCCTCGACGGCCAAGTTGCAGATGATGGACATGTCATTGGTGACGAGCGCAGAAAGCGAAGAGCCCAGCACCTGGTAAACAGCTTCGGCCTCGGCCTCAACCGTACCGACGAGCTCCTGGGGCAGCGAGATGTCGGCCTTGACCATGTGACGCGTGGCGCGGCAGATCTGGCGAACCTTATCGGTCATGCGCTGCAGGTTAAAGTCGACGTAGATAATCGTCTGCAGCAAGCGGAAGTCGGAGGCGACCGGCGACTGCGTGGCGATCAGGTTGTAGCACACGGCCTCCAAGTTGGCGCAGCGCGCGTCAATCGAAAGCGTGCGCTTCTTGGTCTTGGTGGCGAGCTTGCGGTCGTCGGTCACATAGGCCTTAACGGCATCGTGGAGGGCCAGATCGACGGCCTCGTAGATGCTCAGCATCTCGTGGCGGGCCTCGATGAGCTGACGGGAAAACAGTTTACGCATGGTTCACTCCAATCAGTTGGGTGCGGTCATGCCGCCCGCACAGTGAATACGCACCGGACCAGGTCCGATCGGCTTGGGACTAGTCGCACCGATCAGCCAAAGCGGCCGGTGATATAGTCTTCCGTCCGCGAGTCCACCGGGCTGGTGAAGATCGCGTCGGTTTGACCATACTCGATGAGCGTGGCAGGTTCACCGGCAACTTCCTGCAAGAAGAATGCGGTGTAGTCGCTGATACGAGCTGCCTGCTGCATTGAATGCGTGACGATGATGATCGTCATCTCGGGCGCCAGCTCGGCCATCAAATCCTCGACCTTAGAGACGGACGTGGGGTCGATGGCGGAGCAGGGCTCGTCCATCAGGAGGACATCGGGTTGCACCGCAAGCACGCGCGCGATGCACAGACGCTGCTGCTGACCGCCCGAGAGCGCCAAACCATCCTTGTTGAGCTGATTGGATACCTCTTTCCAGAGGTTGGCGCGCTTGAGCGATTCTTCCACGATGTCATCGAGGTCGCTTTTGCTAGTCACGCCCTGCAGACGAGGGCCAAAGGCGACATTCTCGTAGATGGATTTGGGAAACGGGTTGGGCTGCTGAAAAATCATGCCCACGCGGCGACGGAGGTCGACCGGGTCGACGCCCTCGGCATAGATATCGTTGCCGTCGAGCGTCATGGTGCCCTCGACGCGCGTACCCTCGATCAGGTCATTCATGCGGTTGATGCAGCGCAAAAACGTCGACTTGCCGCAGCCCGAAGGGCCAATGAAGGAGGTGATGGCGTTTTTGGCGATGTTGAGGTCGAGCCCCGTCAGCGCATGAAAGTCACCGTACCAAAAGTTGAAATCCTTGGCCGTAATGGCCGCTTGCTCCAGCGTGGGAGCGGACTGATAAACGGACATGGGACTCCTTAACTAGCGACGCTTGCGCGACAGGAAGCGCGCAAACAGGTTGAAGGCCAGAATGATCACCATCAGCAAGAGCGCGGTGCCGTAGGCTGCGTTCATGTTGATGCCGTCGTTGGCAAGCAGGTACAGGTGAACGGTCATGGGGCGGCCGGAATCGAGCGGCGAGATAGGTAGATTGATGGCCTGGCCCATGGTGTAGAGCACCACGGCGGTCTCGCCAATGGCACGGCCGATGGCAAGGACAATGCCCGTGGCAATACGGCCAAAGGCAGAAGGAAGCACGATCTTGGAGACAACCTGCCACTTGGTGGCGCCCAGGCCATACGCGCCCCAACGGATATAGCGCGGAACGGCGCGAATGGCCTCTTCGGTGGTGCGCATGACGATGGGAAGCATCAAGAGCGCAAGCGCCAGAGCGGCCGAGACCATCGAAAGGCCCAGACCCATAGCCTCGACAAACAAGGCGTAGCCAAACAGGCCCATAACGATGGAGGGCACCGAGGCCAAAGCGTCAGCAGCGTAGCGAATGAGCTCGACGATCTTGCCCTGCTTGGCGTACTCGGCCAGATAGACGGCTGCCAGCACAGCGATCGGCGTGCAGATAAGCATGGCGAGCGCCGTCACATAGACGGTCGAGACGATCGTGGGCCAAATACCGCCCTCGGCGTTGACGCCCTGGGGCCAACCGAAGATAAAGTCGAGCGAGATGTGTGGCAGGCCGTTGATGACCACGTAGGCGATGATAGCGACCAGCACCAGCGTGGTGATGTATGCCGCGGCACGGAACACGCCAAGCATGATCTTGTTGGACAGGTCCTTGTTGATGCGGCCCTTCTTGCCGTGGGAAAGGGCACGCTTGATGCGCTCGCGCGACGAGGTCGTATCGACCGTCGTGTCAACGGAATCGGACATAGCCTACCCCCTCTTCTTCTTGGAAACCAGGCGGACGATGCCCACCAGCGTGGCGGAAATGATAAACAGGACCACGCCCATGCCGAACAGCGCCGAGCGATGCAGACCCGAGGAATAGCTCATGTCGAGCGCAATCTGGCTCGTGAGCGTCGAGATGGGGCTCGCAATGCTGTCGGGAATAACCGGGGCGTTACCCACGACCATGAGCACGGCCATGGTCTCGCCGATGGCACGGCCCATACCCAGCACGATGGCATCCACGATACCCAGCTTGGCGGCAGGTAACACGACCTTATAGATAGTCTGCCACTTGGTGGCGCCCATGGCATACGATGCCTCGCGAATGCCCATGGGAATGGAATTGAGAGCATCGATGGTAAGCGTCGTGATGGTGGGCACGATCATAATGGCGAGCACGAACCACGCCGTCAGCGCGCCAAAACCAAGACCGCCGGTCAGTTGTGCGATAAACGGGCGGATGATGATCATGCCAAAGAAGCCATAGATGATAGAAGGGATGCCGGCCAACAGGTCAACGGCAGGGCTGATGAGCTTGCGCACGCGCTTGCTGGCGATCTCGACCAGATACACGGCCGTGCCCACGCCTAGGGGCACACCCATGGCGAGCGCGCCGACGGTCACCAGACCCGAGCCGGCAAGCAGCGACACGATGCCGTAGTGACCCTCAGAGGGCGCCCACGTAAAGCTAAAGAAGTCCGCCAGACCGATGTCGGTAAAGACGGGCAGCGCCGAGTACGTGGTAAAGACAAAAATCAGGATGACGGTAACAACCGCCAAGAACGCGCAGGCAAAGAAGATCCACTGCAGCGCCTTCTCCTTGATATAGGTGCTGCGCGATACGAGCGCCAGCTCGCGCTTCTTGGGCGCCTGACCATTCTGCTCAGTCTGGGAGTTTTCCTGTGCTTCCATGCTACTCACTCCCCTTCTCGTCGTTGGTGACGGGGATAAAGCCCGCCTCGCGAATCTGCTTGTCCATCTTTTCGGACGTCACATAGTCGATGTAATCCTGCGCCTGCTGCGAAGGCGCACCCTTCACAAAGAAGTAAAGGTCGCGTGAGATGGGATAGCCGCCGCTCGCGACCGTCTTCTCGGACGCCTCAACATGATTGACCGAGACGGCCTTGACCGAGGTCTTGGCGTTGAGGCTATCGACGAAGCCCAGCGAAATGTAGCCAATGGCACCGTGCGAACGAGATACCACGTCGCGCACCTGGCCCGTGCCCGAAAGAACGGCCGAGCGGCGATCGAACGGGGTGCCGTCCATCACGATGGTGCGGAATGCTTCACGCGTGCCGGATGCCTCGTCTCGGTTGATGACCTGAATCTTCAGGTCCTCGCCACCGACCTCTTTCCAATTAGTAATCTTGCCGGCATAGATATCGCGGAGCTGCTCGGTCGAGAGGTTATCGACCGGGTTATCGTCGTTCACGATGACCGCGATACCGTCGTGGGCAATGACGATGGGAGTCAGGCCCAGATCCTGTTCGTCGGCATTGAGTCCACGGGAGGAGCTGGCGATATCGGCCGTGCCAGCGCTGACGGCTTCGATGCCAGCGGAAGAGCCCAAACCGGAAACGAGCACGTCGATGCCAGTCTCCTCCTTAAAGCCCTCTGCCGCAATCTCGGCGATAGGAAGGCAGGTCGTGGAGCCGGCCACGGTAATGGAAGAGGTAGAAGATCCCGAAGAACAGGCGCACAGCGTAAGCGTAAGCACAGCGGCGCTCAGGACCGATACGATCTTTCTCATAGCATCACGCCAATCGCGGCATGGCGCCCACAGGTGCCGTCCTCGTTACGGTAGGAATAAAAGCGGTCGTTCTGACGCACAGTCGAAAGCTGGGTATCCACGATATTATCCGCGTCCACACCGATATCTACCAACGCCTCACGAATGGCGGCAGATAGATCGAGCATGCGAGAAGCGCCCGCATCGATGCACGAAAACTCGGCGGCAAAGCGGTCCATGAGTTCCTGGGATACCTCATATTCGTCAGCCAAGATATGGGGGCCGATATAGGCGGAAACGTCGCTCGCATCGCAGCCGGCAGCATCGCAAAGCGCCTGGCACGCCTTGGCAGAAATACGTGCAATCGTGCCCTTCCAACCGGAGTGCACCACGGCAAACCCGCCGGGGGCCACCAGCACCACGGGAACGCAGTCGGCAAAGCAGAGCAGCACGGGCACGTCATGAGCCGTACAGACGATGGCATCGCAGCCCTCGGCAATCTGCTCGCGAACAGCCTCAAGATCGTCGGCACCGTTCGAAGTCACCGTAACGATATGGTCACCATGTACCTGATTGGGCACGAGCAGATTATGCTCGCACTCAGTGGCGCCCATAGCTTCGAGCGCTCGACGACGATTTTCTTGAACAGCAAAGGGGTCATCGCCTACATGCGAGCCCAGGTTGAGCGAGGAGTACGCATCTTCAGAAACGCCACCGGTGCGCTCGGTAAAGGCAAAGCGGACATCGGATGTCGCGCCCTCCACCAACGTAACTCCATCATGGTCGACACGCGAAACGTTGTCCGCACGTGCTGCCATACTAAAGCCTCCTAATAACACAAGTACCGCGGCGTCGCCGCGCAGTCCGCGTTTATACGGCTGTCATACTTCCTTAAAAGGATACCCGCAGCGGTAGGGACCAAACGTAAAGGGAACGTAAGGAGATTGGAGGCTTTCGTTTACAAACGAGAAACAAAACGGGGTGCATCCAAATGGACACACCCCGTGCAGGTCGTTGAGAAAAACGAACTAGAAGCTACCGCGCTTCAGGAAGTCGGGAAGCTCGAACTGGTCGTTGCCAAAGTTGGGCAGCTCGGTACCACCGACGTTGCGGGTCGGAGCTGCCTGAGCCGGGCTGGCAGCCGGGGCGGTGCGCTGCGGCTCAGCGGAGGCAGCGGCCTTGCTCTGAGACTGCTGAGCAGCAAAGAGCTCATCCTGACGGTTGACGTTGGAGTCGGAGAAGCCCGTAGCGATGACGGTGATACGCACCTGATCGCCCAGGGACTCGTCGACAACGGTACCGAAGATGATGTTGGCCTCGGGGTCGACGGCGTTGGCGACAACGTCGGCGGCGTCGCTGATCTCCTGGATGCCCAGGTCCTTGGAACCGGCGATGGAGAGCAGCACGCGCGTGGCACCATCGATGGAGCTCTCGAGCAGCGGGCTGGAGATGGCCTGCTGGGCAGCGTCGACGGCACGAGTATCCCCAGAAGAGGTACCGATACCCATCATGGCGGTACCGGCCTGCTTCATGATGGTCTTAACATCGGCGAAGTCCAGGTTGATGATACCGGGGACGGTGATGAGGTCGGTGATGCCCTGGGTGCCCTGGGAAAGGACGCCATCGGCAATCGCGAAGGCCTCGAGCATGGTGGTCTTCTTCTCGGCGATGTCGAGCAGCTTATCGTTAGGAATGACGATCATGGTGTCGACGCAATCGGAGAGGGTCTTGATGCCCTCCTCGGCGCTCTTCTTACGCTTGCGGCCCTCGAAGGTGAAGGGCTTGGTCACGACGGCGACGGTCAGTGCGCCGACCTCGTTCATCGCGATATCGGCAACGATGGGAGCAGCGCCGGTACCGGTGCCGCCGCCCTCGCCGCAGGTGATAAACACCATGTCGGCGCCAGCGAGCGCCTCGGCGATGTCGTCGCGGGACTCATCGGCAGCCTTGCGGCCAACCTCGGGATTGGCGCCGGCGCCCAGGCCGCGGGTAAGGTCGGTGCCGATGTGCACCTTGATATCGGCATCAGAGATCGCGAGTGCCTGAGCATCGGTGTTGATGGCAACAAACTCGACGCCGCGGATGCCCTCTTCGATCATTCGATTGACCGCGTTGGTACCGCCGCCGCCGACGCCGACCACCTTAATGACGGCAAGGTAGTTGTTGATCTCTGTCTCGTGCATGTCGGTCCTCCGAACAAAGGTTATAGCCATAGCATGGGTCGACCCCTGCGCACATTAACCTTCAGGTTGAAAGTAAATGCAAAGGTAAACCGTATTATGTTTGCACATTATGAACGTATCAGTCAAATAATTGACCGTGAAAACCAAACAAACCAGATAAACGGCGTGGTATGGCCCCTCAACAAAGCATCAACCAGCGCTACGAGGTCGGAGCATTCCTAAATGTGTAGTTGCCCGGAGAGCGCACATTGATATACGTTACGCCCTCTACCTGCGAAAGCAACTTGGTGACTACGCGTTCCTTCTTGGCGATATCGTCCGAATCGCCCAGCGACACCTCAATGCCGTTATTGAGGTTTGCCGAGATGGCTTCGACCGAAGGCGTGGAAATATCCTTGACTTGTCCCAAGAACTCGCTCGAAAAACCACGCACATAATCCAGGCCGGCCTTAACGGCTTTGGAGTTCACCGCCTGGCCGGAAACCGGAGCGACATCCGCCGAGACATCAGTCAATAACACCGCGCCATAATGCTTGGCGAGCGCCAGCGCGGCATCGATTCCGGTCAAGGTATTTGAGCCCTGCCCTGTCGTGATGACGTTGCCCTGGTCGTCCACTTCGACCGACGTCGACAGCGGGGCGATCCAGGTGTCATCGTCTCCGATAGCCCAGGCAAGGTCGTCGGAGCTGATATACGCAATGGCGATAACTTTACGCTCCGTCGGCGTGATGATAAGCGTATGGGGAAACTGGCGCTGGACATCCACGCCCGAAACCCACGGGTTCTGCTTGAGATCCTCGGTAATCTGGTCGGGATCGACGTTAAAAAGCGACGTTCCCTCGGGCAAGTCGATCAGCTGGATAGCATCGTGCTTCGTCACATGCTCGCTGCCTTGAATCTGAATATCAGTGGCAGTAAACAGTCCAGAGTTGATCACCACGATGGCAACGACGACGAGCACGGCCAAGACGGCCAGAACGCCGCCCACGATTTTGCCTTTGCCTGTAACGACAGAAGCGGCATCTGATGTTTTATTTGCCATCGCTCCAAGTGAAGATAACGGGTTGAAACCTTTTTTACTCGAAGGCTTCTTGGCGGTAGCCGGCACCGATGTCAGCGAGCGCGGTTTCGATGCGCCCAGCGTGAGACCTGGACGCGCCGCTTTAGTTCCCGTCGAGGGCTTGGGAGCTGCCATGGGACGGGCAGGCTTGGCGCCCATAACAGGCTTTGACGTCACCGAGGGACGCGAGGACTTTTTTGCGGCCGGACGATTACCGAGCTGCGAGCCGACGACCGGACGACTGGTCTGTCGAGCATGCCTGACAGACTTAGAGTGCGCGACGGTATTGCGTTGAGGTTTGGCAGGCGCGCCGGAACGCCCTCCGGCGCGGCGGAAGGTGGGTTTCGATGCTCTAGAAGCCGAGGAATTTAACTTCCGGTCTGAGCTCGATGCCATACGCCTCCCTCACCTTTCCGTGCACATGTCTGATAACCGCGGCAACGTCATCGGCCGTGGCAGTTCCGTTATTAACGATAAAATTAGCGTGAACGGGCGAAACTTCCGCGCCGCCAATCGAAAAACCCTTTAATCCACAATCCTCGATAAGCTTGCCCACACTCGCATCGGGCGGGTTGCGAAAGACAGACCCGCAGGATGCGCGACCCATGGGCTGCGTACGCTTGCGCCTTGTAAGGTACCGCTCCATGCGCTCGCGAATGTCGGCCTTGGGCGCCGGTTTAAGCTTGAGCACGCACTCGAGGATGATCTCATTGCGGGGAAGGCTACATTCGCGGTAGCCCCAAGAGATCTCGGACCCCGCATAATGCTTGATACCGGATGCCGGGTCAAACGTTACGACATCCTCAACCAGCGAGCCAATCCACTCGGTCCGCGTGCCGGCATTCATAGATATCGCACCGCCGACCGAACCAGGAATGCCAACGGCAAACTCAAGGCCCGAGAGGCTACGCGACAGGGCATCGTTGACCAGGCGCGCAAACATCACGCCCGCACCGACCGTCAGCGTACAACCGTCATCGGCAACAACCGTGCGCTGGAACTCACGTCCGAGCGAAATGACGGCACCGCGATAACCGCCATCGGCAACCAGCAGATTGGAGCCCTTGCCGATGATGACCCACGGCACCTGCTCGCGATCGAGCACCGCCACGGCGCGGCGGAGGGCATGATAGCTATGGCACGTCACAAAGAGGTCGGCCTTGCCGCCGATACGATAGCTCGTATGACGCGCAAGGCGCTCGTCCTCGATCACATCCGTGTCGATCATGCCCGAGAGCGCCATGACGGCGTTAAACAGACCCATTAGACTTAAGCGTCTTTCTTGGCAGTCAGATACTCAATGAACTCGGGACCGACGGTCGTAACGTCGCCGGCACCCATGGTGAGCAGCAGGTCGCCCTCGCCCACCATCTGCTCGAGCTCCTGATTGAGCTCAAGACGGCTGGAGCAGTACACGACCTCCTTGCCAGGATGCTTGGCGCGCACGGTATCGGCGAGCATCTTAGAGGTGACACCCGGAATGGGCATCTCGCCAGCCGAGAACACATCAATCAGCAGCAGTTTATCGGCATTGGCAAATGCATCGGCAAAGTCCTCGCACAGGGCCTGCAGGCGCGAATAGCGGTGCGGCTGGAACACGACGTCGACGTGCTTGTAACCCAGCGACGAAGCGGCAGCAAGCGTCGCCTTGATCTCGGTGGGGTGATGGCCGTAATCATCGACCACGGTGATGCCATTGATATCGCCCACGTGGGTAAAGCGACGGCGGACGCCCTCAAAGCTCGAGAGCGCCTTGGCGGCGGCGTCGATGTCAAGGCCCAGGACATGGGCGACGGTGAGCACCGCCGTGGCGTTGAGCATGTTGTGGCGACCGGGATTGCTCTTGATCTCCACAGCGCGCTCAGTGCCGTCCTCAAAGCGAACGATAAAGTCACTCTGGATGCCCTTGACATCCGGGTGCATGCAGACGATGTCGTTGCTCTCGGCAAAGCCGTAGGAAAGCACGTGACGGCCCGTCGACTTGGCGAGCTCGACCAGATGCGGGTCCTCACCGCAGACGATGACGGTGCCGTCCTCGCCCACCAGGCTCATGAATTTGGCGAAAGTTGCCTCGATCTCCTCGATACCCGAGTAGTGATCGAGGTGGTCGGCCTCGACGTTGGTCACAATGACTACGTTGGGGTTCAGGAACAGGAAGGAGCTGTCGGACTCGTCGGCCTCGGCGACAAAGTAGTCGCCCGAGCCGTTCTTGCCGTTCGTGTCATAGCCCTCGACGATGCCACCGATCAGGAAGCTCGGATCCAGACCCATGCGGTCGAGCATGGTGGCACACATCGAAGACGTGGTGGTCTTGCCATGCGTGCCGGCAACAGCGACGGTGGTGTAGCCGTGACCCAAAGCAGAGAGCATCTTGGCACGGGGCCACACGGGAATACCAAGCTCGCGAGCGCGCACGAGTTCAGGGTTGGACTCCGGAATAGCGGTGGAGACAACAACCACGTCGGGCTTGACCTCGTCGATCGTGGCGGCCTCATGGCCCACATGCACCTTCACACCAGCGCGGGTAAGCTGGCGGATATAACGTGACGTCTTAAGGTCGGAGCCGGTAACGGCATAACCGCGCTCGTGCAGAACGAGGGCGATGCCGCTCATGCCGGCGCCGCCGATACCGATAAAGTGGGCGCTCTTAAACTCGGGCGCGGAGGTTGCAGTCTGGGAATCAGCCATGTGCTCGTGTACTCCTTGCGTAAACACTGCCTGTAACCCGTTAACTGTACCGCACCTACCGCATCAGCGCGAGGGCGACCGAAGATATCCCGTCTAACTAACGCAAACCCTCTACTGCATCCGCCAGAAGAGCGGCGGCTCTATCCTGAGCCAGACCACGCGCCGCCTGACGCATGGCGTCGCGCGCCGCCGCGTCATCGACCAGGTGCAGCAGCTCATCGGCAAAGGCAGAACCGTCGATATCGGCATCGGCGCAGAGCACGCCGGCCCCGGCGTCGACCAGATAACGAGCATTGGTGGTTTGGTGGTCGGCCGTCGCATGCGGATACGGCACGAGCACCGAGGGCACGGCGAGCGCAGCGATCTCGGCCACGCTCGATGCACCCGAACGCGAGAGCACCAAATCGGCAGCAGCCAGCATATCGCCCATGTTGTCGATGTAAGGCTGGACGCGGTAACGCTTCGCCTCCTCGGGCGTCAGCGCCAAAGCGTGCTCGGTCTCCTCAAAGCCGTCGGCACCCGTCGAATGCAACACATAGAGGTTCTTGCGCGAAAGCAGTTCGTTTTTGAGCGAAGTCACGCGCTCGTTGAGGTGCTGGGCGCCAAGTGAACCGCCAAAGACGAGCAGCAGCGTAGCGTCCTCGGGAACGCCAAGTGCCTTGCGGCCACGAGCGCGATCGCCCTCGATCACCGAGCGACGTACGGGGTTGCCGGTCATGAGCACGTGGTCAGGGTCACCTTCGCGCTCAAAGACCGAACGCGCTGCCGGCACCGAGATGCACACGCGGGCGGCGTGGGAGTTCATCATCTTGTTGGCCAGGCCCGGAACAGAGTTCTGCTCATGCAGCAGATACGGAACGCCTGCGCCCTTGCACCACCCAAGCAGCGGAACCTCGACATAGGCACCAAAACCGATGGCGGCATCGGGCTTGCCGACCTTTGAGAAATGATTGGCGAGCGCACGCTTGGCCTTATTGACACGCCACAGGGAGGTCAGCGCCGTCCAAGGACGGGAGCGGTCGAAGCCCGTGACCGTAATGGGTACAAAATCAAACCCAGCCTCGGGGACCAAACGACCCTCGAGCTTGCGCGACTGGCCCACGAACACAACGTGGTGGCCACGGTCACGCAGTTCTTCGGCCAAGGCGAGCGCGGGGTTGATGTGTCCTGCCGTGCCGCCGGCTGCAATAGCAACGGTCATCTTATCGGTCATGGTAGTCCCTTCGTACACGCGGTCCCTGGTCGTCGGTGCGCAGACGCGCCGACGGGTCCGAGTTCAAATCGATTCGATTATATCCGCCGCCCGCGTTGCGAGGGCTGGGGCGCTGCGGACGACCTTGCGGAGCCGTTCGCGAGCGTGGACGAGCTGCCGGCTCGGATGCAGAACCATCCAGAACGGTAAAGCCGCTACGCGAAGGTCGTTCACCGCGCACATGGGCCACGCCGGCGGTGCTCTCGTCCATAACGGCAAAGCTCTCACGGCGGCGGTCATACTCATCGCGGCGGGCGCTCTCGTACGAAACGCGCAGGATCAACCCGGCAAGCATAAGCGACACAATAATCGACGAACCGCCGTAGCTAATAAACGGCAACGGTTTGCCCGTCATGGGAAACACGTTGAGGATGCCCAGCGCGTTAATCAAAAACTGCACCGCGAGAATAACCGCGGAGCCAGACGCCATAAGCGCGCCCCGACGATCGGTCGCCTGCTCGGCAATGCGAAACGCCGAGTAGATCAGCATCGCAAACACCAAGAAGAACAGCACGGTTCCGACAAAGCCGACTTCCTCGCCAATGATGGCCAGGATGTAGTCATTGTGCGCCTCGGGCAGATACGAGTACTTCATGGTTGAGTTGCCGATGCCACGGCCGAACAGACCGCCCGAGGCAAAGGCCATGATGGCAAGCGTGGCCTGATAGCCGTCACCATACTCGTCAGCCCAAGGGTTCAAGGCAACCTGAATACGCACCATACGGTACGGCTCTGCGACAAGTGCAATCACGATCACGAGAATGCCGAAGATTAGCACGCCGATGATAAATCTGGGGTCGAGACCCGCAAACAACGCCATGCACATGAGGGTCAACAGGATGATCAGGACAGTACCGAAATCGGGCTGGATAAAGATCAGAAAGAGCGAAATACCCAGGTAGATGCCCATCTTGCGAAGGAATTCGTTGATGTTGCCACCGGGCGAAAAGAAGCGATCAAGCATGATGGCCGAATACGCAATGGCAAATGGCTTTAAAAACTCGGAAGGCTGGAACTGAATACCGGCGATGTTGAGCCAGCGCGTGGCGCCACGGCTGCCGCTGCCCACCAAGAACACCAGAAACAGTAGCCCTATCATGCCGATAAGGAAGATCCTAAGCACATCCTCCCCAAACCAGCTGTCCGGCAAAACGCGCACGATGGCAATCAGCGCCAGAACACCAACCACGGCAAACGCGGCCTGTCGACCCAGGAAAAACGTCGCCGAGCCATTCTCGTGCAGCGCCTCGACCGAAGACGCCGAGTACACCATCAGCAGACCAAAGCACACCAAAGTAAACAGGCAGGCCATAAATATCAGACGGGGGCGCATGATGCGGGCGGGAACGCCGGCAATATAGCGTTCGCTAAACGACTGCCCGCCGCGACCGGAACGCGGTGTGCTACGCCGCGAGGAAGCACGGTCCGAGTCGGGCCTCCTCATACCTTGTCGGGGGCTCTCCTCTCTCACCGGCAACCCCTATTCCATTTGCGATTTCGCTGCAGCGGCAAGCTGAGCCACGTAGTCCTTAAACACGCGGCCGCGCTCCTCATAGCCCGAGAACTCATCGAACGAAGAGCAGGCAGGAGAAAGTAAGATCACGTCGCCACGGCTCGACAGCGAACGGGCAACGTCCACGGCATCGCGTAGGTCATCCGCTTGGGCGATATCCACATCGCCATCGACATCGGCCTCGTCCATAGCGGCGGTAAAGCGCTCGCGCGCATCGCCAAAGCAGACGACCGAGCGCACGTTATCCATAACGACGCGCGCGAAGTCCGTGAGCGGCGTGCCCTTATCGTGGCCGCCGAGCAGCAAGATCACGTTGTCATCGGGAAATGCCGTCAGTGCCTTCTCGACCGCGTCGGTGTTGGTCGCCTTGGAATCGTTGACGTAGCGCACTCCGTCAATCTCGCCGCACGGCTCCACGCGGTGCTCGAGCGGCTGGAACGAGGCCAGACCGCGGCAAATGCCCTCGGGATTGGCACCGACGGCCAGGACAGCCGTGGCAGCGCACAGGGCATTGATAACATTATGATGGCCCGAGATCTTGAGCTCGGATGTAGCGATGAGCGGGGTCTCGACGCCCTTCAGGCGCACGATCATCTTGCCATCGCGCACAAAGGCGACATCCTCACCCTCTGGCTCGTCAAAGGCAACCTTGCAGATGCGACGACCCGGCGTGTAGATGTACTCATCGAACTCGTGAATGCCGGCGTCTTCGACGTCGACGACCACCAGATCGTCATCGACCATATTGTCAAACAGTTTGATCTTGGCAAGCGCATAGTTCTTATGGCTCTTATGCCAGCCCAAGTGGTCGGGAGTGATGTTGAGCAGCACCGCCACGCGAGGGTGGAGCTCGGTGGTCGTAGCAATCTGATAGCTCGAGAGCTCAGCCACAAACCACTCGTTGTGGGCTCGGCCGTCAATCTCGTTGATAGGCGGCTCACCGATGTTGCCGACAGCTACACTGGCCTCACCGGAAGCCTTGAGCAGATAATCGGTCAGCGACGTGGTGGTCGTCTTGCCGTTGGTGCCCGTGATGGCAATCCAGTTATCGGGCGACAGGCGATAGGCAAACTCGGGCTCACCCATAATCTGGGCGGCATGCTCGCGCCCGGCCTTAAAGAAGCCCGAGAACTCCGAGATGCCCGGGCACGTCACGCATACGTCATAGGCGCCCTCGACCTGTTCGGTCCCATAGACAAACGACGCACCGGCAGCCTCGAGCGCACGCGTGGCGTCATTGGGCTCAGAGGTGCCGCCGCCATACACGGTAACGGCGCTTACGCGCTCTGGATGTGCCAGCGCCCAGCGGGCGACATCGAGACCGGATTTGCCCTGACCCAAAACGAGCAGGCTAAAGACATCAGCAAGAGGCATGAAAGACCACTATCCCAACTGGAAGAACAGGGCAAGGCCAACGGCACCAAATGCCGCAGCGATAATCCAAAAACGGATGACGACCTTGGTCTCGGCCCAACCCTTCTTTTCGAAATGATGATGGATGGGCGCCATAAGGAAGACGCGCTTGTGCGTAAAGTGGAAGTAGACAACCTGAATCATGACCGACAGGGTCTCAACGATAAACAGGCCACCGATGATGAGGGAGACGACCTCGGTGTTAGTCATGATGGACGTACAGGCAAACGCGGCGCCCAGAGCAAGCGAGCCGGTATCACCCATAAAGATGCTCGCCGGATAGCAGTTGAACCACAGAAAGCCCAGGCAGGCACCGGCACACGCGGTGCAGAAGATGGACAGGTTCACGTCTCCGTGCAAAAACGCCATGGCAGCCA
Organism: uncultured Collinsella sp.; assembly: GCA_905199545.1. Classification (GTDB taxonomy): domain Bacteria; phylum Actinomycetota; class Coriobacteriia; order Coriobacteriales; family Coriobacteriaceae; genus Collinsella. The sequence goes on from CAJKGW010000007.1 coordinate 23,188, forward strand.
TGGCGAGCATGGCGATCATGGAGGTGCCGCCAGCAAGACCGTCAAGGCCATCGGTCAAGTTCACGGCATTAGAAAGACCGGCAATCATCAGCCAGCAAAAGACAATATAGAGCCACGGGAACGAATAGCCGCAGATGGTAGTCGAAAGCACGCCAAGGTCAATCGTCAACCCACCGGGAAAACGAATCTCGGGGGCGACGCCGCACCAGTTGACGGCAAGCACCGTAAAGGTGACACAGATAATGGTTAGGCCGATCATCTTGGCATGCGGCGTCAGACCGAGCGAGCGCCCATGCGTAACGGAGGTCAGATCGTCGATCAGGCCCAGCACGCCGGTCGCCAGCGTGGCGAGCAGCACGAGCACGAGCTCGGTGGTGAGCTTGCCCATCAGCAGGCAGGTCAGCGAGATCGCGACGAGGATGACAACGCCACCCATGGTGGGCGTTCCCTGCTTAACCAAATGACGCTTGGGGCCGTCGGCACGAACCTGCTGGCCGATACCCTCGACCTTGAGCAGCTTAATCCACCACGGCATGAGCAGCAGCGCAATGGCTGCGGCGATGCCAAGCCCCAAAAAAGCCTGATACGTTGGATACGAGGGATTGCCGAACATGGGCTAGCACACACCTTCCACAAAGCGGTCGAGCTCAACAAAGCGGGAACCCTTGACCAGTACAACATCATGTTTTTCAAGCGCGCCGCCCATGCGGTCGAGCACCTGCTGATAATCGGAGAACACCTGGATGCGGTCCTCGTCCATGCCCATCATGCGCGCGGCATCGGCCATAAGCTGGGCCAGCTCACCACCCACGCACGCCAGCATGTCGAGCTTCTTGGCGGCGGCATAGGCGCCCACGAGCTCATGCATGCGAGGAGCCTCATCGCCCATCTCGCCCATCTCGCCCAGGATCGCCATGCGAGACCCCGTGCATGAAAGCGAGCACAGCAGATCGAGGCCGGCTGCCATCGATTCGGCGCTGGCGTTATAGGAATCGTCGATGATGCGTGCACCGCTCTTGGCGCGCTTGATCTCCTGGCGGTGCCCGGTGATCGTAAGACCCCTAAAGGCAGCATCGATCTGCTCGGGCGTCACGCCCAGGCGATAGGCAACCGCGGCGGCCTTAACGGCATTAGGAACGGACTGCACGCCGGGGATGGCAAGCATGGTATCGATTGTCTCGCCCTGACCAAAATCGAGCGTAAAGACCGGACGGCCCTCGTCATCAACGCGAACGTCGCGGGCGCGGACCTCATCATCGTCAGAGACACCGGCCAGCATCACGTCGATACCAGCAGGCTGGGCGAACGTATCGCGAATGAACGGCGTAAAGTCGTCCTCACCGCCCAAAACCAGCAGCGGCAAGAAGTCGCCGGCGGCGCACATACCCTGGACAATCTCGGCCTTAGCGCGGGCGATGTTCTCGCGGCTGCCCAAAATGCCGATGTGAGAGGTGCCGATCTTGCTCACGATGGCAAGGTTGGGATTGGCGGACTGGGACAGGCGCTCGATCTCGTGGAAATGGTTCATGCCCATCTCGAGCACCAGGACCTCGGTACCGGCCGGGGCGGAAAGCACCGTGAGCGGCATGCCGATCAGGTTATTGAAATTGCCCTTGGTGGCCCAGACACGATAGCGCTTGGCGAGCACAGCGGCGAGCACGTCCTTGGTCGTCGTCTTGCCGATGGAACCGGTAATGCCAACGACCAGGCAGCCAAGCTCCAGGCGATACGCGTGCGCCAAACGAAGCAGAAACTCCTCGGGATCATCGGTCAGCAGGATGGCGCATCCCTTGTCCTGCGCCAGCGAGACCAACTCGGCATCGGGCTCACGCGTCATCACGACGGCGCCGGCACCCGACTGGACGGCACGGGAAGCAAAATCATTGCCGTCGACGTTTTCACCGGGAAAGGCGACGAAAATCGTCCCTTCCTCGACCTGGCGCGAGTCGATAACGCACCCGCGGCATACCCGATCGACTTCTCCCGTCACGGTTCGGGCCCCTGTTGCGGCCGCGAGGTTGTTGACGGCGATCTCTATCATTGCAGCTCCCCTGTAAACCTAAATAATGCTATCGGCGTATTGTATCCCAGCGCCGCGCATGCGTGGTGCAGGGCATGTGAACACCCCTCATATGGGACAACAAACCACGCCCCAAAGATTGTAACCCCCTACTTCGTGTGTGGGATACCCAGCACGTCGAGCGCGTTGGCCATAATGGACTGGAACGGCACCGCAGCGGCATCTGAGCCGCTCGGCGTTCCGTCGAGCGTGATATAGCACAGCACCTTGGGCGATTGTGCCGGCGCAAAGCCCATAAAGGACGACATGTAGTTCTCCTTGAGGTAGCCGCCGTTCTCGTCGGCACGTTCGGCCGTGCCGGTCTTGCCCGCCACGTCATAGCCGTCAACTGCGCCGCCAACGCCCGTGCCTTCAGACACGACCGTCTGCATGCACGATGTCACCTGGGATGCTGCATCCTCAGAAATCGCACGCTCGCCTTCGCCCCAGTCCTTCTCGTCGCCTTTGCTGGACTTATAGAAGTGCGGGGTCATCATCACGCCGCCGTTAGCGATGCCGCCCACGGCACGTGCGATCTCAATCGGCGAGACAGACAGCGCCTGTCCAAAGCTCATTGAGCCCAGCGTGGCGCCGTCATACTGGTCACGCTCCTTGACGATGCCCAGGCTCTCGCCCGGAAAATCTACACCAGAGCTGTGACCGATGCCCCACTTGTCCACATAGGCGGCAAAGTCGTCGGCACCGATCTTGCGCCCCACCAGGACAAAGCCCACGTTGGACGAACGGCGCATCATCTCGCGCACATCCATGGTCATGGCATAGTCGCGCTTGTCGGCATCGGTGACGGTATCGTCGCCCACCTTGATGCTCGCCGGCACCTCAAACGACGTACTCGATCGCACGACGCCCAAGTCGAAGCCGGCGCCCGCCACGAGTGTCTTAAAGACCGAGCCGGGCTCGTAGGCGTCGGTAACCAGGCGCAGGTTCATATCCTCGGTCTTGGCGTTTTCCAAATCGGTCTGGTCGTAGGTCGGATACGAGCAGGCTGCCAAGATCTCTCCTGTCGTAGGATCGGTGACCAGCGCCGAGCCGTTCTTGGCCTTAGTCTTCTCAACTGCCTCTGCCAGGGCATCCTCGGCCGCACGCTGGATATTGACGTCGAGCGTCGTCACGATATCAACGCCGTCGACCGCAGCCACCTTTTTATAGGCACCGCCCGCGATATAGCTGCCGTCCCTCGCGCGCTCGCGTACGAGAGAACCGTTCGTGCCGGTCAGAAGCTTGTTGTATTGCTTTTCGAGACCAGTCAAGCCGTCGTTGTCTACATTCACTACACCCAGCACCTGCGATGCCAGATTGCCGTATGGATATACGCGCTTCATGGCCTGCTCAAAAAGCACGCCGGGCAGGTTCTTCTTCTCCAGCGCCACAGCATCGTCTTCGTCCACCTGGCGCTTGATATACACCCAGGTTCCATCGGACTCAACGAGCTTGCGGCAGGTCTTTTTATCGATTCCAGTTGCCTTGACCAGCGCCGACACCGTCTTGTCAACGTCCTCGACAAGCTGCGGGTTCACGGCGATGTTGCGACATTCGACCGACGACGCCAGCACGTTACCGTTGCGGTCGTAGATGGTGCCACGTTTGGCATAGAGGGTCTGCGCAAGCAGGCGACGCGCATCGGCACGCTCGCGCAGTTTATCGGCTTCGACAATTTGATAGTCGGCAAGGCGAAAGACGCCCAAGCCCAAGCCAAGCCCGATGAATCCCATGACGGCTTTGCGGCGAGGCAGCGGCGTGCCCGTGAGCCATTCGGTCGACGAACTCTTGCGCGACCTGGTGTTATGCACTTGAGGGCCACCCGAGCCGCGAAGTCGCGACGCCGGGTCGTTGCCACGGGACCGCCCGGCGTTGTAAGATTGCCGACCCGTTCCTTGATAACCAGAACGTCCCCGCGACGAGGGACGTCCAGAACCGCGGCCCCCATCGGAACCGCGGCGATAGTCATTTGTCATACTCAGCTACCGTCTTGCTACTGAGCGGTCGCGGTCGCGTTGGCGCCCGCGGCTGCATCCTGCGAAAAGTCAAGTGTAACGCTCTCGCTGGGCTCCACCATGCCATAAGCGCCCGCAAGGTCGCGAATGCGCGTGTCGGCGCCATAGACCGAATGCATGACCTCCAGGTCGGAGCTCTCATCGGTCGCCTTTTCGAGCGTGTTGGTAAGCTCGGCGTTGCTGTTGAGCACCTGGGCCGTAACGCCGGCGAGCGCCACACGGGCGACACCGATCGTCATGAAGATGGCCGCAATGATGCAAAACGTTTTAAGAACGCTCATGAAAACCGGGCTTACTGCCTGGTTTGCCTGACGGCCCGCGCCCGTGTAGACATCAAAGCGCGGCGTGCGCTGCTCGCGGGGAGCAACGGGAGCCTGCGGTGTCTCACGATAGGCGGGCATGGCGTTCATATCATAGGCGAGTGCTGCGTTTGAGGTGTTGTAGCCCATGATATGCCGCCTCCCATCCCGAGTACGTTGGTAGTGTGTTTAAGCTTCGTTTATGGTGCGAGCGGGAGGTCCAATATCGCGCGGTCGCGCCTACAGACGCTGCGCCACGCGGATTTTGGCTGATCTCGCCCGAGGGTTGCGCTCAACCTCATCAGGCTGGGCAACCAGGGGTTTGCGGGTGATGACCTTGAGTATCGGCACGTTGCCGCACACGCATACCGGAATCTCCGGCGGACACGTGCACCCCTGGCTCATCTCCTTAAAGTGGTTCTTTACGATACGGTCCTCGAGCGAGTGATACGAGATGACGCAGATACGCCCGCCCGGGTTGAGCCACCTGGTGGCGGCATCAAGCCCTCGCTCGAGCACATCGAGTTCGTGATTGACCTCGATGCGAATGGCCTGGAAACTTTTCTTGGCCGGGTGTCCGCCATGCCGACGAGCGGCAGCGGGGATACCAGCCTTGATGATCTCGACAAATTGGCCGGTGGTTTCGATCGGTTCTTGCTCGCGGCGGCGCACGATCTCGCGCGCGATCTGCGAGGCGAACTTCTCTTCGCCGTAGACGCGTAGAATCCGGGCGAGGTCGTGTTCGTTATAGGTGTTGATGACCTCAGCTGCGTTTAAGGTGTTATTGCCCGGATCCATCCGCATGTCCAATGGGGCGTCCTCGTTATACGAAAAGCCCCTGCCAGGGATATCGAGTTGCGGTGACGAAACGCCCAAATCGAACAGGAAGCCATCGACCCCGGGCACCTCGGCCGAGCAAAGCAGCTCGTCCAAGTCGCCGAAGTTGCCCTTCAGCAGCTGGTGCGGAACGCCGGGAACCTCGCGGTCCAGACGGGCGCCAGCGGCCTCGAGGGCCATGTCGTCCTGATCGACGCCGAGCAAAAGGCCCGTCTCCCCCACCTGTGCGGCCATCTTTACCGAATGGCCGGCACCGCCAAGGGTGCAATCGCAGACAACGGAGCCGCTCTTTAGCTGCAGCGACTCAAGCACTTCGCCGAGCATGACAGGTTCATGCCGATATTCTTGTGTCAAGATCCCACGCTCCATCCGTTACCCGTGCCTTGCCCTTACGAGAAGAAGAGGTCCAGCAGGGCCTCATCGTCATCGTCCTCATCGGCCGCGGCGCGATCCCAAACCTCAAGGTGGTCGTAGTTGCCCACAACCGTGACCTCGCGGTCGAGATTCGCCTGCTTGCGGAGAGACTCGGAAAGACCGATACGACCGGCGCTGTCCACATCCATCGACGTGGTGCGCTTGTTGATCGCCCTCATGAGCTTCTGGTCGTTAATGTCACGCGGGTTAAAACCCTCGTGGTCCTCACGACCCGCGAAGAGTCCTTCGACCCACTTATCGAAGGCCTCGGCAGAGAACACGTACAGAGCATCGACATCCAGGGCTTTGAACACGCGAACGTGCTCTCCAAGCTCCTCGCGAAGGGGTGCAGGCAGGGATAGACGACCTTTTGCATCGAGATTGCGCTCGTATGCACCCGTCATTCCCATGTGCGCCCTCCCCTCGGTTACTCAGATGGCACGTACGCGGGGAACCACCCCGCCTGTCGACGTCATCAATAATATGGGGAACCGCCCCATTTTTCAACACCTTTCCCCACCTCTTCCCCCACCCCGCCCCACCACTCCATCCCCGATATGTTGTAAAACACCCCCGAGCATGTGTTCGAAAACACAATATGTTGTGTTTGCAGTAAAGGCGGGATGCCACCTGTAGAACCACGCCCGCGAACCTCAACCTTCAAGTTGACCTTGAGGCGATTTTTACGTCCCTTTACGTGCCGTTCACATCGCCCCCAAACTCCCCCACCCACGGCGCACACGGCCCACCACCGCGTCGGTGTCTGGCGAAAAATGGGACGGGCCCCAGATTGCCCATGCGCGCAAAAGTGCGTCGCGACAATCTGGGGCCCGTCCCCCTTAATATTTATAAATATGCAGGTCAGCGAGGTTGCTAGCGATGTGCCAGCGGATGCGCCGCCAGATAGACCTCGGTCAGTTGCGTGCGGTCGACATGCGTGTAGACCTGCGTGGTCGAAATGTCGGCATGGCCCAAAATCTCCTGCAGCACACGCAGGTCGGCACCGCCCGCGAGCATGTGGGTGGCAAAGGAGTGGCGCAAGGCATGGGGATGGAGCCCCACCAGCCCCACCTGGCGCCCATACCGCTCGCATATCGCATGCACGGCCTGGCGCGACAGGCGACGTCCGTTCTTATTTAAAAAGACCGCCGAGGTCTCCGTCCCGTGAGCATGGGCGGCCAGGAGAGTGCGCCCGTCACCTATATAGTGTGTCAAGGCGCGAGCCGCGCTTCCCACCAACGGGGCCAGACGCTCCTTGGAGCCCTTACCGCGCACCAGGACAAACCCGTCATCGATATGGATATCGCCCACATCGAGCCCAACCAGTTCACTCACGCGCAAGCCGCAACCGTAAAGCACTTCCAAGATGGCATGATCGCGCAGCCCCATCTCGCCCTCGGGAAAGTCTTGATCGAGCAGTGCCGAGACATCCTCCACCGAAAGGTATTCCGGCAGGCGATCTGCCTTTTTGGGCAGGCGCAACGCCGCCGTCGGGTTTTGGGCCACGGCCCCATCGCGCACCAAAAAGGCATGCAGGCCCTTCACGGCAGCAAGCGCGCGCTCCACCGAGGCGTCGGAATAGCCTCCGTCGCGGCGATCGGCAACAAAGCCCTCCACGACCTGACGGCTCACATCTTCAAAAGACGCAATGTCAGCCCGCTCCAGATAGGCGCAATACGTCGTCAGGTCACGACGGTAGGCCGCAATCGTATTGCGCGCCAAACCCCGTTCGACCGCAAGGTAATCGAGATACTCCCCCGCCACCACAGTGAGCGACGAGGGAGCAGCTTCGGTATGTTCTTGGTTCGCCGACACCCTTAGTCCGTAGCGAGGTTCTTGGGCGTCACCTGCACGCGATCGACGCCCTCATGCTGGCCAATCGAGGCGCGCACGAACTCGCGGAACAGCGGCTGCGGGTTGGTCGGACGGCTCTTGAACTCGGGATGAGCTTGGGTGGCCACATACCACGGATGCACATCGCGCGGCAGCTCGACCATCTCGACCAGACGCTCGTCGGGCGAAAGGCCCGAGATTACCAGACCGGCGTCCTCGAGCTGGTCACGGAAGGCGTTGTTGAACTCAAAACGGTGACGGTGACGCTCGTAGACGAGCTCCTCGCCATAGGCCTCGCGCGCGAGGGAATCGGCAGCAAGCTTGCACGGATAGGCACCCAGACGCATGGTGCCGCCCTTCTCGGTCACGTCCTCCTGCGAGCTCATCAGGTCGATGACACTATACGGGCCATCCGGATCGAACTCGGAAGAGCTGGCGCCGGCAAGGCCGACGACGTTGCGGGCAAATTCGCACACGGCCACCTGCATACCCAGGCAAATGCCCAGATACGGAATCTTGTGCTCGCGGGCGAACTCGGCCGCGAGGATCTTGCCCTCCAGGGCGCGCTTGCCAAAGCCGCCGGGGACCAGGATGCCCGAGGCGTCGCCCAGAACCTCGGAGACGTTCTGCTCGTCGAGGCTCTCGCCATCGACCAGCTGCACGTCAACGTGGCGATCGTAGAACACGCCCGCGTGGTGCAGGGCCTCGATAACCGACAGGTAGGCATCGGGCAGCTGCGTATACTTGCCCACGACGGCGATCTTCACCTTGTCGGCGTGCTGGTTGGCATGGTTCTGCTTGCGCAGGAACTCGTTCCACTCACTCATGTCGCGCTCACGCGGATCGAGACCCAGACGCTCGCAAATGCGCAGGTCAAAGTCCTGCTCGGCGAGTAGCTGCGGAACATCGTAGATGCTCGCGCAGTCCTCGTTGGTAAAGACACAGTCGGTGTCGACGTCGCAGAAGCTTGCGATCTTGCCGCGGATGGCATCGTCGATATGGTGGTCGGAACGCAGAACGATAATATCGGGCTGGATACCAAAGCTGCGGAGCTCCTTGACGGAGTGTTGCGTCGGCTTGGTCTTGACCTCGTGGGCGGCGGCGATATAGGGAACGAGCGACACGTGGATGTAGCAGACGTTCTCGGGGCCGGCCTCCTTGCGGTACTGGCGAATGGCCTCGACAAACGGCTGCGACTCAATGTCGCCGATGGTGCCGCCCAACTCAGTGATGACCACATCGGAGCCGGTCTGCTCCTCAATACGACGGAACTTATCCTTAATGGCGTTCGTGACGTGCGGAATCACCTGCACGGTGCCGCCCAAAAAGTCACCGCGACGTTCACGGGCGATCAGGCTCTTATAGATGGCACCAGTCGTAAAGTTGGAATCACGGGTCAGGTTCTCGTCAATAAAGCGTTCGTAGTGGCCCAGGTCCAGATCGGACTCGTAGCCGTCCTCGGTCACAAAGACCTCGCCATGCTGGAACGGGCTCATGGTGCCGGGGTCGACGTTCAGATACGGGTCGGCCTTTTGCATCGTTACCTTGTAGCCGCGCGACTTGAGCAGACGGCCCAGCGAGGCCGCGGTAATACCCTTGCCCAGAGACGAAACCACGCCGCCGGTCACGAACACATGCTTGGTCATATTGAGTTACCTGCGCTTCCCGTAGAAGTTGTCCATACGCATCTTACGGGTCTTCATTGTAATACTCGCGACGCGCGCCGCACGCAATTTTTCTTACGTGCAATCGCATTTCTCCATCTCGAAACAAAACGCCGCCCGGTTTCCCAGGCGGCGTCGCTATGGCAAGGGTTACATGCTGCTATCGATCAGCAACCTCGTCCTCAAGCATTTCTTGAACGAGCATGCCGGTACGGACGCCCTCTAGATACCACTCGCCACGCTCCGTGAGACAAATACCATTTGCGAGCTGGCCGCCGTCGTCGCTGTAGCGCGAGACGACCTCAATGATGTCTTCGGATTCCAAGCGCTCAATTGCCGCGCGGGCGCGATACGGAGACACCCCCACACGCTCGGCAAGCGTCTTGCGCGAAAAGCCATATAATCCGCCGTTGTCTTCGGATTGCTGAGCGATCTCCATCAGCACCTGCACCTCGACACGCTTCATATCGTTGACACTCGCACGACCCTTGCCAGCCATGGCAGCCTCCTCAAACCGAGCACGGGCATCACTTGCACCGTGCGCGACCGGCACACCCCATGATGGCCGGCAACATCCATCATGCGGCATCCCCGCAAAAGGATGAAACAATTAGGGTTATTGTATACCGTCCAAATCGCTTATAGGCAGGTAAACGGGCTAATTTTAGGTTAAACGGTAGCTTTGTTGATAAAAGGGGCGCACCGAATGCATACCCGATGCGCCCCTTTCAGACCAATTTATCCAGGCTTAGCGGTGGAAGAAACCACGGCGCTCGAACTTGGGCTCGCAGCACACGTTGATGCCCAGTTTGCGCAACACCGTCTCGTCCGTCGGCGAGATGATCACGCTAAAGAAGGCATCGCAGCCGCGCAGCTGCTCCAGGCCCGAAAGGACGCGGGCCGCCGTCTCGCTCGTTGCCGAGGTGATCGAGAGCGCCATAAGCGTCTCGTCGGTGTGCAGGCGCGGGTTCTTGCTACCCAGGAAATGCGTCTTGAGCTTGCTGATAGGCTCGATCGCCTCATCGCTAATGACCTCGAGCTCAAGGTCAACGCCCGAGACATGCTTAAGCGCGTTCATGATGAGCGAGCTCGCGGCGCCCAGGCGCGTGGAAGTCTTACCGGTCACCACGGAGCCGTCGGGCATGACCATGGCGCCTACGGGGCCACCCGTCAGCTGCTCCCTGGTAAGGGCAGCCGAGCGTGCCGGCGAGTAATTCTTGTCGATACCGGCCTTTTTCATAATGAGCTTGAGACGATCAACCTGTTCATCGCCCACGCCGGTGCGGCGCACGGCCTCGACCGCAGAAAAGTAGCGGCGGACGATCTCCATCTTGGAGGCATCGCGACAGGCATCGTCATCGGTGATGGCAAAGCCGACCATATTGACACCCATGTCGGTGGGGCTCTGGTAGGGACTCTCCCCCAGAATCTTTTCCATCAGGGCACGGACCACCGGGAAAGCCTCGACGTCACGGTTGTAGTTGACCGTGGTCTTGTTGTAGGCCTCCAAGTGGAAGGAGTCGATGATATTGGCATCGTCGAGGTCGGCCGTGGCGGCCTCATAGGCGATGTTGACCGGATGCGTGAGGGGCAGATTCCAGACCGGGAACGTCTCGAACTTGGCGTAGCCGGCGGCGGTGCCGTGCTTGTGCTCGTGATAGAGCTGAGACAGGCAGGTGGCGAGCTTGCCCGAGCCAGGGCCGGGTGCCGTCACGACGACGAGCGGACGGGTGGTCTCGACAAACTCGTTCTTGCCATAGCCGTCGTCGGACACGATCAGGTCGACGTCGTGCGGATAGCCCTCGATGGGATAGTGCAGCTTGGCGGGAATGCCGAGCGCGTTCAGGCGATTGCGGAACACATCGGCGGCGGGCTGGCCGGCGTACTGGGTGATAACCACGGCCGCGACAGCAAAACCGTTGCCGCGGAACAGGTCGACCAGGCGCAAAACGTCCTCGTCATAGGTAATGCCCAGGTCGCCACGGGCCTTATTCTTCTCGATGTGGTTCGCGTTGATCGCGATGATGACCTCAACGTCATCGGCAATGCTCTTGAGCATGCGAAACTTGCTGTCCGGCTCAAACCCCGGCAGCACGCGACTCGCGTGATAGTCGTCAAACAGCTTGCCGCCAAACTCCAAATACAGCTTGCCGCCAAACTGCGAGATGCGCTCCTTAATATGAGCGGCCTGCAGCTCGATATACTTCGCGTTGTCGAAACCCTGGCGCATGTATGGCTCCCGTCCCGTTTCGTAAATTAAGTTCCTACGCGATTATAACGGAGCCCGCCCTCCCCGATAACCAGACCATCAACAGGCACCAACCAAACACGCCCACCGCAACCGCCGGGGACCCGGGGTGGCTCATTTGGAACGGGAAACAAGGCACTCAGCACCAACAATGAAAACGTCGCAGGTTAAGCATAAGCCAGCGAAAGCCCGCCAGAGTAGGCAAAGCGCCCCTGCACCAACAATGGAAAGCGCCGCAGGCAGAGGACGGACAGCGAGCGCCGTCCAGAACGTACAAGTTGGCATGAAAAAGGCAAGGCATAGACCTTTTGGTCATGCCTTGCCTTTTGAATGACAAATTGTCGTTCTGGACGGCGCGCAGCGTCGACTGGTTGCGCGGTTCGTAGAACCGCGCAACATAAGAGCGCCCCCTCCCGCGCACGGAACGGGAGGGGGCCAAAGGTAGGAGTCTACCGGTGGGGTTACCCCACCGGACAGACGATGACCAGGTGATCCGTTATAGGATCGTCATGGTTTCCGTGGGGTACCCAGGGGGTACTTAGATCATCACGCAAGCGATGGTCAGGATGATGGCGCAGACGACGGAGAGAGCGACGATGAGCTTAAGAGCAAACTTGAGCCAGGTCGTCCACTCGATCTTAGCCAGAGCGAGACCGCCCATGATGGCACCAGAGGTCGGGGTGAACAGATTCACGACGCCGATGGCGGCGGAGAAGATCATGACCATGACCTCGGGCGAGAAGCCGAGCTTAACAGCCAGCGGTCCCATGATGGGCATGGAGACAGTAGCCATACCGGAGGTCGAGGGGATCAGGAAGGACAGGCCAAAGTAGACCAGGAAGCTCATGGGAGCGAAGATCACGCCGGACAGGCCAGCCAGAGCATTGGCGGCAGCGTCGAGGACGTAGACGTCGAGGCCGGTGCTAGCCATGAGGACGGAGATACCACGGGCGAGAGCGATGACGAGGACAACGGACATCATGTCGGCAGCGCCGGTGATGAAGGTGTTGACGATCTGCTTCTCGGACAGGCCACCGATGATACCGATCAGGACAGCCATGAGGAAGAACCAGGTGGAAGCCTCGTCGAAGTACCACTGGCCAATGGGCAGGCCGGTGATCAGGGCAGACCAGCCCTGAACGATGGCGTTACCGTCGGCGTCATAGACAGCGCCAGCATCGAAGAAGTTGGCGACGCCCTCGTTGAGGTCGGCCAGCGGGATGAAGCCGACGATCATGACGACGAAGGTGAAGGCAAAGGCGATCAGAACACCCTTCTGACGACCGGTGAGCTTGACCTCCTTGTGAACCTCGGAAGCAGCCTTGCCGTGAGCCTCTTCGGCGTCCTTGAGCTCCTGCATCGAAAGGATGGTGGAACCCTTGTCAGCCTTGACCTTCTTGGCATAGCTCATGACGAAGAGGATGGACATAACAGTGGTAACAATCCACAGGACGGCACCGAGGCCGATGATGATGGACTGGTTGACCTCAATGCCAACGCCGGTCAGAGCGTCGACGGCAGCGCCGACGGCGAACGGGTTAACCGTGGATCCCAGGCAGCCGCAGCCAGCGCCGAGCAGGACGGTGGCAGCACCGACCATGGGATCGAAGCCAGCGGCCATCATGGTAGCGGCAAGCAGGGCGTAGAAGGGAACGGTCTCCTCGCACATACCATAGGTGGTACCACCGAGGGAGAAGATGAACATCAGCACGGGAATGAGCATGATCTCATTGCCCTTAAGCTTCTGCACCAGAACAGCAATGCCGTTGTCCAGGGCGCCGGTCTCGGTCATCATGCCGAGGAAGCCGCCGAGGATCATAACGAAGAGGCAGACGGGCAGAGCGTCAGCGAAGCCCTTGACCGGGGCGGTGCAGAAATCGCTCAGGCGGGCAGCGGTAACCTCGCCACCGGACGTACCGGAGACGATAACGGTAACAACCGCGACGATTGCCAGCAGAGCAAGAAGAATGGTGAACGATGAAGGCATACCGCGCTTTTTCTTAGCGGTCTCAGTCATAGTTCTCATCCCCCCTTCATAAATCATTTACTGATCTCGCCCGAAGCGGCTCTTCCGTGCCGTGCATGTCGCTCGGTGCGAGATTTTTACCAGACAAAAGCGCTCGGGGTGCGCAGCAATGCACCCCGAGCGAGATGCTAGATGCTCTTACTTGAGCGTGGCGTACATGACAGCCTTGATGGTGTGCATGCGGTTCTCGGCCTCGTCGAAGACCTTGGAAGCAGGGCTCTCGAAGACCTCGTCGGTGACCTCCTGCTCGGTGATGCCGAACTGCTCGCACTTCTCGGCGCCAATCGTGGTGTTGGTGTCGTGGAAGCTGGGCAGGCAGTGCAGGAAGATGGCACCCGGGTTGGCCATAGCCATGACCTCAGAAGTAACACGATACGGGGTGAGCTGAGCGATGCGCTCGGCCCAGACCTCGTCGGGCTCGCCCATGGAGACCCACACGTCGGTGTAGAGAACGTCGGCACCGGTGACGCCGTCCTTGACGTCGGTGGTCAGCTTGATGGTGCAGCCGTTGGCCTCGGCGATGGGCTTGCAGGCCTCGATGACGTCGTCAGCGGGCATGCACTCCTCGGGGCCGCAGGCCACAAAGTTCATGCCGAGCTTGGAGCAGACGACCATGAGGGAACGAGCGACGTTGTTCTTGCAGTCGCCCATGAAGACGAGGGTCTTGCCCTTGATGTCGTAGTTGAAGTTCTCCTGGACGGTCAGGATGTCGGCGAGCATCTGGGTGGGGTGCCACTCGGTGGTCAGACCGTTCCACACGGGCACGCCGGACTTAGCGGCAAGCTCCTCGACGTCGTCCTGGGCAAAGCCACGGAACTCAATGCCGTCATACATGCGGCCGAGAACGCGGGCGGTGTCCTCGATGGACTCCTTCTTGCCCATCTGCGACGAACCCGGATCGAGGTAGGTGACGCCCATGCCCAGATCCATGCCGCCAACCTCGAAGGCGCAGCGGGTACGAGTGGAGGTCTTCTGGAAGAGCAGAACGATGTTCTTGCCCTCGAGATAACGGTGCGGAACGCCAGCGCGCTTCATGTCCTTGAAGTTCTTGGAGAGCTTGAGCAGGTACTCGATCTCCTCGGTGGTGAGGTCGAGGAGCTTGAGGAAGCTACGGCCGGAGAGGTTAACACCCATGGTTCGTTTCCTTTCGAAGAAATGAATTACGTAAGTATTAGTGTTGCCCGTTTGACGGGCGAAACCGGTGCGGTTGTAGGGGGACCGCACCGGAAACGGAAAGACTTAGAGGTCCTCGCGCCAGAAGGGCATGCTCATGCAGCGCGGGCCGCCACGGCCGCGGGAGAGCTCGGCGGAGGGCACGACGAGAAGGTCCAGGCCCTCCTTGTACAGCACGTCGTTGGTGACGGTGTTGCGGGCGTAGACGCAGATCTTGCCGGGCTCGACGCACAGGGTGTTGGAGCCGTCGTTCCACTGCTCGCGGGAGGCCGCGATCGGGTCGCCGCCGCCGCAGGGGATCAGCTTGACCTGGTCGACGCCGGTGGCGTCCTCCAGGACGTGCTCGAGGGTGTCCTCGATCAGGCGGATGTTGACCTCGCCCGGGTTCTTGCCGGCGGTCAGCTCGTAGACGCGCAGGGTGCCCATGATGGCGGGGTGGATCGTGAACTTATCGACGTCGATCTGGGTGAAGACCGTGTCGAGGTGCATGAAGGCGCGCGAGACGGGGATGTCGAAGGCCAGGATGCGCTCGACCTTGGAGTCGGAGTTCCAGAAGATGTTCTGGGCCATGACGTCGATGGCGGCTGCCTGGGTGCGCTGGGAGATGCCGACGGCGAGGGTCTTCTCGTTGATGTTCAGCACGTCGCCGCCCTCGGTGTGGAACTGGCAGTCGCGGCGGAAGTACAGGGAGACGTCCTTGTAGTCGGGGTGGTACTTGAAGACGTACTTGCCGTACAGGGTCTCGCGGTTGCGGGTGACCGAGTACATGCGGTTGAGGTTGACGCCCTCGCCGACGACCGCGAACGGGTCGCGGGTGAAGTAGAGGTTGGGCATCGGGTCGATGATCAGGTCGGACTCGGACTCGGAGTTGACCAGGGAGTCGAGGGTCGTGGACGCCGTGAGGGGCATGTCGATCTCGGCCTTGGTCATGCCGGCCATGGTCTTCTTGACGAACTCGAGGTTGTCCTCGATGGAGTCCAGCTTCTCGCGGACGATCTGCGGCATGTGCTGGCCGCGGATGCCTGCCTCGGCGATGTACTGGTCGGTGAACTCGGCGCGGGCGCCGGGGACCTGGTCGAACACCTCTGCGACGAGGTTCTCGAGGTAGAGCACCTCCACGCCCTGGTCCCTCAGGATCTGGGCGAAGGTGTCGTGCTCCTGCTGCGCGACCTCAAGGAACGGGACGTCGTCGAACAGGAGTCGCTCGAGCTCGTCGGGCGGCAGGTTGAGGAGCTCGTCGCCGGGACGGTGCAGGCAGACCTTCCTGAGCTTGCCGATCTCGGAAGGCACGTGCAGACCTTTCGTCATGGCCTCCTACCTTTCTTTCGGGCCCTTGTCAGGGCCGATTCGTTAGCGCCCCTCCGTGTGAGGCGTTATTGCTGACGACATATTTATATCCAAAATCAGCCCATACTTCCACCTTGCCCCCGAACGGTTTTTTATAGGGGGTGAACGGCATACACATATACTTCACGCATGGCACACTTTGATTTAATAAAGTTTATTTACGTGCTTAAATGCTTTTTCAAACCAAATAGCAAATGGAACTTAACTTTATTGAACCACCCTCAAATTGCATATTTCTAATAAAGCTATGAATAGAATTAGCGATTCATACCGCGTCTCAACCATTTTCATTTTTATTCAGAAAAAAGTTTGTCCTATTCATTTCTGGTATGCATATTACCGTTTACCAGACGCTTGGTACCGTTCACCGGAAGTTCAGTATAAGGCCCAGCGGATACCGGCTCGCTTTACGGCCCCATTTGTAACAACTTGACTTCTCGGTATAGAAAAACGAACCCGCTTCCCCTAGGGAAACGGGTCCGTTTTCGATTATCTTCGGCCAATTTGGATAAGGCCCTCGAAAATCGTCGGAATCCTAGCGATCGAACTCCGCCAGTGCCTCGCCCAAAAGCCTCAGGCCCTCGCGAAGAACGTCTTCGCTCGCGCAGTAGCCCAGGCGTGCGCCGCAGGGAAGCTCAAAGCGGCTGCCGGGGACCAGCAGCACTCCCCTCTCGGCCAACAGGCGCTTACAGAATTCCTCGTCATCCTCGGGAATATCCAGCTGGATAAACGAGGTTGATATTCCCTGCGGGGCCGTCCAGGAAACGCGATGCTGCGTATCGATCCAAGCCTGCGCGATATCGCGGTTGCCAAACACGATCTTACGGTTGCGCTCGAGAATCTTGTCCTTGTGCTCGAGCACGTAGGTCGCCAGGGCGTCGTTGAACACGCCGCCGCAGATCATGGTGTAGTCACGATAGGTGCGGATGCGGTTGGACACCTCTTCGTTGGCCACGACCCAGCCCACGCGGGCCGCAGGCGTCGAATAGGTCTTGGACACCGAGTTGGTGACAATGGCCTTCTCGTACACGTCGGCCATCGACATAAAGGACTCGGTGTTCCCGAGCGGCAGATACACCTCGTCGCACAGCACGTAGGCGCCCACCGAACGGGCAATCTCGGCAATCTGCCCGAGCATATCGGCATCGAGCACCGTACCGATGGGGTTCGATGCGTTATTGATGCAGATGAGCTTGGTGTTGGGGCGCACCAAGCGCTTGAGCTCATCGATATCGGGCTTCCAGCCGAGCTCCTCGCGGAGCTCCCAATACTCGACCTCGGCACCCAGCGTACGCGGAATCTCGTAGAGCGGCGCATAGGTAGGCCACTCGGCAATCACGTGATCGCCGGGCTCCACAACGGCCATGATGGCGTTGAGGTTGGCGCCCGTGCAGCCATTGGTCTGCAGAATGTGATCGGGATTGACCTCGCGACGATACAGCTTGGCGACTTCGGCCTTAAACTCCGGCGAACCCTCGATCCAGCCGTAATTCATCTTCTCGCGATCCAGGCGCTCGTAGAACGTAGCACCGTCCTGCTCGTCAAGTGCGCGAAGCTCACCCATGGTCAGCGACGAGATCGTCGACTGAGCGATATCCCAGGTAGCACTCTTCTCCCAAACGTTGAGCCAATCCTCAACGCCAATTGTCTTGATATCCATGGCCACCTTATCTGATCTTAATTTAGCGTCAATAAACACGAATGGGACGGTGCGAAAGAACCGCACCGTCCCATTGGGAGACATCTAATGTCAGCTAGATGTTTGTAGTAAGACCTGTACGGGTCTTTGAAAACCTTAGAGGTCCTCGCGCCAGAAGGGCATGCTCATGCAGCGCGGGCCGCCACGGCCGCGGGAGAGCTCGGCGGAGGGCACGACGAGAAGGTCCAGGCCCTCCTTGTACAGCACGTCGTTGGTGACGGTGTTGCGGGCGTAGACGCAGATCTTGCCGGGCTCGACGCACAGGGTGTTGGAGCCGTCGTTCCACTGCTCGCGGGAGGCCGCGATCGGGTCGCCGCCGCCGCAGGGGATCAGCTTGACCTGGTCGACGCCGGTGGCGTCCTCCAGGACGTGCTCGAGGGTGTCCTCGATCAGGCGGATGTTGACCTCGCCCGGGTTCTTGCCGGCGGTCAGCTCGTAGACGCGCAGGGTGCCCATGATGGCGGGGTGGATCGTGAACTTATCGACGTCGATCTGGGTGAAGACCGTGTCGAGGTGCATGAAGGCGCGCGAGACGGGGATGTCGAAGGCCAGGATGCGCTCGACCTTGGAGTCGGAGTTCCAGAAGATGTTCTGGGCCATGACGTCGATGGCGGCTGCCTGGGTGCGCTGGGAGATGCCGACGGCGAGGGTCTTCTCGTTGATGTTCAGCACGTCGCCGCCCTCGGTGTGGAACTGGCAGTCGCGGCGGAAGTACAGGGAGACGTCCTTGTAGTCGGGGTGGTACTTGAAGACGTACTTGCCGTACAGGGTCTCGCGGTTGCGGGTGACCGAGTACATGCGGTTGAGGTTGACGCCCTCGCCGACGACCGCGAACGGGTCGCGGGTGAAGTAGAGGTTGGGCATCGGGTCGATGATCAGGTCGGACTCGGACTCGGAGTTGACCAGGGAGTCGAGGGTCGTGGACGCCGTGAGGGGCATGTCGATCTCGGCCTTGGTCATGCCGGCCATGGTCTTCTTGACGAACTCGAGGTTGTCCTCGATGGAGTCCAGCTTCTCGCGGACGATCTGCGGCATGTGCTGGCCGCGGATGCCTGCCTCGGCGATGTACTGGTCGGTGAACTCGGCGCGGGCGCCGGGGACCTGGTCGAACACCTCTGCGACGAGGTTCTCGAGGTAGAGCACCTCCACGCCCTGGTCCCTCAGGATCTGGGCGAAGGTGTCGTGCTCCTGCTGCGCGACCTCAAGGAACGGGACGTCGTCGAACAGGAGTCGCTCGAGCTCGTCGGGCGGCAGGTTGAGGAGCTCGTCGCCGGGACGGTGCAGGCAGACCTTCCTGAGCTTGCCGATCTCGGAAGGCACGTGCAGACCTTTCGTCATGGCCTCCTACCTTTCTTTCGGGCCTTACTGGCCGAATGTATCAGCGCCCCTCCATATGGGACGCTGCTTGCTGACAGCTCTAGTTATATCCAAAAACCACTCGCAATTCCACCTCGCCCCCGAACGGTCAGCAAAGTGCGATGAACGGTATATCGCATATGATTCCCCCATGATGCACTTCAGTTTTGTAAAGCAGATTTTCCTAGGTAAACGTTATTTTTTTCTAGTAAATCAAGACGAAACACTCAAAGTTATCCATGATTCAAAATTGCATAGCGAAAACGGTTTTCTGCATATAAATGACGCTTGCCCTCGATTCGACCTACATTCGATTATATTCAGCTTGCTATCATTCTTATTCATACATTCTCACCAGTTGAGTGAGGATATAGATCGCTTACTCAAAGCACCGGGCGTTAGTGCTTCGGCTCGTCAGCGTTAGAAGTAGGTAAAGATACCGTTCGCACAATGCGTCCGTGCCGCAAGTCGACTAAATTGAGACAATAGAGAATAGTGTTAGGCTACCGTCCCCTGTGGGGACTGAACGGACAGATGCATATGCCGAGCAAAATCGAAAAGAAGCAAGCCGCCGCAAAGCTGCGCAAACCGCCGCGCGACTTCTCGTACACGCAGAACCGAGAGCTCAGCTGGCTACGCTTTGACAACCGCGTGCTCGACGAAGCCTTCGATGAGTCCGTGCCGCTGTTCGAGCGCCTTAAGTTCGTCTCGATCTTCGAGTCCAACCTCGACGAGTTCCTTATGGTCCGTGTAGGTGGTCTGTCCGACCTGGCCGAGCTCAAAAAACAGCCTGTCGACAACAAAAGCAATATGACCGCCTCTGAGCAGGTCGATGCTGTCATGGCCGAAATGCCCGAGCTCCTTACCCGTTGGGAGTCGATCTTCAAAAGTATCGAGAGCAAGCTCGACACCTTGGGCGTTCACCGCGCTCGCATCGATTCGCTTACGCCCGAGGAGCGCACCTTTGTCACCCGCTACTTCCAGGCCTACGTGTCGCCGGTCATCTCGCCGCTGGTGATCGACCCGCGCCACCCCTTCCCCAACCTGCGCAACGGCGCGCTCTACCTGGCCTGCGGCTTGGACGGCGTCACCGACGAGGAAAGTCTGCTGGGCCTGATTGAGATTCCCGCCTCGATGAACCGCGTGGTCGAGATCCCCTCGCCCACCGGCACCTACTCCTACATTCTGCTCGAGGACGTCATCCTCGCCTGCCTGGACAGTTGCTTTGGCTCCTATAAACCGCTCGACCGCGCGCTCATCCGCGTCACCCGCAACGCCGACATCGATCCGGACGGCGAGGGCGTCGAAGAGGAAGAGGACTACCGTCAGCACATGAAGCGCATCCTCAAGAAGCGTCTGCGCCTGCAGCCGGTAGTACTCGCCGTCTCGGGCTCACTCGAAAAAGCAACGCTCAAGACTATCCGCAAGGCGCTCGAGCTCCCGCGTCGCTCGGTCTTTACCTGCGATATCCCGCTCAACCTGGACTATGTCTTCAGCATTGAGGGCAAGATTCCCGAGCACCTGCGCAACGAGCTGCTCTTTACGCCGTTTAAGCCGCAGCCCAACCCCACCATCGATATAGCCCGCTCCATCCGTGAGCAGGTACTTCAGCACGACAAGCTGCTCTTTTATCCCTATGAGGCTATGAACCCCTTCCTGGATCTGGTGCACGAGGCCGCCTACGACCCCGAGTGCATCTCACTGCGCATCACGCTCTACCGCGTGGCCAAGCAGAGCCGCCTGTGCGAGTCGCTGATCGATGCCGCCGAGAACGGCAAAGAGGTCACGGTGCTCATGGAGCTCCGCGCCCGCTTCGACGAGCAGAACAACATCGAGTGGGCCGAGCGCCTGGAAGAGGCAGGCTGCACCGTCATCTACGGCTCCGAAGGCTTTAAGTGCCACTCCAAGATCTGCCAGCTCACCTATCGCGAGGGCATGGCGCTTACACGCCTGACGCTGTTGGGCACCGGCAACTTTAACGAGAAGACGGCCAAGCTCTACAGCGACTTTATGCTCATGACCGCCCATCCCGGCATCGGCGAGGACGCCAACTTGTTCTTCCGCAACCTGTCGCTGGGCAACCTGCGCGGCGACTACCGCTTTTTGGGCGTGGCGCCCGTCGGCCTCAAGCCGCTCATTATGCGCGGTCTGGATCGCGAGATACAACGCGCCCTTGCTGGCGAGCCCGCCCGTGTGTTCTTTAAGCTCAACTCGCTCACCGACCGCGAGGTCATCGACAAGATCGCCGAGGCATCGTGTGCCGGCGTGCGCGTGGACATGATCATCCGCGGCATCTCGTGCCTCAAGCCGGGCGTTCCGGGCAAGACCGAGAACGTGCATGTCCGCTCTATCGTCGGACGCTTTTTGGAGCATGCGCGCGTTTACGCCTTTGGCGTGGACTCGGACATGATCTATCTGAGCTCGGCCGACATGATGACGCGCAACACCGAGCACCGCGTGGAGATCGCCTTCCCCGTGCTCGACCCCACCTGCCGCGCCCTGGTGCACGAATACATGAGTATGCAGCTGCGCGACAACGTAAAGGCCCGCAGCCTCACGAGCGACGGCACCTGGGCCCCCGTGGAGCGCGCAGAGGGTGAGAAGCCCTTCAACTCACAGGAAGCCCTGCTGGAGCGTGCCTATCACAACGCCGAGGCCGCCGCCGAGGCAAAGCCCGCCCCTGCTCCTGAGCCGCAGCCGGCAACACCCGAGGTTCAGAAGGTCCAGGCGACCGTCATTGAGCCCGAGCCTGCACCTGCACCTCAGCCCGAGCCGCAGGTCACCAAGCCCGCACCCGAGACGAGTGCCCGTCGCAAGAAGCCCGCCGGCAAGACCAAGGCCATCGAGCGCCATCGCCCCGGTCGCGTGCGCATGGGCCTGGGCCTGATCGGCCTGGGTCTTAAGACACTCATTACCGGCAAGACGAAATAGTCGTTTGTAGAAGCAGTTTGTAGAAGCGCCCCGCATTTGAGGAAAGCCTCGGATGCGGGGTGCTTTTCCCTGCTACCATGGTGCGGACAACAACGCGAATGACAGGCAGGGATATGAAGCTCACTATAGAATCGATGACCTACGGCGCCGACGGGCTGGCGCACGCCGACAACGGCAAGGCCGTCTTTGTGCAGGGCGCCGTGGCAGGCGACGCCGTCGAGGCCGAGGTCGTACAGGACGGCAAGTCGTTCATGCGCGCCCGTACCACCGAGATTCTGGAGCCAAGCCCCGATCGCATCCAGCCTCCCTGCCCCTTCGTGGGCATCTGCGGCGGCTGCTCGTGGGGCAATCTCTCACGCACGGCACAGCTCGCCGCCAAGGAGCAAAATCTGCGCTCCACGCTCGAGCGCATCGGCAAGTTCACTCCCGAGCAGGTCAACGATCTTGTCCAGCCTATCCGCCATACCAAGGACGACTGGGGCTACCGCAATAAGATTGAGCTGGAGCCCACTCTCGTTAACGGCCGTGTTCGCCTTGGCATGCACGGCGTCGACCCTAGCAAGATCGTGACCGTCGATTCGTGCCCGCTGTTCGATAAGCGTTTTCCCAAGGCGCTCAAATCGGTCGTCGGCGCGCTCAACTATCTGAGCGGCAGCCACAACCTGGGTCTGGAGCGCGTGGGCATTCGCGCATCGCGTCGCACCAAAGCGCTCGAGGTCGCGCTCTGGACGCCCACGGGGTCGTTTCCGCGCTCGCAAGTCTCGCGCGTGCTGGCAGACGCCGCACACCCCACGAGCATAGTGCGCGTTATGAGCAAGGGTGAGAAGAAGGCCCGCCGCGTCTCCAAGGTTGAGATGCTCGCCGGTGAGGGCTCGTGGACTGAGAACATCGCTGACGGCCAGATGCGCCTGTCCGCCCCATCGTTTTTCCAAGTCAATACCAAGGGCGCCGAGATTTTGATTGAGCTCGTTATGGACGCCCTCGACCCGCAGGAAGACGAGCTGGCCGTGGACCTGTACTGCGGTGCCGGTACCTTTACCCTGCCGCTCGCCCGCCGCTGCGACTTTGTTGCCGCCGTCGAGGCCTACGGTCCGGCCGTGCGCGACCTGCGCCGTAACCTAGAGATCAACAAACTCGACAACGTCGACGTCATCGGCGGCGATGCCGTGCGCGAGTTCCCCGACCAGGATGCCGATGTCCTGGTAGTCGATCCGCCGCGCGCAGGCTTGGCACCCGAGGCCATCGACCTCATCGCCAGCACGAGCGCACGCGACGTGGCCTATGTGAGCTGCGACCCTGCCACCCTGGCGCGCGACCTTAAGCGCTTTGTCGAGGAGGGCACCTTCTCCCCCGTCAAGATCACACCGGTCGACCTGTTCCCGCAAACCTTCCACTGCGAAACCGTCGTCCACCTCAAGCGTAACTAGACCGTTTGCCCAAGACCACGCCCGATGATTTTTCTGGGACGGGGATAAAAAAATTTGTTCTGAATGATTATTTAATCCCCGTCCCGAAATTGAACCGCCCCCTCATTTCTTGGACATTAGAAATGGGGGGGCTTCTTTATGGACGGGAAAGTCGGACACGACGCCACGCTGAGGACTCTTGCAGCAGAGTTTTGCGACAGGGGATACGGGCGCACCGAAGGCCGAAAGGCGCCCGGACCCGGCCGGGGCCGGCGGCGCGCGAGGGTGAGCTCTTGCGACGGAGCTGCTGCCCGGGCGCCTGAAGGACGAGTTCTACAGGAACCGGACGTGGCGGAGCTTCGAGGAGTTCAAGCGGGACCTCCACGCCTACACCGTTCACTGGAACAAGAGGAGGCAGGTTAAGCAAAAGGGACTGACCCCGGAGGAGTTCCGGAATCGGTCCCCATGTGCGGCATAGGCCGCTAATTGACCCGTCTAAGTTTTGGAGCGCAGTTCATTTCAGCGCCGCCCGAGAAAGCTAAACGCTTTCTGGCAGGTTGTCCCGGGCCGAGGGCGGCCACCTTGATCGCCCTCGGCCCTCACCCACCTCAACTGCTCCTCAATTACATAGAGCTGATTGAGGAGGGCGCAAGCTAGTGGGCGCCTTCCTCCTCGTCGTTGGGTCGGTAGGTGATGAACTCGATAACAAAGGCCAGGACGGCGGAGATGAGCGAGGCGATGATCGCGAAGATCATGTGGGAGATCCCGGCGCCACCAGGGGTTCCGTCGATGAAGTTGAGCAGGTTGAAGACGCCGAGGCCGCCCGAGATGTACATGAGAGCGCCAGTCATTCCCACGATAGCGCCGCCCACGGCGGAGCTCAGGCATGCCACGACGAACGCGCGCTTGTTGGGGAGGGCGATGCCGTAAATGCCCGGCTCGGTGACGCCGAAGAAGAAGGCGGAGATCATCGCGGGAAGGGCGATGCCGCGGAAGCGCTCGTCCTTGTTTCTGAGGTACATGGCAAAGATGACCGCTCCGAGTGCGAACCCGTGGCCGATGGTGGCGGCGAGCACGCTATCGTGGCCGAGGGTGTTCAGGTTCATGATGGAGATGGGGATGAGGCTCCAGTGGAAGCCGAAGATGACGAGGCACATCCACAGTCCGCCGACTAGGGCGCTGCCCAGGACGGAACCAACCACGGGGAGCTGGAAGATGAACGAGAACGCCGCGCTCAGCAGGTTGGTGATGAGGGTGGCCACCGGGCCGATGATGAGGTAGCCCAAGACGATGGAGACCGTCATCGTGGCGAGCGGGACAAGGAACATCTTGAGCGCAGCCGGCATCCAGCTCTTGAGCCAGCGCTCAAGGATAGAGCCGAACCACACCATGAGAAGGACGGGGATCACCGAGCTCACGTAGCCGGACACGGGCATGATGATGGGGAGCCCGAGGGCGGTGGCGTA
Organism: uncultured Collinsella sp.; assembly: GCA_905199545.1. GTDB lineage: Bacteria > Actinomycetota > Coriobacteriia > Coriobacteriales > Coriobacteriaceae > Collinsella. Next base: position 47,961 of record CAJKGW010000007.1, read on the forward strand.
CCACGAGAACGTGCCGGCCACGCCGAGGTCGATGCTGCCGAGCGCCTCGCCCGAGGTCAGGGCGACCATCGTCGGGTAGAGGAGCGCCACGCCGATTGCCACGCCGGTGAACTCGTTCATGCGGAACTTGCGCGCGGCACTGAACGCCAGGGCGACGGGAAGGAAGTAGAAGAAGCCGTCAGCCACGGTGTAGAGCAGCGTGTAGAGGCCGTCGTTTGCAAAGGCCGGGACGAAGTAGGTGATGAGGGCAAGCAGTCCCTTCATGATGCCTGCGGCGGCAAGCGGTCCCAGGATGGGCTGGAAGATGCCAGAGATGAGGTCGATGATGACGGAGGCAACGGTCTTATCGCCCTGGGGCTCGTCGTCGGCGCTTGCGCCGCCCGAGAAGTTGCCGGCCTCCAGGACCGCGTCGTAGACGTCCTCGACGATGTTGCCCACGACCACCTGGTACTGGCCGTTGGCCTGGATGACCTGGATGACGCCCTTGAGGGCCTCGATCTTGGCCGTGTTGGCGCGGGACTCGTCCTTGAGTTTGAAGCGCACGCGCGTGATGCAGTGCGCGACGCTGGCGACGTTCTCGGCGCCGCCTACGTTCTCGAGTATGGATCTGGCCAGGTCGTCGTATTTTTCTGCCATTTTTTCTCCTTAGTGATATTGCCCGGGTGGTTAGCCCAGGTCGCCTCCGTTGGTGGCGATGGCCTGTTGATACCAGTAGAAGCTCTTCTTGCGCCTGCGCTCGAGCGTGCCGTTGCCCAGGTTGTCGCGGTCCACGTAGATGAAGCCGTAGCGCTTCTCCATCTCGCCGGAGCCCGCGCTCACGAGGTCGATCGGCCCCCAGGTGGTGTAGCCGAGCATCTCGACGCCGTCCTGCTCGATAGCGTCGCGCATGGCCTCGATGTGCTCGCGCAGGTAGGCGATGCGGTAGTCATCCTCGATCGTGCCGTCGGGAAGCACCTCGTCATAGGCGCCGAGGCCGTTCTCCACCACAAAGAGCGGCTTCTGGTAGCGGTCCCAGAGGTCGTTGATCGTGATGCGGAACCCCAGCGGGTCGATGACCCAGCCCCAGTCGCTCGTGCGCACGTAGGGGTTCTCTACGCCGGCGAAGGCGTTGCCCTCGGCGACGCCGCCCACGGAATCGGGGTCGCCCGCGGTACAGCGCGAGGAGTAGTAGCTAAACGAGATGAAGTCGACGGTGTTCTCCGCAAGGATGCGCTCGTCCTCGGCGGTCATACCCACGTCGATGCCCTCGCGCTCGAGCATCTTGAGCGCGTAGCCGGGGTAGTGCCCGCGTGCCTGCACGTCCACGAAGAAGAGGTCCTCCTGGTTCTTGACCTGCGCTGCACGGACGTCCTCGGGACGACAGGAGTAGGGGTAGTAGCTTCCCGCGGCGAGCATGCAGCCAACCTTGTTCTCCGGGTCGACCTCGTGGGCGATCTTGGTGGCCCAGGCGCTCGCCACGAGCTCGTTGTGCGCGGCGCGGTACTCGGCCTCGCGGGCATTCTCCCCGGGCTCGAGGACGATGCCGGCACCCATGAAGGGACGGTGCAAGATCATGTTCATCTCGTTGAACGTGATCCACCAATGCACGAGGCCGCGGTAGCGGTTGAAGAGCACCTTCACCAGCCGCTTGTAGAGCTCGATGAGGGCGCGGTTTCGCCAGGCGCCGTACTTCTTGACGAGGTGGATGGGGCAGTCGAAGTGCGTGATGGTCACGAGGGGCTCGATCCTGTGCTCGCGGCAGCAGCGGAACACGTCCTCGTAGAAGGCGAGCCCGGCCTCGTTGGGCTCCTCCTCGTCGCCATTGGGGAAGATGCGGCTCCAGGCGATGGAGAGGCGAAAGACCTTAAAGCCCATCTCCGCGAAGAGGGCTATGTCCTCGCGGTAGTGGTGGTAGAAGTCGATGCCCGTCTGGGCCGGGTAGTAGTACCCGGGCTCAAAGTCGAGCATGCGCCTCAGGCCGCGACTTACGTCGTTGCGCTCCGACCCGTGTGGGATGACGTCGACATTGGCAAGACCGCGGCCGCCCTCGTCATAACCTCCCTCGCATTGGTTAGCAGCGGTGGCTCCTCCCCAAAGGAACCCTTTTGGAAATGGCATGGTGCCTCCTTCTCTCTGGCGTCCCCACCTCTGCGGGGACGCTTTATAACGTCCTTGCGACCTCACGCGCCGGGCCCGTGGCCCTTTCCCTGATGCGCGCGGGCCGCCCGTGAAGGGGTGACTAGCTGATGGCTTGTCCTGCGGCGGCGCGACGTGCCTCCCGGCCTCCAAGCAGGGAGGGGACCTGTGCCAGGCACACGCCGGCGAGGATGATGGCAACGCCCAGCCACTCGACGACGCCGAGCGGCTCGCCGAGGACGATCATGGCGATGAGCAGGCCGGCGGGGAGTTCCGCGGCGGCCATGACAGTGGAGAGACCCGCGGGCAGGTGCGGAGAGCCCATGCCGAAGAGCAAGACCGGGCAGAGCATGCCAAAGAAGCCGGCGATGACGGCAAAGGGCAGGATGCCCTGGGCGAGGACGCCCGAGACAACGTAGTCCGGGCACACCGTGAGCGACATGACCACGGAGCCCGCGCACACGATGACGCCGCGCTGCTCGGACGAGCAGGGGGCCTCGACCTTGCCGGAGAGGGTGACAAAGAGGGAGCAGGACACGGCCGCCCCCAGCGCGCAGAGCAGGGCCACGGGGTCGTACCCGGTGATGCCGGTCTTGTAAACGCCGCTCGCGAACACCGTCCCGAAGACGATGGCCAGGGCGGAGGCCACTTGGAGGGGCCTCGGCGGCCGGCGCGTCATGACGGTCTGCCACACGAGCCCCAGCCACGTGAACTGGAAGAGAAGCGTGAGCGCCACCGGGGCGGGCAGCACACTCATGGCGTAGCAGTAGAGGATTGAGGTGAGGCAGGTGAGGGCTCCCAGGCCCATGAGCTTAAGGGCGAGCTTCCAGCCCACGCGCTGCCAGCGGTGCCCGAGTGCGTGCCCTGCGAGCGTGGCGAGGGCGAAGAAGAGGCAGCCGAGCCACGCTTGGCTCGCCACCACCTGTGCCGAGGTGAAGCCCGCGGCGTAGGCGAGCTTGTAGGTCGTGGCCATCGCGCCGTAGCAGGCGCCGCCCGCAAAGACCTGGAGCGCCGCCTTGGCCTGTCCCGCGCCCGTGGCTCCCGCCCCGGCGGCCTGCTGCTTGATTGTGTTTGTTCCTGCCATTAGGCTCCCTTCCGTCTGCTGTCTTGCAGACGCACGTCTCGTGCGTCTGTTCCCTGCAGTCGGAAGGTGGGCTCGTGCGGTCTTCTGGCGGTGCATGTGGCACCTGCTGCCAAGACGAAAAAAGCCACGCAACCGACTGCTCGGTTGCGTGGCAAAAAGGTGGCTAGCGCCCAGAAAAGTCCACGCGTTTTTAGACTGGGGCATAGTACTACAACAGGTGAGATTCCGTCAAGAAAAACCGAGGAAAAAAGTGAGCCTCTGCCCGCCGTACCTGTGGCGGTCGTTCCCCGAACGGGGCGGTGCTGTTGGGGACTGTCTCGATCTGTAACAGTTGGGGCTAGTTTTGGTCGATGGATGTTACAGATTGAGATTGTTGAGGATGGGTGGGGGTAGCCAATTCGGACGGGGCTATTTTAAACATTGGGAAATCGAGCGTGGCAAGCGGAGGTCTTCGGGGTATAAGACGGCTAATTGTATGCCGTTTTTTGAAAGGAACCCTTATGCCCAGCGTTGCCGTTCTTGCCGCCGATGGCTTTGAAACGATTGAATGCCTGACCATGGTCGATGTCATGCGTCGCGGCGGCGTGCGCGCCACGCTCGTCTCGATCATGCCCACCCGCGAGGTCGTAAGCTCGCTGCAGATTCCCGTAACTTGCGACGCGCTCTTTGACGAGATTAACTTTGACGAGTACGACTGCGTCGTGCTGCCCGGCGGTCTGCCCGGCGCCACCAACCTGCGCGCCGATCAGCGCGTCTGCGACGTCGTCTGCGAGTTCGCCGCGACCAAGCATGTTGCCGCCATCTGCGCCGCCCCGTTTATCCTGGGCGAGCTTGGTCTACTCGAGGGGCGCCGCGCCACATGCTTCCCTGGCTTTGAGAAGAGCTTCCCCGAGGGTGCCTATACCGGCGACAAGGTCACGCACGACGGCAGCATCATCACCGCCAGCGGCATGGCCCAGTCGCTCCCCTTTGCACTTGAGCTGTTGCGTACGCTCGCCGGTGACAAGGCTGTCGAGAAGGTTGCCGAGGGCATTCAGCTATGATTTTGGCTTCGCAATCACCGCGCCGCATCGAGTTGATGCGCGAAGCGGGCTACGACATCCGCGTCATTCCCGCTGACATCGACGAGACTCCTTTTGATGACGAGGCCCCGCTTACGCTTGTCGAGCGCTTAGCTCGCGCTAAGGCTGCCGCCGTTGCCACCGAGCACGCCGAGCCCAATGAGCTGACTATCGCGGCCGACACCATCGTCACCTTCGATGGCAAGCTTTTGGGCAAGCCGGCAAACGAGGACGAAGCCCGCACCATGCTCCATGAGCTCTCGGGGCGCACGCACCAGGTCGCAACCGGCGTCTGCATCGTTAGAGCCGGAGACGTCACAGCCCCGCACGCCGCCGAGAGCCTGTCGTTTGTCGATGTGACCGACGTGACGTTCTATGAGCTTACCGAAGAGCAGATCGAGCGCTATGTTGCCTCCGGCGAACCCATGGACAAGGCCGGGGCCTACGGCATCCAAGGCACAGGCGGCCGCATGCTTGTGCACGATATTTCGGGTGACTTCTACAACGTGGTGGGCTTGCCCATCGCTCGCGTCGCACGCGCGATTCAAAAACTCTCGTAATTGCATCTGGCGCTGGGTATCCCCCAGCGCCTACAATTTTGCCGTACCGTACGGATCCCGACCGGGCATAAGGCCCGGCGGAAAACCGATAGGAGAACACATGGACACACTGCTCGAAGCCATCGATGTTTGCAATGTCGATGGCTTTTGCTTTGGCAACTATACGGACGAGGAGGCTGGCACCGGCTGCACCGTAATCGTGGCGCCCGAGGGTGCCACCGGTGGCGTTGACGTACGTGGTGGCGCCCCCGCTTCGCGTGAGACCGACCTGCTGCGTCCCGAAAACACCGTCGATAAGGTCCACGCCGTCTGCCTTTCGGGCGGATCGGCCTTTGGCCTCGAGGCTGCAAGCGGCGTGGCCCGCGAACTCGAGAGCCGCGGCATTGGTCTGCCCGTCGGCCCCACGCAGGTGCCCATCGTGTGCTCCAGCTGTATCTTCGACCTTGCCTTTGGCGACCCCACCGTTCGCCCCGACATTGAGGCCGGCATCGCCGCCGTGCGCGAGGCGCTCGACCACACCCCCACCAAGCTCGAACAGGGCAACGTAGGCGCCGGCACGGGCGCTACCGTGGGTAAGCTCATGGGCCCCGCCACCTGCATGAAGGCCGGCCTTGGCGCTGCCGCCGTGGCGCTCGGCCCCATTAAGGTGGGCGCCGTGGTCTCGGTCAACGCCTGCGGCAACGTCGTCGACCCGACCACGGGCGAGTGGGTAGCCGGCATGCGCGCCGCAGCCGATAGCAACCAGATCGTCGACATGGAACTCGCAGCCTTTGCCGCCGCCGGATCCATGCAGATGCCGCTCGACCGCACCAACACCACCATCAGCTGCATCGTCACCAACGTGGAACTCACTAAGGCACAAGCCACCAAGGTCTCCCAGATGGCCGCAGACGCCTACGCACACGCCATCCGTCCCACGCACACCACCAACGACGGCGACACCATCTACACCCTCGCCAGCGGCAAACTGGGCGCCCAGGCAAACGCCGCCGTTCCCCTAGACCTGCTGGGCATGCTCGCCGTAAGGGCTTTGCAAACCGCCATCGTAAACGGAGCCAAAACCGCCAAAACCTCCCACGGCATCCCCGGCGCCGCGAAGTAGCCTAACCTGACCGGTTGCCCGGTGGGGCTTGGTTATGTTTGCTGCTCTACAGTCCTGGCTCGCACGAAGAGCACATTAAGTGCTCTTCGGCTCGTGCGGAACTCGCGACAAACATAACCAAGCTCCACCGGGCAACCTACTCAACAAGATCCCTTTCAGCCCAGGCCCCTGTGTACCGCGCGTCCAAGATCTTCAAATTCAAACAATCCCAGAATCGATACTTATAGCAGAGGCCCCTTGGCCTTTAGTTTGATACAAGTTCCGCACGAGCCGGAAAGCACTTAATGTGCTTTCCGTGCGAGCAGGACTGTTCGCAGTAGCAAACTAAAGGCCAAGGGGCCCAGTCAACCTATCAGCAGCAATTACTCAGCAGCTAGTTGAATTTGAAGATCTTTGAGGCAAGATGGTATAGGCCGAGTGTGGTTTTGTCTCCGGCCCGTCCATGCAGGTTGGTAAAGAATCCGACTACGCCGTAGCGAGCACGACGATACATACGCTCGTCATAGGCCTTCAAATCATTCCACAGCGTCTTCAGACGCTCATCGGCACAATCCTCGTCGGAAAGCTTGGTGAGCACCGAGCAGATCGCCATCATTATGGTGAAGTAGCCCATCATGTACGAACGCAGACGCGACGACTCGACATCGCTGTACAGGTGGTACGACTCCATCATGATACGCGTAACACGGAACTGCTGGTCCAGACGCTTGACCATCGTGGCCTCGTTGACACTCTGGCCCTCGCGACCGATAAAGTAGCGATAGAGGTCGATGTCGGCGTAGTACATGGTCTTGCAACGCGGCAGCGGCACGTAGGCGTAGATGTTGTCCACATAGAACGTGTGCGGCGGCATGGGAAGGTTGGACTCGCGCAGCGCATCCGTGCGATAGCACAGGCTGTGCATGAGCAGATTCTGGTCCAGGCGGAAATGGCCGATCTGGTCCCAGGTAAAGATCTTTTTTCGAGGCAGGGCAAACTTGTAACCAATAGCCGTATGCGTACCCTCGTAAACCTTCTCGTACACGTAGTTCGAGATAAACAGGTCAACGCGCTGGTCGCGCTCTTCAAAGCCGCGCAGAATCGACAGCATGGTCGAAAGGGCAGCGCCGTCAAGCCAGTCGTCCGAGTCGACAACCTTGTAGTAGGTGCCCTGCGCCTCGCGCAGACCCGAAAGGACGGCAATACCGTGGCCGCCATTCTCCTGGTGCACCGCGCGGATGATTCCAGGATAACGGGCCTCCCACTCGTCGGCCTTGGCGGCCGTCTCATCCTTGGAGCCGTCGTCCACCACGATAATCTCGATATCGGTGGCATAATTGCTCCCCTCCAAGATGGAGGTAATGCAATGGTCCATGTCCTTAGCGGCGTTATACGAGGGAATACCGAATGTTATGACTTTATGCATGGCAGGCGATAATCTCATCCGAAAGATCGAGGGCGGAATTGGTCACGGCATCCATATCGTAGTAACGATACTCGGCCAGACGACCCACCGGGTGGAAGTTTGTCAGGTTCTGGACGCGCTCAAGATAGCGCTCATAGAGCTCACGGTTCTCGGGCTCCAGAATGGCGTAATAGGGCGTCTCACCCGAGCCGGGCGTATAGGCCTTGGAATACTCCTTCATGATGGTGGTCTTGCCGGGTAGAACCTGACCAGTCATGTTCTTGAACTCAGTGATGCGCGTGTAATCCTCGCTCGTGGTGTAGTTGACGGTGCCCACGGGCTGGAACTGGTCCATATCGAGCGTCTCGAACTTCATGTCGAGCGTACGGTACGGCAGAGCGCCCAAGTCGAGGTTGAACAGCTCATCGAGCGGACCAGTGTAGACGATCTCGCCGCCATAGACCTTACCGTCGATCTTGACGGTGGTCTCGTCGATCTCGAAGAGGTCACGGGCGTCCACGTCGCAGAACACATCAATCAAATCGTGGTCGAGCATGTGCTCGAACAGCGCGGTATAGCCGTCCTGCGGCATGCCCTGGAAAGGAGCCTGTGGGAAGTAGCGGTCATCGTCGCCCACAAAGACGGGAACGCGGCCGGTAATCGAGGGATCGATCTGGTCGGGCGTCTGACCCCACTGCTTCATGGTGTAATGCAAAAAGACGTTCTCGTAGACGTAATCGGCGACCTCGGCAAGATCCGGGTCGTTCTTCTTACGCAGCTCCATAATGGGCACCTTGACATCCTTGCCAAAGGTCTCCACGAGCTTCTGATACAGCTCCTCGCCGCGCTCGTCACCAAAGGCGAGCTTGAGACTCGCGTGGTTGAAGGGCACGGGCATAAGGGTGCCGTTGATGTTGGCGAGCACCTTGTGCTGATAATCCGTCCACTTGGTAAAGCGCGACAGGAAATTGTGCACGCGCTCGTTAAAGGTGTGATAGATATGCGGACCGTACTCGTGGATCAGGATTCCGGCCTCGTCAGTGCAGTCATAGGCATTGCCCGCAATGTGGCTACGGCGCTCCAAAACGGCAACACGATAGCCGATGGTCTCGGCAAGACGGCGGGCGCAAACGGCACCGGCATATCCAGCACCGACGACAATCATATCGTACGCGCCGGCGTTAAAGCCTTCAGGCAGGCCTGAGGTAATCTGCATCGATACTCCTTGTCAAAAGCCACGGGCTCGTTAACTGGGCTTTTCTCGAACATTCTTCGAGACATATTTATCAGAGCGATTATAGCGCTAATGCGTCCTATAATGAGCTTGCCACACAAGGAAAGCTCAAGCACCGCGGCGTACAAATTTGAAAGGCAAACCCGCTAGCAGCGGGTTTATTCGTGAACAGCCGGGCGCCTGGAGCTTAGTGAAACGCTTGTAAGGAGTAACATGAGCGATTTCCTTAACCGTATGAAGTCTGCCGCCAAGGCCGACCTTAAGACGATCGTCCTGCCCGAGGGCGAGGATCCGCGCACCATCGTCGCGGCCACCAAGATCATCGAGGAGGGCCTGGCAAAAATCGTCATCCTGGGCAACCCCGACGAGATCAACGTTCCCGGCGCCACCGTCATCGATCCGCGCAATGCCGAGAAGCACGAGGAGTACGCGCAGAAGTTTGCCGAGCTCCGCGCCAAGAAGGGCGTCACCATCGAGCAGGCTCGCGCCCAGATGATGGACGCCACCTACTTTGGCACCATGATGGTCAAGATGGGTGACGCCGACGGCCTGGTCTCCGGCGCCTGCCACTCCACCGCCGACACCCTGCGCCCCGCGCTGCAGATCCTTAAGACCGCCCCGGGTACCAAGCTGGTCTCGGCCTTCTTCGTGATGTGCACCGACACCCCGCAGTTCGGCACCGACGGTACGCTGATCTTCGCCGACTGCGGCCTCAACATCAACCCGTCCTCCGACGAGCTATCCGAGATCGCCATCGCCTCCGCTCACTCCTGGTCCACCTTTATGGGCAGCGTCGAGCCGCACGTGGCCATGCTCTCCTACTCCACCATGGGCTCCGCCGGCGGCGAGGTCGCCAAGAAGGTCCAGGAGGCCGTTAAGTTCTGCAAGGAGAAGGCTCCCGAGCTCGCCATCGATGGCGACCTGCAGCTCGACGCCGCCATCGTTCCCACCGTCGCCCAGCTCAAGGCCCCCGGCTCCTCCGTTGCCGGCAAGGCCAACGTGCTTGTGTTCCCCGATCTCGAGGCCGGCAACATCGGCTACAAGCTGGTCCAGCGCTTCGCCGGCGCCGACGCTTACGGCCCCATCCTGCAGGGCATCGCCAAGCCGGTTAACGACCTTTCGCGCGGCTGCTCTGCCGACGACATCGTGGGTGTCGTAGCCATCACCGCCGTCCAGGCTCAGATGGCTGAGTAGCGGACGCACTCGCCCGAAGGCCGTACGGGCTAACCCCTGAAAACGTCCTCGACCAATGAAACGCCCCCGTTCTGCTCCTTCGGAGCTACGAACGGGGGCGTTTCTGGTCTGCGGAATGTTTTCAGGGGTTAGCCCGTACGGCCTTCTACTGCTACGAAGCATTCAGAGCATCTGGAGTGGACGGCGGCTTGGCTACGAGCTGGGGCTGAGGATCTGAATGGATGGGTGTCGTTGCTGGGAGCGCAGGCGTTACTGGTGATGATCACTTTGGGACTGGAATTTCCGCCTGCTAGCAAAAAGGCCTCCTGAGCTGCTGCTCAGGAGGCCTTTCGTTCAATCGCAAGCGAACGCACTAGTTATTCGCGGTCAGACGCTCGACGTCGTGGGCGATCATGTATTCCTCGTCGGTGGGGATGACCATGACCGTGACGGCGGAACCGGCGGCGCTGATGACCTGCGGACCGTTGCCCACGGCCTCGCGGTTCTTGTTGTTGTCGATGCGCACGCCCAGCCACTCGAAGCAGTCGCAGAAGGCCTTGCGGATCGACCAGTCATTCTCGCCGATGCCGGCGGTAAAGGTAATGGTGTCCACGCCCGCCATGGAAGCGATCATGGAGCCGGCCTGCTGCATGGCCTTGTAGGCGAACATATCGAAGGCGAGCAGGCAGCGCTCGTCGCCCTCGGAGGCGCGCGTACGGATGTCACGGGCGTCGTTGGAGATGCCCGAGATGGCAAGCAGACCAGACTGCTTGTTCATCATGTCATCGACTTCCTGGTAGCTGTAGCCGCCCTCGCGCTGCAGGTAGCACACGGTAGCCGGGTCAATGGAACCACAACGGGTGCCCATCATCAGGCCGTCGAGCGGCGTGAGGCCCATCGTGGTATCGCGGCATACACCGTCCTCGATGGCGGCAAGCGAGGCGCCGTTGCCCAAATGGCACGAGAGCAGGCGGTGGCAGCGCGAGCCCAGGATCTCCTTGGCCATCATCCACTCATAGCGGTGACTCGTGCCGTGGGCACCGTACTTGCGCACGTGGTACTTGTCGCACACGTCCTTGGGCAGCGCGTAGGTGTAGGCGACCTCGGGCATGGTCATGTGGAACGAGGTGTCGAAGACGGCCACGTTGGGCAGCTCCGGATACTTCTCGCGGCAATATTCGATTGCCGCGGCCTCGCCGTAATTGTGCAGCGGGGCGAGCGGAGCAACCTCGAGGATCTTAGCCATGACCTCATCGTCGACGACCGCGGAATCATCGAAGTGCCAGCCACCCTGAACGATACGGTGGCCGATGCCATCGATCGTAAAGTCGGTCTTCTCGAGCTCCTCGAGCACGCGCGCAATGGCGCAGCGATGATCGGGAAAAGGAATCTCCTCGGTCTGCTTGGCACCACCGTTCTCGGAGTGGCCAAAGATGCCCATGTCCGAGCCGATACGCTCGCAGTTGCCCTTGGCGAAAACCTCGCGGGTATCGGTATCCAAAAGCTGATATTTAAGGCTCGAGCTGCCGGCGTTGACAACAAGTACGTTCATGAGACTCCTTTGCAGTGCGATACGGTCGGCGCAGACCCCTTAAGGCGGCCGCATGTTAATAAGAAGTTATCACAACTTGATAAATAGCTATCAGGCATATCGCTCAACGAGACAGAAGAGGGGCTGAACGGCGCTCGGTCGTCCAGCCCCTCCCCTCTTGCAATTACTTGCCGTTGACGATGCGCTCGACGTCGGAAGCGATCATGAACTCCTCGTCCGTGGGGATGACGAAAATCTTGACCTTGGAATCCTTGGCAGACAGGCACCAAGCGCCGTCACCACGCAGGGCGTTGCGGGCATGATCCATCTTGACGCCCATAAAGGCCAGGCGGTCGGCAACGCCGGCGCGGACGGCCGGAGCGTGCTCGCCGATGCCGGCGGTAAAGACCAGGGTGTCCATACCGCACATAGAAGTGGCCATCTCGGCAGCCTTGGCGGCAATCTTGTAGACGAACATATCGAAGGCGAGCTGAGCCTCGGGGTCGCCAGCGGCAGCGAGCTCCTCGACATTGCGGCAGTCGTTGGTCTTGCCACCGGTCACAGCCAAAAGGCCGGACTTCTTGTTCATCATCTCGTCAACCTCGTCGAAGGTGTAGCCGCCCTCGCGCTGCAGGTAGCACACGGTAGCCGGGTCGATGGAGCCACAGCGGGTGCCCATCATGACGCCGTCAAGCGGGGTGAGACCCATGGTGGTGTCCATGCACTTGCCGTCCTCGATGGCGCACAGGGAGGCACCGGAACCGATGTGGCACACGACGACCTTGCGGGCCCCGCCGTTGGTCATCTCGGCGACCTTCTTGGAGATGTAGCGGTAGCTGGTGCCGTGGGCGCCGTACTTACGAATGTGCAGCTTGTCGCAAACATCCTTGGGCAGAGCGTAAGTCTTGGCGACCTCGGGCATGTTGAAGTGGAAAGCGGTGTCATAGACCGTGACGTTGGGCAGGTCGGGATACTGCTCCAGGCAGTACTCGATAACGTTGGCCTCGGGGTTATTGTGCAGCGGGGCGAGCGGAGCAACCTCGCGGATCTTGGCGAGGACGTCCTCGTCGACGAGGGAGGAATCACCGAAGTACCAACCGCCCTGAACGATACGGTGGCCGATACCCTCGATCTTGACGCCGTTGGCCTCAAGGTCCTTCAGGACGACCTCGATGGCGACCTTGTGGTCGGGGAACTCGATGTTCTCGGTCACCTTCTTGGAGCCGTTGGCAGCGTGGGTGAAGGTGCCGCCGGTAAAGCAGACGCGCTCGCAGGAGCCCTTTGCGGACACCTTGTGGGACTTGGTATCGATGACCTGATACTTAAGGGTCGAAGATCCTGCGTTGACGACCAGAACGTTCATGTGTCTCCCTACTAACAGGCGGTGTGGCGCCGCCAGGTTACATACGCTTCAATAATAAACCCAAACGCCCTCGCGCTCGGGTTTATTGCGTTGATATATAAGTTATCGGTGCCCAAATACTCATGACCTTTGGCGTGTAAGACGAAAGAGCGCGGGGATATACACAAGGGAAGAAATCCCGAGCGCAACAAGCAATACGACTCGAATGCCCGCAACGCTACTCAACACAGCGTTGAGCAGATAGAAAAGAACGGCACCCACCGCCACCATCTGGCTTTGAACCGAAATCAGTGAACAGCGCATCGAAGAATCGGCTGCCTTTTGAAAAATTGAGTATTTAATTGGAGCAAATAACGAGTACGCAACCGTCTGCAGCACATAGAACACGGGCAGCAAATTAGCCGGAGTAAGGGGGATCAAAAACAAAGCTGTCAATACTAAGCGAACGATGCCGCAAATACGCGCAAAGCGGCCCTTGTCGACATGAGCAATCGCACAGGGCACAATAAGTCCCATGGAGGCCGAGGCAAGGAGCTGGACCGCAATGGTCACACCCGAAGCGACGGCATTCATTCCGCGACCTGCAAGCAGCAGTGAGAAAAAGTCTTCCAGGGCGACAAAAGCAAATGCCTGAGAACAGTCCATGATGAACGCTGAACGAAGAATGCCATTACCCGCAATAGCGGTACCGATCATCTTCGGGCTAATCCCATGTTCAGGTGTCGTCGCAGTGCCTCCTCTTCGCATTTCAGGAATGCAGACAACGACAACCAACGTCAACACCATTGCGATGATATCTGCCGAAAGACCAATGAGATATGCACCGACGGACGAAATGAAACCGCCCACGCAAGCGGAGATGGCATAAGAGGCATAGAAAACAAATCGCTCAACGACATTAAGTCTTACGAGCTGGTCCTGAGAGACGCTGTCAATGTAAATCGCTTCGATGGATCCGCTCACACACGCAACGGCAAAACCCTTGAGAGCGAACGCACCGATTAAAAGCAGGGGAGAACGGACGAGAAGCAGGGCGGCGTAGTATCCAAGCATTCCCACGACGCCAACGAGACCGCTTGTCTTTCGTCCAAACCTATCAGCAATATAGCCAGTGGGAACTTCAAGGATGAACTTGCTCACTTGATATGCAATCATCATGCTAGAAATCGATACCATCGAAAGTCCGACGAACTCAAGGTAGACAGTTAGAAAATACAAGATGGTGCTGAAGTTCGACAGAAAAACGAACGTCATATAAAGCAAAACCGTACGGTTTTTCATGCTCCACCCTCCAAGAGTCAGCAATCTAAATCGGAATCTTGGAAAAGCATGAGGGCAAAGCTGTCAGCTATGTGTTACAAGGCGTCAATAATCACTTGATGCCTCGAAGCCAATTAATCTCACGAAGCAAGATGACGCAATAGGTGCAGAAAAACCGTCTGGTGTCGATCAGTCCAGGAATTTTGCCGATAGCAAAAGTAGATAGGCAAGGTTACATCACGCGAACCTTCAATTGAGCACTCACTCACTTCTGATCCATCCGACGCAAGAGAGGACCCAGACAAACCCAATATCAATCCCCCGGCTTGAAGAAACTCAGTCTGAGCCCTGTTTCCGTATTCGACATCGCGGAAGCGGAAATTAACCAGCTGAGCTTCGGGACATTGATTGATTGCATTGAGACAGGGTGACAAATTAATGGGAACAGCGAGCCTGCCGCCCAGTAACTCGCGAATGGTCATGGCGCCCACAGATTGATGACCCGCTGGGCATGAAAGAACCTTGAGCTCCTTTTCACCCAAATATTTTGAAGAAAGGACGCTGTCCCGTGGTTCCTCGAATGAGATAGCCGCATCCGAAATGCCAAGCACAAGTGATTCAAAGCATGTGGCCGTTGGCTGATGCCACACATCAAGGTGAATCTGAGGGTGCGAGCGTTCAAACGAGTCATACCAGCTTTCGGCAAAAAGGCGCCCCCGCCCATGAAGGCAGGGGGCGTAAAGACGAAAGTGGCCATCGGGCGAAACGCCGTCGCCCCTCGATTGAGCGTACTTTTTGAGATCGTCGACTTGTGCCAGGATCACGCGCGCACGACGCGCAAATTCTCTGCCCGCCGGAGACAAAACAGCTTCCCCCGCCGATCGGTCGAGCAAAACAATCTGATACTCAGATTCCAGCTTTTTGATTGCCGACGAAACGGCCTGCGGACTCACATGAACGGCGCGAGCTGCTTTGCGCACGCCGCCATAGTTCGCTACCGCTTGAAGGTATTCGAGTTGAGAAAGCTGCATAGATTACTCCAAAGGCAGCCAAGTCGACGGGCCAAGCGCCCTCAGATGAGGTTCTCGCCCAGGTTTTTGCCGCCGAGGACGTGCATGTGGAAGTGCCTGACGGTCTGGCCGGCGTTGACGCCCTTGTTGGAGATGACGCGGAAACCGTCCTCCAGACCCTTGGCCTTGGCGACCTCCTGGATGGCGTGAGCTATGGCGCCCATGGTCTCGGCGGGTACGTTGTCGGCGATGTCGCTGTAGTGCTTCTTAGGGATCACGAGCGTGTGGACCGGCGCCTGCGGGTTGAGGTCGTCGAAGGCGATGACCTGGTCGTCCTCATAGACAACGGTCGAGGGGATCTCGTGGTTGGCAATTTTACAGAAGATGCAATCGCACATAGCTGGTTCCTTTCTTACAGACCAAGGTAATTATATTTGGTCGAGATGCTTAGAACGAAAGGTTATCATCGGTGTTGGCGGCCTCGCCGTCGGCGAGCACGTCGTTGCCGTCGACGTCCTTAAGGAGCACCGAGACCTTCTGCTCGGCATCGGACAGGCGGGTGCGCAGGCTTTTGAGGAGCTCGACGCCGCGGGTGTAGCTCTCGAGCGACTCCTCAAGCTCCATATCGCCCGACTCCAGGCTGCGGATGACGAGCTCCAGCTCCTGCGAGGCCTGCTTGTACGTAAGCTGCTCGACCGGGGTCTTCTCTGCCATATCTGTTTCCTTTCCTAAGGGTCTATCACTGCGAAACGCGGTCTACTCGACCGTATCGACCGTTGCTGCCACGTTGCCGTCTGCCATGCGCACGCGAATGGCGTCGCCAGGCTTAAAGGTCTTGGCACTCGTAGCCACACCATCATCGCTGTACGCGATGGAATAGCCGCGAGCAAGCACTTTGAGCGGCGACAGGGCATCGAGCGACGCTGCCGCACGGCTCAGGTCGGACGCTGGCTTGCTGAGCATCGTGCGCCCTTGATGCTCTAGGCGGGAACTCGCAAGCGTGAGCGCATGGCGCTTACCATCGAGCCCCGAGGTGCTTGTAATCAGACGCTCGGGCAAGCGCTCAAAGTTGGAGCGGAATGTCCCGACCGAGCGTACTATGGCGCCCGACAGGCGATCGGCAGTCAGCGCAAGCTCCGATTCGCGACGCTCGACCATAAATGTGGGGTCGTTGAGGCACGGGCGACACGCAGCGGCATCGAGCGCATCACCCAAGCGAGCCGTATAGGTATCCCAGGCACGGCGACCGCGCTGATCGAGCATCTCCAGGTCGACCTGGGCCGACCCAATCATCGATGCCATCGCGGCACCCAGACGCTGATGGCGCGCCTCGAGCACATCGGCCAACTCCGTCATAGCCGGCGCCACCGATTCTGCCGCCGCCGTGGGCGTGGAGACGCGTCGGTCGCTCACCATGTCGCAAATCGAGGTATCGGGCTCATGGCCAATGCCAGTCACCACGGGCACAGGACAAGCCGCCACCGCGCGGGCAAGCTCCTCGTCATTAAAGGTCATGAGGTCCTCAAAGGAGCCGCCGCCGCGCACCAGCAAAATACAGTCGGGCGCCGGCGTAATGGAAGCGGCGCGGCGCAAGCCATCAATGAGCTCGGCCGGCGCACCCTCGCCTTGAACCTTGGCGCCCACGCAGACAAGCTCGACGAGCGGGTTGCGACGGCGCAGCGTACGCTTGACGTCGTCGATTACCGCACCGGAAAGCGAGGTGACGACCGCCACGCGTGAGCAAAACACCGGGATGCGGCGTTTGCGGGACTCGTCCATCAGTCCCTCGCGGCGTAGCTTTTCGGCCAACTGCGCCACCTGTTGACGCAGCAGACCCTCCCCCGCCAGCGAAAACGAGCGAGCGACAAAGCTCATGCGGCCCGTGGCCTTATAGAGATTGAAGCTGCCCTTAAAGCTCACCTGCATGCCGTCACGCAGATCGAAGGTACGCTTGAGATAGGCGCCCTTCCAGATGATGCAGTCGACGGCGGCCGAGTCGTCTTTAATCTGGAAGTAGCAGTGGCCGCTTCGGGCATTGGGACCACGGAAACCCGTGACCTCGCCCAGGACGGTCAGTTGCGGAATAGCATCGAGCGCACCGGCGGCGATCTCTACCGCCTGGCTCACGCTGAGCTCTTTACGCTCTTGCTCGTCCGAACCGTCGAACTCGGCGGAAACGCTATTGCCGGTTAGATTCCAGCCTGCCACGCAGCCTCCTTTCGTCATCGTGCACAAAGGCTCTGGCCCTGCGCAAATTCAAGTCCAACACATAGTACAGCGCCGCGGGGACACAAATTCCCGCGGCGCCCAGCGACCCAATTTGTTATCGGTTGGAGTTTCTGTTGTAGCGAGCCATAAGATAGAGCAGCTGAATAATCGAGGTGAGCGCCGCAGCCACATAGGTAAGCGCGGCGGCCGTCAGCACCTTCTTGGCACCGTTGACCTGCTTGGAGCTCATGCCCGACTGCTCGATGTACACCACGGCGCGGCGGCTGGCATCAATCTCGACCGGCAGCGTAACGAGCTGGAACAGCACGCTAAACGAGAAGAAGATCAGCGCGATGGTCGTGAGTCCCGCGATGTTCATAAACAGGCCCATGAGCAGCACGATGGTCCAGGTGTTCTGGGTAAAGTTGACGACCGGCACGAGGGCGGTACGTACCTTCATCATGGCATAGCCGCTTTGACGCTGCGCGGCATGGCCTGCCTCGTGACAAGCGACAGCAACGCTTGCGACCGAGCCGCCCGAACGGTTGGAATCCGACAGATACAGGTTATTGTCCTGCGGGTTGTAATGGTCGGTGAGCTCACCGGCGACGCCCTTGATACCCACGGCGTTGCAACCGTTGGCGGCGAGCATGCGGCGAGCGACCGTGGCACCCGTGTCGCCGTCCGAGCGAACCTTGGACCACGTCTTGTACGTCGAATTGATATAGCTCTGCGCAGCAAGGCCAAGCACCGTGCAGACAAGAACAACCAGCAGGTACAGCGGGTCGATGCCAAAGCCATATCCATAGTAATAAGGCATGCGAATTCCTCCGAATCGAGTTACACGTTGGAGACATTCTACCCACTCGCCCAGCAGGCAAGTCAGCATCGATGTTTAGGCATTGTCAGCGAAAACGGCCGAGAGCGAGCAAGGTGACGTGAAAGAGAAGCGACGCGTACTTTGGTACGCGAGCGACGATTGAACGTCAGATTGCCGCTCTCGGCCGTTTGCAGCGTCGAGCTGTTACGCGGTTTGGTAAAACCGCGTAACTTTATAGCTACAGCAATTCAATTTTGCCATCTTTGACCGTCAACCCCATATTACCCGAGAGCAGATCGTCCAGGCGCGAACCCACAAGCTCAAAACGCCAGCCTTCGCGCAGGGGGCTTTGCTCAGGATGCTCGATGTAATCGGCCAGGTCATCGCGCGAGGCAATGACCGAGGTCGCCACCCCCGAGCGCTCGGCAACCAAGCGAATAAGCGCATACATCAGGTCCGTCACGCTCTCAAGCTCCGGCGAAATCTGGCGATGCCCGCGCACCATGAGCGGCAGGCGATCGTGCGGGCAGCTCGCACCGCGCTTGATGGCCATGAGCGCGCCGTCCACGTCGCGCTCCCCCAACTGGTCGGTACCGCGAATGCTACGGAACTCCTCAACGCGCACGGGATTGCGCTTAACGAGCGCCAGCAGCGTATCGTCGGACATGACCCACTTGCGCGGGATGTTGCGGCGCTCGGCGCGGTCCTCGCGCCAGGCGGCGAGCTCGCGCGCGATGCCCAACTGGTGACGGCTGCACGAATTGATGCGTTTGACCTTACGGAACGCCTCGTGGCGATCGGCGCGATAGTGCGACTCGTCAGCCAGCGGGCGCAGCTCGTCGAGCACCCAGTCCACGCGGCCCAGCTCGCGCAGGCGGCTCATCATCTCGGTAAAGGCGACGATCAGGTACTTGACGTCATCGATCGCGTACTCGATCTGTTTGTCGGTCAGCGGGCGACGCGACCAGTCGGTCAGCGACTCGGTCTTGGGCAGCGAGACGCCGCAAAACGTCTGCACGAGCGCGCCGTAGGAAATCTGCTGGCGTTCGCCCAAAAAGGCGGCGGCCACCTGCGTGTCAAAAATCGGACGCGGCAGCACGCCCACGGTATGGAGCATAACCTCCATATCCTGCGAGCAGGCGTGGAAGACTTTGGTCACGCTCTCGTCGGCCATAAGCTCGGCCAGCGGCGACAGGTCGTCGATCACCAGAGGGTCGACCGCGACGCTCTCGGCAGGGGTGGCAATCTGAACCAAACACAGGCGCGGATGGAACGTGCGCTCGCGCAAAAACTCGGTATCGACGGCAATCGCGTCAAACTCACGGGCGCGCTGGCAAAAGTCGAGTAGAGCCTGATGTGTGGAAATGTACATATCAACCCATCGAATAAGGTTAGGCCCGAAAAACACGGGTAGGATATCGGCATTGCCTTACAACTATACTCGGTTAGTCACAGAACGGGAACGTAAGTATGCGCTGCCTTATCATCCACAACCCGGCATCGGGCCCCAGCTCAGATGAAATCTACGCATTCACGCACGCCCTCGCGCAAGGCGGCGACGAGGTCGTGATGCGCTTTATCGGCGATGGCATGGAGCCCGAGGACGCCGTGGCAGACGTGCGCGAGTTTGATCGCGTGGTCGTTTCGGGCGGCGACGGCACCGTCTCCAACGTGCTCGATCAGATGCGCGGATGCGGTGTCCCCACGCTCATCTTCCCCTCCGGTACGGCCTGCCTGTTCTTCAACAACATCGGCAATGCCCCTGAGGCGGCGGCGCTCGCCAAGGCCTGCCGTGCCGGTCGCACGGTCAAAGTCGACATGGGCGAGCTCTTTTGGCTCGACGAGGACGGCAACGAGAAGCGCCACGGCTTTATCATCATCGCCGGCTCGGGCTTCGACGCCGAGATCATGATGAAGGCCGCTCCCACCAAAAACGACATCGGCGAGATCGCCTACTTCCTCTCTGCGCTCGCCACGCCCAACCCCACGGTGGCGCACTTTACGATTGAGCATGACGGCATTGTCGAGGAGCTCGACGGCATCTGCTGCATGGCCGGCAACACCTCGGTCATCCAAAACGACATCAACCTGTTCCCCGACTGCCGCATGAACGATGGCATGGTCGACATTGCGGTCATAGAACCCGTGCGCACCGTGCAGCTGCTGCCTACTGTGATCACCGCTGCGCTTGACCCCGCCGGCAAGGTACTCGGGCGCCCGCAGTTCAAGATCATCCAGACCAAGGAAGCCAAGATCACCTGCACCCCGTCGCTGGGCATGCAGTTCGATGGCGAGATTATCTCCAGCAATTCGGGCGTCTTTGGAGCCCGCGCGCTTCCGCAATGCCTCGACCTCATCGTCGACGAATTCTCACCGCTCGGAAAATAGGAGGACCCCATGAACGACAATCCCCTGATCGGCTTTATTGTCATCGTCTTGGCCATGCTCGTCGGTTACGCCATCAACGTGATTCACCGCCGAAAGAAGTAAATCCACATTGGTATGATATTCATCCAGTTATGGCCTCTCCCGCTGTTTATGCATTCGTCAAACAGCGGGGGATTTTCATTTCGGGCATTCCCAGCTACTTTATTCGGCTACAGTAATTACAGGGCGTCTTTATTAAAGTAAAGCTGCAAACTGAGTACGATTAACCGCTCATCGCATATTTCATCACGCTTATCGAGTAAGTTTCTTTCATAGATGAATATTGTTTCCAGTTCGTTACGCTAATGAGGTGTCTTTATTGGCTGAAGCCCTCTGGCGACAGAGGGCTTTCGCACGCTGGGAGGGAAAATGAGGAAAACTCGCCCCGTCAACGCGCTCAAGAAGCTAGGCATAGGCCTCGCCTTTGGAGCTGCGACCATCATGTCCATGCCGACATCTGCGCTCGCCTGCACGCAAATGTACATGGGCAAAAACCTTACGGCCGACAACAACACGTACTATGGTCGCGCCGAGGACTTTGGCCCGCGCTACCTCAAGCACTTTGGCATTGAGCCGTCGCATGCCCCCGGGTATACCTACGGCTCAGACGAGTCCGGCTTCTCATACAGGTCGACCAAGACTACATATCGTTATAGCTACGTGCGCGATCATCCTTCGCAGTGGCACGGGCGCTATGATGCCTACTCTGAGGCAGGCATCAATGAGAAGGGCGTGTCCTGCTCCGCAACGCTGACCACCAACATGAACGATAAAGCCGCCAAGGCAGACCCCCTGACCGACACTGGCATTGGCGAGTATAGCTACGGCAGCGTTATCTTAGGCGAAAGTGCCAAAGCACGTGAGGGTGTCGAGCTCCTCGGCAAGATCATCGACGAGCAGGGCGCCAACGGCAACGATCAGATTATCATCGCCGACAGCAACGAGACTTGGCTGTTTGCCGCACTTTCCGGCCACCAGTGGATCGCCATGAAGCTCGCCGATGACGTCGCCTCACTCAACCCCAACATCGGCGGACTCAATTACGATGTCAACCTTGATGACACCGAGAACTGCCTCCACTCCGAGGGCATCCAGACCATGCCCGAGAAAAATGGCTTCGCCGAGTACACCGACGGCAAGTTCGACGTTGCCAAGACCTATGGCAAAAGCGTCGCCGATTCCGGCGTTCATCAGTGGACTCGCTATGTCCAGGGCCGCGATTACTTCATGGCCCCGTTGACCAAGGGCGCGGATTACGACATCGTCACGGTTAAACCGAAAAAAGGCCCCGACCAAATCGGGGCCATGGTCAGCGAGATCCAGCCCCTGTTCTTCCAGCCCGGCAAGTCCGACTGGAACACCTTTGAGATGATCCGTGCATTTGGCAACCGCGGCGAAAATGTCCCCGGCCTCAACGCCAACACCGACGGTGTCTACGCCATCGGCACCGAAAGAAGCACCGAGACCAACCTCTTCCAGATCCGTCAGGACATGGACCCCGAGATCGCGACCATTCAGTGGGAGATGCTCTCCCGCGCCGCCTACTCCGTCGCTATTCCTCTGTACTCTGCACTGCTCACCGAGGTCAGCCCCTACTTCAGCAATCAGGATGTCTCCTACGATCACTGCGAAGAGACGGACATCGTGAACAACGAGGAGCCCGAGAACTCCATCAACTACGTCCTCATGGACATTAGTTCCCTCTGCTACGAGCACCGCGAGCAGCTCGGCACCGGCGTTCGCGCCTACCTCGACGCTCTCCAGAACGAGCTCATCGAACAGAACCTTGAGGTCGATGCTGCTATGCAGGCCGAGACCACCACTGAGGGCCGCACCGCCCTGGCAAACAAGGCCGGCAAGGCTGCCACTGAGAACACCTACGTCAAGTGCAAGGCCCTGCTCCAGGAGATGCGCGCTTATCTGAAGGCTGAGGATTTCAGCACGCCCTTCACCCCGAGCGACCTGAACACCGAGACCAACGGCCTCAAGGTGTCCATCACCTACGCCAAGGACGCTCTTGCCACCGACCCGGTAACCCCGGATCAGCCTGGCACCCCCGAGCAGCCTGGTACTCCTGAGCAGCCCGGTACCCCCGAGCAGCCCGCTAAGCCCGAGCAGCCCGCTAAGCCCGAGCAGCCCACCACCAAGCCCGAGAAGCCTGGCAAGTCCGACACCACGACCACAGTAACCACCAACAAGACGAACACCAAGGGCGGCCTGCCCACCACTGGCGATCGTTTTGATGGCCGCATGGTGGCCGCATTCGCCATCGCTGGCGTTGCCGTCATCTCTGCAGGCGGTTACTTCCTCTACCGTCGCAATAAGGAGTAACGTCTTAGCTGAGCGGGCGAGGCAGCAATGGCAGCCTCGCCCGCTTAACCCGCCTTTTTGGCCGACGGGAAACCCACGGGAAACCCGCCTGAAATCTTTTTAAAAAAGATTTCCCCGCACACACTTCGCTGTGCTATAGTGCAGCGCAACAGCAACTAGGTGCGACCGCGCCACGGCATCACGAAAGGAGCCACCAACATGAAGAACACGATGAAATCTCTCAACAACTGGTGGTGGCGTGATGCGAATACGATCGGTCGACAGTGAGTCCCTCACGCCTGTTTTTGCGCTCTAGGTGATTGGAAGGCCTCCGGTTTCGACCGGGGGCCTTTTTCTATCTCGAGCCCGATCGCATTCGCATCACGCGCCTCCGCTTTTCTCTTGCAATCCCCTTCCGAAAGGATTTTCACCATGTCTCAGAACACCACCGCCACCCAGCCCCGCACCGTCCAGACCGCCGACCGTGGCAAACTCGATGTCCGCGCCCTCGTCCTGCTCGCCATCCTGCTCGCCGCCGGCTTCATCCTCAACTTCACCGTCGGCAAGGCAATCTCGGGCATCTCGGGCGGCATGATCAGCCCCGAGTTCATCATCTCGGCCTTCTGCCTCACCATCCTGGTCGTTCGCCCCAACATCGGCCAGGCGCTCGTCATTGGCCTCATCTCGGCTGCCGTGATCCAGATCACCACCACTTCGCCGTTCGTCGATTTTGCCGCCGAGGGCATCGCCGCCATGCTCATGGCCGGCATCGTCAACGCCGCCGGCAAGAACGGTCAGGTCAAGCCTGCCGTCGCCATCGTCGCTACCTTCGTGACCACCTTTGTCTCCGGCGTCATCTTCATGGTTATCAAGATGGCCATGCTTGGCGTGGTCGGCGAGCTCGCCGCCGCCATGCTGCCCGTCGTCGCCATGACCGCCGTCTTTAACGCCATTCTGGTCGGCGCCCTCTATCTGCCCATTCAGAAGGCCCTGAAGCTCAACTAACCCGCTCGGCTTTATGAGCCACCCCATCTTGGCGTTCATTCGTCGCTCGCGTACCCAAGTACGCTTCGCTCCTCTTTCGCGCCAACCTGGGGCCCCTCGTAAAGCCGTCTCCGCACTCCACCAACAAAGACTGTCCCAAACAACTAGCTCTTGGGGACGTTCTTAAACGACTAGTCATTAAAGAACGTCCCCGATGACTATGAAAGGTATCCATGGAAACGATCATCAACGTCGACGATGTCTCGTTCTCCTATGGCACGCAGACCGAGCAGGCGCTCAGCCACATCTCACTCAGCGTGAACAAGGGAGATTTCATCGGCATCATCGGGCCCTCGGGCGCCGGCAAGTCCACGCTTGCCGCCTGCCTGTCGGGCGCCGTGCCCCACCACTACACCGGCACGTTCTTTGGGTCCGTCATGGTTGACGGCCACGACACCTGCGAGGTCTCGTTGACCGACGTGTCGCAAATCGTCGGCAGCGTGCTGCAGGATATCGACACGCAAATGGTCGCCTCGGTCGTCGAGGACGAGATGCTCTTTGGCCTCGAGAACTTTGGCGTCCCCCATGACCAGATCGAGCAGCGCGTGAGCGAAACGCTCGAGACCGTCGGCATCAGCGACCTGCGCGACCGCGAGATTGCCACCCTCTCGGGCGGACAGAAGCAAAAGGTAGCCATCGCCGCCATTCTCGCTATGCGTCCGCGCGTCTTGGTTCTCGACGAGCCCACCGCGGCACTCGACCCTGCCAGCTCCACGCTGGTCTTCGAGACGCTGCGTGAGGCAAACCGCGCACTTGGAATCACCATCGTCGTCGTTGAGCAAAAGGTCGCCCTGCTCTCGGAGTACTGCAACCGCGTGCTCGTGCTCAACCATGGCGAAATCGCGCTGCAGGGCGAACCACACGAGGTCTTCGCGCATACCGACGAGCTCCGTGCCATCGGCGTCGACTGCCCTCGCGTCACGCGTATCTTCAATAGCCTCGAGGCCGATGGCCTGGTAAGCGGTACCCCTTGCTTGGATGTCGATGAGGCCGAGCGCCTGATTTCGGGCATTGTCGACCCCGCACACGCAAGCAGCGACATTCAGGCACCCGCCGGCTCACCGCACGCACCGTCGTTGCGCCCTCATGCCAAGGACGCCGAACCCGTACTCACCTTCGACCATGTTGAGTTTGCCTATCCCAATGGCGGCGCCGCCGTACACGACCTCAACCTGACGCTCTATCCCGGCGAGCTCGTGGGCATCGTCGGCCAAAACGGTGCCGGCAAGACCACGCTCACCAAGCTGCTCACAGGCCTGCTCAAGCCCGCCTCGGGCAGCGTGCGCGTCACGGGACTGGATACCGCGGCCGTTCCCACGAGCCGCATCGCCCGCGAAGTCGCAACGCTCTTCCAAAACCCCGACCGCCAGATCTGCAAGGATACCGTACTCGACGAGGTCGCTTTTGGCCTGGAGCTTGCCGGCATCGACCGTGCCGAGGCTCTGCGTCGTGCTCAACTCGTTATCGACCGCTTTGGCCTGCCGGCCGATGAGGCACCTTTATCACTTTCGCGCGGCCAGCGACAAATGGTGGCGCTTGCCTCCGTCGTAGTGGTTGAGCCCAAGATCGTCGTGCTCGACGAGCCCACGAGCGGCCTTGATTACCGCGAGTGCATGACCGTCATGGAAACGGTGCGCACCATGGCCGAGCGCGGCTGCGCCGTTATCATGGTTTGCCACGATATGGAAGTTGTTTCCGACTTTGCCGAGCGCATCGTCGTCATGGCAAACGGTCACATCCTCGACCGCGGCCGCACGCACGAGCTATTCTCGAACATCGATCTCATGCGGCGTGCCTATGTTGAGCCGCCCCAGGTTATTGAACTCTCGCGCCGTCTGGCATCTTCCGTCTCGCCCGCTTTTGCGCAGGTGAGCGAGGTCACCGATATCGTTCGCATTACCAAGGAGATGGTCCGCCGTGGTTAACGTCATCGACTACATGCCGGGCGATACGCTGCTGCATCGCCTGAACCCCGTCGTCAAACTGGGCCTCGCCGCCGCCATCATCGTCGGCATCTTCTTGTCCGACACCTACGTGGCGCTGCTGGGCTTTTTGGCACTCACCCTTGCGCTGGGTGCCTATGCCGGTGTCGTCGACCGTCTGCTCTCGCTGCTCAAGTTGCTGATTCCGCTCGCGCTTATCATGCTGGTGCTCCAGCTTGCCTTTATGCGCGATGGCAACGTTGTGTGGGGCTTTATCACCGACACGGGCCTCATCACAGGATCGAAGGCCTGTCTGCGCCTGCTGGGCGTGGCGTTACCGCTCATCCTCATGCTCATGGTGACCAAGCTCAACGACCTTGCCAACGCCTGCGTCGAGGTGCTGCACGTACCGTATCGCTATGCCTTCACCTTTACCACGGCGCTGCGCTTTGTGCCGGTGTTTGGTCAGGAGATGAACGCCATCATGGAAGCGCAGACCGCGCGCGGCGTCGAGTACGACACCAAGAACCCTATCAAGAAGCTTAAGCTCATGCTGCCACTGTGTGTGCCGCTGCTCATCTCGAGCGTGGGCAAGACCGATGCCACGGCCTTGGCGGCAGAACAGCGCGGCTTCTATCTGCGCACGCGCGCCAGCTCGTACAAGCGCTACCCCATCAAGGGCCTGGACATCGCCGTACTCATCGTCAGCATCGCCCTCATCGCCATCGGCTTCCTGTTCTAGTTCGCCACCGGCAGCAACCGCCCAACGCAAAAGGCCTCGGCTCGCACCAAACGAGCCGAGGCCTTTACTGTTTCATCAGATAAAACCTACCAAAATTAACCTGTCCCTTTTTGACAGGTCGGAAGCTAGAGGCGGTAGGGGGCGCCGCTGCGGATGATGGATTCGCGCACCAGGACATCCATGGCATCGAGGGTGATCTCGGGCATCTCTCGATACTTCTGCAGCACCGATAGCTCGGTGCAGGCCAGAATGACACGGTCGCAGCCGCTACGGGCGAACTCCCACATCACGCGGTCGAACTTATCCATATCGGGCTCACGTCCGGCTTTCACATCATCGTAGATAAGCGACATCACATCGTTCTGACGTTTCTCGCTGGGATAGACGACCTCAACACCCGCAGCCTCGCATTCGCGGCCGTAGACGCCCGCGCCCACGGTTCCGTCGGTGCCCATAATGCCAATCTTGTGCACCGGCTCGGCCGGCATACTCAGGTTGGGGTCGAACTCGCACTCCCCCATCACCGCACCCGCAAGGGCATAGCGCACCGACTCACGCGGCATGTGGATAATCGGCACCTTCGTAAACGACTGGATCTGGTCGTAGAAGTAGTGCGACGTGTTGCAGGGAATGGCAATGTGCGCACAGCCCAGCGACTCGAGTGCCTGGGCACACTCTTTCATGGTCGCCAGCAGCTTGGCATGCTCGCCGGTCTTAATGGCAAGCGTGCGGTCGGGCATGGTCGACTTGGAGAGCACCACCATGTCGATATGTTCCTGATCGCAGGCAGCAGCCGTATGGCGCACCACCTGGTCGTAGTAATACGACGTGGCCTCGGCGCCCATGCCGCCGATAACTCCCAGCTTTTCCATCGCCGCCTCCTTGGTGACGCTTGCGCAATTGCGCGTATCATACCCGCGCCCGCCCGATGTAAACCGGACGGGCGCCGCACTCATCTACTTGTAATACGTCTTGAACAGCTTAAAGTGGCGCAGCTTGGTGTGCCACATGCGCAGCCAGCGGTTAAAGACAAAGTCGCCCTTCATAAACGAAGGGTCGGCGCCCTTGCCTTCCTTGTCCAGGCGATGCACCTTAGCGCGCAGCTCGGGATCCTTGACGTACTTGTCGACGACGCCCATGGGAACGACCATCCACAGCGCCTCGTCCTGCGCCGTCACAAACTCCGGCTCAAACGGGCGGTTGAACACATACTCGTCCACCACATACTTGGCAACGTTAAAGCCGCTGTTAGTGACGTAGTAGTTGCTGCGACCTTGGCGCGTGTTGAAATCGAAGAACTTAAACGAGCCGTCGCGTTCGTCGTACTTAACGTCAAAGTTGGAATAACCCACAAAGTGAAGGTCCTCGAGCAACTTGCGCACGCCGCCCATGAGCTCGTCATTGGGCTCGGTGATGATACAGGCGTGGTTGCCGACACCGTGAGGCTGATGCTCCTCGAGCAGCACGTGACCCAGGCACATCATGCGCACCTTGCCGTTGCGGTCGGAATAACTGGTGAGCACGCGCATGTACTCGTCATTGCCGGGCACGCGATCCTGCAAGATCAGGTCGTCGGTGTAGCCGCTGGCATACGAGTCGCGAATGACCTGTTCCAGCTCGGCACGGTCGGCAATCTCATAGGCCTTTTTCTGGCCCTCGAACTCGTGCTGCCACCACATGATGCCGTCAGAAGGCTTCAGAATCATCGGGTAAGGAAAATCGATCTGGTCGAGCACTTCGGCAGGTGCCTCGCCTTGGGCGTTCAGCATCGCCATGGTGAAGGTAAAGGTATGCGGATAGGGCACGCCATGCTTCTCGCACAGCTCGTAGAAGATCTCCTTCTTCTGACACTGCTCAAGCATGCTGTAGGGAGCGTAAGGCGCGACGATGTTATCCGCCAACTCATGGGCATCCTTGGCCTGAGCCACGAGGGCAACATAGTTATCGCCACAGCCCACAAGAACAATCGTCTTGTCGGCATGCGCTTGGGCAATGCCGTTGACGGTTTTGAGCATCACGGGCATGGTGTCGATATCCACGTTGGGCGTGTAGTCGATAATCTGGCTGCGGTAAGCGGGACCCGTCTGGTACTTGCCAAAGACCAGACTCTTGACCTGGTACTCTTCGTAGAAGGCGCGCGCCACCGAATAGGCGTTGATGTCGCCTCCGAGCAGCACGGGAATGAACTCGCGCTCTGTAAACTGCAATGCCATGGAAACTTCCTATCATGAACTGCCCACACAACGGGCGGTCTTTGCGCAACTGATTTATTCTAGCGTGCCAAGCCGCCGGCGCCCAAAGCTCCACCGTATCTATGGCAATCGACGTGATCGTCCAGCATAAAGCCGCACTCACCGCGATGGGGCCTTGTAGCCGCAAGCCCCCTGTTGAGATAGCTTTCACGACCGAAAGCCCGTCCGCAAACAGGCCCCCGTAACGTTAAAGTTGAACTCTATGGTTTCTCAACAATTCATCATAACTGCAGGTCAAAGCCAAAGCCTCAAGTTCAACTTGACCCTTTGGAACCTTTAAGGTTCAAGTTGAGGTCGAAAGCAGTAGTAGAATACCGTTCGAACCATAACCTACGATTGATTGCAGAGGGACTGGATGCAGCATTCGAATCATCGCACCGCAGCGCTCATTGCGTCGAAGCCGGCTCGTATCATCACGAGCGCCGCGCTCGCCGTTGCGCTGACGGCCACGCCGATGCTCTCCCCCGTTGCGGCGTATGCCGCCTCGCAGGCAACGCAGGACCAGCTTTCCGCAGCCCAGCAGAAGATCGAAGCCGCCACGAGCGCCTACAACGACGCCCGCACCAAACTCGATGACCTGCAAAAGCAGATTGACTCCAACGAGGCAAGCATCGAGGAAATCGAGGCTAAGCTTCCCGAGCAGCAGGCCAAGGCAAGCTCCGCCATGCGCGATCTGTACAAGTATCAGAAGGGCACCAATCCCATCGTGAGCTTCCTGGTCAATGCGCAGAGCCTGGGTGAGTTCATCACGACCTGCAAATACACCAACCAGATCACGAGCTCGAGCGTCAACGAGATCGAAGAGCTCAATAATATGCAAACCGAACTCGAGCAGAACAAGGCCGAGCTCCAGCAGGCCAAGTCACAGCTTGAGGCAGAGCAGAAAAACGCCGAGGATGCGCTGGCGCAGGCCCAGCAGCTCCGCAGCGAGGCACAGGCAAAAGCCGAGCAGGAAAATGCCGCCGAGCTTGCCAAGCTTGAGGCCGATAAGGCCGCTGCCGCCGAGAAGCTCTCGGGCGAGGGCGTAAGCGGCGGCAATTCCAGCAGCCAGGCCACCAACACCAACACCACCATAGACACCACGGTGAACAACTCCAATACCGGTAGTTCCGATTACGATTCGTTCATTAATGAGTGGACGAGCCGCATCGACAATTATCTCGCCGGCTCCCCCATGGCAGGCCAGGGCTATAACTTTGCCGTCGCCGCCTGGAATACCGGTGTCGACCCCCGTTGGTCCCCCGCCATCGCCTGTATCGAGAGCACCAAGGGTGCTTATTGCGCCAATTCTTACAACGCCTGGGGCTGGAGCGCCCGTGGCGGCGGTTGGCGCAGCTTTGGCAGCTGGAGCGAGGGCATCTCCGCTCACGTTGCCTATCTGGGTGCCAACTACGGCTCCACCCTTACTCCGGCAGCGGCCAAAAAGTACTGCCCGCCCACGTGGCAGGACTGGTATAACAAAGTCGCCGCTCAGATGAACCGCATCTAAGCGCAACTGCAAAGGGCCCCAATGGGGCCCTTTTCTTTTAGGTAGCGGAGGTATCGACGACGCCGGTCGCATTGGCAACCGCGACTATGACGATCATGCATAGGAGCAGCACACCCAATGCCTTGAGCCAGAGTTTCGCGAGTTTCTTGCCGCGATAGCTGTCGAGCAGTACGAATCGCCGACGAAGACGGCGCTTATCGAGCAGCGCAAAATGCATAAGCACCATAAGGCCATCGACAAAGAAAAAATACTCGATTATGAGAAGCCACGTCGGGTAGCTTTGGTTTGCTCCCGTGGGGTGAAAGACGGCAAAGTGGCTTCCGGCAAAGAACACAAGTAGCGAGAAGCAGACAAGCGTATTCCAAATGCGCCCCAGAGACTCCGGAACGCGAGAGAGCAGACCGCATGCAACAGAGGCGGCAGGCCTAGGAAGCCCTGCGGGGTTCTGGAGCCCTTGGGGCGTCAACACCGTCTCCGAGTCTGGAGTACGGACAGGCGCAGGCGCAGGAGGCCGCACGGGGCGACTCAGATCGTATGCCGCGCGCGTAGCCCGTCCCAACGCTTCCGCACTCGCAAAACGCTTAGCCGGGTCGAGCGCCATCGACATGCAGATGACATCGGCAAGTGGAGTGGGAATGCCACGCGCCTCGCATTGCTCGCGCATGTCGAGCCCTGGTTTAGGGTCGATTCCCGTCAAGCAGAAGAACAACAGGGCGCCAAGTGCGTAGACGTCGCTGCGCACACTCGTCTGCCCAAACCCATACTGCTCGGGCGGCGCATAGGGTCGCGTGCCAAACTTGACGGTGTCGGCATCGGCGCCATCGCGCCATACGCGCGCGATCCCCAAGTCGATAATCACCAGCGATGAAAACGTCAGGCCCTCATCGAGCGTACGGCTCGCACCTGTCACGATGATATTCGATGGCTTGAGGTCGCGATGGATCACCGGCGCCGACGTCTCCCCCGCCATTGCAAAACCGGCGTGGAGCTCGCCCACGGCGTCGCAAAGGGCAGGATACAATTCACGTGCATAATCGGGGGTGGCTCCCAGACGGTCCACCAGCACCCCGAGCGTCTCTCCTTCGATATATTCCATAACCACGTTAAGCTCGTCGCCCACACGACGGCAATCGACGATTCTGGGCAGGTGCTCAAAACGCCCGCCCGCCCGCTGGGCGGCAAACAGACGCTCGTATGCCCCGCCGATTTGAGCCGAAGCATCGATGCGTTTACGGACAAAGGGGCCGAGCGAACCACCGCCGGTTCCTTCAAAGTACACGAGCTCAGTTGTTTCAACGGACGAGCGCTTAAGTACACGCTCCACGCGATAGCTGTCGTCGCGATCGAGCGACGCCAGGTGCTCGGCAAGCGCTGCGGTCAGCTCGTCATCGGGATATGTTGGGGTCTGAGTATCCATAGCCTCCATCATAGCGCAGGGCGCAGACACCCCATGGCATCCGCGCCCCGTTCGTTTGCATCGTTGTTCGGCAGCTCCGCCGGCTCAGATATCAGCCGCTAACTCATCGTCTCCTCGCCAAAGCGATACAGCTCCTCGTTGACCTTTTGGAGGCTACACCCGCGATCGATGCAAAAGATGATAATCGCATCACGGCGATCCTTGCAGTTAAGGACGCTTACCCCGGCAGCCGTCAGCGCACGGTTGGTCTCTTTGAGCGTCAGCGCCATCGCAAAGGCAATCTGCAGCACCTTATTGCGACTCGGGTGACGCGCACCAGTAAAGATCTGATAGCCAAAGGTCTCATTGAGATCGGCCATACGAACCACGCGCGAACGCTCCAAGCCCTTTTCCTGCAGCAGCTGCTTCAGATAGTCCGAAAGCGACGGGGCGGCAAAGTCGTGCTCCCTGATATAGCCATCGATGTTCGGCGCATCGAGAAGCTCGTTGAGCAACTCCTCGGTCAGCTTTTTATCGGGCATACGACTTCACCTCCCCAGTGCATGCAACATGCTAGAAACCGCTTACGTCCGAACGCTCCCAGCTAGCAACCTGGTCGGGAGACACCGTACCCAGCGCCTCGAACTTCCAGGAGCCGCCCGCCTTCAGATGATTGGTGTTTGCAAGAGCCGTTCCAACCTGGTTGCCATCGGCATCATACAGAACATACTCAATCTGAATGTAGCTCTTTTCCTTGTCCGTGTTATTGGTCAGCGTGCCCGTGATCTTATAGGTAAACTGATTGGAAGTGTCTTCAGCCTCGTCAGCAATGGTATACGGTTCTTGCGGTTCTTTTTGCCCCTCAGCCTGCTGTGTCATCTCGGCAGGTTTTGCCGAATCGCTCGCAGACGAATCGGTTGAGTTGCCGCCCATAGAGCCCACGGCACCGACGATAACCAGCACCACGATGATGCCTAGGACAATCTTGCCGATCGGCTTCTTTCCCTCTTTTGCCATTATTCATCCTTCCTACGATCCGGCTACCGTGCCGGCACACAGCACATCGTAGGAAGGATTGAACTTGAATTCATTAGCTGAGAGCTAAGGTTGCGGTAAACGGCCAATGCAGTTGTCCAAGCGCCGAGCAAACGCACTTTGCGCGACCGTCTGCCAGTGGTGATCAACCCACCGTGACGGATTCCCCGGTAAAGGCACTGATCATCAACAGGACAAAGAAAACAAGGTAGCTGACACTCAGCAGGTACGCAATGATTAGAAAGATGACCCAGCCGACATTGGTTTTACCGTCGGCACGGCGTCGCTCGCGATTGCGGCAGAGCCAAATCGTCACGCCGATGGCAGTGATAAACAGTACGAGTGCCGCCGCAGCCAGCCCAGCAAGCGCAAACATCACGCCAATGCTCACAGCAATAACCGGGAGCAGCAGCAAGCCGCACCCACACCCACCAGGACTATACACGGCAGACTGTCGGCGTCGCTCCATCGTCACTCCAAGCCAAGCAATCGTTTGTAGACATCGAGGCCCTTGAGTAGGATTTCCTCGTCAAAGAGCATGCTATCGGTATGCAGGGCGCTTGTTGCATAGGCGGGGCAGCCATCCGAATCACTCGGGTTGTCTTGGCCCTCTGGCACGCCCGTGCCCAGCAAGAAGAACACGCCCGGCAGATGCCGCTGATAGAACGCGAAATCCTCGGCGATTAGCAGCGGCTCGTCCACGAGCTGCAATTCGGGCAGAGCGGGCGCGATTCGGGCAAACAGCTCGGGGTCGTTATCGACCGGCGGATAGCCCTCGGCAAAGTCGAGATCGTACGTGCAGCCCGTTGCAGTGCATGCCTCGTCGAGTACACGGCGCACGCCTTCGCGCGCGCGGTCGAACATGCCGTCCGTAAACACACGCAGACTGCCGGCAACATGGGCCTCCCCCGCCACCGCATTGCAGACGGTACCGGCCTGCAGCAGGCCGAACTTACCAATGCAGGGTTCATCGGCACCCACCTCGTCCATCAATTCACGCTCGGCAACCAAGAACTTGGCAGCCGCCAGTGCCGCATCGTGCGACTCCTCAACCGGCACACCATAAGTCTTAGCAATATGGATACTCGTACCGTGAATATGGATATGTGTCTCGCTCGAGCGCGCCAGCAGCGGGCCGGAACAACTCGCCAACGTGTTCGCAGGCAGATCGGGCCACACATGAAAGCCAAAAATGCGGTCGACCCCGTAGCACTCGAACACACCGCTCTCGCATACTGTCTTGGCGCCACCGGTCGTCTCCTCGGCAGGCTGGAACACAAAGAGCACGTTGCGCTTGATGGCACCCGGCTGCTCACGAATCGTGCGGTCGACAAAGGTTGCTGCCGCAAGTGCCATGGCCATGTGTCCATCGTGTCCGCAAGCGTGCATCTTTCCGGGATGCGTCGAGGCAAAGGCCGCACCCGTCGCCTCCGCGATGGGCAGCGCGTCCATATCGGCGCGAATCGCCGTGGCATGCGCGGCGCCCGTGCCAGCGTCGAAGAAAGCACATACGCAGCTGGGGCAGGGATGGGTCAGCTCACAGGCAAGCGAGGCGAGCACACCCTCGATATAGGCTATGGTTTGAGGAAGATCGAAATCGAGCTCCGGAATGTGATGCAGGTCGCGACGATAGCGACGAAGTTCTTGGAGCTCGGTCATAAAGGATCCTTTCATGGGGGCATATCCATTCACACAATATTGTGATGCAGAATTGTGACGCCCTTGTTTCTAGCATATCCCTGCATTTTTTAAACGTTATATACGAATACTCTTGTTTGGTAAAGTGCAACGTGGTAGGGTCGTTACCACTTGATAGAGGCGCGGGCACGAAGAACCGCGGGCGAGCCGGCAGGCTTTGACCCCGTGGGGAGGCGAAACCCGCCGAACTGGGTTTTTGGGCACGAACAACCTGGTGGGCCTGCGGGAAACACCCGCAGGACTGTCTGCAGCAATGCGGGAGCGCTATCCGGACATTGGGTCCACGCTATGCGGATTCGATGCGCAGATGGCGCCGTCTGGATAGCGAGGTTTACGGGACATGGCATTGACCCCCAACGAAGCGTATGCGGCCAAGCAGCCGTTTGTGGACAAGGAGACGCTCGAGCATATCGTCGAGCAGTTCCCCACGCCGTTTCATCTATACGACGAGGCGGGCATCCGCCGCAACATGCAAGAGGTGCGCGACGCCTTCGCATGGAACCCGGGCTTTAAGGAATACTTTGCCGTCAAGGCCAATCCCAACCCGGCGCTCATCTCCATTCTCAATGAATACGGCTGCGGCTGCGATTGCTCGAGCTATACCGAGCTCATGATCGCCCGCTCGCTGGGTATCACGGGACACGACATCATGTTCTCGTCCAACGACACGCCGGCAGCGGACTTTGAGCTCGCCGACAAGCTGGGCGCCATCGTCAACTTTGACGACATCAGCCACATCGAGTTCTTTGAGCACGTTGCGGGGCCCATCCCCAAGACGGTCAGCTGCCGCTTTAATCCGGGCGGTCTGTTCCAGCTCTCCAACGGCATCATGGATAACCCCGGCGACTCCAAGTACGGCATGACCACCGAGCAACTCTTCGAGGCGTTCCGCATGCTCAAGGCCAAGGGCGCCGAGGACTTTGGTATCCACGCCTTCCTCGCTAGCAATACCGTCACCAACGACTACTACCCCAAGCTCGCGCGCATCCTCTTTGAGCTTGCCGTGCGCCTGGAGCGCGAGACCGGCGCACATGTCGCCTTCATCAATCTATCTGGCGGCGTCGGCATCCCCTACCTGCCCGAGCAGCAGGCCAACGACATTCACGCCATCGGCGAGGGAGTGCACGCGGCCTACGACGAGATCCTGATTCCCGCCGGCATGGGCGATGTGGTCATCTGCACCGAGATGGGCCGCTTTATGATGGGCCCCTACGGTTGCCTGGTCACCAAGGCCATCCACGAGAAGCAAATCTACAAGGACTATATCGGTGTCGACGCAAGCGCCGTCGACTTGATCCGCCCTGCCATGTATGGCGCCTACCACCACATTACGGTGATGGGTCAGCCGGGTGGCGCCGACAAGACCGCAGCGCCCGTCACGGACACCTACGACATCACGGGAAACCTATGCGAGAACAACGACAAGTTCGCCATCGATCGCGAGCTGCCGCATATCGATATGGGTGACTTGCTCGTGATCCACGATACAGGCGCCCACGGCTACTCCATGGGTTACAACTACAACGGACGCCTGCGCTCAGCTGAGGTCCTACTGCGCCCCGATGGCTCGGCCGACCTCATCCGCCGCGCCGAGCGCCCGGGCGACTATTTTGCCACGCTCGACGTGCTGCCGTGCGGACGAGAGCTGCTGGCCAAATCGCGCGCCGAAAGCGCTCGACGTCGCGCTCAGGACGAGCGCTTGGCCGTCGCCGCCCAATGGAATAAACGCATCCAGATCGCGGAAGCGAAGGAGAAAAACATGGATATCCGCAGCCTCGAGGGCTCAATCGTCGCCCTTGTCACGCCGTTTAAAAAGGACGGCAGCGTCGACTTTGACGCACTCGAGCGCCTTATCGATTTCCACCTGCAAAACGGCACCGACGCCATCCTCACCCTGGGCACCACCGGTGAGAGCGCCACGATGACCGATGACGAGGACAACTCCGTCGTCGCCGCCGTGGTCAAGCATGTTGCAGGACGTGTCCCCGTCATCGCCGGCTCGGGCTCCAACTCCACGCAGACCATGCTCACCAAGTCGCTCACCTACCAGGGCTTGGGAGCCGACGGCCTGCTGCTCATCGCCCCCTACTACAACAAGGCCAATGAAGAGGGCATCTATCAGCACTTTAAGACCGTCGCCGATGCCGTGGACATTCCCTGCATCCTGTACAACATCCCCGGCCGCTGCGGCTGCGGCATCAGCGAGCGCAACGTAGAGCGCTTGGCCGCGCACCCCAACATCATGGGCATTAAGGAAGCCTCGGGCAACGTCGCCTACGCGGCCAAGATCGCCCACCTGCTGTCCGACGACTTCCGCATGTACTCGGGCGAGGACGCCCTCACCGTACCGCTCATGAGCCTGGGTGCCTCGGGCACCATCAGCGTGTGGGCCGATGTTCAGCCGCAGCTCGTGCATGACATGTGTCGCGCCTACCTGGACGGTGACGTGGAGCGCGCCCGCGATATCCAAATTGCTGGTCAGCCGCTCATCAATGCACTCTTTAGCGAGGTCAACCCCATCCCCGTCAAGGAAGCGCTCGCCCAGATGGGTATGATCGAGGCAAACTACCGCATGCCGCTATGCCCCATGGCCAACGACACGCGCTCCGCACTTACCGATGCTCTGAAGGGAGCTGGTCTGCTTGATTAAGACCGTCATTATGGGAACGGGTCGCATGGGCTCGCTCATCCGCACTACCGCCGAGGGCGTTGTCGACGCCGCCGGGCAGCCCGTTTTTGACATCGTCGCCCAGATCGGCTTCGACTTGTCCGAGCTCGAGAGCGCACCGACGGCCGATGTAATCATCGACTTCTCGAACGTCGTGACCTTCGACGCCGTCGTCGCCTATGTCGAGCGCACGGGTGCCGCACTCGTTTCCGGCACCACGGGCTATACGCCCGAGCAGGTGGATCGCCTGCGCGAGCTGGGTCAGAACGCCCGCGTTATGCACTCGGGCAACTACTCTATCGGTATCGCCGCCCTGCGCCATCTGGTTGCCCAGGCCACGCGCGAGCTGCCCGGCTTTGACTGCGAGATTGTCGAGACGCACCACAGCCAAAAGGTCGACGCTCCCAGCGGCACCGCCAAGCTGCTACTCGACGCCGTGGTCGAGGCCGAGCCTGAGGCTGGCTACCACCCCGTCTATGGCCGCGAGGGCATGTGCGGCGCGCGCGACCCCAAGGAGATCGGCATGCACTCGCTGCGCGGCGGCACCGTCGCCGGCGTGCACGAGGTAAGCTTTTTCGGCCAGGACGAGGAGGTCACGCTCACGCACCGCGCCACGAGCCGTCAGATCTTCGTCAACGGCGCCCTGGCAGCCGCGCAGAAGCTCGTCACCCGCGAGCCTGGCTTCTATACGTTCGACCAGGTCATGTTTGCCTAACCAGGTATCAACCGGATCCACTCAAAGGAGAGACAGCAAATGAGTAATGCAGCCGAGATGGATGCACAGGAGATTATCAACTACATCGCAACCGCGCCCAAGAAAACGCCCGTCAAACTGTACGTGCGCGAAAAGCCGGGCATGAAGGTCCAGTGGGGCAATGCGCACGTCTACGGCGGTCGTCGTGGCAAGACCGTCTTTGGTGACTGGGATGAGCTCAAGGCACTCCTCGACGCCAACGCCGACTCCATCGACTACTACGACGTAGAGAACGACTGCCGCAACTCCGCCGTGCCCATGCTCGACCTCAAGGGTATCAACGCCCGCATCGAGCCGGGCGCGATCATCCGCGACCGTGTCGAGATTGGCGACCATGCCGTCATCATGATGGGCGCCATCATCAACATCGGCTCCGTCATTGGCGAAGGCTCCATGATCGACATGGGCGCCGTGCTGGGCGGCCGCGCCACCGTGGGCAAGAACTGCCACATCGGCGCCGGCACCGTGCTGGCAGGCGTCGTGGAGCCCGCCAGTGCCACGCCCGTCATCATCGAGGACGACGTTATGATCGGCGCCAATGCCGTGGTCCTGGAGGGCGTGCACGTAGGCAAAGGCGCTGTCGTTGCCGCCGGCGCCGTGTGCGTCGAGGACGTCCCCGCCGGTGCCGTCGTGGCCGGTGTCCCCGCCCGCGTCATCAAGATGCGCGACGAGAAGACCGACAGCAAGACCGGCCTGGAAGAGGGTCTGCGCCAGCTTTAATAGTTACGCGGTTTTGACAAACCGCGTTTTCGCTGACTTATGCTCAACCTGCGGGGCAATTCATCCCCAAACAAGAAGGCCGAAGCCCCTAGGAGCTTCGGCCTTTGCTTTCTCGCTGTAGGCGTAACGCAACTTATCGATTCTCGATGCTGCCGATATTCTTGAGCTCGATGGAGATAAGGCCGTTGGGCTCGTTGACGAACTCGATGTACTCGGAATTCGAACCCATCTCGGCCGGGAAGCTGATTTCGATACCCGTGTCGGTACGGATCTTGTGATTGCGCACGGCAGCGCGCTCGACCTGCTTGCGCTCCACGGGAACGCGCTCGGGCACCTTCTCCTCGGTCAGCGCCGCGCGTACGCTCTCCTTGATGACCGGCTCGTCCTCAAAGACCTCGTCCACGATATCCCAGGGCGGCAGCTCCTCGTCGTCTTCGACCTTCTCGGCGACGGCGGCCTTGACCTTGGCGAGCGCGACGGCCGTGTTGGCACCGTGCTCCTCGGCGACTTCCTCGACCACGCGCGTCACGGTGTCGATGACCTCCTTGCCCGACACGCCCGTATCGCACTGCAGCAGACCGTCGGGAATGAGCATACGGTCTTCGCCGGCAATCTTACGCTTCTTGTCCACATAGCCGATCTCCATGGTGCTCGCGCGCACGATGGCATAGCTTGGCACCTTTTGGGAAGGATTCGGCAGGATAGCATAGTGGCGCGCGATGTCGTTGCGCACCTCGCCCTCCTCGCGGCCCACCTCGTGCATAAAGGCCTGTTTGGAGCCCAACAGCATCACGGCAAACCAGCGGGCATCCTCGTCGTCGTCAAAATCGGCCACGAGCACATCGGTGGACTCGGCTTTCTCGGCCTTGGTAAGCTCGGAGGAAATGAACTCCGCAATCTGCTGCGACAGGTCTACGAACTCGCGCTCGCCAAAGAAATAGCCCTTGAGCTCGCCGCCAAACGCAGAGTTCTCGGCAAATGTGGCGCGCTTATTGTCGGCAGAGGTTCGTGC
Organism: uncultured Collinsella sp.; assembly: GCA_905199545.1. Classification (GTDB taxonomy): domain Bacteria; phylum Actinomycetota; class Coriobacteriia; order Coriobacteriales; family Coriobacteriaceae; genus Collinsella. Next base: position 87,335 of record CAJKGW010000007.1, read on the forward strand.
GCGGCGCAGATGCGTGGTCACAAAGTTGCGCACGGTACGGCTCTCGATATCGAGCTCGCGCTGGCTCATAACGTTGACGGCAGAGTCAAAGTCCAGGATATGCAGAATCGCGTGATTGATTTTCATATACGGCATTCCGTTCTAGATCGATTTCGGCACGAACCAGTATAGCGGTCGAGCCCGCCCCAGGCGCATCGAAGCTTGGTGCATCGGGGACAGGTTGCTTTGCACCAATGGCTAGCGCAGAAGCTCGGACTGCCAAGCCTCGAGCTGTTCTGCCAGACTCTTACCGGCAGCGGACATGTCGATCTGGGGTCGTTTGGGCAGCAGTGCGCACTTAAGGATTGCCACGATGGTCTGCGAGACAAAGCGTCGTGTATCCTTGTCGAAACCTTGCGCAGCCTGGAGCATCACGGGCAGGCTCTCGCGCAGATTCCCAGAGATATCCGCAAACCGCTCAGCACCCGTAGCCTCAAACACGGAGAACAATGCATCCACAAAACGCTCGCGCTCGTTAGGCGACACTGCAAGCAGCATCTCGCGAATGGAGCCATCAACGTATCGAGCACCGGCGGACAGGCGCTCACAGTACACGAAGTCGCGACCATCAACCACCCAGCTAAAGGGATTGTGCTGCAGCAGGCTGAACTCGGTGCTCTCAACGATGGCATAGTCCTCCTGTGTCTCGAACATCATGCCAAAGATCGACGACCGAGGTAGCGTCTTGTCGATTCGACCGGAAAGATCGGCAAAGGCGTTGCCGTTCAGAAACTCCTCGACGAAGCCAGGGCCATCATGGGAATACACCCGTTCGATTCGCTCACGGGCGACATCGGAGCACATCGCCGCACCGTACACCGCAAGGTTTCCACCCTTGGAATGACCTCCGCACAAAAGCGGCCCGTCAATCGCATCCGCCGCCTCGTCCACATAACGCGCCGCGGATTCCTGGGCCGGCACAGGACACCGGAACGCCATGTTAAAGTCCTCTTTCCAGCCCACAATCGTACTGTCGGTCCCCCGGAAGGAAAGATAACTAAACCCCGCCGGAAACCGGAACGCCATGGCTGCAAACTGCTCTGTCGCCACCACATCGCTCACGGCGCGATAGCCGCAAACGTGCACGCCACGGTAGCGAGGGCTTGCCGCCACGGCCTCCAACAAGGCCCTGCTCCCCTCTGGGTCCCACAAGTCGCCAATCATGTCCCGGTAGCACTCGGCACGCAGCAGCTCGCGTACGTCTAGGCCCCGCCAGTTCGACAGCTCCGCCATGTCACCCGGCAAACGCAAATAGGACAACCACGCAAAGATCAGACTATCCACCGCGCAGAACGGCCGCTCCTCAAACGGATCAAACGCCGTCTGGGCATAGGTCAAAAAATTAGGCGAATCCGACATGGCCCTCCCATCAACTATGGTGCATTGGAATGGTGCAAAGTTACCTGACCCCCTTGCACCAAAAAGGCGCCCGGACCGCGTGGACCGGACGCCTTTCATTGTAGCCTGTTGCCCAAACGAGCCGAATTTAGCAGGAGAAGTCGACGCTGTCGATGATGTCCTTGAGGGCCTTTGCAGAAGCGGTGAGCTCATGTTGCTCGTCATCATTCAGCGGAACGGGGACGCGGCAGACAACGCCGTCGCGGCCAACGACGGTCGGCATGGAGATGGCAAGATCGGACAGGCCGTACTCGCCCACCATGAGCGAGGAAACGGGCAGAACGGTCTGCTCGTCACGCATGACGGCAGTGCAGATGCGCTTGACGGCCATGGCGACGCCGTAGTAGGTGGCGTGCTTCTTCTCGATGATGGTGTAGGCGGAGTTCTTGACGTCCTCGGCGATGCGCTTCTCGGCAGCCTCATGCTCCAGATGACCGTGAAGCTCACAGAAGGTGTTCAGCGGCACGCCGGCAACCTGGGCGCTGGACCAAGCGACAAACTCGGAGTCGCCGTGCTCACCCATGACATAGGCCTGGACATCGCGCGGGTCGACCTCGACGTGAGCGCCGAGCATCTGCTGCAGACGGCCGGTGTCGAGCACGGTGCCGGAACCGATGACATGGCCCTCGGGCAGGCCGGACATCTTGATGGCTGCGTAGGTCAGAACGTCGACCGGGTTGGAGACGATCAGCAAAATGCCGTCAAAGCCGGACTTCTTAATCTCGGGAATAATGGACTTGAAGATGTTGACGTTCTTGTTGACCAGGTCCAGGCGGGTCTCGCCGGGCTTCTGGGCGGCGCCAGCGGTGACGACGATCATAGCGGCGTCGGCGACATCGGAATAATCGCCGGCGTAGATCTTCATCGGCTCGGCAAACGTCATGCCGTGCGCGATATCCAGGGCCTCACCCTCGGCGCGGTTCTTGTCCACGTCGATGAGAACCATCTCGGAGAACAGACCGCTCTGCATCAGCGCGAACGCCGAAGACGAACCGACGAAACCGCAGCCGACAATAGCGACCTTCTTCTCGTTAACCATTAGAAACTCCCATCTCACTCCACAAACAAGCCGCCCGGGAACGACCCGAGCGGCTTGCCGTAATCCCAATACATCCAATCGGGACTTTGATTATGCTCCTATTCGCAGCCAAATATCGACCGTTTACCGAAATTATTTGCAGGATTCGTAAAATAACTGCACGAAATCGGTTTCGAGCTATTGACGAGTCGAAATAGCCTTCTAATACAGACCCGCCTCGCGAATGGCCGCGACAGCCAAAGCAATCTGGTCAGGCGGCAGGACCAGCGCCATCCGCACGTGCCCCTCGCCCGAAGGACCAAAGCTCGCGCCCGGCGTCACCACGACGCCGGCCTTCTCCATGAGCTCCTCGCAAAACGCCATGGAATCGGTGCGACCACCGGGAAGCTTGGCCCACACAAACATAGAGCCATGCGCGTTGGGACGCTCCCAGCCCAGGTTCTCAAGACCGTCGCACAGGGCATCACGGCGCTCCTGGTACTTCAGACGCTGCGCCTCGACCTCATCGCGCGGACCGTTCAGGCAGGCGATGGCGGCCTTCTGAATCGGGAAGAACATACCAAAGTCGATCTGGCTGCGCAGCTTGGCAAAGGCGGAGACCACGTCCTCGCGGCCGACCAAAAAGCCGATACGCGCACCGGTGACGTTAAACGACTTGGAGAGCGAGAAGAACTCAACGCCCACCTCGAGCGCACCGGGATACTGCAAGAAGCTGCCGCCGGGCTCGCCGTCAAACACGATGTCGGAGTACGCGTTGTCATGGACAATGAGCAGATCGTGCTCGCGGGCAAAGGCGATAATCTCCTCGTAGACCTCGGGCGTGCCCACCGAGCCGACCGGGTTCGCGGGCAGCGACACGATCATATACTTGGCACGATCGGCCACCTCGGGATCGATACCCGCCACATAGGGCAGGTAATTATGCTCGGCGACCAACGGATAGTACTCGAGCTTGGCATCGGCGATCTTGGCACCCGCCTCAAAGACCGGGTAGCACGGATCGGGAACCAGAATGGTGTCACCCGGATCGAGCAGGGCCAGGCCCAAATGGCCCACGCCCTCCTGCGTACCGTTGCACGACTGCACCATGGACGGCGTAATGCCCGAAACGCCAAAGCGACGCTCATAGTAATCGCACACGGCTTGCTTGAGTTCGGGCAGGTCGCGCAGGGCATACTTCCACATCTCAGGATCTTGGGCTGCATGCGTGAGCGCCTCGACCACGTGGTCGTACGGCTTAAAGTCAGGCGTGCCCACGCTCATGTTGTAAATGGTCTTGCCCTGAGCCTTCAGCGCGAGAAGCTTGTTGTTGAGCGAGGCGAACACCTCCGCGCCAAAGCGGTCGAGACGCTGCGATGCCTGCATGGTGCCACCTTTCGATATAAAAAACGCGGCGCTCCGACAAGAGCGCCGCGCGATACGGGCCATCAGATTGCAAAAGTGTAACGCTTGCACCCGCTGTTTTGGTTCAATTTGGCAACCTTAGTCCATCGGATTGAGCGCGTCAATCTGGGCGAGCCACAGGCGCGAGCTGGCGTCACTCGGCATGCGCCAATCGCCGCGCGGGCTGAGCGTGACCGAGCCCACCTTGGGGCCATCGGGCAGGCAGCTGCGCTTAAACTGCTGGGCAAAGAAGCGACGGTAGAACGTGCGTAGCCACGTGTGAATGGTCTTGACGTCGTAGACGCCCTCGAAGCTCTTGAGCGCCATGCGGTAGATCTTGCCCGGCTCAAAGCCAAAACGCAGCAGGTAGTAGAGGAAGTAGTCGTGCAGCTCGTACGGGCCCACCAGGTCCTCAGTCTTCTGCGCAATCTCGCCGTCGCCCGTGGGCGGCAGGAGCTCGGGGGACACCGGCGTATCGAGGATATCGAGCAAGACCTCGGCAATACGCCCGCCAAAGACATCGGCCGCATAGCGCACCAGATGGCGCACAAGCGTCTTGGGCACGCTCGCGTTGACGGCGTACATGCTCATGTGGTCGCCGTTATAGGTAGCCCAACCGAGCGCCAGCTCCGACAGGTCGCCCGTGCCGATAACAAAACCGCCAGCCTGGTTGGCCAGATCCATCAGGATCTGCGTACGCTCGCGGGCCTGGCTGTTCTCGTAGGTCACGTCCTGCACGGCCGGATCGTGCTCAATGTCCTTGAAGTGCTGCTCCACGGCCGCGTGAATCGAAACCTCGCGGAAGCTCACGCCCAGGTCGCGCGCGAGCGACTCGGCATTGGACTTAGTGCGATGCGTCGTGCCAAAGCCGGGCATGGAGACCGCCGTGATACCCGTGCGCGGCAGCCCCAGTGCATCGAAGGCACGCACCGTCACGAGCAGTGCCAGCGTGGAATCCAGGCCGCCCGAAAGACCGATGACTGCAGCCTTGGTGCCCGTATGGGCAAGGCGGGTCCTGAGGCCGGCGGTCTGCAGGTCAAGGATGGTCTCACAACGCTCGGCCAGGTCGCCATGGTCGGCCGGCACAAAAGGTGCACGCGGGAAAACGCGGTCGATATCGCAGGCATCGCGCAGGACGGGTTCTTCGGCCAACACGCCCTCAAACGAAAACTCAACAGTCGTGGCCTCCGGCGCATCGTCGGCGCGTGTCCACGTCGTCGAGCGACGGCGCTCGGCAACCAGACGGTCAAGATCGACGTCGGCGATGGCCATGTCACAGGTGAGAAGCCTGGTCGCGGCAAGCTTGGAGCCGTTTTCGTAGATAAGGTTCTCGCCCGCAAAGACCATGTCGGTCGTGGACTCGCCCTCGCTCGCGTCTGCGTAGGCATAGGCGCAGTACAGGCGTGCGCTCTGGTTGGAGATGAGGCTGCGACGGTAATCTGCCTTGCCGATGATCTCGTCCGAGGCTGACGGGTTGAGGATCACCGTGGCACCGGCAAGCGCCATCTCGGTCGAAGGGGGCGCCGGCACCCACAGGTCCTCACAGACCTCGACGCCCAGCACTAGGTCCTCGGCACCCTCATCACAACAGCGGTAGACAAGTCCCGAGCCAAGCGGCACCGGACCTTGACCGGCAAATTCAACCCACACGGGATCGGCGGGCGCCAGAGCAAACCAGCGGCGCTCGTAGAACTCACCGTAGTTGGGCAGATACTTTTTGGCCGTAAGGCCCAAAAGCTCGCCCGCGCAGCACACGGCCGCGCAATTGTAGATGTTTTCGGTCACCGCAACGGGCAAGCCAACAGTAAAGACGATCGGCAACTCACGCGTTTCATCGAGGATGCGCACCAGCGCCGCCTCGCAGGCGTGCAGCAGCGTGCGGTTATGGAACAGATCAGCCGCGGTATAACCAGTCAGGTTAAGCTCGGGCAGCGCCAGCGCGCGAACGCCGCGCTCGGTAGCCTCGCGAACAGCCGCCAGCGCAACCTCGGCATTGCCCTCGACATCGGCCACGCGAATCCGCGGCGACGCCGCCGCCACACGCAAAAAGCCATCAGACTGAGAAAGGTGAAGATTCATAAGAATGCTCCCGTGCGTAGACGCCATTCACAACAATTAGCAAGCCCTATTGTAGTTCAACCGCCAGGTGTAACCGCATCCCACCAACTTGGTGAGCTATTGATGAGTTGATGGTATCTGTTAAATGTCACGTACGATTCACATCTGGTGGGTACCCTGATGGCTAAACGAAACGAAGCAGATTTACACCGGGAGGACCCCGTATGACAACCAAGTACACCGACGCGCCGCGCACGCGCGTCATGACACCGGCCGCGCTCAACAACGGCGTGCACGAGAACCATTCCATCGGACAAACCATGGCCATCGCGCCCAAAAAGGGCCTGTTCGACGACATTTCCATTCCCCAAATCATCGCCGGCGCCGCAGCTGCTGCCACGAGCGTCGCGCTTGCTTCCAAGATCGGCATCGCTGGTTCAGTAATTGGTGCCGCCGTGAGCTCGGTCATCACCGTTGTGTCCTCGCAGGTCTACCGCCACTTTATCTCTGCCAGCGCCGAAGCCCTCAAAGGTACGCACGCCGCCGACGACTACCCCGCCGGTGCTTATGAGCCCGTTGAATTTAATGCCGAGGAGCACCTGGGCGGAGCCGCGACTACGCAGGAGATGCGCCAGATTGCGGGGCGCGCGACCACGGCGCGCGTCGCCCCCAACAGCCTGCGCGCCAAGGCGGCAGCAGAGCGCAGCCAGACGCAAAAGAAGGTCATCGTCTTCTCGATCGCCATCGCCATCGTCGCAGTCATCGCCTGCGCCGGCGCCATCCTTATCACCACTGCCGGTGAGGGTCTGGGCGAGCGTCCCGAGCCAATCCTGTCGTCGCGCACGACCGAGAGCGATGCAAATGGCAACACCCAGTCGCAGGATCAGCAGGCACAGACGGACGACACGCAAGACAGTTCTGCCTCTGCCAATTCGTCCTCGAACACCCAAAACCAATCGCAGGGCACCGATTCCTCTACGGCCAACAGCGGTACGCAATCCGGCACGACCGACTCAAGCCAAACGACTGACAGCTCGCAGCCGAGCACGGGCGACCAGACGAGCGGCAATACATCGGGCACAGGATCTACCGACAACAGCAGCACTAACAGCTCGGGCGGCACCACATCGGGCACAACATCTGACAGTTCAAGCCAAGGCACGACATCGGGCAACTAGGCACTGCATCCTCAGATAGGCAACCTGTACAACGGGCGCGAATCGACAGCGGTTCGCGCCCGTTTGCCTTGGGCGACGAGATGGCAAGGCCTGTGCGATGGTAAGATGCTTTGGTGTGTAAAGAGGAGATTTGCCATGAGCAAGACAATAGTTAAGCCCACGCTATCGCTGGGCAACCACATCTATCTGTATCGTCTGCTGCGCGATGCAATCGGATGCGGCAAGCAAACGTTTATGACGCAGGTCGAGGAGGCGCTCGCCACCGGCGACATGGCCGCTTATGACCTAGGCTTTGAGTCCACGCGCGAGCTGCTCGAGGAGCTCGACGACTGCATTAAGCTGACCGTCTTTAAGGGCGGTCGCCTGTATGCCACCGTCATCGCCAACGAGGCCTGGGATACCGCCCTTGCCAAAGGCGAGGACAAGCCCAAGGCTGCCAAGGGTGCCAAGCAGTCCTACAAAAAGAAAAAGCGCGGCGAGAAAGACCTCAAGGCTGTACGCCCCAAGCACGTTAAGCGTCCCGAGCCCGTGGCCGAAGTCGCTCCGGAGCCCGAGCCCGAGACAGAGATCGAAGTCGCTATTGAGGTAGCAGCAGAAGCCGAAACCGAAATCGCCGCCATGACCGATCCCGAAGTCATGTCAGAGCAGGAAGCCGCTGTGGAGCTCAACGAGGCCCCCAAGTCGACAACCGAAGAAGCCGCTAACCAACCCGAGACGTCTGCGTTCCAAAACAGCGATGTCTTTGGCAACGAGGCCGAGGACGATCAGTCCGACGAGCCCGCCGATCAAGGCGCTACCGAGTCGGCGCCGGAGCCCGAGACGCCGCAGCCCGCCATCTCGCTCACGGTTGTCTATGACCCCGAGAACGCCAACGCCGGCATCACCACCATGGCCTCCACGCCCATCGAGGCAAAGCTGCCTGTCGAGGCAGAGGACGCCCCGCAAGCCGATGCCAAAACCGAGACTGAAGACACATCCGTCTCCGTGGAACCGACAGATTCCGCAGTTAAGCCGGAACCGGTGCCTGAGTCTGCACCCGTCATCGAGTCCGCATCCGAACCTGTCTATGACCAGATTCCCGCACCGGCTCCGGTCCCCGCTGCAGCACCGGCCCCCGCACCCGCAACGCCCGCCATCCCCGAGGACTTCCCCGTCGATTTCGCAACCGAGGTCTTCTGCCCCGGCCCGCTTCTGCACCAGCTGTCGACCTATCTCCCCTACGGCGCCGATACCCTCGGCATTGTCGGCGAGTACTACTGGATCGCCCGCGAGCGCGGTACCATCGAGGCCGCGCGAAACCGCGCAAGCTTCCCCCTGCACTACACGCAGGCCGGCGAGCGCCGCGAAGTCACCGTGCGCATCCGCCGCAACACCACCGGAGGCCTCGGAGCCACCTGGACCGTCGACAAGGTTGAAGAATCCAACGAATAGCAAAATGCGGCGAACGTCACAAAAACGTTCGCCGCATTTTTTTATTTTCCCAGGTTGAGCATAAGTTCGTGTGACAAAGGGGCTGTCCCTTTGCCACATCAAACTAGTCCCTGGTAAGTTTCCTGTGGATACGATGCGGCTGGGCTGCGTCCTCGCCCAGGCGCTCGATACGGTTGGCCTGATAGGCCTCAAAGTTGCCCTCGAACCAATACCAGTTGCCCGGATTCTCGTCGGTGCCCTCCCACGCCAGAATGTGCGTGGCGACGCGGTCCAGGAACATACGGTCGTGGCTGATGACCACCGAGCAGCCCGGGAACTCGAGCAGCGCCGCTTCAAGCGAGGACAGCGTCTCGACGTCGAGGTCGTTCGTGGGCTCGTCGAGGAGCAGCAGGTTGCCGCCCTGCTTGAGCGTAAGCGCCAAGTTCAGACGGTTGCGCTCGCCACCGGAGAGTACGCCAGCGCGCTTCTGCTGGTCCTGGCCCTTAAAGCCAAAGCTCGCCACATAAGCGCGGCTCGGAACCTCGGTCTCGCCGACCATCATGTGGTCCAGGCCATCCGAGACGACCTCCCACAGGTTCTTGTCGGGGTCGATGCCGGAACGGTTCTGGTCGACGTAAGAAATCTTGACGGTCTCGCCCACCTCGAGCTCGCCCGAAGTCAGCGGCTCCAGGCCCACAATCGTCTTGAACAGCGTGGTCTTACCGACACCGTTGGGGCCGATAACGCCCACAATGCCGTTGCGCGGCAGGGTGAACGAAAGGTCATCGATGAGCACGCGGCCATCGAACTCCTTGTGCAGGTGATGGGCCTCGAGCACCTTGTTGCCCAGACGCGGGCCCACAGGGATGCGGATGTCGGTCCAGTCGAGCTTCTGGCTTGCGCGGGCCTCGGCCTCCATCTCCTCGTAGCGAGCCAGACGGGCCTTGTTCTTGGCCTGGCGAGCCTTGGGCGAGCTGCGTACCCACTCGAGCTCGGCCTCCATGCGCTTGGCGAGCTTGGCGTCACGGTTGCCCTGGGCCTCGATACGCGCGGCCTTGGTCTCCAGATACGTGGAGTAATTGCCCTTGTAGGGATAAAGGTGACCGCGGTCGACCTCGCAGATCCACTCGGCAACGTTATCCAGGAAGTAGCGATCGTGTGTGACGGCAAGCACCGCGCCCTGGTAGTTGTGCAGGAAGTGCTCGAGCCACAGGATCGACTCGGCGTCCAGGTGGTTCGTGGGCTCGTCGAGCAGCAGCAGGTCGGGAGCCTCGAGCAGCAGCTTGCACAGGGCCACGCGACGGCGCTCGCCGCCAGAGAGCACGTTGACCGGCATGTCGGAATCGGGCAGCTGCAGGGCGTCCATGGCCTGGCCGAGCTTGGAATCGATATCCCAGCCGTCGGCGGCATCGATCTCGTCCTGGAGCTTGCCCATCTCGGCCATAAGGGCGTCCATGTCGCAATCCGGGTCGCACATCTCCTCGCCGATCTTATTGAAGCGATCGACCTTGGCGATCATATCGCCAAACGCCATGCGCACGTTCTCGATGACAGTCTTGTCGTCGTCGAGCGGCGGCTCCTGCTGCAGGATACCCACGGTGTAGCCGGGGGTGAGCCTGGCATCGCCGTTGGAGACCTCCTCAATGCCGGCCATGATCTTGAGCAGGGTCGACTTGCCCATGCCGTTGGGACCCACGACGCCGATCTTGGCACCGGGGTAGAAGCTCAGGGTCACGTCGTCAAGGATTACCTTGTCGCCATGGGCCTTGCGAGCCTGATACATCTGGTAGATAAACTCCGCCATATGTCTGTCCTATCCTTTCTACCTGCTGTTTCCCTATTCTTGATTCGCTTTAGTGGAAACGAAATGAGAAAACCAGCTCTGAAACTAAACGAAAAAGGGGCATGGTTGCCCACACCCCCTAATACTACCTGGGAAAAATCCCCCGGAACATACTATGAACTGCGTACGCTAGTTTTCCGCAACCTTAACGAGCGGCTCGCTGCGATTTGCGCCACAGCAGATACGAATAGACGTAGGCAGCTCCAGCTGAACCAAACGCCAGAACCGCAATCACCGCGGCGACGACTTCACTCGAAAGCACGCTACCCGCCACGCCCATCACAATCAGGCCAACGCCCAGCACCATAAAGCAGGCACCGCCAAAACGCTGCGTACGGCGCCAGTTCTCGGGATCGGCAAGCGCCCAGGGCGTCTTGATACCGAGCGTGTAGTTCTGCTTTACGCGCGGTAAGTAGTTGCCCATACCAATAAAGAGCAAGCCGATAGCGCCTGATACCAGCAAATTGACCGTTCCTACCACCGGCACGATGCCCCACACCGTTAGCTCCCCCAGCCAGCTTATGGCACACATGAGCAGCGTGAAGGCGATTACGAAGCCCTGATAGAACTTACCCGAGGTCCGATACGCCTCGCCCTTGGGGTCAATGCGTGGCACGACGTAGAACATCGCGAGAAGTGCCAGAGGCAACACGCCGAGCGCGGAGGCCATCCAGCTAGGGCCCCAACCGTCGACGGCGCCATTCGCGCCCCAGTGCGTGGGAATCTGCGCCGGCAGGCTCGGCATCACTATCAGATGCGCTGCGACATTGGCAACGCACAGAGCGACCAGTGCAATCCACACGCGCGACGATACCCCCGTGGCGTGAATGCCCTTGTTTTCGTTATTCATCCTTATCACCTTCAGTGTTTGTAAAGCCCATAAACCAGCCTATTAAATCCTGCATGACGGTGGTGTTTAAGCTGTATACGATGTTTTGGCCATGGCGCTCGTCGGTCACCAACCCGGCATTTTTGAGCGTCGCCAAGTGATGGCTTAGCGACGGCTTACTGATATCGAAATGCTCGGCAAGCTCCCCCGCCGTGCAATTGCCCTCGCGCAGCAACTCCAAAATGCGCCGTCGCGTTGGATCGGCAAGCGCCTTAAAACCCTCTCCCGGCATAAGACCTCCTCTCATCATCTCTCATGACGCGCACACTATACTCGATATTTAGATGTTTGTCTAACTATCTAATCTTGTACTCAAAAAAAATAGCCGCCTCCGCGTAATGCGAAGACGGCCACTTCTCACGCTACAAACGTGTTTTGGAGTTGGCCAACCCGCTGCAACGGGTGCCATCTGCTTCAATCTTATGCGAACCCCGATCCCATTTCAACAAGCCCAAGGGCTCAAATGGAATCGCGATAACACCTATAATGGCGATAGCTAAAACACGATTCGCTTCCCCATCGGAGGATGTCTATGACCGAAACCGCTGCCGCTCTCGTCGAGACACGCGACACCAAGCTCGAGATCATCATGGGCCGCGAGGCACTCGATAAGCTCGCCGATGCTACGGTGTTGGTGCTCGGCTGCGGAGGCGTGGGCTCCAACTGCTGCGAGGCACTCGCCCGCGGCGGCATTGGTCATTTCGTCATTCTGGACAAGGACATCGTCGCGCCCAGCAATATCAATCGCCAGGCTATCGCCTTTCACAGCACCGTCGGCAAGCGCAAGGTTGACGTGATGGAAGCCATGATTCGCGATATCAATCCCGCCGCCACCGTTATCAAGCGCACCGAATACCTGCTGAGCGACAACATCGACGAGTTCTTCGCACGCGTTTTGGAGCAGACGGACGGCAAGCTCGACTACGTCGTCGACGCCATCGACACCATCTCGGCCAAGCTCACCATTGCCAAATATGCTCAGGACCACGGCGTTCGTTTGGTTAGCTCCATGGGCGGGGCCAACAAGCTCCATCCCGAGTGCCTCCGCTTTGCCGACATTTTCGATACGGTACGTGACCCCATGAGCCGCATCATGCGCAAAGAATGCAAGAAGCGCGGAATCAAGAGTCTACATGTACTGTTTAGCTGCGAGGAATCGGTTAAGACACAGCCCCGCGACCCTTCCAATATCCACGAGCGCACCGAGTTGGGCACCGCCAGCTTTATGCCGCCCATCATGGGTCAGATGATTGCCGGCGAGGTTATCCGCCAGATCAGTGGCCGCGGCACCGAGCGCTTGCGCGCCGATGGCCAGCGCCTGGACTAGCGGAGCGCGCCGAGATGGAACCGCGATTCTTTGACACGCATTGTCACCTTGATTTGATGCTCAGCCCCGATGCTGCAATCAGTGAGTCGGAGGCATTGGGGCTGGGGCTCTTTGACTGCGGCATCGATCCACGCGACTTTTCGGCCGCAAACGAGCGCGCCCTTCGCCAACCAGGCATCATCGCCGGCGTTGGGCTTCACCCCTGGTGGCTTGTCGACGGCCGCTGCGGTCCTGCCGAAGTCGATCTGCTTTGCGAATTTGCTGCCCAAGAGCGCTACATCGGCGAAGTCGGACTCGACTTTTCCGCGCGCTTTGCTGGAAGTGAGCCGCTACAAATACAGGCACTCGACCGGCTCTGCGAGGCGCTCGCGCGGCATCCTCTTACCGGACGCGTGATATCAATTCACGCCGTTCGTTCAGCAGGAGCCGTACTGGACGTCTTCGAATCGCATGGACTACTCATCCCAAACCCCGACTCCCCCGTTATCATCTTCCACTGGTTTAGCGGCACTTCGGACGAACTCGTCCGCGCGCGTGATGCGGGCTGTTATTTTTCCGTCAACGAACGCATGCTCGCGTCTAAACGAGGACGCGAATACGCACGACAGATTCCACTCGATCGTTTACTGCTCGAGACCGATGCACCAGCGGAGGCAAACACAGAAACAAGCGCGCAGTCGCTCATCAAATCGCTCGCAAGGACCTCGATGCACATTGCCTCACTCAAAAACTGTGACGCAAAGCGCATCGAGTCGGTAGTTTTAGCAAATGCGCACTCTGTTTTTGACCTTCGCTAACCCCTGTGGGCAAAAATGCCAAGGGACATGCGAATCGCACAACGCAGTCCCTATTGGCAGGCAGTACAATTCGGCAGCATTACACCAATTCGTGCATGAGATCACGGTTGCGTGCATACAATTCGTCAAAGATATGACGACGCGACGCATATAGCTCGTGGGCATCCATATCGGGCACGATTGTTTGTGCAACGCCAAGGACTTGGGCGAGTTCATCCCATGATGCATAGGCGCCACCTGCGAGAGCTGCCATGATGGCATCACCGAAGCATGCGCCCACCGTAACCTTGGCAACCGAGACCTCGCGCCCGCATACGTCGGCGATAGCCTGCATCCAAACTGGATTCTTGGTTCCACCTCCGACAAGCATAATGCGCCCAATTGGCAGTCCATGCTCTCGCTCGATAATGTCGACATGGGATGCAACGGTATACGCGACGCCTTCCAAGGCGGCGCGAACCATATGGGCTCGCGTATGCCTTCCGGTCAGGCCAAAGAAGACGCCACGCGCCTCGGGATCGTTGAGCGGAGTACGCTCCCCCGCAAAGTACGGCAGGCACAGGAGCCCATCGGCACCCGGCGCCACATCGGCGGCATCATGCGCCATGACCGAATATGCATCGGGGCCACCGTGGCCCTCGGCCTCCACGGCGTCGCGATACAGCTCTTGGCGCAGCCACGATGTGAGTGCACCCGCCGTATTGGTCCCCGCGCAGATCCCGTAAGTTCCGGGAATGATAAACGTCCCTGGCCACAGGCGGGCATCATCGACCATATGATCAGCTAGGTAGATGAAATACGCCGTGCTCCCCAACTGAACCATCATATCGCCGGGACGAAATACACCCGTCGAAATGGCCTCGGCACCAGAGTCGCCCGTTCCCACTAAGACAGGTGTCCCTGCCGCGAGCCCTGTCGCCTCAGCCGCGCGCTGCGTAATCGCCCCGGCAATATCGGTAGCCGACATTACCTCCGCCATCTGGTCAGGCCGGCAGAAACGAGCACATTCCCGAGCATCAACCCTCCAAGTGTAGCGGTCGTATAGGGGAAGAAAATCCTCCGCCAAGTAACGGTCCACCGTAAAACGCCCCGTCAACTTTGCGCATAGAAACGATGATGCCGTCAGGAACTTCGCGGCACGTTCGTGCACCTCGGGCATATTCTCCTTAAACCATAAGATCTTAGGAGCAATATCTGATGAGCAGGGATCGTGCCCGAAAAGTTCGCGTGCGCGACCTGACCCATATTCGGAAAGGAGCTCGTCAATCTGCGGCTTCGAACGTGCATCGACTCCATACAAAATCGCGGGCGCCAGCGCGTTGCACTCGGTATCGACCGGCACACAGTCGCAACCCAATGCGGAAAGGCCCACGCATCCGATCTGCGCCGCGTTAACCCCCGATCGCATCACCAGCTCGCGCGACAAGCGGCAAAAATCGCCCCACCAAACTGCCTCAGCATCATGCTGGTACCATCCATCACACGGGTTGTCCGTCTCATGTCCACAAGAGGCTTGGCAAACGATGTTGCATCGATCATCGATTAAAACGCCTTTAGAGGCGCTTGTCCCAATATCAATACCCAGATAGAGCGCCATAGGTGCCTACTCCCCTCGCGCCGTACGAGCGGCAGCCATAAAACGAACCACTCGCTCAACATCAATCGGGGCATCCAGCTTTCCATCGCGCTTTAAGCACGTGCCGACAAACGCGCCATCGTAGTGAGCAAATACGTCAGCCACGGTATTTTCGCGACAACCGGTGCCACATACCACGGGCACTTCGCCAACACGCTCGCGGACCTCGTCGGCAAGCTCGCCCGAAGCGCCACGACCGGCAGCCGAACCGCCGATGACCATCGCATCCGGTAGGCAATTAAAGAGAAGTGAATCGGCAATGTCCGCGGTCGTGCGGTCGTTGAGATAAACCTCGCCCTCGCTCGTGATGAAGTGAAAAAGCTTGAGGTCGTCCAAGCGCAGCGCCGCCTTGCGACGCATGGTGTGAGCGAAATCTCGGTTAATCAGCCCGAGATCACCGGCCCAGGCACCGCAAAAATTGCAGCGCGTGAACTGCGCGTCGACGGCAGCGCACAGCTCGATTGTGGCATCACCATCGTAAATTGCCTCAGCTCCCCAAGGAGTCGACAGATCATGGGACAGAGCCCCGATTACATAGCCCATCGATGCAAGGGTTGAGGGAGAAACATGCTGCTCATAGGGCATCGAGAGCTCATTGGTAATCAAAATGCCATCGACACCGCCCTGCTGCAACGCCTCGAGATCGCGCTTGGCGGCTTCCACGACCTGCGATACGCTTCCGCCCGGGTAATACAGCGGATCGCCCGGCAGAGGACGCAGGTGCAGCATTCCGATAACCGGCTTTTCGTTCTTGAACATCGAAGTTAGAAACGACATAACGTGCTCCTTCATAGGGTTATTGCAGGGACGTTACTCCCCCAGCACCTCGACGTACACTTTTCGCTTCTGCGGACCGTCAAACTCCGCAAGATAGATGTTCTGGGCACTTCCGCACACGATGTGGCCATCTTGGACGGGAAAGAAGCAACTGTTTCCACAAATCATGCTCTTGATATGCCCACAGGAGTTGTTACCGGTGGCTCCGTAGCTCGGCAGGAAGTGTGCATGCGCATAGGGGGCATCGAGTGGGGCGATGCGATCAAGCGTCTCCATAAGATCCGTCTCCACGCAGGGCAGCCCCTCGTTTACCACGATTCCGCAGGTCGTATGCGACAAAATAATCGCCGCCAAGCCATTGGTCACCGAGCTGCGTTCGATGGCAGCGTGCACGTCCTCGGTAATATCGATGAACTGGTCCGGAGCAGTCGATAGATAGCTCAATGTCTCGAGCGTCACCATGTTCACTCATCCCCTTCAAGAAAACGCAGGGCATTGCCCCAGTAGAGCCTTTCTCGCGCATCATCGCGCATGGGCACGGTATCGAGCGCCCGCTTGAGTTTGAATGCACGGAAGCGCGGCGTATTGCTGGCGAACATCACTTGGTGCGATAGCGCGCGCTCATACCACAGCGGCCCCATATCGACCGTGAAAAGACGCTGCATCATCTCCTCGGGCGAATCGATGTAAGTGATAGAGGTGTCCACGTAGCAGTTGGGATACTTGAGCAGCATCGCCACGGTCTCGCGCACCCAGGGCCAGCCAAAATGGGTCAAACTAAAACGCACATTTGGATGCGTTGCGATTGTGTGCTCAAATGCAAGCGGGTTACTGCGCGAGAGCTCTGCGCCCGGCTCCCAAGACATACCGGCATGGAAAACCACCGGCTTGTTATAGCGCTCGCACAGTTCGTAAAGCGGCTCGGCCACAGCATCATCGGGGGCAAAACCCTGCTTTGCAGGATGCAGGCAAAGCCCCTTTGCCCCCAACTCGGTAAAGGCGCGCTCCAATTCGTCTGCGGCACCGCTCACCTGCGGGTCTACGCTCGCAAATCCCCACAGACGATCGGGATGTGCGGCAACCAGCATGGCAATCTGGTCATTGGTGCCAAAGTGCCCTCCGCATGCCGTGGTTACATCGAGCGGCATGAGCACGCTCTTCTGCACATCGCAGACGTCCATCTCGACTTGAAGCTCATCCCAATCCATGGGGCCCATATGCCCCATACCAAATTCTCGTGACCAAAAACCGAATCCATCAGGCTCATCACCCGGCGTACAGATCTCGCCGTAGAGCATAGGATGGACCAACATGTCGATAACCATTTCGTACTCCTTTCCAGGCATTTGACCCTAGTACGGCTCAAACGAACCAATCACTCGGGACGACAGCTCAGCGCCCGCCTTCATACACGCCGGAATATCAAGGCCATCGATCACGCCCTTGGTAAACCCGGCGATATACGAGTCGCCGGCACCCACGGTATTAACGACCTTCTCCGCCGGCACGATCCCGCACTCATAGAAGCGCTCACCGTCATAGGCAATGCTTCCCTTCTCGCCAAGCGTGGCAACCGCAACGCGCGGCCCCAATTCCTGCGCGTGACGTACCCAGTCCCGCAGCTCCGGAGTGTCATCTTCAAACGACATAAATGCGTAGTCAACGTAGGGAAAATGATTCTCGCAGGCATATTCGGGATCCTGGCTGAACACCGAGAAGTCCATAACCACCGTCTTGCCCGCATCATGCCACTCGGGCAGGAGGTCCAAACAATTGCCAAACAGGTCGGTATGAATGATGTCATGCTCTAGGATAAACGCCCGGTCATCTTCATTCGGACGATATGTCTCCATTACGCCATCGATTGCCTCGAGATGCACGCGATCGACGCCGTCTTTCAATGCCATGAGCATCACCGAGGTGTCGCCATCCTCCACCCGCAGATGAGAGATATCAAACCCCTCGGCGGCCAGCGCCTCTCTCATCTTGTCTCCGTACTCGTCCTTGCCGACAACCGACACGGCGGATACCGAAACGCCCATTCGTGCAAGATGGATACCCCAGTCAATGCCATTACCAGTCGGATAGAACACGCCGATGTTTTGATAGACGTCCGCACAGCAAAAACCAGCCGCACACGCTTTAATACCCATGGTCTTCTCCAATGTTCAAAAGGGGACCCACCACATGGCGAGCCCCCTTTTCGCGTTTCGCTTATTGTTTTGCATCGGCTGTCCAAGGCCTCATAGCCAGACCGCCGTACGCTTTCTTAAGCTATTCGACGATTGGTGCTCCGTGGCCCCAAGAACCTTCCATGCCGCACACGGTCGAGGCAAATCCGGCAGCAAAGTCGAGCGCGCGCTCGATGGCCTCGGCGCCACCCTCACCACGCTTGGCGGAATCGAGATAGCACATCAAAAACGAGGTGAGGAACGAGTCGCCCGCCCCCATGGTGTCCTTCATGTCCGTTACCGGTTTAGCCAGCTGGCGGTAATAACGCTCGCCGTCGTAAGCGATGCAGCCCTCGGCGCCCGCCGTAGCCGACACAAAACGCGGACCCAGACCCTTCACCCATGCCAGACGCTCGCGAATCTCGTCCTCACTCGCGGCATCCGCCGCACTAAAGAAAGCAAAATCGACATAGGGCGCAATCTGCTCGTAGTACTCGTCGGTGGAGTCGTCCGAAAAGTCAAAAGAGACCGTGACGCCCGCAGCCTTCAACTTGGGCAGCTCGCGCTCGGTGAAGCAATAGTTGCCCGAATGAACCACATCGAACTGCTCCATGTACGAAAGGTCAAAGCGATCGAGAACATAGCGCGCATCGCCACGGATACCGCCCTCGTTGGAGCCGAGGAAGACACGGTCACCGTCAACGACGGTCACGCGAGCCGCTCCGTTCTCGCCAATCATCTGCTCGCACTTGTCAAGCTCGATACCCTCATCCTCGAGGCTTGCAATGACATGCTCGGCAGCGGCGTCATTGCCAAAAATGCCCATGTATGCAGAGCGTGCGGCACCGCATTTCTTGGCATAAACGGCGAAGTTCACCGCATTGCCGCCGGGATACATGGTGTGGATATGCTCGTAGCGATCGACGACGTTGTCGCCAAATCCGAGCGCGTTAACGTTAAATGCCATGGCCTTTGCCCCTTCTAGTACTCGACAACACCCATATAGCGACGGAAATCGGGATCGTGATCAAACACCTTGCCGCGTGCAGCACGCAGCTCGCAGTTCATGGCGTAGAACAGCACCGGGTCCAGATAGGCACGGACACTCGCCGGCACGGCTTCCATACCGTACTCCTTGGCATCGAGCACCATCAGCGTATCGGTATGCGTCTTAAGGAACGCAAAGGCGCGCTCGTCCATAGCACGGCACTCGCTGGAGCCCATCTGCAGGAAGTAAAAAACGCCATCCTGAGTAGCCTCGAAGGGGCCGTGGAAGTACTCGGCAGAGTGGATGTAGCTGCAGTGCTGCCACTGCATCTCCATAAGAGAGCAGATAGCGAAACCGTAGGTCTGGCTAAAGTTGGGACCGCTGCCCAGAATGTAGAAGAACTCGTGCTCCTGGCAAAGCTTGGCAAAACGATCACCTAGCTCGGCATTTACCTTCTCACGTGCCGGGGGAAGAATCTTATCCATCTCGGCGATACCGGCATACATATCGGCAAGATCGGCGTAGCCCTCCTGCTGATCGAGCAGCTCGGCCGCAAGCGACAGCGAAATGCCAGCGGGGACCTCGGCCTGCGGCACGCCCTCGCCCCACGGGTAGACCCACGTGGTCCACTTGCCGGAGTCAATCTTGGATCCAGCGTTGTCGGTCTGGGCGATCACCGTAGCGCCGGCAGCAAGGGCAATCTCGCAGCCCTCGACGACCTCGGGGGTGTTGCCACTGTGGCTGCAAGCAATGACCAGGGATTTCTCACCCAAGCGGCGCGGGCGCATGATATCAAACTCGCGAGCCGTATAGATATACGAAGTGAAGGTGGTTGCCTCGCGCTGCAGAAGCTCATGAGCCGGGATCAAATCGATCATGGAGCCACCGCAAGCAATCCAGTAGACGCTGTCGAACTTGCCCTTCTCGGCAATTGCCTCTTTGATCAGATCGTGTGCGTTCATATCCAGTTCCTTTCTTGTTTGGTCCGCAATCAATGACGTTGGCTGCATGGCCGATAGTTGTTTTAGTCAATCAGATATTTCTCGAATGCGGCCATGTTCTTGGCATCTGCCGCCGCCGGGTCATCGTAGTAACGCCCGTCCGTGATTTCCTGGCCCAGCATGCCATCGAAACCATGGGCATTAAGCGTGGCGACGAAGGCGTCCATATCGTGCTTGCCATCGCCCCACACCAGATGGCCATACGGGTCACCGTCGATAAAGTGCATCTCGTGAATTGCCCCATCACCAAAGGCGGCAAACCAGTCCTCGAGCGTCTCGCCCGCAACGCCCATCGCGGTTGTATCAACCATGGGCTGTAAGTACGGGCTCGCGACCTCGTCAATCATGCGCTTCGCATCGGAAACCGTCGTTACAAGGTTGCTCTCCTCGGGACGCAGGCTTTCCATCGTAAGCACCAGACCGTGCTCACCGGCATACTCCGCCAGAATGGACAAGTGCTCGCGGCTGCGCTTCCAGGCTTCCTCGCGGTCCTCGTCCCAGTCGCCCCAGCCCGAGTTGACGGACATACGGTCGCACCCAAGTACCTCGGCAAGCTCAATGCCGTGCTTAAAGTACGCCAGGCTGCGCTGTTCATGCAGCGGTTTGCGTGCGCAGTACTGCCAAGGATAGACAACATTCTCGGGGCACAGAGTACGATACCTAAGCCCACGGTCTGCAGCCTTTTTCGCCAGGACCTCAGCCTCAAAGTAGCCCGTGTGGTCGAGCGTCACATGCGGCTCCGCACACCACAGCTCAATGGACTCAAAGCCCAAACGCTGCTGCACATCAAGGAAGTAATCGAGCGACCACATGATGTAGTGGATATTCATGCCCGCAATCTGTTCGCGGCGCAGCGTCGGTTTGGATTCAGACATCTTATGCCTCCTTATTTCGATCGAACACGATTTGTCCGTCCGACATCGTCATATCAACCGAAAGATCGCGTGCGTCGCGATAATCGAGGTCGAACACATCCCGATCGAGCACGCAGATATCGGCAAGCTTGCCGACCTCAAGCGTACCCAGTTCGTCTTCGCGCATCAGATCGTACGCGCCCCCGGCAGTCCAAGCACGCAAGAGCTCGACAAGCGTCAGCGCGTTGGCCTCATTCACGGGCAGTCCATCGTCGAAGTATCCACCGCACGCGCTGTAGATTGACTCGCCCAGGCTCGGAATCAGCAGTGGCAAATCCGTACCACAACACACCGTGCATCCGGAATCTTCCATGCCGCGGCGATTCCAGCTGTGCATAAGTCGCGTCTCGCCAATTTGTCGACGCATCATCGACAGGCAATCCTCGCGCCGGTCCAGCGTCAAAATCTGCGGATAGACCTCGCAAATTCCACCTAACTTGCCAAACTCGACAAGATCGGTCGGATCAGAGTTCTCGAGATCGGTAATCGCATGGCGGCGAAGCAACCGTCCATGCTCGTCTCGAGGCAGCGAGGCATAGAGCGCCACGGTGCGACGAACGGCGCCATCGCCCTGGCAATGCAAGGAATATCGGAAGCCGTCAGCATCAATTGCGCGCAGCTCGTTCTCAATCAGATCCCACTCGGGCTCCTCGACAACCGTCTTGCCGGCAGCTCCCGCATCGGCCGTGTCCTCATAGGGGTCAATCATCTCGGCAAGCCCCGCCCATACGCCGCGATCGGTCATACGGTTGAAGCCAGAAAAACGAACGAACGGTCCCCGGAAGCGCTCTCGTGCCTCGCGAGCATACGACAGATTTGCACCGGCACCCACCGGCTGCGACATCATAGAGACGCGAACCGTCAGCTCGCCAGATTCTTCACGGCGAGCCATTTCGTCGGCAAAACCGTAGTAGTCATCAAACGCCATCTCCTTGATGGCGGTAACGCCGCGCTCGTTAAGCATGCTCATGTAGTCCGAATACCCCGCACGTACCTCGGGCAGCGCGAGGAAATCGCTCATCATGCGCCAGATCTTCTCGGCATAGCACGCCTGGGGCGTGAAGCCGTATCGCGCACTGGCGGCAGCATTGAGAACGCAGGTCTCCGCACCCGGTGTAAAGCAGACGACAGGGATATCGCCAAAACAATCGTCAAACACAGCCGCCGTATTTGCGTTCTCGGCATCCGATGCCAACGTTTCGGGTAGGTTGTGGCCAAAAGCCGCCGCGCAATCCGGATGATCTTCTTTCCATGCACGCAAGAGCGACACGGCCTCTTTGGCATCAGCGATGCCGGACAGATCAGGCCCCAACGTCCGCAGCGCCCAGCCTGTATAGAAGGTATGCACATCGATCAGGCCAGGCATGACGGTGCGGTCACCCAGGTCAACTACCTCGTCCGCCTGGGTCAAATACGAAGCTAGCTCACACTTGGTGCCAACAGCCTCAATTCGATTGCCACGGACCGCTACGAAACCTTCAAACGGCAGGTCCCCCGTACCGGTAAAGACGCTCTTAGACGTCAGGACCGTCAAACGATCAGACATCACAACCACCTACGCCGGAAGCATGCCAGAAATTGCCGTTACGATCAGGCCAAAGACGACCATGAAGATGAAGAACTTCCAAATGGTCTTCCACCATTGGCCAAACGAAATCTTAGCCACGCCAAGGCCGGCAACCGTCATGCCCGCCACGGGACTGATGGTGTTGATGGTCTGGTTGGCAAACTGGAGCGCGGTAACGGCCGCCTCGGGATTGAGGCCCATGAGCTCGGTCAGGGGGCCCATAACGGGCATGGTGAGTGCCGCCAGGCCAGAACTCGAGGGAACCAGCAAAGAGAGCAGGCCAAGGACGATATACATAAACGTGGTGTAGACGGCGGCGGGTGCACCGGCGAGCGCAGTAGCGAGCGCCTGGAGGATGGTGTCGATGATCATGCCGCCCTCGGCGATGACCAGAATACCGCGAGCGATACCGATAACGATGGCGGCGTACGCAAAGTCGGCGAGACCTTTAACGAACTCCTCAGCAATCGTCTGCTGGTCAAGACCGCCCAGGATACCGGCAAGCAAGCCCATGCCAAGGAACACGGCGGAAATCTCATTCATGTACCAACCCTGGGTCACAAGACCCCAGACGATAATGCCCATACCGCAAGCAAAATCGATAAGCACGAGCTTCTGACGGGTAGTGAACTCTTCCTCGATGGAGACATCGGTCACGGAAAACTCGATACGCTTGAGCTTATCGTCCTCGTACGTAATGGACGACTCGGGGTTTTTCTTGACGCGCATGGCGTAGCGCATGGCCCATGCGATACCGACGGCAGTGAAGATGACCCAAGAAACAGCGCGCAGCCACAGCTGAGGATTGCCCTCGATACCAATGATGCCTTGGGCGATCAAAACATTAAACGGGTCGATGGTCGAAGCACAATATCCCAGGTTAGGACCAAGGAAGCAGATGATGAATGCCGTCATCGAGTCATAACCGATACCCATCATGATGGGAATGAAGATGGCATAGAACGGCAGGGCTTCCTCAGACATACCAAACGTGGTGCCGCAAATGGACAGCAACGTCATCGTGATGGGAATGATGAGGATGTCCTTGTTCTTGAGCTTTTTAATCACACGGCTCATGCCGGCATTCAAAGCGTTGGTCTTGGTGATGATTGCGAACGACCCGCCAATCAATAAGACGAACGCAACGACGTCGGCAGCCTCCTGGATGCCCTTAGTGGGCGCTTGCAGGACCGCGAAGATATCCTGCCCCAGATTGATGGTCTCGCCGGTCTCGGAATCGGTGTAGTTCTTATCGACCTGTTCATAGGTTCCAGCAACGGCGACTTCACGCTCGCCCGCCGCTGTCGAAATCGTCTTGCGCTGATACTGACCAGAGGGAACGATCCAAGTCAAGACCGCAAAGACAACGATCAGCAAGAACATGATCGTATAGACATGCGGTAATTTGAACTTAAAACGTCTGTTTGTCTTCTTCGCCTTCGTATCTGACATAGATACCTCCAAAGAACTCGAGACTGCATCGCATCTCGCTTCAACGTTTGCACAAGGCAAACGTTCTATGACGTTCTATAGGTTACCAGCAGCTTTTCTCGCCATCAAGATAATTTCAAACTGATTGCCGCAACGCGGTTGAACGGTTGCGTTTGCGCCGTGAACGGTATGGAAACGCCCGGTGAGATGATCCACCGGGCGCTTTCATACGCAATGTCCTAGATGTCAAAAACGTAGCGAGACCCAACGATCCGCTGACGACCGATGATAAACGGCCGCCGCTGCTCGTCGAAAAAGAAGGCTTCCATATAAAACAAGGGTTCGCCAACGGGAACTGCCAACAACCGAGCGACCTCGGGCGACGCACACGCGATCTCAAGCGTGCATGGGTCGGTAAACGCGGGCGTGCGGCCCGTCCGGTTGCGCACGAACTCAAAAATGGATTGGTTAGATAGAGGTGCCGTTGATAGATAGGCGTTGTCCTCGTAAACATATATGTTGTTCTCGAGCATGACAGGGACGCCATCGGCAGTACGCACGCGCTCAACGCAGATCAAGTCAGTTCCAACGGGAACACCAAAGAACTGTGCTTCGGTGGAATCCGCCGGCAGCATCTTTCTCGAAATGACACGCGCCCCCGGTTCCATTCCGTTAACGCGGCATGCGTCCGAAAAACTCTGGACGTCATCCTTCTGGCGAATCTTGCGCTTGAGCTTGGGGGCATTGACAAACGTGCCTTTCCCCTGTCGCTTCGTTAGATAACCCTGTTGGACGAGCTCCTCAATAGCGCGTCGCACGGTAACGCGGCCAACTTTATAGCTCTCAGCCAATTCGAATTCGTTGGGTATCCGCGCACCTGCCTTGTAGGCACCGGAGTTGATTTCGTTTTTGATGATATCGATAACCTGTTGGTACAGCGGTATCGCTGCTTTACCGTCAGTTAGCCCTTCAGTCGGTGGCATATACCCTCTCCAAGCACAATTAAGTCTAAAACGGACTTAGGGGCATTCAACAAGTCCTTAAGCCCGCATTAGCATAAAGTATGCTAGGTGTCGCACCAAAATGTCGGCTATTTACTCATCAGACCCGAAAAACGCGCAACTACCGCGCTCCTAAGAAAGCTCCAGCAGCTCGGGCAGCTGGTCGATAATCTTGTCCGCGGCATCCTGGCTAAAGCCAAAGCGCTCCTCGCGCTTGGCAATGACCGTCAGGCCGGCTCGCTTACCCGCGGTAATGCCCGGAACGGAATCCTCAACGCAGCAGCAACGGACCGCAGGCAGCCCCAACAGGTCCAGCGCATGCAGGTAGATGTCGGGCTCGGGCTTGCTCTCCTTAAACTGTTCGCCGCTCACCACGTACTCAAAGGCATCCGACAGACCACATGCATCGAGTACTTCCTCGATGCTGTCCATGGGAGACGAACTCGCCAACGCCACGCGAACGCCGCGGCGCGGCAACTCTCGAATCGTATCCACAGCGCCCGGGTTAATCAAAGCCTGATAGTCGCGCGGACGCTTATGCGCCCACTCGTCCCAACGGGCCAACGCTTCCTCGCCAGTGAAGTGCCCTTTACCGGCGCGCTCAAACCAATCGACCAGCATATGCAGGAAGAACTGATGCGAGGTACCGACCTGTCCATTCAACTCCTCTTGAGTCAGATTCAACCCAAGCTCCTTGGCAAACGCGGCAGTCTCCCCCAGGTAGTAATACTCGGTATCGACGATGACGCCATCCATGTCAAAGATAACGGCGTCGAACGGAAATGCGGACACGGCACCCTCCCCAACAAAAGGGCGCCCGCAAGCGGACGCCCGAATCATGCACTATCGGCGATTCTAACCCAGCAGCTTATCCAGCGCCACCGCAATACCGTCTTCGTTGTTATTGGCGGTCACCATCTGGGCAACTGCCTTAACCTCATCGACGGCGTTGCCCATGGCAACACCGGTGCCGGCCCACTCAATCATGGACTTGTCGTTCTGGCCGTCGCCAAACGATACGACCTCACTGGCGTCGATGCCAAGCTTGGGCAGGGCACCATCGAGCGCACGGGCCTTGTCGATACCGGGCGCCGTGTACTCAAAGTACCAGTCGGCCGTAAACATGCCCGAAAGCGTCTGGGTAAAGGGCGCATACATCTCCTCGTAATGCGCCTGCAGATAGGCCGGGTCGCCCGCAGTGAGTAGCTTGTCCACGGGATAAGCATCAGCGACCTCATGCAGGCTCTCCACCTCGCGAATCTTAAGATCGCACGCGTCGCGCTCATACTTGACGATATTCTTCTGCGAGCCGTCAGGCAGCGTGATCATGCAATGGTACGAGTCCTCGACGTGCAAATCGCGACCAAGCGAAATCATAGGGATCACGTCAAAATTACGCAGGTGATCAATCAGGCGATGCAATTCGTCGGCAGGCATAGCCTGATCGAACAGCACCTCGTCGGTCTGGGCATCGACCACATGCGCGCCATTAAAGGCAACTAGCAGACCGTCATGGTTTTGAAGGTCGAGCTCCTGCGCCAAGGCGTGCAGCCCCCATGCGGGACGGCCCGAAGCCAAGATGAGCTTAATGCCCGACTCCTGCGCCGCGAGCAGCTTCTCGCGCGTACGCGGGCTGATGACCTTTTGGTCGTTGGTGAGCGTACCGTCGATATCCATTGCGATGGCTTTGATTGCCATATGTGCCTCCCTGTCATTGAGCAACCTTGTCTGAGCCATCATACAGAACACCCACGGCGGCGCTGTTTGCAACGGGAAAAATGTCATATTGTCCCAAACATGAACGACGCGCCTTCGACGATTGCGATGCCCGTCGAGGCGCCTCCCGATACATTCCATCCTATCCAAATAGCAAAGGGCCCGCATCCCAACGGATACGGGCCCTTGTCGGCTATGCGTTAGTTTTCGCAGCGAATCCTACTTGCGGTGAGCGCGGTAGAACTCGATGAGCGCTTGGGTCGAAGCGTCCTGCTCGGCCTTGGCGGCGTCGTCGTGGAAGGCCGGGGTGATCTGCTTGGCAAGCTGCTTGCCAAGCTCGACGCCCCACTGATCGTAGGAGTCGATGCCCCAGACCGTGCCCTCGACAAACGTGATGTGCTCGTACAGGGCGATGAGCTCGCCGAGTGCGAACGGGGTCAGCGTGTCGCCGAAGATCGAGGTCGTCGGACGGTTACCCTCAAAGCAGCGGGCCGGGGCGATCTGCTCAGGCGTGCCCTCGGCACGAACCTCGTCGGCCGTCTTGCCAAAGGCGAGCGCCTTGGTCTGGGCCAGGAAGTTGCCCAGGAACAGCTCGTGGACGTCCTGGCCGCCGTCGGTTGCGGGGTTGGCGGTATTGGCGAAGGCGATGAAATCGGCCGGGACCACCACGGTGCCCTGGTGCAGCAGCTGGTAGAAGGCATGCTGGCCGTTGGTGCCGGGCTCGCCCCAGAAGATCTCACCGGTGTCGGAGGTCACGGCGCTGCCGTCCCAGCGGACGTGCTTGCCGTTGGACTCCATGGTGAGCTGCTGCAGGTAGGCCGGGAAACGGTGCAGGTACTGGCAGTACGGAAGCACGGCGTGGCTCTTGGAACCGAAGAAGTTGACGTACCAGACGTTGAGCAGGCCCATCAGCGCAACGGCGTTGTTCTCGAGCGGGGTGTTGCAGAAGTACTCGTCGATGGCGTGGAAGCCCTCGAGGAACTGCTGGAAACGCTCGGGGCCGAGCACGACGATCAGCGACAGGCCCACGGCGGAGTCGACGGAGTAGCGGCCGCCGACCCAGTTCCAGAAACCAAAAGCGTTGGCCGGGTCGATACCGAAAGCCTCGACCTTCTCGAGTGCGGTTGAAACAGCGACGAAGTGCTTTGCCACGGCCTCGGCGTTCTGCTCATCGGAGCCATCGATGGCGCCCTGAGCCTTGAGCTGCTCGAGCATCCAGGTCTTGACCTCGCGGGCGTTGGTGAGGGTCTCGAGCGTGGTGAAGGTCTTGGAGACGATAATCACGAGCGTGGTCTCGGGATCCAAACCCTTGAGCTTCTCGGCCTGGTCGTTGGGGTCGATGTTGGAGATGTAGCGGCAGTCGATACCGGCGTCGGCATAGGGGCGCAGAGCCTCGTAAGCCATGACCGGGCCCAGATCGGAGCCGCCGATGCCGATGGACACCAGGTGCTCGATCTTCTTGCCGGTAACGCCCTTCCACTCACCGGAGCGCACGCGCTCGGCGAAAGCATACATGCGATCGAGGACCTCGTGCACGTCGGCGACGACGTCCTGGCCGTCAACGATGAGCTGGCCTTTCTCGCTCGCCGGACGGCGCAGCGCGGTGTGCAGGACGGCGCGGTCCTCGGTGGTGTTGATGTGCTCGCCGGAGAACATGGCGTCGCGGCGCTCCTCGAGCTTCACCTCGCGGGCAAGATCGCACAGCAGCTTGACGGTCTCATCGGTCACCAGGTTCTTGGACAGATCGAAGTGCAGGTCACCGGCGTCAAAGCTCAGCTTGTTCACGCGCTCGGCATCGGCGGCGAACCAGGCCTTGAGGTCGATACCTTCGGCCTCGAGCTTCTCCTGATGAGCCTCGAGCGCCTTCCAAGCGGCAGTCGACGTAGCATCGATAGGTGCGGCAACAGTTGCCATAGAGTCCTCCTCAGCATACGAGCGCATACCTCCATGCGCCCGGATAATCAGATGCCCCTATTCTAACGCAGGTCAAGACTACAATCAGCGAGCGTTATCAATCCGCCCCTAAACGGCGACCGACCAAAAACGGACAGGTTTATTTTGGCAGGTCAAACGCTTTACCAACCAAAAATAACCCGTCCCTTTATGGCAGGTATTATGCCGCGGCGCACACGCTACCAAGCAGCTCGCGCAAGGGAGACCCGATGCCCTCCAGCAGCTCGGGCGCGATGATGGCAAAAACGGGAGCCTCGCCGGCTCCCACCGTAGCGGGCACCTTGCCCTCCGAGACAATGCATCCATAGGGGACAAAACCGTCCTCACCGGCATCGAGCGCCGCCATGCGGCGGGCGAGCTCGCGCGCAAAGCCGGCTGTATCGGCATCACCGATCGCCAGGACAAAGTCCACGCCCTCGTCGGTCGCCAGGGCCACGGCCTCGTTGACCAGCTCGCCTCCCCCATCGCCTCCAACCGAGCCACAGCGAAAGAGCACGCGCTCGAGCAGGGCCCGGTCGAGCGAGCCGAGCGCCACCGAAACGAGCTCATCACGCGTGTGCTTGTCACCACCCAGCACAACCAGCGCCTTGGTGCCACCGTAGTGAGCGACCAATCGTCCGCACCAGCGAGCCACGTCTCCATCCGCAACAAGGCGCGTCGGCATACCAAACCCATAATTGACCATCTTTCCCACAACCCTTCCGTGCGTATAGGCGGTATCAATCGTTAGACCCATGCTACGAAGCGAGGTTTTCCGAGCTGTTTCGCACTCTTTAGAGCTGCGTTAAAACCCGATGCAGCCGCACGACCATACCTACCAAAACAAACCAGTCCCTTTTTGGCAGGTTTTGACGGTGTCCGCGCAAGCGGGTATTATCGAACAGGTATTCGATAAGAACATGTGTTTGATGGGAGGGATCACGTGGAGCACGAGCAGCATACCTATATCTGCATCGACCTTAAGACGTTCTACGCCAGCGTCGAGTGTGTCGACCGCGGGCTCGACCCACTCACCACGTGCTTGGTCGTTGCCGACGAATCGCGCGGACGCACGACTATCTGCCTCGCCATCACGCAGGCCATGAAGGACCTCGGGATACACAATCGCTGCCGCCTATTTGAGATTCCCGATGGCATCGACTACATCACGGCCGTACCGCGCATGCAGCATTACATGGAGGTGTCGGCGAAAATCTACGGTATCTATCTGGAATACGTCAGCCCCCAGGACGTGCACGTCTACTCCATCGATGAGTGCTTTATCGACGTGACGCCCTATCTGGACCTCTATCACACAGATGCGGAAGGGTTCGCCTGCACGCTGCGCGACGAGGTCCTCGCGCGCACCGGCATCACGGCGACGGTCGGCATCGGCCCCAACCTATTCCAGGCCAAGGTAGCGCTCGACATTACCGCCAAGCACGTACCCAGCCGCATCGGCATACTCGACGACGAGACCTTTCGCAAGGAGATCTGGCCCCATCGTCCCATCACCGATATCTGGGGCATCGGTCCCGGCGTGGCAGCCCGCCTCGAGAAATACGGCGTCTACGATCTGATGGGCGTCGCGGCGCTCGACGAAAACCTGCTTTACGACGAGCTCGGCGTCAATGCCGAATATCTCATCGACCATGCCTTCGGGCGCGAGCCGACAACCATCGCCGATATCCAAGTCTATCGCCCGCAAGCAACTTCGACCACCACAGGACAGGTGCTCTCGAAGGGTTATGCCTACGAACAGGCCTATACCGTCTTGCGCGAGATGGTCGACAACGCCGTTTTAGACTTGGTCGATAAGCACGTGGTCTGCGACAGCATCTCGCTCTTTGTGGGCTACGCGAGCGAACGCGCCGACATACGCCACCTCGACGCCAGCGGTACAGCGCAGTATGTGGACGGATGCGGGCACCTGCGCTCGAGCACATCGAGTATCGAACCCACCGCAACCGCCGGCCCCGAGCTCGCGCCCCGTGCGCCCAAGCCCGTCCAGCGCGATGACGAACGGCGTCGCCTGGTGCGCGAAGCGCAGGCAATCGATGGCATCTTTGTGGGAGAGCATGGCGGCAAACCGCGCGGTGGCTATGCCGCACTCTTTGCGCACTCTAACGCCTCGCGAAAGCTGCCCGAGCGCACCAATTCGTTTAAGAAGATCATGGGCTATTTCGATGAGCTCTGGGCGCAGACTGTCGATCCCAAACGACCGGTCAAGCGCATCAACCTGGGATTTGGCAACCTCATGCCCGAGGAATTTGCCACCATCGATCTGTTCAGCGATATCGAGGCCGATGAGCGCGAGCGCGACCTGGCGCGCGCCGTCCTGGCCGTGAAAGGCAAGTACGGCAAGAACGCGCTCGTCAAGGGATTAAGCTTTACCGCCGGCGCCACCGCGCGCGAACGCAACGAACAAGTTGGAGGACACCGTGCCTAAACCCAAACAACAGCCCGTGCGCCCGCCGACCGCCTTCGAGCGCCTGGCGGACCCCGAGGGCAGACGCCGCGCCGCCGACCCCAACCTCACTGCCAACGGTGCCGTGCGCGCCAACCGCGCCGCACAGTTTATGCCCTTTGCCGCCCTCACGGGATACTACGAACTCGTGCGCAAGCAAGAAATCACCGTCGAGCCCAAATGCGAACTCACGGAAGAAAAAGCCCTCGAGCTTTCGCATAAGCTCGAGGGCCTCAAACGTGGCGACCTGGTCCGCGTCACCTATTACGACACGTACGGCTATCGCGCTCGCACGGGCATCCTTGACGAAGTGCTCCCCGCCTTCAAGCTCCTCAAGCTCCGAGACATCGCCATCGACTTCGACGACATCCAAGACATCGAGCTGCGCGGACGAGCCTAGCCAAGGAAGCGCATCCAGAGCGACGCTTACAGCGTCATGACGTAATAGCCCGCGTCTTTCACGGCCGTCTCGAGGACATCACGATCAACCGGCTGCTTAGAGCGCACGCGTGCCGTGTGGTCCGCATACGTCACCGTTGCCCACACGCCATCCAGTGCATTGAGGGCATTGGCTACGTTCTGAGCGCAGCCGTCACAGCTCATGCCGCCGATGAGCAGCTCATCGCTATAGGGATAGTGTGACGCATCGGTATCCGTCACAACAACCTTTTTGGCCTTCTTGCCACTCGCACCATCGCTGCAACAACTCTTCCCGTGTGTCGAAGCGGCAATGCGACGCAGTCCAAAAAACATGCCGACGGCAATGACGGCCAGCACGATGAGATTCGCAGGGTTGAGCAAGTCACTCATGCGCTCCCCTTTCAAGTAGCCCTATCCAGATACCCCCATGGGGTGTCCCCATCTTAACCCAAAACCATGTCCGTTCGATCAATTAGTTTCCCTTTTCTTACTTTTTAGTTGACCAGGGCTTACTTTCGTGTATAAGTTTTCCTAGGCTAACAGTTTAGATCCGTAAGGAGCGCCGTGACTCGAACCATTGACATCCCAACATACCAAACGGCTGTCGTGCGCAACTGCTCCCCTACGCTCGCAGGTATCAAGCCGGCTTCGCTCTTTACCTATCCCGGCGTTTACGCCAACCAAAACGGAAAATCCGGCGCCGCCCATATCGAAGAGCGACGCTCTCGCCTGCTCGCCGTCATAGCCCAATGCAACCGCGAGCTCCAGCCACTCGGGATCCACATGAGCGTTTTGGTCTGGCGCCCCTGCGGAGCGCTCATCTATGTGTACCGCCCTGCGGACCTCATGCGATACCTCTCCGACCGCCGCGCTACGACGGCACTTGCCGCCGAAGGTTACGATGTCCACAACCTGTCCGCGTCCCTGGTGCATCTCGCCGCGCGCATCACGCTGGCAAGCAGCAATGCCGCAGAAAGCGCCTATGACGGCAGCGTCTGCGCACTCGCGCGAAATAGGCACTGCGATACGGGGTGCATATGCGAGTTCCCCCACGAAATTGGCTATTTTTTGGGCTATCCCTACGAAGATGTCCATCAGTTTATCGTCCAGCGCGGCGAAAACTATAAGGTCTTCGGCGCATGGAAGGTATACACAAACGTTGAGCAGGCGCTCACGACCTTCGATTCCTATCGCGCATGCACGCAATACCTCACCTACATCTATCAACAGGGCTGCACCCTGGGACAACTTGTCCAGGCAACCCGATAGAGCATACAAAACGCGGCCGCACGCCGCACAACCGAAAGGAAAACATATGAGCAAGATCGCAGTCGTGTACTGGAGCGGCACGGGCAACACCGAGGCCATGGCAAACTTCGTTGCCGAGGGCGCAACCGGTGCCGGCGCCGAGGCCGAGGTCATCCCCTGCGCCGACTTCTCCGCCGACAAGGTCGCCAACTATGACGCCTTCGCCTTCGGCTGCCCCGCCATGGGCTCCGAAGAGCTTGAGTACGACGAGTTCCAGCCGATGTGGGACGAAGTCAAGGAAATTCTCGGCGAGAAGAAGGTCGTTCTTTTTGGTTCCTACTCGTGGGCCGAGGGCGAATGGATGGACAACTGGAAGGCAGACGCCGACGAGGCGGGTGTCAACGTCGTCGATTCCGTAATCTGCTTCGACGCCCCCGATGACGAGGGCGAGGCCGCCTGTCGCGCCCTTGGAGCCGAGCTGGCTTAACACGCCACGGGCCGACAAAGCCGAGTCACGACAATACGCATACGTGTCCTAACAAAAACGGGGGCTGGATCCACATCCAGCCCCCGTTTCCTGTAACGCAAATTGCGTTAACCGACTATGAGATATTGCCCAAGAACGCCTTGGTGCGCTCGCTCTTGGGGTGGTCGAAGACCTCGCTCGGCGTACCCTCTTCCACAATGACGCCGCCGTCCATAAAGACGACGCGGTCGGCGACATCGCGGGCAAAGCCCATCTCGTGCGTCACGACGATCATGGTCATGCCGTCGCGTGCCAGGTCGCGCATGACACCCAGGACGTCGCGCACGAGCTCGGGGTCGAGCGCCGAGGTGGCCTCGTCAAAGAGCATGACGTGCGGGTTCATCGACAGGGCGCGGGCGATGGCAACGCGCTGCTGCTGACCGCCCGAGAGCTGGCTCGGCATAAAGTCGATACGCTCGGCAAGACCGACCTTGGTCAGCTCCTCGACGGCAATTTTCTCGGCCTCTTCCTTGCTGCGCTTGAGCACCTTCTGCTGCGCGAGCATGACGTTCTTTTTGACTGAGAGGTGCGGGAACAAATTGAACTGCTGGAACACCATACCCAGATGCGTGCGCACCTTGTTAAGATCGACGCCCTTGGCGCACACGTCCACACCCTCAACGACAATCGAGCCACTCGTGGGATGCTCAAGACGGTTGATGCAGCGAAGCATCGTCGACTTACCCGAGCCCGAGGGACCCAGAACTACGACGACCTCGCCCTTGTGCACATCCAGATCGATATCGCGCAGGACCACGTTATCGCCAAAGGCCTTCTGGAGGTTCTTGATGCTGACGACGACCTCGTTCGAGTTATTGGTTTCGCTCATGATAGGACCTCCTTACAGACCGGCGATGTGGTCGGCGGGCGTCGCGACGACCTGTCCAGCGCTCTTGGCGGGACGCTTCTTCTTGGTTTCGGCCGTCCCCAGAAGCCTCGCCTCAAGACCGCTCACCAAGCGAGCAAGCGGCAGGGTGATGACCAGGTAGAACAGCGCGGCAACCACATACGGCGTAATGGAACCCGTCGTGGCCACGATGGTACGGGCGTTCATGACGATCTCGACCACGCCCACGGCCGCGAGCAGCGACGTATCCTTGTAAAGCAGGATGAACTCACTGGTCAGCGTAGGCAGGACATTGCGGAACGTCTGCGGAATCATAACGTAGAGCAGCGTCTGGAAGGCGTTCATGCCCAGCGAGCGCGCGGCCTCGTTCTGGCCCCTGGGGATCGACTGAATACCGGCGCGGAAGATCTCGCACAGGTAGGCGGACGAGTTCATGGCCATGACGATGACGCCCAGCACATAGTCGTCAACCTTGACGCCGGCCAGCGGCAGACCGAAGAACGCGATGTAGATCTGCAGGAACGCCGGCGTACCGCGGATGATATTCACATAGATGCCGGCAAGGCAACGCAGGATGCGCGACTTGGAGATGCGCATGAGCGACAAGGCAAAGCCAAAGGGAATTGCCAGCGGAAACGCCACGAGCACGATCGAGAGCGACATGAGGAAGCCTTTGAAGACGATCGGCAGGCTCTGGACCAAAATGACCGGGTTCAGGAACAGGCGAAGGAACATGTTGGAATTCCACGCCTCGACCCACGGCTGCTCCTTAAGGTCGGCCAGGAAGTTATCGAATGCCGTCACGCCCTTAATCTCGACGGAAGGAATCTTAGAAATCTTCTTGGTCGAACCGTCGGCGAGCGTATAGGTGCCGCTGAAGGCCTCATCGCCGCCCTCGACGGGAAACGTCACGCCGTAAACCTCGACACGGAAAAAGCCGCCGGCAGGCGCCGTCTCGCCAAAGTCGATCTTGAGCGTCTGGCCATCGGCCTTGCACGTGGGCTTCATGGGCGTACGGTCCATGAGGTCCTCGCCCGAGAGCATCGTCAATCGCGTGTCATCGGTACCAAACGTCGCGCCGTCGACAAACGTCAGCGAAAGACCGCTCAGCTCCTCGTCGGCATCGGCCTGAACTTCCCAGGTAATGCGCGTCTCGGTGCCGCCGACCACAGCGCTGCCCGAACCGGTGTTGGGTCGGGCGGTAATCTTTGCGGTCTCAAGCGCCTGGGCGGTCGTGGGCGCATATGCCCCCGCGCACACCAGCGCGAGCGCCACGGCCATGACGCAGGCTAGCTTTTGGAGCAAGGCGGACAGTGAAAAACGCTGCTCCGTGGCCCCTTTGTTCAATCGAGACAAGGTGGCTCCTATCGTAGAAGTTGCCGGCAAAACAAGACGGAAACGCGGTCCGTCGAGAGAAGCGCAAAGGCCCTCTCCGCAAAACGGAAAGGGCCCGCACGCAATCAAGCATTAATTTACTTGATGCTGTACTTAGCCATGAGGGCGTCAACGGCACCGTCGTCGGTCAGGTCCTTGATGGCCTGGTTGATGTCGTCCTTGAGCTTGGTGTTGCCCTGGTTGATGGCGATGGCGTACTCCTCGCCGGTGCTAATCTGCTTGATGGTCTGGCAGGTGTTGAACTGCTCGGCGGTCAGCTGGCTGGCAACGGAGCGGTTGGTGACTACTGCGTCGCCCTTATCGGACTGCAGGGCGCTGAAGCACTCGGTGGCGTCCTTGTAGGGAACAATCTTGGCCTTGGGGAAGTTCTCCTGGGCAAAGGCCTCGGCGGTCGAGCCAGACTGGACGATGATGGTAGCGTCGGCGTTGTTGAGCTTCTCGCTGAAGTTGTCGGCCGTGATGTCGGTGTTATCGACCTTGGTCACGATAGCCTGATCGTCCATGTAGTAAGAGTCGGAGAAAGTGACTTCCTTCTCACGCTCGGGCGTGTCAGTGATAGCCGCGATGGCGACGTCGTACTTGGCGCCCGAAGCGACGCCCGGAACCAGCGTGTCGAAGTCGTTGTTGACGTACTCGACATCCAGACCCAGCTTATCGCCGATAGCCTTAATGAGTTCAAGGTCAAAGCCCTGGTAGTCGCCGTTGTCATCCTTGTACTCAAACGGCGCGTACTCGGCAGAGGTGCCGACGGTGAGCGTACCGTCCTTGACGAGCGCGTACTCCTTGGAGCCGTCGACCTTCTCGACCTTAGCGTCGTCAGAGCTGCTGGAACTGGCATCAGAACCAGAGGTGGCGTTGGACGAGCCGCAGCCCGTCAGTGCAAGAGCGAGCGCCATGGCGCCCGTGGCGGCAAATGCACCAAGCTTCTTGAGCTTCATAATCAGTCTCCTTCCAGTGACCCCATTTGATTCAGGGGTCTGCAAAAACTGTTGGTTATTATGCACCTGTAAGTGCGAATCTGCAATTAGAAAACTGATTGAAACAATCACATAACGTGAATGGAACACTCCACTTTGTGACAGTCGTTACTGCTGTAACGACCTTAAAAGTTTGATTTCAGCTGCATAACCTGCAAGTTCGTTCGGCGTCTCCAAAATGAACGGCAATGCACGCAAACGGCTATTCGATACAATAATCTGCATAACCTGCATACCACCGCCAAACTCCTCGCTGCCAAGGTATCCCTTGCCGATGCACTCGTGACGATCTTTATGGGCACCACAGGGGTTCTTCGAATCGTTGATGTGTACGGCACGCAAGCGGTCGATACCCACCACGCGGTCGAACTCGTCGAGTACGCCGTCCAGATCATGGATGATGTCGTAGCCGGCATCGCTCACATGGCAGGTGTCCAGACACACGCCCAGCTTGTCCGATAGCTCTGGACGCCTGGCGGCAGCACCCTCGATAATGCGCGCCAGCTCTTCAAAGCTACGGCCCACCTCGGTACCCTTGCCCGCCATGGTCTCGAGCAGCACCGTCGTCTGCTGTCCCTCAAACATCACCTGACACAAGGTGTCGACGATCATCTGAATGCCGGCATCAGTCCCCTGCCCCACATGCGCGCCGGGGTGGAAGTTGTAGTAGTTGCCGGGCAGCGCTTCCAGACGCTGCAAGTCCTCGGCCATGGCCTCCAAGGCAAACTCGCGCGCCCGCTCTTTAGCCGAACAGGGGTTATAGGTATACGGGGCATGAGCCACAAGCGGGCCAAAATCGTTTTGCTCCATAAGCTCGCGCAGGGCCGCCACATCATCCATATCAAGGTCTTTCGCCTTGCCACCACGCGGGTTGCGCGTAAAGAACGCAAAGGTATTGGCGCCAATGGACAACGCCGTCTCCCCCATCGCCCGATAGCCCTTCGTCGTCGAAAGATGACACCCGATCGTCAGCATCTCCAGCTCCCCCTCATCAGTTGCGGTGAAATAGTTCCTGTCGATGCCCTATTCTGCCGCAAACAGGAACTATTCCACCGCAACTTATAAAAGGGGCATCAGGAACGCGTTTTGCAAAAGGCTTTAAGCGCGGCCGTTACGGGGCCAGGCTGGAAACGTCGGCGCACATCGTCGAGACGCTCAGGAATATCGATGTGCTGCGGGCAGTGACGTGCGCATTTGCCGCATTTGACGCAATTGCTCACCAACTTGGGCTCACTCGTCCGCACCGCGCTCGCCGTAAAATACTGCGACAGGCCCGTAAACCAGCTGTGCGCATAGCTTGCGTTGTAGGCGGCGAAACACCCAGGGATATTGATGCCTTTGGGACACGGCATGCAGTAGCCGCAGCCCGTACAGGGCACGCGATTCGATTTTTCAAATTCCGTCAGCACGCGCGCAATGGTATCGAGCTGAGCGCCCGTCATCGAATCCGGCAGGGCTCGGTCGGCCAGCGCCGCGTTCTCATCCACTTGCGCGGTATCGGTCATGCCCGAAAGCAGCATCGTGACCTGAGGATGGTTCCACACCCACGAAAGCCCCCAGGCGGCAGGAGTGCGCAGGCGCGGGTCATGGGCGCCATCGAGCACGGCGCGGGCCCGCGGCGGCAGCTTGCCCGCCAAACGCCCGCCCAACAGCGGCTCCATCACAAACACCGCGAGCCCGCGCTCGGCGGCTGCCATGAGTCCCGCCGTCCCCGCTTGGTAGCGCTCTCCAGCGTAGTTGTACTGGATCTGGCAAAAATCCCAGTCATACGCGTCAAGCATCGTCAGGAAATCCGCGGCGCTGCCGTGATACGAAAAACCAATCTGGCGAATGCGCCCCGCCGCCTTTTGACGCGCAATCCAGTCCTCGATGCCCAACGCCACCACGCGCTCCCACTGGGCGGGCGAGGTGATGTTGTGCATAAGGTAGTAGTCGATATGGTCGGTCCGCAAACGGTGCAGTTGCTCGTCAAAAAAGCGG
Organism: uncultured Collinsella sp.; assembly: GCA_905199545.1. Classification (GTDB taxonomy): domain Bacteria; phylum Actinomycetota; class Coriobacteriia; order Coriobacteriales; family Coriobacteriaceae; genus Collinsella. The sequence goes on from CAJKGW010000007.1 coordinate 125,690, forward strand.
TCGAAGTCCTCCGCACATTTGCACGAAGCGTGCGGCAACTTAGTCGCCAGCAACACCCGGTCGCGCAGCCCCAAGCGCTCAAGTGAGGCGCCCACGCTTGCCTCGTTACCGGGATAGAGATACGCGGTATCCAGATAATTGATCCCCTGCTCCACCGCATGGGAAATGATGGCGTCGGCTGCCTTCGCGTCCGGATGGCCCGGCGCACCGGGAAACCTCATGCAGCCCAGACCGAGAGCGGATATTCGGTTACCACTTTTGGGGTCAACGCGGTATTGCACGGCCCCTCCCTTCGCCATCAGCACCCCGGCACGGCGAAACACAACGGTCACGCGGCCGAAACATCATGGAATCGCAATCGAGAACGTATCGTAACGCAGCAGAAATCGAGCCGTCACGCCAGCGCTTTAACATCAGCAAAAAGCCCGATGAAAGGAGCCACCCATGCCCGCGCTCGACCTTCGGAACCTCGCATCCCAGCTCAAAAGCACCGATTATCGCTGGGTCGACCTCACCCACACGCTCTCGTGCGACACCCCACACTGGTTTGGCTTTAAGCCGTGAGTTCCCATGCGTTTGTTCTTCTAAATACCGCTATCCCGAGCACGCAACACGCTCCGGTAAAACCAGAGTTGAGGCTAACTTTAGGACCCCACGATCTCGTCTTCATCATCACGGCAAAGGACGACGCCGGCGCTTCCCAGCGCAGCGACAGCAATCAGGGCCCCCACAACGATAGGAGCAGCTCCGCACAAGCCCTGCATGCCCGCGACAAGCGCGGCTGTAGGACCAAGACAACCCAGTGCAAGTGCGACGGCGGCAATAGCGATATCTCGAGCGTTCATGAGACCACTTCCTCCACGGGAAAGACCTTGCTTCTCATGACTTAGTGTGCCCCGCTCCCATATGCGCGGCGTACTGCCACGGTAAGCGCTCTGTTAACTCAAGCACGCTCAAAAAACGGGCGTCCTTACGTTGCCCTAAAGCTCGGTAAAGACGCCCATCCGCCAAATATCCGTAATGCAGAAAAATTACCAACCGGTGTAGTAGTCGGTGGTTCCGGCAGCGCAGCCGGAGTCATAGACCTTGCACTCGCCCTTGGAACCGGTAAACGTGGAGCCTTGGGCCTTATCGCCCGCGGCAACGACGTAGTAACCATCGGAATCGCGCCAAAAGCCCTCGGAATCCTGCGTCCACTCGCCCGTGCGGTGATGGTAGAGCACGTTGCTGCTGTAATAGGTCTCGCGGCGGCCGTTATAGTTATTGACGCCGCTCAAGCGCGTCAGACCCGAGCCGTTCGCGTAATACGCAGCAGACGTGTAAGACGGGCTGGAGCCGGCGTTGCAATACGAAGCCTGGGCGGCCGCGACCTCGGCCTCGGCGGCCTCAAACTCAAGCGCCTCACGCTTGGCATCCTCGAGCGTGGCGCGAAGCTCATCGAGCTCGGTCGACTTGGCATCGACCTCCCCCATCGTCAACAGGCTACCCGCACCGTCGATGCAACCCTGCAACACAGCGCGCTCGTCATCGGTAGCATAGTCGCCATACATATTCATAATGATCTGAGCGCGCATCTCCAGGGAATCGCGCTTTGCCCCCATCGAGGCGTTCCACTCCTGCATAGAGCCATAACCGTCGCCGCGGTAGTCGACGGGCTGCACCAGCGTCGCCTCGGACGGCGTAGATCCGACCGTATCGGATAGTGTTGCCGCGTGGGCATCAGTTGCGCCGGCGCCCATCAAAAGTGCCACGGTCAGAGCGGCGGAAAGGGCGGCGGCTTTCGGTTTTCGTGAATCGATCCTCATGTAGCTGGAAACCTCCGTAGTGCGTTTTTGCTGCGTTTAGGCTGCGTGTGATTCGATCGCGCTGCATAGTACCCCGAGCAAATCGCGACCTGCGGTTTTTCTCAAAAGGTGCACGTCATTTGCGTAAAACTCACATCCGCTCAACAGGAGTTTTCCACAACTCGAATGCATAAAGCGTGTCAAAAACCCTGTTTTTGCACCCTCTCTATGCAAAAAAGGCGCCTGTGCAAACATTGTTCGCACAGGCGCCTTGAGCAGGCATTTTATGCAGTTATACCTATCGAGTCGCAAGGGGTCCTTGCACAAGTCGCCTTACTCGTCCAGCGCGGCGAAGGCCTGCTTCAAATCCCAAATGATATCCTCGGCGTTCTCGGTACCGATGGAAAAACGGATCGTGGAGGGCGTGATGTTCTGCTCGGCGAGCTCCTCGGCAGAGAGCTGAGAGTGCGTAGTCGTAGCCGGGTGTACGACGAGCGACTTGACGTCGGCCACGTTGGCGAGCAGCGAGAACACCTGCAAGTGGTCGATGAACTTCCATGCAGCCTCCTGGCCGCCCTTGATCTCGAAGGTGAAGATCGAGGCACCGCCGTTGGGGAAATACTGCTTGTAAAGCTCATGATCGGGGTGCTCAGGCAGGCTCGGGTGGTTCACCTTGGCGACGTGGCTGTCACCAGCCAGGAACTCAACGACCTTCTTGGTGTTCTCGACATGGCGGTCGACGCGCAGCGACAGGGTCTCGGTGCCCTGAAGCAGAACCCAGGCGTTAAACGGGCTAATGCAGGCGCCCTCGTCACGCAGCAGAATGGCGCGGACATAGGTCGCGAAGGCGGCGGGGCCGGCAGCCTCAACAAACGAGACGCCATGGTAGGAGGGGTTGGGCTCGGCGATCTGCGCGTACTTTCCGCTCGCCTTCCAATCGAAGTTACCGCCGTCGACGATCACGCCGCCCAGCGAGGTGCCGTGGCCGCCGATGAACTTGGTTGCGGAATGAACGACGATGTTGGCACCATGCTCCAGCGGACGGAACAGATACGGGGTGCCGAAGGTGTTGTCGACAACAACCGGCAGACCGTGCTTCTTGGCGATCTCGGAGATCGCGTCGATGTTGGGGATATCGGAGTTGGGGTTGCCGAGCGTCTCGAGATAGATGACCGTGGTGTTGTCCTTGATGGCACCCTCAACCTCTTCCAGGTTATGGGCATCGACAAACGTGGTCTCGACGCCAAACTGGGAGAGCGTATGCTCCAGCAGGTTGTAGGAGCCACCGTAGATGGTCTTCTGAGCCACCACGTGGTCACCGGCCTGGGCAAGGGCCTGCAGGGTATAGGTGATGGCAGCAGCGCCGGAGGCGACGGCAAGACCTGCCACGCCACCCTCGAGTGCGGCGATACGGTCCTCAAAGACGCCCTGGGTGGAGTTGGTCAGACGGCCGTAGATGTTACCGGCGTCGGTAAGACCAAAGCGGTCGGCGGCGTGCTGGGAGTTGCGGAACACATAGCTCGTGGTCTGGTAGATAGGCACGGCGCGGGAGTCGGATGCGGGATCGGCGCTCTCCTGGCCAACGTGCAGCTGCAGGGTATCGAAACCAAAGGTGTGCTCAGGGTTGTTGATAAACTGGCTCATGGTGATCTCCTTGATCGAACAAAAGTAATAAGCGTAAGAGAAGTAAGTCGCTGTCTCCTGATCACGCCGACGGGCGCAAACAGGAGCCCGGCATTCGTCTTAGCAAGCAATTCATATGCGGTCCTCCTTTTGACATCCCGGTTCCGTGGTCGGCTTAATTACCTACCGCCTTTGTGTGTTTTGAATAGTACGAACATCGTCTCCCCGGGTCAATCACTTAAAAGCGCTAACCTGTTATCGGTTTTTTAGATAGCTATCGAAAGGACGGGCGCCAATGACCCTCCAGCAGCTTCGCTTTTTGATCGCCGTGGCAGAGTCCGGATCGATCAACGCCGCAGCCCAGCGCCTCTATACGGCACAGTCCAATATCTCAAACGCCGTCAAAAGCCTGGAACAGGAGCTCCATATGGAGATCTTTACGCGCTCCAGCCGCGGCGTCACGCTCACCAACGACGGCACCGAGCTTTTGGGCTATGCGCGCCAGGTCGTAGAGCAGGCCGACATGCTCGAGGCGCGCTACGAGGACGGCGGCACCCCGCAAGCCCGCCTCGCCATTTCCGCCCAGCACTACGCCTTTTCGGTCGAGGCCTTTGTCAACGTGGTCGAGCGCTGCCGCGACAGCAAGTTCGAGTTCATCATGCGCGAGACCACCACATCGCAGATCATCGATGACGTCCGTGCATTTCGCAGCGATATCGGCATTCTGTATCTGGATGACTTTAACGCCCGCGTTTTGCAGAAGGCCTTCGCCGATGCCCGTGCAAGCTTCCATCCCCTATTCGACGCGACGGTCCACGTCTTCGTGAGCGAGCGCCACCCGCTCGCACGCCGCCCTCAGCTGTCCCTTGCCGACCTCACGCCCTATACGCGCTACAGCTTTGAGCAGGGAACCTCAAACTCCTTCTATTACGCCGAGGAACCTTTTAGCTATATCCCTTGCGACCGCAACATACGAATCTCGGACCGCGGAACACTTACTAACTTACTTATCACGTCGAACGGTTACACTCTGTCGACCGGTGTCCTCTCCAATGAAATGCAGTGGGGTATGGCATCGATCCCGCTGGCAGACGCCCCGACGATGCGCGTGGGCTACATCATGCACGACGAGCGCAAGCCCTCTCCCCTCTTGCAGCAATACCTCGATGAGCTCAACCGCATCATCCATGCCAACTAGCCGTCGGAAGACAGGGTAGAAATCGTAGATTGCTAGCCCCCGGCGGGCATGGCGCTACAATGGTCACTCACACGAAACGTACCCAACGAAAGGAACCATGTGAAGGTCATCATCTATACCGACGGCTCGGCCCGATCAAATCCGGGACGCGGCGGCTACGGCGCCGTGCTCAAATACACCAACCCCGCCGGCAAGACCTTCACCTCCGAGCTCTCGCGCGGCTACGCTAAGACCACCAACAACCGCATGGAACTCATGGCCGTCATCGTAGCGCTCGAGGCACTCAACCGCCCCTGCGAGGTCGAAGTCCATTCCGATTCGCAGTACGTCGTCAACGCCTTTAACAAGCACTGGATCGACGGCTGGAAAAAGCGCGGGTGGAAAACCTCCAACAAGCAGCCCGTTAAGAACCGCGACCTGTGGGAGCGTCTGCTTGCCGCAAAGAGCCAGCATAAGGTGGAGTTCATCTGGGTGAAGGGGCATGCCGGCCATGAGCTCAACGAGCGCTGCGACGAGCTTGCCACCACCGCAGCCGACGGAGCCAACCTCGATATCGACGCCGGCTTTAACGAGAGCGACCTGTAGCGGCGTTTTCGCACGCTTTTGCGTCCCCCTCGCGCTACACTCGTCCTGTAGACCAAACAATGCAAGGGGGACACATGCTGCGCATAGCGACCATCGGCACATCCATGATCACCGACGACTTTATCCAAGTCGTCAATGCAAACGACCAGGCTGTATTCGTAGGCACGCTCTCGCGCAACGCCGAGCGCGGCGCTGCCTTTACCACTGAGCGCGGCGGCGAGCGCAACTTCACCGCACTCGACGAGCTCGCGTCCGCCGCCGACGTCGACGCCGTCTACATCGGCAGCCCCAACGCGCTCCATTACGAGCAGGCGCTCGCCTGCATCGCCGGCGGCAAGCACGTTATCGTCGAAAAGCCCTTCTGCGCCACCGAAGCGCAGGCGCTGGAAGTCTTCCGCGCTGCCGAGGCAGCAGGTGTCGTGGCCCTCGAGGCCATGCGCCCGCTCCACGACCCCGCTTTCCACGCCATCGAGGACGCTCTGGGCGAAATTGCGCCCATTCGCCGCGCCTCACTGCGCTTTGGCAAGTACTCCTCGCGCTACAACGAAATCCTCGCAGGACGCGCCAGCAACATCTTCGATTGCAATATGGCATCGGGCTCCCTCATGGACATCGGCGTCTACACCGTCGAGCCCATGGTCGAGATTTTCGGCATGCCCTCCGGCCTTACGAGCATGACTACTCTGCTCGACCCCACCACGCGACAGCTCACGCACGGCCCCATCGACGGTTGCGGCTCCATTCTCGCCAGCTATGGCGGAGGCCGCATCTCCGTCGAACTTGCGCATTCAAAGATCACCAACGACCTGCTGCCCTCGCAAATCGAAGGCGAGCGCGGCACCATCCAGATTGACCATCTGTCCACGCCCCGCAACGTACGCATCGATTATCGCGGCGACGTCGTGCGCGGATCGGCGACCGAGGCGCCGCGCGAGCAAGGCGACAACGGACGCGCGCTCGACCTTCCCAAATCGAGCAACACCATGGAGTACGAGCTCGCGGACTTTATCACCGCCATCGGCGGCATCGATAACGTTAAGGAAGAGATTTGGGAGACCCCGGCGGGACGTCACGAGCTTGGCCACTACCGCGATGTCACGCTCGTCTCGCTGCGCATCATGGATGCCGTGCGCCAGCAGGCCGGCATTACCTTCCCGGCCGATGCAGACAAGCAGGCCTAGCGATGGGCTTCTTCGATACGTTCTTCTCCAGCGTCACCGGCGTCAGTCGAGAGCCTCAAAAACCATCAAACGTCGAGCGCGAGCTGCGCCGCAGGCTTACTGTGCTCGCAAGCGACGAGGCCACTCAAGACACTCCCCTGCGCTATTTCCTACGCTGGGAGGGGCAAGTCCAAGGCGTTGGTTTTCGCTTTACCAACACCAACCTCGCACAGGCACGCGCACTCACCGGCTGGGTGAGTAACATGGAAGACGGGTCAGTCGAGATGGAGATACAGGGAGCTCCGGCAAACATCCTGTCTCATCTCGAGGCGCTTCATGCCTCCTATGAGCGCATGGGAACGCGTTTTCGCCTCGTAGACGCCCAGACCCGAGCCCCACTTGCCAATGAAGACGGTTTCATTCCTCGTTATTAGTATTGTGTGCTAAATACGGTATCATTTACCTACGACCGTTGATAGAAAAGAGGCGAGGCGCATGGCGGTGCAAAGAAGGAATACCAAGCAGCGAAAGCTGGTTCTTGACGCTGTGCGCCAAAGCTATAACCATCCAACCGCCGACGAAATCTACAACGCCGTACGCGAACAGGATGACAAGATCAGCCGCGGCACGGTCTACCGCAACCTCAATCTCTTAGCCGACGCAGGGGAGATTCTCTCTATTAAGACGCCGGGCGGCAGCCGCTTCGATCGCACCATCGAGCCGCACGCACATATCATCTGCACCTCATGCAGCCGCGTCATCGACGTGCCGCTCCCCTTCGATGCCCAACTCGACGACAAGGCGTCCGAGCAAATCGGCTGGCACGTCACGTCGCACTACACCATCTTTGAGGGTCTCTGTCCCGACTGCCGGTAGATGTTTGGGACATGCCTTAAAATCCACCTTTCTGCACTCTGCAGCAAAAAGTCGATTTCTAGGCATGCCACATATATCTACTCGGCGAGCAGGCGATGCAGCTCCTCTTCGACCGTGCGCACGTAGCGGACACGGTCATTGACACCGCGCATGGTAGGGTTGCAGCTCTCCATCAGATAGGGATGGCCCACGACGTTGAGCATGTCGCGATCGTTCTCATTGTCGCCAAACGCCATCATCGCATCGGGCGAGATCCCCAGGGCACGACCATAATCGGCAAGCGCGGACCCCTTGCCCGAGTCAAAGCCGATAAAGTCAGTCCATTCGGTTCCCGACGTCATCACATCGACTCGGTCGCTAAAGAGACGCTCGAAATACTCCAGGGCCACCGGCTGATCAATTTCGGGCGTCTGGAAGGCAATCTTAATGACATCCTCGTCGATGTCCTCGGGACGGTCGACCACCGCCACATCGCAGTGGACCTCATAGCGCAAATGGTCGACGAACGCATCGTTGCCGCTCATGGTGTAGAGGTGCCCCTCGCACGAAAGGGTCACGTCGGCATGGGGATACGCAACCACGGCATTCGCGATATCCATAGCAAGGCTACGCTCCATGGAACGCTTGACAACGGCATGCCCCTCGCTCATCACCAGGGCTCCGTTTTCGCATACATAGGCGAGCTCATCGGCCACCGGGGCAAACAGGTAGCGCAGGCTCGCATATTGACGGCCGCTCGCCGGCATAAACACGATACCGCGACGATGCAGCTCATCGATGAGCTCAAACGCCTCGGAACGCGGCTCGCGCTCCCCCGGATGCAGCAACGTGCCATCCAAATCGCAAGCGATCAGCTTGATTCCCTCAAGACCCATATGTTTCCCCCAAAACATCTCATCAACAGCAAGACGGACTTTGAATCGTTGCCTCTCAAAGTCCGTCTTGCATATATGCGCGTTAACCACGCGCCGCCTTTACGATTGTAAAGTCGGGAGCCATACTCACGACAACATCCGCCGCGCTCGACGCAAAGCGCCGACTGGCATCGAGCTCGCGCGTAACCACCGAGAGCCGAACACCCTCGACGCCCCGGAGCATACGGCCCAAAACAGGCTGCACCGGCGTATACATGCGCACGGTATGCTCGTCCGAATCGCCTCGGAAAAGCGGCGCGTGCATATTGCCGATCTCCCAGCACGCATGCGCGAGCGCAATCGGATCCATGCGGTCGACTTCGACCAAATAAACCTCGGCGCTGCGCAGGCGCACGACAACCGCCACGGGCACCATGCCCGAACGGTCGATGGCGAGCACGTCGCCATCGGCAAGACGACCGCCGTCGGCAGCATCCAGCCGAACATCGATCGTGCGCCCCAGCTCCGTCACGCCCGCAAACGCGCATACATCAGCCCGGTCCCAATCGAACAGTAGCTCGTCAACTTCAAAGACGCCGCCCAACTTCCGGCGAAACAGGAGTTCATAGGACGGATCGTTGAGATTTCCCAAGCATGTCGTCGAAACCAAGCGTTCAGGCATACTCTAACCCTCGACCTCAACGAGCTCGATATCAAAGTTGAGGTCCTTGCCGGCCAGCTCGTGGTTGGCGTCGAGCGTCACAGCCTCGGGCGTTACGTCGATGACCACGGCGGGAACGGGCATACCGCTCGGCGTGGACAGGAAAAGCTTCATGCCCTTCTCGATCTGCTCGATGTTGGGAACCTGTTCGGCCGGGAAGGTAATAACCATCTCGGGATTGTGCTCGCCGTAGGCATCGGCAGCAGGAATGTGCACGGTCTTCTTCTCGCCCACCTGCATGTCGACAACAGCGGCGTCGAAGCCCTTGATCATCTGACCGGCGCCGCAGGTGAACTCCAGCGGCTCGCCGCGATCGTAGGAGCTATCGAACTGCGTGCCGTCATCGAGCGTGCCGCGATAATGGGTCTTGACCTTCTTGCCCTGGTTGGACATGGTAACCTCCGTGATAAGGGCGGCGCACAACGCGGGCCGCCGTGAACATATGGCGCTAACTATACCCTAGTCATACAATTCAATGACAGTTTGCAAAGAAACGCTGCAACCGGAGGAACCATGGCATATCCCGTATTTGACCTACACTGCGACACTGCCGACCGAATCGGCTGGGCCACGCTCGATCTCGACCTGCGCTTTACCGCCGGCACCGACGGTTATTTCCCCGGCGACGAAACGCATCCGCAAGATTTCGACCTCATCGAGGGTAACGCCTGTGCCATCTCGCTCGCAAAGATCGGCAACACGCCGTGGGCACAGTGCTTCGCCACGTTTGTCCCCGACGAGATTCCCACCGCCCACGCCGCGCGCTTCCAGGCGCAGATCATGGCGCATATGAGCGGCCAGGCAATGCTCAACCACGACCGTATGGTCAACGTGCGCAGCGCCGCAGACATTCGCCCCGCGCTCAAGGACGGCAAGGTCGCTTGCATCCACACCATCGAAAACGCCACGTTCTTTGCCGAGGACCCCGCGCTGATCGAGGTGCTCAAGAGCCTGGGCGTGCTTATGTCGTCACTCAGCTGGAACGCGCAGGGACCGCTCGCGAGCGGCCACGACACCCACGCCGGCCTCACCGCCGCCGGCATCGAGGCGCTTACGCAGATGGAGCACGCCGGCATGGTGCTCGACGTCTCCCACCTCAACGATGAGTGCTTTGACGAGGTCGCCGCCCGCGCCACGCGTCCCTTCGTCGCCAGCCACTCCAACTCCCGTGCGGTTTGCGGCGCCAAACGCAACCTTACCGACGACCAGTTCCGCACCATTCGCGACATGGGTGGCATCGTCGGCCTCAACTACTGCAGCGAGTTCCTTTCCAACGACGCAACCGACAAGACCGCCGCAGACGTCACCTTCGACCAGCTGGCGGCGCATATCGAGCACTGGCTCGACCTGGGCGGCGAGGACGTCATCGCGCTCGGCGGCGACTGGGACGGCGCCACGGTGCCCGCTTTCCTCTCCGATGCCAGCAAGATGCCCGAGTTCCAGAACATGCTTTCCAAGCATTTTGGCAAGACCGTGATGCAAAAGCTCTGCAGCGACAACGCGCTTGCCTTCTTCGAGCGTTATTAATTTCACATCCCTTGAGCGGGCCGGCATGCCGAACGGTCGACATGCCGGCCCGTCCCCGATCTGAAGGACCGCTTTTGACGCAGCAGTTTACGATTTCCGCATCCCGACCGGATGAGACGACCATCCCCGTCGTCGTTACCAAAAAGCGCGTCAAGAACTTCACCCTACGCGTCACATCGAGCGGCGAGGTCCACGCCAGCGCACCGATCGGCGCCAGCCGCGAGCGTATCGAAGCGTTTGTGAAGCGCAACAGCGCCTGGATTATCAGCCGACTTGCCCAGCGCGAGCAACGTCAGGCGACGGCACGAGAGCCGCTCAGCCCCTCGTCCATCATTGCACTTTGGGGCAAGCCCATCACGGTACAGGATGCACTCGATCACAACTTTGCATCACCCGCACCGCGACCCAAACAGGCCACCTTCGCAAGTTTTATGGGTACCGATGAATCGGACGAAGGCCCGCAGGCCAAGCGGCACGCAATCCTCGACGGCCTAACGTCCGACGAGCTCCAAGCCCACATCGACCAGCTCTACGCGTCCGAGGTCACCGCAGCGCTACGCGACATCGTGCACGCGTACGAAATCGCAATGGGCTTCACCGTGGCCCGCGTCTCCGTGCGCAGCATGAAAACGCGTTGGGGCTCCTGCACACCCAAAACCGGCGCCATTCGCATCGCACGCGAACTTGCCGCCTATCCTGTCGAATACCTCGACATGGTTGTCGCCCACGAGCTCGTCCATCTGCTCGAGCCGAGCCACAATCAGCGCTTTCACGCCCTGCTCGACACGTACTGTCCCAACAATAGAGCACTGTCTCAGCGGCTCAAGCAGCCACCCCTCAACAAGCTCTAGCGTCGACTAGCGCACGCGCTCGATCTCGACGCCGCAGCTTGCCAGGGGCAGGCCAACAGGAGCCCACGGCTTATCGAGCTTTATGCGCACACCAAGCAGCGAGGGATAACGGCGCAGCAGCATCTGGGCTGTCCCCTCGGCTGCCGCCTCGATGAGCTTAAACGTATGCTCGCGCAGATAGCCATCGACATCGTGGCACACCGAGCCGTAGTCAATCGAGGCGTCCAGGTTATCGTGCTCCCCCGCCGCGCGCAGGTCGGCATAGAGCACCAGAGAAACGATGAACTTCTGACCCAGCGCGTTCTCCTCGGGATACACGCCATGGTTGGCAAAAACCTCAAGGCCGTCAATGACAATACGATCGGCATGGCGCAAATCGTCATAGCTCACGTGAGGCACCGCCGTTGCGGTGGATATTTCGCCCCTTCCACGGCGGGCGAGCTCGGCGCCTTCGGTCTTGGTTGCATTCTCGGGCAGTTTCTTGTTACTCAACGCGATCGTCTCCTTCGTTTAGAACCCCGACCGCGCAAACTAACTACACGCGAATCGACAGGTTCTTTTTATCATCGCTCCAGTTGCAAGCGTTGCGCGCGGGGCATGCAAAGCAGGCACGCGACGCTTTGTCGGCTGCATAGAGCAGACGCTCAAGCGGTTGGCTGTTCACGCGCAGCTTTCGATGGCCCAGAATGGCCGTCTTAATGGCTGCGGCATCGGCCGGCTCAAACGCCACGTCATCGGGCATGCCGCCGAGAATCGCATCAGCGACGCGTTCGCTTGCAACATCATGGGATATACCCGATTCATACTGTTCATCTTTGCCGATATCGTGAAGAAGTGCCGTGGCGTAGATGACCTCGCGGTCAAATTCGAGCTGTTCCTCGAGATTCTTGATCCACATAATGCGAGCGACATCGAGCAGATGGTCAATACCGTGGCGGCAGAAGATGCGCCCCGATTCCAACTGTACGATGTTGCCCAGGTGCCGCCGGAACAGCCCGATGGCACAAATGTAATCAATGCGAGGCATGGCACCAAAGGGGGCCAGGCCCGAAGCCATAAAGCCGCGACGCGACGTCCCCTCATCGGTCTTCGATGTAAAGTCGTTGACGACTCTCATGGTTAGCGGCCCAGCATCCTAAAGAAACGCTCCTCGAGCGCGGGATCGGTCTCAAAGACGCCGCGGCGAGCAAGCGTCACGGTCTTGGTGCCGGGCTTTTGCACGCCACGCATCGTCATGCACATATGCTCGGCCTCCATCAACACAATCGCTCCCTGGGGAGCGAGATAATCCATGAGGGCATCGGCAACCTGTGCGCACAGTTGCTCCTGCAGCTGAAGACGGCGGGCATAAACCTCAACCGTGCGGGCGAGCTTGGAAAGCCCAGCCACCCGACCGTTAGGGATATAACCAATGGCGGCCTTGCCATAAAACGGCAGCAGATGATGTTCGCACAGCGAGTAGAACGTGATGTCGCGCTCGATAACCAAATCGTTCGAAGCGACGGCAAAGGTTTTGGACAGGTGTTCCTCGGCACTCTGGTCCATACCGCCGGCAATCTCACCATACATACGGGCAACGCGCGCCGGGGTCTCCAGCAGGCCCTCACGAGCTGGATCCTCGCCTATGCCCTCAAGCAACAGCTCAATGGCGGCCTCGACTTTTTCCTGATCGACCATCTGGGCCTCACTTTTCCGATTTCACGTTCGCGATATGGTACCACGCCCTTCGGCATCGACCACAAGCTACATAGTATGGGTCGAATAGACCGGATCATCACGCCAAAGTTCAACCGCATCACAAAGCGCAACGCCCTCACGCTCAGCACGGGCGCGCGTAGCGTTCATATCGATCACGCGCTGGTTACTCGAGCCCCTAAAACGCAATGAGATATCATACAGATCCTGAACAAACGGGCCATCCACCAACATGTCGAGACAGGCAAGGATACGGTCCGTGACCTCGGTATGGTGGCGGCCTCCCGGCATAAGCTCCTCGAGCACATCGCCGGTGAAGCACCAAATAGTCTTCCCCGACCCCGCTGGATAGGCCGCGCGAACACGCTCGACAAAATCAACGAGTCCTGCTTGATTCTCGGGCTCCATAGGCTCGCCGCCCAGAATCGTCAGGCCGTCAATAAAGGGATGATCGAGGCTCTCGATAATCTTGTCCTCGACGGCACGATCAAAGGGCTCGCCCGCAGCAAAGTCCCACGCAACAGAGTTAAAGCAATTCTTGCACCCACGACGGCACCCACTCACAAACAGAGAAGTACGAACACCTTCCCCATCGGCAATGTCGAAATATTTAATGTTCGCGTAGTTCATAAGTAACCTTCCTGGGGGTCTGGAGCATATCATCCCGTCCTCAAACATTCTCGGCCTCTGGCCTGCGAAACTGCGGGCGGAACGATATACTCCAGACCCCTCGCGAGCGACACTCAATGAACGAAGCGAACATCGAGCATAGGGTTCGAGGTCCAATAAAAACTGGGTTGCGGCTCAACCGCCATCGCAAGCAAAGCGTTGTTGCAAGTCAACTCATTTCCGCTAAGAACTTCGAGGAGTGAGCAGACCGCGAGCTGCATCTCCGCTACGTCAACTTGGCTGAGCCGAGAGGGCCGCTTGGGCTTTTGCTCGATATGAGTTCCGCACGCAAAGAAGGCCACTTAATGTGGCCTTCGTCTTGCGCAGGACTGTCCGAAATAGCGAGCAAATGCCCAAGCGGCCCTCTCGGTTCAGCCCCGGAGCGGTATTAGAGATGCAGCACGCGGTCGCGGATCTCCTCGGTTCGACCCTGGTTCCAGAACTGGGTACCGATGTAGCCGCACGTACGACGAGCGACGTTCATCTTCTCCTGGTCTCGGTTGCCGCAGTTGGGGCACTCCCACACCAGCTTGCCATCGTCCTCAACAATCTTGATCTCGCCATCGTAGCCGCACACCTGGCAGTAGTCGCTCTTGGTGTTGAGCTCGGCGTACATGATGTTGTCGTAGATGTACTGCATCACGCGAATGACAGCCTTGAGGTTGTCCTGCATGTTGGGAACCTCAACGTAGGAGATAGCACCGCCCGGCGAAAGCTGCTGGAACATGCCCTCAAACTTAAGCTTGTCGAAGGCATCGATCTCCTCGGACACATGGACGTGATAGCTGTTGGTAATGTAGCCCTTGTCCGTCACGCCCGGAATAATGCCAAAACGACGCTGCAGGCACTTGGCGAACTTGTAGGTCGTCGACTCCAACGGCGTACCGTACAGCGAGAAATCGATATCGCTTTCGGCCTTCCACTCGGCGCACTTGTCGTTCATGCGCTGCATGACGGCCATGGCAAACGGCGTGCCTTCCTTCTCGGTGTGGCTGTGGCCCGTCATGTACTTGACGCACTCATACAGGCCAGCATAGCCCAGGCTGATGGTAGAGTATCCGCCCACGAGCAGTTTGTCGATCGTCTCGCCCTTCTTCAGACGCGCCAGGGCGCCGTACTGCCAAAGAATCGGCGCGGCATCCGAAAGCGTACCCATCAGGCGCTCATGACGGCACAGCAGGGCACGGTGGCACAGCTCAAGGCGCTCGTCGAAGATCTTCCAGAACTTGTCCATGTCCTGATGCGAGCTCAGCGCGACATCGGGCAGGTTGATGGTCACAACACCCTGGTTAAAGCGGCCATAGTACTTAGGTTTGGTCGGGTCATAGTTCAGCGCGTTGGCGACATTGTTAAAGCCGTTGCCCGAGCGGTCGGGCGTCAAGAAGCTGCGGCAACCCATGCAGGTGTAGCAATCGCCGTTGCCGGCGGTCTCGCCCTTAGACAGCTTGAGCTCGCGCATCTTCTTCTCGGAGATGTAGTCGGGCACCATGCGCTTGGCGGTGCACTTGGCAGCCAGCTGGGTCAGGTAGAAGTACGGGGAATTCTCGTGAACGTTATCGTCCTCGAGTACATAGATAAGCTTGGGGAATGCCGGGGTAATCCACACGCCGGCTTCGTTCTTAACGCCCTCGTAGCGCTGACGAAGCGTCTCCTCCACGATCATGGCAAGGTCGTGCTTCTCCTGCGCTGAGCGAGCCTCGTTGAGATACATGAAGACCGTCACGAACGGCGCCTGGCCGTTGGTGGTCATAAGGGTCACGACCTGATACTGAATCGTCTGGACGCCGCGACGGATCTCGTCACGCAGGCGGTCCTCAACAACCTCGCGGACCTTTTCGGGAGATGCGGAAACGCCGAGCTCCTCGAGCTCGCGGGCGACCTCGCCGCGAATCTTTTGACGGCTCACCTCGACGAACGGGGCAAGATGGGTCAGCGAAATCGACTGGCCACCGTACTGGGAGGAAGCAACCTGGGCGATGATCTGCGTCGCGATGTTGCAAGCCGTCGAGAAGCTGTGCGGCTTCTCAATCAGCGTACCCGAGATAACAGTACCGTTCTGGAGCATATCCTCCAGGTTCACCAGGTCGCAGTTATGCATGTGCTGGGCAAAGTAGTCCGAATCATGGAAGTGGATCAGACCCTCATTGTGAGCATCCACGATCTCCTGGGGCAGCAGCACACGCTGAGTCAGGTCCTTGGAAATCTCGCCGGCCATGTAGTCACGCTGAACGGAATTGACGGTCGGGTTCTTGTTGGAGTTCTCCTGCTTGACCTCTTCGTTGTTGCACTCGATGAGCGACAGAATCTTGTCGTCGGTCGTGTTCTTCTGGCGCTTCAGGCTCTGAACATAGCGATAGATGATGTAATGGCGAGCGACCTCGTAGCAGTCGAGACGCATGATCTCGTCCTCGACCAGATCCTGAATCTCCTCGACCGACACGGTGTGGCCCGCGTTCTCGCATGCCTCGGCGACGTTTTGCGCCGCATAAACCACCTGGCGGTCGGTAAGACGAGAGCCCTCCTCGACCTCCAAGTTGGCGGCGCGAATCGCATTGACGATCTTATCGATGTCAAAGACAACCTCGGTGCCGCTGCGCTTGATGATCTTCATCCTCTTGCCTCTTTCGCGTCGTAGTCTCATTGCGTTTCAGAGCCAAACGATGCCCGGCAGGGCTTGCCCCCGTCTTGCGGCGCCGTCGCGCAATCTGTGTTCTCGATAAACCATAAGCCTCCATGCGGACATTCCCAGGAGCCGATCAAGCGGCTCAAGGACACGTTCAAAAGAGGCAGTTAAGGTCTTCGTTCTCTGTCCGCCATCTATCATACGACAAAGAGGCATCTATATCCTGTATTCTTTTTTTAGGTCAAACACAACATATAGTGTTTCAGCAGGTCAAAGCAATTGGTCATTTTGCAGACGCATTAATTATGAGGGGTTCTTGGCAAGTCGGTAAAACGTTACCAACACGGCTACCTGCATGGCAGTTATAAAACCCCCTTAGTTAGGCCGCTGACAAATCCTACCAAAACCAAGCCGCTCACGCCAAAAGAATCCAAAAGATTATGCTTGACCAACATGTTGCGGTCGTGCCTTGCCGAGCCTCATGCAACCGCGGCACGAATCCTTGAAAGATATGTGTATGCAAACGGAGAAGACGAGAGTTTCCTCGGATGACTACTGAGAAGCATCCCGGAAGATCAAAAACTCGAAATTTGGTGACGTATTTGGGGACCCATTTGGCGACCAAAACAAAACAGCCCAGAGGACATAGCCTCTGAGCTGCGAACATTTGGTGGGCGTTAGAAGATTTGAACTTCTGACCTCTTCCGTGTCAGGGAAGCGCTCTCCCCCTGAGCTAAACGCCCAAATGGAGCGGACAACGGGGCTCGAACCCGCGACCCCAACCTTGGCAAGGTTGTGCTCTACCAACTGAGCCATGTCCGCCTGCGAGGATTTAATATACGGGATGATCCACCCAAATGCAAGAACTTTTTTTGAAAAGTTTTGCGACGCCCTCGCGCCTTGATTCTCATCTTCATTGCAACAGCCTCAGGACTCAGCGCAACGCGTTG
>CAJKGW010000008.1:0-136969 GCA_905199545.1 uncultured Collinsella sp.
GGCCAGCCCGTGGGAGGCCAGGGCGCCGCTGACCGGTGGACGGCACCGAGCCGTCTGATGACTTGAAGAAGGGGGAGGCCTCGCGGCCTCCCCCTTTTTTTGCGTTTACGGGGCGTAAATGACTCAATTACACCAGACGATCTTGTTGTTTTCGGTATTGAGCCTTTATTTAAAGAAAATAAATCGTATAACAAGGGCAACTACTATGGCCGCAATGGTCAAAAGCAGAATTGTCAGCTGATGCTGCTTGCGTCGTTTACTTGACGAAACGAAGATTGATTTTCCCTGTTTTGGCGTTTCGAGATAGCGAGCCGAATGCGTCAAGGTTTGCTTGGGTCGAGGCCCTCTTTGTTGATGAGCGGCGGATGCTTTCATCGGCTCATCGCTAGCTGCGCTGTTTTTAGATAATGGTGCGTCTTTCAGATATACAGGGTCTCCCGAGGCAACGCCCATATGTTTACGTCCCGTTTGGGCATCCTCGAGCGTTTGATATCGATTTCTCGTCACATAATCGGGCTCAGGATCATTAATGGGCTCTTGCGAGATGTGGGGGCGATGGAACCGTGGCGGCTGCGTAGAAGTATCTTCGCCCTGCGTCGGCATAAACATATTGTTCTGGTTTTGGTCGTCCATGATGCCCTTTAGCTCGTTACCAACAACGTGTACGCGCTCATTGTAAGCCCCTTGTTATTTGTAGCTGCGAACATACTTCTTATTTAAGCTCTGGTTCAAAGAACCTTAACCTTACTAAGACCTGAGTCATACACACTTAGATATGCTTATAGTACTGGACTCAAAAAACTTTATAGTCGATGTATATATGAGCACTGGGTGGGCATATATAAGAGCGTCAAAAGAAGTCTCAGTCACCTAGAAGATGACTCGGCAGTCCTTAAAAGGAGTGGTAAACATGGCAAGCATGGTTCCTTATCGTTCGGTTTTTGGCGTTCGTCCTTCTGCTAGCTCGCTGTTCGATTTGTTTGATGATATGACCGATCTTGCAAACAACTCGATTGCTTCCAAGGCGTTCCCCGTTGATGTCGAGGACAAGGGCGATGGTTATGAGGTCAAGGCCTATCTGACCGGCGTCGCTAAGGATGATATCGACGTTGAGCTTAACGAGGGTCGCCTGTCGATTAGCGTGAACGTTGTGGAGGACGAGGAGAACGAGGGCAAGAACTTCCTGCAGAAGGAGTTTAGCTCGTACAGCGCGACGCGCGGCGTGTATCTGAAGGACGCTTCGAGCGAGGGCCTTTCGGCTAAGTATGCTGACGGCATCCTGACCGTTACGGTTCCCAAGATTGTCGAGAAGAAGAACGTTACGAAGATCTCCATCGACTAACGATGGCTCTGCTTCAATCGAGAGTATGAGTTAAGGGGGGCTGGGAAGTGATTCCCAGCCCCCCTTTGTTGTCTTGAGGGGCTATTGAATGGTTGTCGGTTGATACTGGCTTGCAGGGCGTATCGAGAGCTTCCGTGGCCCTTGAAGACGGGTGGCAGAACTGCCGAGTTCATCATCGAGACTTGCATCAAGCGCGTTGGCATAGCTTTTGACGGTAAGGCTTGGACGATTATTGTCCTGGCTGATGTGCATGGCGATGAGTTGTTCGGTGCGATCGGTAACAAGTTCGCGCGCGGCTTCGGCGGCCTGGTTGTTGGAGAGGTGCCCCTTTGTGGACAGGATGCGCTCCTGAAGAAAGCGGGGGTACGCTCCTTCGCGCAACATAGTTACATCGTGGTTACTTTCGAGCGCGAGAACTCGACAGTCTTTGAGGATGCCTATGGCCTTGCTCGATAACTCTCCGGTGTCGGTGGCAAACCCAATGGAATCATCGAGAGCATTAAATCGATAGCCGACAGGATTGATGACATCGTGCGATGTTGAGTAGGTTTGCACGTGGATGCCGGCAATGGGGAGCGTGTCGCCGGGGTCAAATTCCTCTACGGGCAGGCGCGCGAGGTTTTCTTTGCATGAAAGGGTGTCCCTGCTGGCAAAGAGGGGACCATGCCAGTGCTTGCACCATACATCGAGCCCCTTGATATGGTCACCATGCTCATGGGTGATTACAAGAGCGGCGACGTCGTCTGCCGAGAGGCCAAGCTCCGCCATGCGTTTAAGTGTCTCGCGGCGGGACAGGCCGTTGTCGATCATGATGAGCCCCTGAGGTCCCTCGACGAGTGCGCAGTTGCCTTTTGAGCCGCTGCCGAGGATATGAAGGTGCAGGCGAGACATAAGATTCCAAAGGATACAATGAGTGCGGACGAATAGAGGAGGAAGCGAATGCCAACGGTATCTCAGCACTATGGACATCATGCCGCGCCGAGGACGGATAAGAGCGCCCTGGCAACGCGGCAGGCCGCTGCCCCCGTAGTGCTTATGGTATCAGGCGGTGCGGACTCGACGGCGCTGCTCCTTATGGCTTGCACATCAAAGCTGGATATCCAGGACGGGCGCGGCGTCGCTCCCATTGCGCGCGAGCGATTGCACGTGCTGCATGTAAACCATCATCTGCGCGGGGAGGCATCCGATGGCGACGAGGCCTTTGTACGTGACCTGTGCGCACAATACGGTTTGCCGCTGTGTGTTGAGCATGCCTATTTTGATGACGAATCGGGCAATATCGAGGCTGCGGCTCGCGAGGTGCGCTATGCCGCGGCACGGAGATACGTTCGCGAACTTTGTGCCGAATCGGGCGCACCGCGGACGGCGGCTCGTATCTGTACCGCGCATACTTCGTCGGACCGCGCGGAAACATTTTTGATGAATGCCATTAAAGGGTCGGGTCCCGCGGGTCTATCGAGCATTCCGCGCCGTCGGAACATTGTGGTTCGCCCCTTGCTCGACCTCACGCACGATGAACTCGTGGGCTATCTGCAGGTGCACGGTCAGCCATGGCGGGAAGATGAAAGCAACGAGGACGTTTCGTACCTGCGCAACTATGTGCGCCATCGAGTGATGCCGGTGGTGGCGCAGCGCAACGCGAGTGTCTGTAAGACGATTGGCGCCGCCTGCGAGATCTTGGGCGATGAGGATGCCTTTCTTTCCCAGCTTTCCGCACAGGCGTTTCGAAGCTGCCTGCGTAAGGAGGCGGCGGGTGCACTGGTTCTTGACGCTCGCCGACTGGCCGCGGCCGAGGTGGTGATTGCTCGGCGCATGGTGCGACTGGCAATTAAGCGTATCGACCCCGACGCTCGCCCGGAGATGCGGCATGTGGAGCGCGTGCTCGCCTGTGTCGCCGAAGGCTCGGGTTCGGTCACGCTGCCGGCGGGAATCGATGCGCGCGTGGAGTTTGGCATGCTGTCATTCAAGGCTCCGGCGGCGCGCGAGGGATTAGTTGCCGATTGGGTCACCATTCCCGGTCGATTGCCGCTGGGGGCGGGCCGCATTCTTGTGGCAGAGCCGATGGCCGTCGAGCCGGGGTGTGATATTGTGCGCCGTGCCCGCGAACTCGCGGGTGCCGGAGGGGTGGTCGCGATGGTGGATGCTGCGACGCTGGGCTTTGCCGATCGCGATAACGAACGGATGCTCGCCGGCTCGCGCGGGGAGATTCCCGCCGAGGCGCGTTTGGCGCGTCTGTGGGTAGACGGTCCCGCGCCGGGGGATGTGATGTGTCCGTTGGGCATGAGTGGGCGAAGTAAGAAGGTATCCGACCTGCTCAACGAGGCTCGTATTCCCGTATCTGAGCGCTCTGGCGTACCCGTGGTAAGAACGGCTCCGGGAGGTGCCGTAGTATGGGTCGCAGGCGTTCGCACGGACGAGCGTTTTAAATGCACGGCCGCAACGCGCGTGGCGTATCTGCTTCGTGTGGTCGATGCGGAATAGCGTCCCACGCCAGCTATTCTGTGCGACGTTGACGGTATTCCCGCGCTGATGGCGCACGGGCTGGTAAATATACCCCGTGCGCTGCTAGAATGTGTAGTTCGCGTCCATACGGCGGTGTGTGGGCGATAAGCACAAGAAAGGGTTGTCATGGCTTCTCAACATCCGGATATCGAGAAGGTTCTGTTTACGCAGGAGGATATCGACGGTATCGTCTCTCGCCTAGGCGAGCAGATTACTCGCGACTACGCGGGTAAGGATCTGGTGCTGATTGCGGTCTTGCGCGGCGCCGTGGTCTTTATGGGCGACCTGATGCGCAAGATCGAGCTGCCGACCAACATCGATTTCATGGCTGTTTCGAGCTATGGCGACGGTGTGAAGTCCTCGGGCATCGTGCGTATCATTAAGGACCTGGATATCGACATCCGCGGTCGCGACGTGCTGATCGTCGAGGACATTCTGGACTCGGGCCTGACGCTCAAGTATCTGATGAAGAACCTCGAGAGCCGCAAGCCCGCCTCGCTGGAGGTCGCCGCCTTCCTGTGGAAGGACGTTGAGGACCGTACCTCGGCCGTCACGCCCAAGTATGTTGGAACCCATTGCCCCGATGCCTTTGTGGTGGGCTACGGCCTCGACTATGCCGAGCGCTATCGTAACCTTCCGTATCTGGGCATTTTGAAACCGGAGGTTTATTCGTAAGATGCCCGATGACCGTAACGATAACAATTCCCAGACTCCCCGGGAGCCTAAGATCCCGGGGATGCCCGGAGGCAAGAAGCCCACGCGTACGGGCTGGCTGTATTTTATTTTGGCTTGCGCGCTTCTGGGCTACGCCTTCTTTAACATGGGCTCCGGCTTTGCCAACTCCAGCAATACCGTTAAGCTCGCGACGAGCGAGATGGTCAACGCCATTAAGCAGGACCGTGTCGAAGATTTGACCTATACGGTTCAAGACGGAAGCGTGGCGGGTCATTACTGGAAGACAAAAAAGGACAAGGGCGATACGAGCGAGCTCAAGAGCTTCTCCTCGACCTATGTCGGCTCCGATTCGCTTGCCGAGCTTATGGCGGAGCACCCCGATACCAAGTACATCGTCAACACCAATGACCCCGATTTTTGGGGCGACCTGGCGATGAGCGTGCTTCCGACGATCGCCCTGATCGCCATCATGTTCTACTTTATGCGCCAGATGATGGGCGCCAACAACAGGAACATGCAGTTTGGCAAGACTAACGCCAAGACCAACGAGGCCACGCGCCCCAAGGTCAAGTTTGAGGATGTTGCCGGTGTGGACGAGGCAGTCGAGGAGCTCGAGGAGATCCGCGACTTTTTGAGCGATCCGGACCGCTATCGCAAGCTGGGCGCCAAGATCCCGCGTGGCGTGTTGCTGGTTGGCCCTCCGGGTACTGGTAAGACCCTGCTGGCCAAGGCCGTTGCCGGCGAGGCGGGCGTGCCGTTCTTTAGCATCTCGGGTTCTGACTTTGTCGAGATGTTCGTGGGTGTCGGCGCCAGCCGCGTGCGTGACCTCTTTAAGGAGGCCAAGTCCCAGGCCCCGTCGATCATCTTTATCGACGAGATCGATGCCGTGGGGCGTCAGCGCGGAGCCGGTCTGGGCGGCGGTCACGACGAGCGCGAGCAGACGCTCAACCAGCTGCTGGTCGAGATGGACGGTTTTGAGGAAAGCGAGTCGGTCATCCTGATCGCCGCGACCAACCGTCCTGACATCCTGGATCCGGCATTGCTGCGTCCCGGTCGTTTTGACCGTCAGGTTACGGTCGACCGTCCGGATGTGAAGGGCCGCGAGCAGATCTTGCGCGTGCATGCCGAGAACAAGCCGATGGACGAGGACGTTAAGTTTGAGAAGCTCGCCCAGATGACCGTTGGCTTTACCGGCGCCGACCTGGCGAACTTGCTCAATGAGTCTGCACTGTTGGCTGCCCGCCGTCATCGTTCCGTGATCTCGATGGACGAGGTCGAGGAGTCGATGGAGCGCGTGATTGCCGGTCCGCAGCGCAAGGGTCGTGTGATGACCGAAGCCGAGCGCACCACGATTGCCTACCACGAAAGCGGTCACGCCCTGGTGGGCCACGTCCTGGAGCATTCCGATCCGGTTCACAAGATCTCGATCGTCAGCCGCGGCCAGGCGCTGGGCTACACGCTGCAGCTTCCGCAGGAGGACCACTTCCTCAAGACCAAGAACGAGATGCTCGACGAGCTTGCCGTGTTCTTGGGCGGTCGCGTTGCCGAGGAGCTCATGTGCGACGACATCACATCGGGCGCGAGCAACGATCTGGAGCGCGCGACCAAGATGGCGCGCGAGATGGTCACGCGCCTGGGCATGAGCGAGGAGCTTGGAACGCAGGTGTTTGGTGAGGCACAGCATCAGGTATTCCTGGGCCGCGATTACGCCGATCACCAGGATTACTCCGAGGAGACGGCGCGCCGCATCGATATCGAGGTTCAGCGCATCATGCGCGAGGCCCATCGCCGTGCGGTCGAGATTTTGGATGCCCGTCGCGATCAGCTCGATCTGATGGCCAAGGTGCTGCTTGAGCGCGAGACCGTCGAAGGCGACGCCGTGAACGCCCTGCTCGACAACGAGTGGGATGCCTATCTTGAGCGCGAGGGCGATATCCTGGCGGCCAAGGAGGAGCGCAATGCCAAGGCGGCCGGCATGCCGACCAAGAAGCGTGCGCCTCGTATGAGCGAGGAGGAGCTTGCGGCGGACGCCGCGGCATTTGCGCAGGCGGCTATGCAGGAAGATGCAGAGATCGCATCCGATGATGCCGGCGATGACTGTGCCGTCAATGCCGGTGCCGACACCGACGACGACAAATAGTCTTTGTGGCGAAAGCCTCTGCGGGGAAACCTGCGGAGGCTTTTTCTTTTGAGCGATATGTTGATTGGGGACAGACTTAAATGAGCGTTTTCACGCATTTAAGTCTGTCCCCAATCAACATTGTGGCGCTCTAGTTGGCTAAAGCGTACAATAGCGCCTATGCGAAAGGGGAACAGATGATCAACGAAACTATGTATGCTCGCGGTGCGGAAAGCTCCATCATCCGTGAGATCTTTAGCTATGGCCTTGAGCGCAAGGCACAGATCGGCGCGGAGAACGTATTCGATTTTTCGCTGGGTAACCCGAGCGTTCCGGCACCTGCCGCCGTGGCTGAGTCCATTAAGAAGGCCTTGGAGCTGCCGAGCGACCAGCTGCATGGATACACGCCTGCGCCGGGTCTGCCGCAATGTCGAGCAGCCGTCGCCGACTCGCTCAACCGTCGCTTTGGCACGAGCTATGAGGGCAAGGACGTCTTTATGACGGTGGGTGCCGCGGCTTCGCTCACCTGCACGCTCAATGCCGTTACGAACCCGGGCGATGAGGTTGTTGTTATCGCCCCGTACTTTCCGGAGTATCGCGTGTGGATTGAGAAGGCCGGCTGCACGTGTGTTGAGGCGCTCGCCGATGAAGATACGTTCCAGCTGAGCGTGAGTAACGTGCTCAAGGCGATTACCGATAAGACGGCTGCCGTCATCATCGACTCGCCCAACAATCCGACCGGTGCCGTATATGCACGCGACACGCTGACGCGACTGGCCAATGTTCTGCGCGAGGCCAACGCTCAGCGCGATCCCGAGAATCCGATTATGCTCATCTCTGATGAGCCGTATCGCGAGATTGTCTATGGCGCCGAGGTGCCTTGGGTGCCTTCGATTTACGAGCACGCCGTCGTGTGCTATTCGTACTCCAAGTCGCTTTCGCTGCCGGGCGAGCGCGTGGGCTGGATTTTGGTTCCCAACACCAACCCGCAGGCGGCGCGTCTGATGCCGGCTGTTGCGGGTGCCGCCCGTACGCTGGGCTTTGTGTGCGCACCGGCGCTCTTCCAGCGCGTGATCATCGACTGTATCGATGAGCCGAGTGATGTCGAGGCCTATGCGCGCAACCGCACGGCGCTCACCGACGCACTAGCGGAGTACGGCTACACCTATGTCGAGCCGGAAGGCGCGTTCTACCTGTGGGTGAAAGCGCTGGAGCCCGATGCGAATGCGTTCTGCGCGCGCGCGAAGAAGTACGAACTGCTCGCGGTTCCCTCGGACAGTTTTGGCATGCCGGGCTGGTTCCGCCTGGGCTACTGCGTGAGCTATGAGACAATCGTCAACTCGCTGCCTGCCTGGAAGCAGCTGGCCGACGAATATCGTCGAAAGTAAAGCGCTCTGCTTACAATGTTTTACGTGAAACGGGGTTTGGTTTTAAGCCAGACTCCGTTGTCTATGCCGTTGTGTGATTGGGATGAAGCAGTTTTACGACTGCCGAAAGCTATGCGTACAATGAATATACGCGACGGCCATACTGGACAAGGAGACCCGATGCCCTACCTTCTTTCTTGTGATATTCATACTCATACGATGTTCTCTGCGCATGCGTACTCAACCATCGAGGAGAACATCTATTGGGCGGCAGAGCGCGGCCTTCAGGTGCTCGGATCTGCCGACCATCTGAGCTCTATGGTTACAGCCTGCCCCAATGACCTGCGCAGTTACCAGTTCTTTATCAACCAGGATATCTGGCCGCGCATTTGGAGCGGCGTGCTGGTGCTGCGTGGTGCCGAGGCTGATATCGTTTCGCTGGACGGAAGCCTGTTTGGCGAGGATACTCCTGTCACGCTCGATATCGCCGGCGATTCGTATAGTCGTGAGCATTCGCTGTTCGATTTGGTGACGCGCAATTTGGATTATTTGGTGGCAAGCGTGCATAATCCGCAGATTGCCGAAGGCGCGACGCTCGCCCAGACAACCGAGATGTATATCAATGCCTTGGAACACCCCAAGGTATTCATGCTGGGCCACGCGGGGCGCTCGGGCGTGCCGTTCGATATCGATGAGGTGCTGCTGGCGGCCAAGGCCAAGCACAAGATTATCGAGATCAACAACCATAGTCTTGAACACGGTGTCGACACTGAGCATTGGGCCGTATGCCGCAAGATCGCCGAGCGCTGCGCCGAGCTGGGCGTGGGTATTGGCGTGTCGACCGATGCCCACATTGGCATGGCCATTGGCAAACTCGATCACGCGCGCAAGATGCTTGACGAGATTCACTTCCCGCTGGATTTGATCGTGACGCGCGACCGCGAGACACTGCTGCGCGAGATGGCGGCAGCCGGCGTGTGTGACCTGCGCAAGGGGATGTAGCGGAGTTCATAAACCAAGCGAAGGGGGGCGGTCCAGACGGGCCGCCCCCCCTTTCTTGTCTCGAAAATCTACCGGGGTGGATTAGCGGCGCTCGAGGACCGCTACGGTTTCGGTGTGGTCGGTATGGGGGAACATGTCGACGGGCGTGATCTTGAGCAGGCGATAGCCTCCGTCGAGGAGCTGGTGCAGGTCGCGCTCTTGGGTCACGGGGTTGCAGCTGATATAGGTGATGCGGCGCGGCTTAAGTGCGCAGGCGGCTTCGAGGAACTCGGGTGTGGAGCCGGCGCGCGGCGGGTCGATGGAGAGAACGTCAACGCGCTCGTTGTTATCGGCAGCGTCCAGGATGTAATCGGTGGCGTCGTCGGCCATAAACCAAGCGCTGCGGGCGAGGCCGTTGAGCTCGGCATTGCGGCGTGCGTCGGCAATGCCCGCCGGGTTGCGCTCCACACCGAGCAGCATGATGCCGATACCCTTGTTCTGGGCTTCTTTAGCTGCGCAAAGACCGATGGTGCCGCTGCCGCAGTAGGCATCCATAAGCACATCGCCCTGGCGCAGATCCATGCCATCGATAGCGAGCTGGTAGAGCAGCTCGGTCTGCTGCGGGTTGGTCTGGTAGAACGCGGTAGGGGAGATATCGAATTCGCAACCGAGCAGCTGGTCGCGCATGCACTCGGCGCCATAGACGATACGAGTCTCCTCACCCAAGATGGCGTTACCGGGGCGTCCGTTGATGTTTTGGGCAACGGTGACGATATGCGGATCGAGTGCGGCGACAGCCTCAAAGAACTCCTGCGCATGCGGCAAGTCGCGCTGAGCGGTCACGAGGGTGACCATAATCTGGTCGGTACGCCAACCGCAGCGAACGACGGCATAGCGAAGCAAGCCCAGATGCTTGTCTTCGTTAAAGGCAGGAATATGCAGACGTTCGGCCTCGCGAGCGATGCCGTTGAGAATCTGGCGGGCTCCCGGCGCCTCGACGGGGCATTCGGGCACGGCAACGATTCTGTGCGAACCGCGCTCAAAGAAGCCGCAGCGGACAGCGCCCTCCTTACCGGGAGCAAAGGGAGTGGCAGCCTTATGACGAAAACCGCGCGGAGCAGGATATTTGCCCGGATCGCCCAAGGTAACACCCATACCGCGAATGGGATCCGCGGCAACACCCTCGCGCTCACAGAGCTCAGCAAACAGCTCCTCCATAGCAGCCTGCTTGGCGGCGAGCTGCTTCTTATAAGGACGATTGAGCGCCGTGCACCCACCACAAGTTTTCATGATGGAACAAGGAGACTTGGGGTCCGTGGCCTTACGCACGGATGGAACCGAATCATTATGCGGACGCTTGGAACGAGTCCGAGGTGCTTTGTCCCCGCCCCGACGAGAGTCAGAACGCTTGGTCTTAGCCCTGCTCTTGGTCGATTTGCTTTTTGCAGCTTTAGAAGACTTGGATTTCGTGGAAGATTTCTCCTCCGACCCCTCAGCTGCCTCGATCAAAGCACGACGAGCCTTACGCTCCGCACGAGATTCTGCCATCAATAACTCCACTAATTCATGAATTAAAGCTGCATGTATTGTACCGTGCCAAGCCAGCAGACGATATACAAGCGGTTTATTCGTGTCAGTGATAAGCCCAACGACGGTTGCCCGCCGCGTGAGGGGTGTGGGGGTTAAGTTTATCGCGAGTTCCGCACGAACAGGAGGCCACTTAATGTGGCCTCCGTCGTGAGCAGGACTGTAGAGCAGGAAACTTAACCCCCACACCCCTCACGCGGCGGGCAAACTCGCCTTGTGCTCTATCACGCTAAAGTGTATGATTCTGAACGTTACATGACTCACTTTACTTAACTAAAGTGCCATCAAGGGGGAATACCATGAACACCGATATGTCTCGTCGTCAGTTTGTTGGTCTAGCCGGCTCGCTCGCCGCGGTGCTTGGCCTTGGTCTTGTCGGTTGCGGCGGTGGTGCTGGCAAGGGCTCCGCTGCTGGCTCTGCCGCGGCCAAGGATGTGAAGGGCGCCGCGGAGTCCAAGAAGCTCGTGGTGGGCTTTGATAAGTCCTATCCTCCGTACGGCTTTGTGGGCGACGATGGCGAGTACACCGGCTTTGATCTCGATCTGGCCAAGGCTGTTGCCGATAAGCAGGGCTGGGAGGTCAAATACGAGGCCATCGACTGGGACGCCAAGGATACGCTGCTCAACTCCGGCGCCATCAACTGCATCTGGAACGGCTTTACCATGGAGGGCCGTGAGGACGGCTACACGTTCTCCGAGCCGTACATGCTCAACGAGCAAGTGCTCGTGGTCAAGAAGGACGCGGGTATCAAGAGCTGGGACGATCTCGCTGGCAAGACCGTGATCACTCAGACCGATTCCGCTGCGCAGGATGTGCTCGAGGGCGACCAGAAGGATCTGGCCGCGACGTTTGCCACGCTCGATACCATCGGCGAGTACAACACGGCCTTTATGCAGCTCGAGAGCGGCGCGGTCGATGCCGTGGCTTGCGACCTTTCGATTGCCCAGTATCAGCTTGCCGCCAAGCCCGATGCCTATACGCAGCTCGACAAGCCGCTGTCCAGCGAGCACTACGCCGTCGGCTTTAAGAAGGGCGACACCAAGTCCGCCGATGCCGTGACCGAGTCGCTCAAGGCGCTCTACGAGGACGGCACGGTCAAGGACCTGTGCGATAAGTATTCAAGCTATGGTCTATCTTTCGATAATTGGGTGCTCAAGTAATGTCTATTCAGGTCATGATGCAGATGCTTGGCCAGGGATTCTTGGTCAGTTTGCAGTTGTTTGTGCTGACGCTGCTGGGGTCGATTCCGCTGGGAATCCCCGTGGCGTTTATGCGCATGAGCAAAATCGCGCCGCTCCGCTGGATTGCGCGTATCTATATTTCGGTGATGCGCGGCACGCCGCTCATGCTGCAGATGTTTGCCATCTACTTTGCCCCGTACTACGTGTTTGGCATTTCGCTTACGCCCGATTCCAAGTGGACGGCGTGCGTTGTGGCGTTCATCATCAACTACGCCGGCTACTTTGCCGAGATCTATCGCTCGGGCTTGCAGTCCATTCCGCGCGGTCAATACGAGGCAGCCGAGGTGCTGGGCTATTCGCGTCTGCAGACATTTTTGTACATTGTGATGCCGCAAGTCGCCAAGCGCATTTTGCCGGCGATGGGCAATGAGATCATCACGTTGGTCAAGGACACATCGCTGGCATTTGCCATTGGCGTGGGCGAGATGTTCTCGACGGCCAAGGCGCTGGTTGCCTCGCAGGTGAGCATGGTGCCGTTTGCGATTGCGGCGCTGATCTACTGGGTTTTCAACTTCGTGGTCGAGATGCTGTTGGGCGCCGCGGAGAAAAAATTGGATTACTACCATGACTAATTCGGTAATGAATATATCGAACGCGCGTAAGGCGTTTGGCGGCAATGAGGTGCTCAAGGATATCTCGCTCGAGGTAAAGCGTGGCGAGGTCGTGGCGATTATCGGGCCTTCGGGTGGCGGCAAGTCCACGCTGCTGCGCTGCGCCACGCTGCTCGAGACGCTCGACGGCGGCTCGCTTTCGTTTGGCGATCTTGCGGTTGCGACGGATGCGGGATCGGGCGCGGTCTATGCGAAGGGCGATGTGCCCAAGCAGGCGCGCTCGCGGTTTGGCCTGGTGTTCCAGAACTACAATCTGTTTCCGCACTATACCGTGATGAAAAACATCACCGACGCTCCGGTCCGCGTGCTCAAGCGCCCGCGCGAGCAGGCGGAGGCACGCGCGCGTGAGCTGATTGCGCAAATGGGGCTGACGGGCAACGAGAACAAAGTGCCGTGTGAGCTTTCGGGCGGTCAGCAACAGCGCGTGAGTATTGCCCGCGCCCTGGCGCTCGATCCGGAAATATTATTCTTTGACGAGCCGACCTCGGCGCTCGATCCCGAGCTGACGGCCGAGGTGCTGCGTGTCATTAAGGACCTGGCGGCGCAGAATATGACGATGGTAATTGTGACCCACGCGATGCAGTTTGCGCGCGATGTTGCCGACCGCGTGGTCTTTATGGACGGCGGCCGTATTGTCGAGGAGGGCCCTGCCGAGCAGGTCATCGACCATCCACGCGAGCAGCGTACCCGCGAGTTCTTGAGCCGTATCGAGGGATAGACTCAGGTATTTACTCAACTATTAATTGAGGCGAAGCCGCCACAG
The DNA here is from genome assembly GCA_905199545.1 of uncultured Collinsella sp. Lineage (GTDB taxonomy): Bacteria > Actinomycetota > Coriobacteriia > Coriobacteriales > Coriobacteriaceae > Collinsella. The sequence goes on from CAJKGW010000008.1 coordinate 13,189, forward strand.
GTCTTACGGTCTGTGGCGGCTTTTTGTTTACATCGACGGGGTTCAATAATTGCCCCACAAGCTTGTCTCTTCCTCTCGCCGCCTGTATTCATACGCGTGCCGAAAGGTCTGCATGGACAGCCGCCCGTGAGGGTAGGGTGGTGGCATAGGACATTTGGAGGGTGAGTCGGCTCGGCTGCCGACCATGCTGCTCCCGGGACGGCACCGACCGCGAACTCTCCCCGTTGGCGTCGCGCATTGCGCGCGGCCCTGCAAGGAGGTCATCATGGGTGCTCCCAAGACCGGCAATGTAAGGAACGTGGTGCTCGTAGGCCAAGGCGGGGTGGGCAAGACTTCACTCGCCGAGGCCATGCTCCACCTTTCCGGTAAGACCGCCCGCCTGGGCGGCCACGACGGCACCAAGCCCACGCTCGACTATGACCCCGAAGAGGTCAAGCGTGCGTTTTCCATCTCGACGACCATTGCGCCGATCGACTGGAAGGGTGCTCGCATCAATGTGCTCGATGCCCCGTGCTATCCTGATTTTATCGGCGACGCCTTTGCCGCGATGAGCGTCTGCGAGACGGCCCTGTTTGTGGTCGACGCCGAGGCCGGCCCGCAGCCTACGACGGTTAAGCTCTGGTATGCCGCCGAGGATCTGCGCCTGGCGCGTGCGGTATTCGTAAACCGCCTGTCGCGCTCCGAGGCCAGCTTTGCGACCACAATGGACCTGCTGCAGGAGCGCTTTGGTACGCGCCTGGGCGCCGTGACTCTTCCCTGGGGCGAGGGCGAGGACTTTGACGGCATCATCGACCTGGTGCGCATGAAGGCGCGCCACTGCAACGGCGCCGAGGCCGTTGAGTCGGAGATTCCCGAGGAGTATCGTGCCCAGGCCGAGGAGGCCCATGACCATCTGTGCGAGCTGGTGGCCGAGGCTGACGACGAGCTGATGATGAAATACTTGGAAGGCGAGGAGACGCTGACGCAGGAGGAGCTTGAGGGCTTGTTGTCCAAGGCGATCGCCGAACGCATCTTTGTGCCGGTCTTTGCGGGCGATTGCATTAAGGAGCAGGGCGTCAACTCGCTGATGGACGACATCGCCACGTACTTCCCGGCGCCGACCGACTACGGCGAGATGCCGCTCATCGACGGCGATTCGCTTAAGATCTCGAGTGACGATGACCGTCCGGTGGCCTTTGTGTTTAAGACCCTGGCCGATCCGCAGCAGGGTCGCATCAGCTTTATCAAGGTGCTGACGGGTACGCTTGAGCCGGGTCTTGAGCTGATCAACGCCCGCACGCGCAAGAGCGACCGTCTGGCCCACCTGTATGTGATGTGCGGCCGCGACATGACCGAGGTCGGGCACGCGTATGCTGGCGACATCATCGTGGCGCCCAAGCTGGCGGCCGAGACGGGCGATACGCTCTCGATTACCGGTAAGGTCGAGGCGGCGGCGTTTAAGTTCCCCAACTCGCAGTACCGCATCGCCATTGAGGCCGAGAATCGCGGCGACGAAGAGAAGCTCTACACGTTTATCGAGAAGGCCTGCAAGGCCGATCCGACCATGAGTATCGACCGCGACGAGGAGACCAGGCAGACCATCATCTCGGCGGTGGGCGAGGCGCAGGTTTCGGTGCTGCTCAACCGTTTGGAGGACCGTACCAAGGTTGTGGCAAAGAGCGTGCCGATCCGCATTCCGTATCGCGAGACCATCCGCCGCACGGCAAGTGCCCAGGGTCGTCATAAGAAGCAGACCGGTGGTGCCGGTCAGTATGGTGACTGCTGGCTGCGTGTGGAGCCGCTTATTGGGCCCGACGGCACGAGCGACGGCTACGAGTTTGTGGATGAGGTCGTGGGCGGCCGCATTCCGCGCTCGCTGATCCCCGCCGTGGACAAGGGCGTCCAGGAGACCATGAAGGACGGCATTATTGCCGGCTATCCGCTCACGGGCATTCGCGTCGCGGTGTACGACGGCTCGTATCACAGCGTCGACTCCAACGAGATGGCGTTCCGCGCGGCGGCCCGCATCGGCCTGCGCAAGGCGTGCGCCGATGCCGACCCGGTGGTGCTGGAGCCCATCGAGGAAATTACGGTGACGATCCCCGAGAGCTATGCCGGCGCCGTGATGGGCGACATCTCGGCCTCGCGCGGTCGCGTGACAGGCATGGAGACCGACGAGCGCGGCGATACCGTGGTCATTGCCCAGGCGCCGCTGGCCGAGCTGACGGATTATTCGACGCGCCTGCGCTCTATCACGCGCGGCACGGGCGACTTTACCATGAAGCCCGCAGGCTATGAGCAGGTGCCTTATGACGTTCAGGCCAAGCTGGTCGAGCGCTATGAGGAGGGCCGCGCCAAGTAGCGTGTGGCTTTGTCTGCAACATGCATGCCGATGCAAGGGCCGCTCTGGGTAATCCGGAGCGGCCCTTTTTGATCCCTGGGGGATGCAAATCGGTTCTTGTCGTGGTTAGGGCTAGTCCCCCGAGGCCTGGTTGCGGCCGGTGGCGTAGTCAATCTGCACATGCGGTTGCAGGTTGTAGCAGTACACGTGGAAGCACAGCGTTTTGCCGTGGTCCTCGACCGACTGTGCCTCAAGGCGCACGCCACGGCAGACAAGTTCCTCTTCGTTATACATGGGTGTGACGCGATAGAGCACGTGGTTGCCCGTGTCGTGGATGTAGCCGAGAATCTGCTCTTCGAAGGGCAACATGCCTGTCTCGTTGAGATAGCGAGTACCGGTGAGGAGATTTTTGCGGTTGGCGTTTTCGCCGCAGAGCGACCAGGCGATAAGGTGACAGCGGTTGTAGAGGCTCTGGCCTGGAATAAAGTCGTAGCGCTGCTGGTGCCAACCGGCGGGATGGATGCGCGAGATGTCGCCGCGCTTGCCTTGGCCGAGCGATTCGGGTCCTATGCAGGCGAGCGCTTTGCGGGTACGGCCCAGGCTGTCGAGTTTAGAGAACTTCTTAAAGCAGCCCTCTTCGGTGGCCCGTTCGTATTCATCGAGCGTGAACGACGGCGTGCCGAGCGGATGCGTGCCGTCGGCGCGGAGGGCAACGTAGGGGTTGCCGGCGTAGTCGGGAATGCTGCTGAGATATACGCCGCGGGCGCGGTTGAGGTCGGGGTTTTCCACTTCGTCGACGGGGGTGGCGTTCGAAGAGACATCGTCAGCGGTGCCGGTCGTGGCGGATTCGGAGCCATCGCCGGAGTCCTCGGAGCTCGCTGTTCCCGATTCGAGCCGGGCGACCAAGTCCGCTTCGTCGTCGGTGCGGTTGGGGCTCTCGCTTTGCTTCTCGGCTAGAGCCGCCGCCTGCTCATCGCTTTGCGGCGAGAGCAGCTTGGGCGCCCCGTCGAGCGATCCCGTAAACAGCGCAAAGCCCAGCACCACGGCGGTGCCGATGGAAAGTACTTGCTTGTAGGCGGACTTGCGCGACATTGCGGCTCCTGGCTAGATGGTTGGGAATCTACCAGTCTAGCAGGTGCCGGCAGGGGCCGTTCTATCGAACAAATACTCAAGATTTGGGATAGACGTTACTGATTCATTTGCCTCATATGGAGCTGCGACGGTTGTGCATATGGAGCTATTCGGCGTTTCCCCAGATAAAACCTGCCAAAATAAACCTGGCCCTTTTCAGCAGGTTGGCGCGATATGATATATACGTTATATACAAGTTGCAAAGTGGGATGGGGTTGCGGTAACGCAAGCCGGCGAAGGGGGCCGATATGATCAAGGCTGTCATTTTTGACATGGACGGAACGCTGGTCGACACCGAGCGTTTGGACATGAGGGCATGGAAGGTGGGCGCTGCCGAGCTGGGGATCGCGATTGACGATGCGCTGGTCCATCAGTTTATCGGTCGCTCGATGCCCGATGTCAGGGACATCCTTGAGGAGCATTATGGCAGCCGCGAAATCGTCGAGACGGTCGAAGCCCGCTACAGGGATGCTCTCGACGAGATGGTCAAGACCGATCTTGAGCTTAAGGCTGGCGCTGCCGAGTGCCTGGACGAACTGCTGGCTGCGGGCTATCACGTGGGCCTTGCGACGTCGTCGCGTCGCGTTGCGGCCGAGCGCAACCTTAAGACCGTCGGCCTCTTTGACAAGTTTGAAACGGTGACCTGCAACGAGGATACTCTGAACGGCAAGCCCAATCCCGAGATCTACCTGCTCGCCTGCGAGCGCGCGGGCTTTGCTCCCGAGGAATGTGCCGTGGTCGAGGACTCACGCAATGGCTGCGTCTCAGGCATCACGGCCGGCTGCCATGTCTTTGCCGCGCCCGATATCTTGCCGCTGCCGCAGGACGTGGTAGATGGCTGCGAGGCCGTGCTCGACACGCTGTTCGATCTGCCGGCCGCGGTCAAGGCCGTGCGCTAAAGGTATGTGCCGAGGTCGATGACGGTAGCTTTGGCGTGGCTGCTTGCCCGGGTGCTGACGCGCTCGGCAATCTGGCTGCCGATGCCGTAGCCGTCGGATGCGGTATTCTACTCTCCGGCGCCAATGAACTCAATTTTAATATCGGGATACGGGGCGAGGGTCTTGTGGATGTCAGGTATGCGCAGAGCGAGCTGCATGAATGCCGCTCTGCCCACAACGGTGATATGGCGTGTCCCTCTTCGCGTTTTCCCCGATAAAAATCTGCCAAAATAAACCTGTCCCTTTTTTAGTAGGTTGCGGGGGCTCGGGTTTGCTTGTTTCGCGTGACGTTGCGTGGAATAATCGAGGCGAACCATCTTAACTAGAATTCATTGCGCTTGCCCTTCGGCTGCGCCTATTTTCGGAGGCATCATGAGGGTCGTTAAGCGCATTAATCACAATGCCGCCTTGCTTGTCAACGATAAGGGAACCGAGCTTGTGGCACTGGGGAAAGGCATTGGTTTTCCTGACGGCCCCGATGAGGTTTCGCTTGCGCAGATTGAGCGCACGTTTTACAACGTTGATGCGCGCTATCTGCCACTTCTTAACGAGATCGATCCCAAGGTAATGGAGTTTAGTGCGCAGATTGCCGATGTCGCGCGCACCAACATTTCGCGCGAGCTGTCGGCGAACCTTCCTTTTACGCTCGCCGACCACATTAGTTTTGCCATCAAGCGCTGCCGTGAGCACATGTTTGTTCAGATGCCGCTTTCTTGTGACGTTCAACAGCAATATCCCATTGAATTTAAGATCGCGATGCTTGCCCATGCTGGCATAGAGCGCGAATTCGGCATATCTATGCCACGCGGGGAGAGGGCGGGCATCGCACTCTGCATCGTTAACAGCGTTATGGCAAGTTCTAGTAAGGCGAAGTCAAACGACGTCCGCCGCGAGGAACGCCTGATCGAAAAGCTCGTAGCGATCATCGAGAAAGATCTTGCTATCGCCGTTGACCGCGATGCTTTTGACTATGCACGCTATGACACTCATGTACGCTACTTGTTAGAGCGCGTCCGCACCGGGGAGCCGCTTAATACCGATAATGCGGCGCTCTATCGTCCTCTCTGTGAGGAGCACCCGGCTATAGCGGCTTGTGTTGACAAAATGGCAGAAGTTATCGAGGAAACGTATCATGCCTCCATCGTGCCCGAGGAGAAGGTGTATCTCATGCTCCATGTCAATCGGGTCTATGCCGGCAACGTAACGGGCAAGGTGCCAGCCGACAAATAGGCGCTTTCTATGCCGTTCATCAAAGAAAGCGTACCGTTCGCAGACTTTTGGGCATCATGAGGCCGCCGTTCGCATGGTGAAGCTGATACCCTTAGCGCGACATAAGGTGTTATTCGAGAGCTGAGCTTCCGAAGCGTGACGTAAAGACAGAGCGACCTGTCGATGTCTCGTTTTGGAGCTTTTGTCTTTACGCCGTTTCCCTCAACAATCGAATACTTCCGTGCGGGCGACGGGCCACCGTCCGCTTTGTCTCCTCGCGCGCGCAGCGAGGGAGGAACCGGATCGTTCGAAAGGGAAGATGATATGGCTGACAATAAGAAGATCGCAGCCGATGTGCTCGAGGCGCTGGGTGGCAAAGACAACATCACCTTTGCAGCCCACTGCATGACGCGTCTGCGTTTTAACCTTAAGGATATGGAGTTGCCCGACATTAACGCTGTTAAAAAAATTAACGGCGTCATCGGCGCTCAAATATCTGGCGGGCAGTTCCAGGTGATTATTGGGCAAAACGTGCCTAAGGTATATGACGAGCTCATCAAGATGAGCGGCTTGGCCAAGCAGGAGAGCATCGACGAGAACCTCGACGCAAGTGGAGCCAAAACACCGCTTACCCCGGCAGCCGTTGGCAATGCGATTCTTAACTACCTCTCGGGCTCCATGGTTCCGATGATTCCATTGCTGCTCGCGTCGGGCATGTTCAAAACCGTTGCCGTCGTACTCGGGCCAACGATGCTCAATCTCATTGCGGATACGAGCGATCTTTATGTCCTGCTCAATATGCTCTACAACGTGACGTTCTATTTCATTCCGATCTTCTTGGGCTTTACGGCTGCCAAGAACATTGGCGCCACGCCCATGTACGGCGCTTTTATGGGCGGTGTGCTTATCGAACCGACGTTTATGCAAATGGCAGCCGAGGGAAAAGCCTTTAGCGTTTATGGCATCCCTTGCGTGCCTGCAAACTATGCGCAGACGGTTATTCCCATTCTGCTCACGGTTGCGTTGATGTCCGTGTTCGAGAAGTTCTTGCGCAAGCACATGCCCGATTCGCTCACCACGGTCTTTACGCCGCTTTGCACGCTTGCCCTGACTGTCCCCTTTGCGCTTTGCCTGCTTGCTCCTCTTGGTTCTTGGTGCGGTAACGGTTTGGCGGTTGTCTTTGAGTTCCTCGGTGCCGAGGGAGGTATCGTGGCGATTATTGGTGGCGGCTTGCTTGCAGCAATTTGGTTGCCCATGGTCATTACGGGCATGCATGTTGCGGTCATCATGATTGCCATTGCAAACTTTATGTTGACGGGCTCTGACAGCTTTATTCTGGTCGCCCCTACGGTTGCGCTGTGGGCTGCCTATGGAGCGGAGATTGCGACATGGCTCAAACTCCGTAACAAGGAGGAAAAGAGCCAATGTGCCGGGTATGTTGTCGCCCAGCTCATCGGAGGCGTCGGCGAGCCGTTCATCTATGGCATGATGTTCCGCTATCGTAAACTGTTCGTTGCCTGCATGGCGGGTTCGTTTGTCGCCGGTGCCGTGGCGCTCGCCTTGCATGTCAATGCTTACCTCGCCGGTGCTGCCTCCAACGTGCTCAATATTATGACGTTTGTTGGCGGCGGCAACGAGAACCTGATCAGTGCCGTCATCGCTTCGGCGGCTGGCTTTGTCGTAAGCTTTGCTGTGGCTTGGTTCTTTGGCTTTAGTGAGGATGAGCTCGAGAACGGTCCGATTTCCGAGCGCTAGAAAAGCGGTCGTAGACAGGCGGTCTAGTTCAAAATGTGCCGTCTAAAGATGATTCTGCAGGGCGGTATGTATGTTGCCCCCCCGCACATTATGTCGAAGGGATTATTGTTACATATGCTTATCAGCGAGGCTATTCAAGCTATCCAGGACTACTGTGACGGCATTGATGCTTTTGCCGGGAAGCCCATCGAGCTTGCGACGACGCGCGATCAGGTGCTTTACGGCGACATCGATCAGCAATGTACCGGAATAGTTACATGCATTTGGGCTACGGCGGAGGTGATTCGTCGTGCCAAGGAGCTTGGCGCTAACCTGATTGTTCCTCACGAGGCACTGTTCTGGAACCACGGAGACCGCCGTGAAGTGGTTGCGGGGAACAAGACCTTTGAGGCAAAGTGCGCTTTGCTTGACGAATGGGGTGGCGCGGTCTGGCGTTGCCATGACTATATCCACTCGGGTGTGCCGCTCGCCTCGGACGGTTCGATGGTCGACGGCATCTTTTACGGATTCGCGGTCAAGATGGACTGGCTTGGCTCCGCGGTAGACGAGACATTCATGAGGTACCGCATTGAGCCAACGCCGGCCCGCGATCTTGCGCAGGCGCTCGTACACAAGCTTGGATTAAACGGGACGCGCTTGATCGGCGACGGTGACGCGCTCGTCCGCAATGTCGAGATTCCAATGCACATCATGGGGCGAGATAACGACGAGATTGCCCATATCGACTCCGAAGGCATCGATTGCATTTTGACCATGGAGTTTATCGACTTTACGGTGAGCGAGTACATCCGCGACGCCGCAATGCTCGGTCAGGGAAAATGCGCAATCCATATGGGTCACTTTAATGGCGAGGAGCCGGGCATGGAGTATATGGCGAAATGGCTGCCCGCCGCGCTCGGGGACGCTGGCGCAGGTCTGCTGGTTACTTTTGTCCCCATGGGAGATACGTATCAGTACGTGCTGGCATAAATAGAACAGGGCCGCGACGCCATATAGGTGTCGCGGCCTTGTCTGCGTTTCCCCAGATAAAACCTGCCAAAATAAACCTGTCCCTTTTTGGCAGGTTGGCGACAATTTATGTAGTTCAGGTTGAGCATAAGCGAGCGAGCAGGTTCCGGGTGCGGCAAGGTGGCGTGAAACAAGCGGGCGCTGACCTTTTGGTCGCGCCCGTGAAGTTGAACGTCAGTTTGCCGTGCCCGGGGCCTGCGCAGCGCCGAGCGGTTACGCCGTTTGTAAAACGGCGTAACCTAAAGGTTCATGTTGCCGTGGATGTAGGGGGTGACCTCGGGGGAGATATGGCCGCAGCCTAGGTTGTGCAGGGCAGATTCGATGGCGGCGGGAAGCGGGGCCTTGCCCCCGTCGTTGACCGCGGTGTTGCCGAGGGCGGCAATCTTGGCAACGTCTGCCGGCGCGGCCTCGATATGCATGCAGCCGCCGACCAAGCGCGCGCGGACCTGGTCCAGGCCAAGGTCGTGCAGGTAGTCCTCGCAGGCGCGAATCACATCGACCTTCTCGCGTGTGAGCTCCTCGCCCGTGGGGACGCGCGTGGCCAGACAGGCTCCTGCCGGCAGGTTCCAGACGGGATAGCCCCAGGCGCGCAGCAGCTCGCGCTCTTCGTCCTTGGTAAAGCCGACCTCCATAAGCGGCGAGCGCACGCCGAGCTCCTGGGCGGCGCGCATGCCGGGGCGGTAGTCGCTGCGGTCGCTTGCGTTGCTGCCGTCGATGACGGTGGGAAAGCCCAGCGACCTGGCGTGGTTGACGATGGCGGTAAAGCCGGCGCGCTTGCAGTGGTAGCAGCGGTCGGCGTCGTTGCAGGCTACCTGGGGGAGCTGCAGTTGATCGACCGAGAGGTTGAGCACGGGGAGCTTAAAATGCGGCCCCTCATCGGCCTGCCCGTCAATCGCCCGCTCAAACGAAGCCTGCTCGGGCGTGCCGATGAGCGGCGTGGTGAGGTGAACGAGAAGCGTGCTGGCGGGCATGATGCGGGCGCAGACTGCGGCCAAAAAGCTGCTGTCGACGCCACCGGAAAAGCCGATGGCGACGCGTCCGTATGCCAAAAGCAGCTGCTCGAGCGCTGTGAGTTTGTCCTGAAGCCCCTCTGCAGGTGCGGTGGTGTCTGAAAGCATGAATCGATCCTTGCCGTTGAGTACTCGGTCGAAAACTATAATCCTACCGAGCCGCTTGTCATAAGACTTCTATCTATGTAACGAAAGTGCAATATGCTATATACGTTATATACAAGTTTACAGGTGCGGTAAAGTTGCGGGAGTACAGCAGCGCGAAGAGATGGGGGACCGATATGATCAAGGCCGTTATTTTTGACATGGACGGAACGCTGGTCGACACCGAGCGTTTGGGTATCAAGGCGTGGAAGGCGGGCGCGGCCGAGCTGGGATTCGCGATTGATGATGCGCTGATCCATCAGTTTATCGGTCGTACGCTGCCCGATGTCATGCGCATCCTTGAGGAGCATTACGACAGCAGCGAAACCGCTGAGGCAATCTATCGTCGCCATAAGGAGATTCGCGACGAGATGGTCAAGACCGATCTGGAGCTTAAGGCTGGCGCTGCCGAGTGCCTAGGCGAGCTGCTGGCTGCGGGCTATCACGTGGGCCTCGCGACGTCGTCGCGCCACGTTACCGCCGAGCGCAACCTTAAGACGGTCGGCCTCTTTGACAAGTTTGAGACGGTGACCTGCGGCGAGGACGTCGCGCACGGCAAGCCCGACCCCGAGATGTACCTGCTCGCCTGCGAGCGCGCGGGCTTTGCTCCCGAGGAGTGCGCCGTGGTCGAGGATTCGCGCAACGGCTGCGTCTCGGGTATCACGGCCGGCTGCCACGTCTTTGCCGTTCCCGACATCGTGCCGCTGCCGCAGGACGTGGTGGATGGCTGCGAGGCTGTGCTCGATACGCTGTTCGATCTGACGGCGGCGGTCAAGGCCGTGTGTTAGCGTTCGCATGTGAATCATTTCAATAGCATTTTAAGGATGCGGCCAACCGCTAAGTGTGGGTGGCCGCATCCTTTTGTTTAGAAGAGTTTTTAACCCAAAAACTACCGCTTACCGATTGATAACAACCGCTCGCCGGACTAAAGTTGACTCATATTGAAATTGAAACGGTTCAAATAATAATGAAAACTGTAAATGAAGCGCTTTAATAAGGGGAGAGCACATGGAGAGTCGCATCGAGTCCAAGCAGTACGCAGCGGTCGATATCGGTGCCTCGAGCGGTCGCGTTCTTGCCGGCTGGATCGAGGACGGCAAGATGTCCTACCAGGAGGTCTACCGCTTCGATAACGAGCAAAAGCGCGTAGACGGCCACGACTGCTGGGACGTTGAGGCTCTGTTCGACCATGTTGTCGCAGGCCTGCGCGCCGTCAAGGATCAGACCGGACAGGCTCCGGCCACCATCGGAATCGATACCTGGGGTGTTGATTTCGTGCTGCTCGATGAGCACAACAAGATCGTCGGTGATACGGTCGCCTACCGCGATGCCCGCACTGACGGCATCTACGAAGTTGCCGACCAAATTATGGATCCGGCCGAGGTCTATGCCCGCACCGGCATTCAGCGTCAGCCTTTCAACACGCTCTATCAGCTGCTCGCCCTCAAGAACGAGCATCCCGAGCAGCTCGAGGCAGCTCGTACCTTCTTGATGATCCCCGACTATCTCAACTGGCGTCTGACCGGCATCAAGGCCAACGAGTACACCAACGCGAGCACTACCGGCATGCTCGACGCCGAGAAGTGCACGTGGGACACCGAGATCCTTTCGCGCTTTGGTATTCCCCAGAGCATCTTCCTGGAGCCGACCATGCCCGGCGCCGTGCTCGGCGAGCTCACGGCCGACATCTCCGAGAAGATCGGTTACTCCGCGACCGTGGTGCTGCCTGCCACGCACGACACTGGCTCTGCCTTCCTGGCCGTTCCCGCCAAGGATGACAACGCCGTCTACATCTCGAGCGGAACGTGGAGCCTGCTGGGCGTTGAGAACCAGCACGCTATCACCAGCGAGTTCGCCCGCAAGCAGAACTTTACCAATGAGGGCGGCTACCTCAAGCGCTATCGCTTCCTCAAGAACATCATGGGCTTGTGGATGAACCAGTCCGTCCGTCGCGAGATCAACGGCGTAGACTATGTCGAGGGCAAGACCTCGCACAAGGCTCTCATGGATCATAAGGTTGGCTTTGACGAGCTCCGTACGCTCTGCCGCGAGGCTGAGCCCTTCGAGGCGTATGTCGATGTCGACGACGACCGTTTCCTGGCCCCCGACTCCATGATCCAGGAGATTAAGCAGGCCTGTGCCGAGGGCGGCGAGCCGATCCCGCACACCGTGGGCGAGATCATGCGTACCAACTACTGCAGCCTTTCGCGCTCGTATGCCAAGGCCATCGAGGGCTTGCGTGAGCTTTCGGGCCACGACTACACGAGCATCAACATCGTGGGCGGCGGCTGCCAGGATTACTACCTCAACCAGATGACGGCCGATACCTGCGGGCTCCCCGTGTTCGCCGGCCCCATCGAAGGTACCTGCATCGGCAACTTTATCGTTCAGATGATCGCCGGCGGCGATTTTGCCGACCTGGCCGATGCCCGTGCCTGCGTTGCCCGCTCCTTCAATGTCAAGCGCATCGACCCCAAGGGCACCCAGGCCTAAACGAGGGCAGGGCCTGCCCCGACTCACCTTTCAACTACCCCCAGCCCCGCGTGCGGCAAACGACTCCTGCCGGGCGCGAGCGGCTCTCTCCGATGACATACGGCGCGGAGGCCCTACACGAAACCATACTCCGCGCCGACGTCAATCGGCTTGCTACGTTTTTCAATTGGACCTGCGGGTCCCGGAGAGGAGACAAACAATGGCAATGGAAGATCTGGCGTTTATCAAGGGCTTCTGCCGCTTGTGCGATGACGGCTTTAAGCAGGGCTGGCATGAGCGCAACGGCGGCAACCTCACTTACCGTATGACCGACAAGGAGGTCGCCGAGGCCAAGCCGTTCTTTGAGGAGCCTCGCGAGTGGGTCAAGATGGGCGTGCGCGGTGAGAATCTTGCTGGCCAGTACTTTGTGAGCACCGGCTCGGGTAAGTACATGCGCAATGTTCTCGAGAGTCCGCATGCCAACATCGGCATCGTCGAGATCAACGAGACCGGTGACGCCTTCCGCATTGTGTGGGGCCTTGCCAACGGCGCCCGTCCGACCAGCGAGTTCGAGAGCCACTACATGAACCACTGTGTCGCCGCCGCCCGTACCGATGGCGCCGACCGCGTGATTTACCATGCCCACACCCCCGGCATCATCGAGATGTCCTTTGTGGTGCCGCTGGAGGACCGTGCCTTCACCCGCATCCTGTGGCAGATGATGACCGAGTGCGTCGTCGTCTTCCCGACCGGCGTGGGCGTGGTGCCCTGGATGGTCCCGGGTGGCCCGGCCATCGCCGAGGCGAGCTCCGAGCTCATGAAGACCTACGACACCATCGTCTGGGCCCACCACGGTCTGTTTGCCGCCGGCCCTGACTTCGATACGACCTTTGGCCTGGCGCACACCGTCGAGAAGGCCGCCGAGATTTACCTGGCCGCACGTGCTGCCAACGGTGGTTCGGATGACTTCCTCAACAAGATTTGCGACGAGGGCCTCAAGAACACCTGCCGCGACTTTGGTATCAAGATCAACGAAGCATTTGTTGACTAGCGCAAGAAAGGTGGATATAGATGCTCGTTAACACCAAGGCCAAGGTTGGCGTCTTTTCTATCACCCTCGGTGCCTATCTTCCGCAGTTTCCGCAGCTCGTTCCCAACTTCGAGCAGCAGTACGAGGACTTTAAGGCCACGCTGCCCACGACAGTCGAGCTTGTTGACGGCGGCATGGTGACCACCAAGGAGCAGGCCCAGGTCGCTGGCGACAAGTTCCGCGCCGAGGACGTCGACCTGGTCATCCTGCAGATGCTCACCTATGCCACGAGCTACAACGTGTTGCCGGTCGTGCGCGACCTGGATGTGCCCGTCGTCGTGGTCAATGTGCAGAAGAAGGCCCAGCCCGACTACGCTAACACCGACATCCCCACGTGGCTGGGCGACCTGTACGCCTGCGGCGCCCCCGGCGAGGTCGTGGCCGACCTTAACCGTGCCGGCAAGCGTCATGCTGTTGTGACCGGCGTTGTCGAGGGCGGCGACCCGGCTGTGGCCGAGCAGCTCGAGCAGTGGTGCCGCGCCGCCCAGGTGCGTCGTCGCCTGCGTCGCACCAACATCGCCCAGATCGGCCGTCCGTACCCGGGCATGATGGACCTCTACATCGACGAAACCAACCTCTACAACCGTCTGGGTCTCTACACCAAGCAGTTTGACTGGGAGAAGATGTGGGCCATCGCCGACAACATCGATGACCAGGCCGCCGTGGACGCCAAGGCTGCCGAGATTCTCGACACCTTCGACGTCGAGGGCGGCGCCAAGGTGAGCGACGAGCCCATCCAGGAGATGGCCAAGTACGTCGTTGCCTTTGAGCAGTGGGTCAAGGACGAGGAGATCGGTCTGGTCGCCAGCCACTACGATGGCTATGCCAAGGGTCAGGCCGGCGTGCTCGACTCCATGCTCATTCCGGCGTTCTCCATGCTCATCAAGCAGGGCACGAGCTGCGCGGTCGAGGGCGATATGAAGGTCGCCATCGCCATGAGCATCCTTAAGACCATCTCTGGCACCGGCCAGCTTTCCGAGATGTACTCCATCGACTTCCCCGAGGACATCGTCATCATCGGCCACTCCGGCTCTGGCGATGCCGACATCTCGACCGCCAAGAAGCCGACGCTCAAGGTCGTCCCCGTGTTCCACGGCAAGACCGGCGGCGGCTACCTCACCCAGTTCTATCCCGGCCACGGCACCATCACCTTCCTGGGCATCACGCAGGACGGCGACGGCAACTTCAAGTTTGTGGTTGCCGAGGGCGAGAACGTCGACGGCCCGATCTTTACCTTCGGTGACACCAACATGCGTATGAAGTTCTCGATCGGCGCCCGTGAGTTCATGGATCGCTGGAACGAGACGGGCCCGACTCACCACATGGCCGCCTGCCTGGGCAGCCAGACCGACACGATTCTTAAGGTCGCCAAGATTTTGAATGTGCCCGTCGAGATCGTCTGCCGCTAGATTAATAGCCACAGCTGGGTGGACCTCCCGCCTGTTTTGATGCGGGAGGTCCACTTGCGCACAGCAGCCTTAGCTGCCCAGCCAACAAAAATGGCCATTTTTGTCGTTAAGTAGGCCCAAAATGGCCTCTTATCAACAGAAATGGCCATTTTTTTTGAAGGGGAACGACGGGTTTCAACCGTTTGCCGCGTAAAAGCCACCGTTTGCCGCTACGTCATTTGAAACGTTTCATCGCAATGGCTATAGTGTAGCCAGAAAGAAAAGCTGCGCCGGAGACAAGGTGTCAGTGGGATTGTTATTCCATTTGGAAGCATGACCGGGTCAGAGGCTCTAGGAGTCCTCTGGCTCGGTCTTTTTTGTGCAGCTATTCTTGAGGTCGATGCAGTGCACGGCAGCGGCCCTATGGATTGGGACCTAAGGAGAGGCGGTTTGCGATGGATGTTCTCGAGACCATCAAAGCCCTGGTCGGCGGCGACACGAACGTGAGCTCGGTGATCGAGCTTGACGGCGGCGTGCAGATCAGGGTCAAAGACGCAAGCGCCGTGAAGCTCAGCGAGATCTGCGCCCTAGCGGGCGTGGAGAGCGCCAAGCTCACGTCCTCGGTCCTCAAATGTACGTTTATCCACGGAAAGGGTAAGCACATGGGTCAGTACCATGAACTCGCCGGCGAGATCCTCAAAGGGGTCGGCGGTATCGAAAATATCAAGAACGTGCGCCACTGCATCACGAGGCTGCGTTTTACGCTCAAAGACGAGAAGATCGCCCAGGACGAGACGATCAGCAACCTTGACGGCGTCATCCAGGTCATGAAGGCCGGCGGCCAGTACCAGGTCGTTATCGGCGCTGCCGTGGACGATGTCTACGAGGAGCTCGTGAGCGAGTACAAGGTCCCGGGCGTGGGCACGGTCGCTGAGGACGATGCGGCCGAGGACGAGGACGAGAAGAGCCGCAACGTCTTTAACATGCTGATGGACACGGTGTCGGGCTGTATGGCGCCTACGCTTATGCCCCTCGCTGCCGCAGGTATGATCAAGGGCCTGCTCGCCCTCTGCATTGCCATGGGCTGGCTCACCGCCGATAGCGGTGCCTACATGATCTGGTACTCCATTGCCGACGGCTTCTTCTACTTCCTGCCCATCATCTTGGGCTACACTGCGGCCAAGAAGTTCGGCTGCAACGAGTTTCTGGGCATGGCGCTCGGCGCGGCGCTCGTGTATCCGGCCATGGTCAACCTGAGCTCCACGGCCGAGGTCGCAGGCACCATCCTCGAGGGCACCGCCTTCCAGATGAGCTACTATAACACCTTCTTCGGCATTCCCGTCATCTTCCCGGCGGCCGGCTACACTTCGAGCGTTATCCCCATCCTTATCGCCGTGTGGGCCGCCTCTAAGCTCGAGGGCGCGCTCAACAAGGCCGTCCCGCAGCTCATCCGCTCCATGGCCGTGCCGTTCCTCTGCTTTGCCATCATGGCTCCCGCGACCTACCTTGTGATCGGCCCCGTGGCCTCCATGATTTCGGGCGTCCTCACCCTCATCACCGAGACCCTCATCAACATCCCCGTCGTGGGCGGCGCTGTGGTCGGTCTCGTCGTGGGTGGTGCGTTCTCCACGCTCGTTATGTTCGGTCTGCACTGGGCCATCATCCCCATCATGCTCAACAACATCGCTATGCTCGGTTACGACCCGCTCATGGCAGCCGGTTCCATCGGCGGCTTCGTGGGCGTCTCCCAGGGCCTGGCCGTGATCCTGCGCACCAAGAGCGACAAGACCCGCAACGTTGCCATCCCGGCCACCATCTCGCAGTTCTTTGGCGTAGGCGAGCCGCTGCTCTACGGTATCCAGCTCCCCAGCAAGTTCCTCTTTATTCAGAACATCGTCTTCAGCGCAGCAGCCGGCCTGGTTATGGGTGCGCTTAACGTCCACGCCTTCAGCATGGGCAGCGCCGGTCTCTTCGGTATCCCCACCTTTATGGATCCCTCGGGCGCCGACACGAGCAATATCGTGTTCTACCTGGGCACCCTTGCCGTGATCATGGTCGTTGCCTTTGTCTTTACCATGGCGACCTATCACGACGACGGTAGCTACCTGGGCAAGAAGCGCGCCGACAAATAATCGTCGGTACAGATTACACCCCAGCCAGAATGGCGGTTCCACGTGGCGGGCCGCCATTCTGTTTTTCTCTTGAGAGGTCAGGATGGAGCATACGTTATTGGACGGGGCGCGCTGGATCGCAGGCGCGCCGTTTTGCTACGAGCCCGAGTCGGCTTTTTTTGGCGAAACATATCGAAACCATGTGGTCATGGGGTCGTTTGAGCTTGAAAGCGTGCCCGCACGGGCCGAGCTCGAGCTGGCGGTGCTGGGCTATGCGCGCGTGCGCATCAACGGTAAGCGCGCGGATGGCTCCGAGCTTCTCGGATGGTGGACCAACTTTACCAAAAAGGTCTATGCGCACAAGGTCGACGTGGCGGGCCTTTTGCATGAGGGTGAAAACGAGATCCAGATCGAGCTCGGCAACGGATTTTTTAACCCCTCGCCCTTACGCCTGTTTGGCAAGTACAACCTGCGCGAGCGCCTGACCGAGGTCGGCACGCCCCGCGTGGCCGCACGGCTCGTCGACGGCGAGGGCAAGGTGCTCGTTGCCACCGATGCCTCGTGGAGTGTGCGCGAGGGCGACCTCCTGTTCAATAACGTGTATCTGGGCGAGGTGTTTGACCTGCGCGGGGGTGCTCCCGCGGCAGGCCCGTGCCCTGTGACGGTATATGACGATACTCGCTCGGTCGAGCTCACGCCGGTCGCCCCGTGCGTGCGCGCGGGAAGCATTGCGCCCGTGCGGATCTTTGAGCACGAGGGGGCGACGGTTGTCGACTTTGGCGAGGTCGTCGCCGGATTTTTGCGTATGCGCGTGGCGGCTCACGCGGGTGCGCGCATCGAGCTTCTCTATTCCGAGACCTGGCGCGATGGCGGCCCTTATACAGGGACGGCGGTTGCGGGCTATGCCGGCATGGAGACTCCGCGCGGCGTGTGTCCCGGCGGTCCCGACGCTCCCGAGCCGGCCGAGCAGCACGACTCGGTGCTCTGCCACGAGGGCGTCAACGAGTTTGAGAACCGCTTCTGCTGGCATTCGTTCCGATACGTGAGCGTGACGGGCGCGTCTGCTGCCGACATCGTCGAGGCGGTGGCGACCTATGTGCATACGGACCTTGCGCAGGTGGGTAAGCTTGAGCTGGGCTGCGAGCGCTTTGAGCGGCTGCACGAGGCTGCGATCCGCACCAAGCTCAACAACAACCACGGCCTGTTTGAGGACTGCGCGCGCGAGCGCTTTGGCTACGGCGGCGATATGGTGGCCCTCGCCGCGTCCCAGACGTTCTCGTTTAACGTCGCGGGCCTCATCGACAAGACGCTTGCGGATTTTGCACGCGATCAGACGGAGCGAGGCGGCCTTCCCGAGACGGCGCCGTTCATGGGTATCGGCTCCAACGGGCCCGCCTATGGCGAGGGGCCGCTTATATGGCAGATCGCCTACCCGTATCTGGCGCTTGTTGCAGATCGTGTCTGCGGGCGACGCGACCTGCTCGAGCGGGAGTGGGCGGGCATCGAGCGCTTTGGCGACTACCTGCTCGGCTTTGATGCGGCAGAGCTCGCTCCGCACTGCCTGGGCGACCACGGCAGCCTGATTGCGCAGGGCTTCTCGAGCGGCAGCCCCGACAAGGAGTTTGTGGGCTGGTGCGCAATCCTTTGGGCGCTCGGCCTTGTGTGCGAGGCGGGGGAGCGCTTAGGCTGCGATGTCGAGCGCTTTGCTGCGGCCGCCGCAGAGCTGCGGCCCCGGATCATCGATCGCTTTAAGCACGAGAACGGATCGTTTGGCGACGGGACCCAGACGTCTTGGGCGTTTGCCGCGGAGCTCGGCCTGGGCGACCAGTCGGAGCTGGTGGGCGCACTGGTGCGTGCGATCAAGGCCGAAGGTGGCGTGCTCACCACGGGCATCTTCGGTACCTCGTTTGCCTTTAGGCTGCTTGCGGAGTATGGCTACAGCGAGCTTCTTGAGCGCTGGCTGCTGCGCGAGGAGAACCCGAGCCTACTCGGAATGCTCGCCGACGGCAACGGGGCGCTTATCGAGATGTTCGACGATCCTTTGGCCTCGTGCGACCATGCCATGTTCTCGAGCTACGACCAGTGGTTCTACGAGGGTCTGGGTGGCCTTTTAGTTGCGCGCGACGCGCAGGGCTGCGACAAGCTCACGGTCAAGCCCTACCTTTCGCACGCCACGGACAGTTTTGCCTGTACGTGGAAGACCTGCAAGGGCGCGGCACGCGTGGAGTGGAAGCGCGCGGACGGCGCGGTCACGGTTGCCGTCGAGGTGCCCGAGGGCGTCGAGACGGCCATCGAGTCCCCCTGGGGCTCGGAGGTCCTCTCGTCAAAGACAGAGGGCACGCGTACCGTCATGGTCGTTTCTGAAGAGAAAGGGGGCTGCTAGATGAGCTACCCACATCTGTTTTCTCCCATTAAGCTGGGCGACACGCTTGTGCAGAACCGTATCGTCGCAAACCCCATGAGCGAGCATTACGAGGATCGCTGCCGCGGTGGCGCCGGTGTCGTGATCTGCGGGCACACCATTGTGGAGCCCGGGCGCTCGTCGTGGATGAGCGCCGATGAGCCGTATGCATTCTCCAAGTACGAGCGCGAGTCCACGGTGGCCCGCGCCCGCATGGCGCGCGCGGGTGGTGCGGCGGCAAGTATCGAGCTTGCGCATGCGGGTCAGTATGCGCGCACCGTGGACTACGCCATGGGACCAGACGGCTTTGTGCGCGCCGATGGCATCGAGGTGCGCGCCATGACGCCCGCCATGATGGAGCATACGGCCGCATGTTGGGTGCAGGCGTGCGTTGATGCGCGCCGCGCGGGCTTTGACATGGTGTTTTTGCACTTTGGGCACGGCTGGCTCATGGGGCAGTTTTTAAGCCCGCTGTTCAACCACCGCACGGATGGGTACGGCGGCTCCATCGAAAATCGCATGCGCTTTCCCTTGCAGGTGCTGAGCGCCTGCCGCGAGGCCGTGGGGCCGCGCTTCGCCATGGAGATGCGCATCTCGGCTGACGAGTGGATGCCGGGCGGCATAGAGCTTGACGACGTCATCGCGTTTTGCCGCGAGGCCCAGCGCTACGTGACAAGCATTCAGGTCTCCTGCGGGCTCGATATCGAGCACGAGGCCAACGTTCACACTTCGGCAACTAACCTCGACCCGCATCTGCTCAACCTGGAGCTCGCCCGTGCCGTCAAGGCGGCAGTCGATGTCCCCGTGACGCTCGTGGGCTCCGTCGAGACGCCCGAGGAGGCGGAGCGCGCCATCGCCGAGGGCGCCTGCGACATGGTGGCGCTCGCGCGCGCCCTGGCCGCCGACCCCCTGTGGCCCGCCAAGGCACGCGACGACCGTGCCGAGGATATCGTGCCGTGCCTGCGCTGTCTGCAGTGCTACCACATTTCGACGGACCGCTGGAACGTGGGCTGCAGCGTGAACCCGCGCTTTGCCAACGAGGATTTTGTTCCGCGCACGGTGGAGCCCGCGGAGGTTTCGAAGCGCGTACTCGTGGTGGGTGCCGGCCCTGCCGGCTGCATGGCGGCGATCACAGCCTGCGCGCGCGGTCACAAGGTGGTGCTCGCGGAGCGCGCCGATCGCGTGGGCGGCAATGTGAGGCTTATCGCCCAGGAATCCCACAAGGAGGATATCGCTCGCTACTTGCACTATCTCGAGCACAAGATTGCCGGGCTCGAGCGCGCGGGTGAGCTTGACGTGCGCTTTGGGTGCGAGGTGGACCGTGTCTTTGTGGAGGAGATGGCGCCCGATGCGCTCATCGTCGCCGTGGGCGCCGAGTCGTTTGTGCCTTCCGTTCCGGGTGTCGATGCGCCCGTCGTTATGGGGTTTGCCCAGGCTATCGAGCATGTGGAGGACCTCGGCTCGCGCGTGGTGGTCGTCGGCGGCGGCACGATCGGTGCCGAGCTGGCGCTCGAGCTTGCCGAGCAAGGGCACGAGGTCAAGGTGGTCGAGATGGGGTCTGCGCTCGCGGCGCAGGGCAACTCACTCTTTAGGATTGCGCTCCGCCAGATGTTTGACAGGCAGGGCAAGGCCATCGAGGTGCTGCTCAACACTTCTTGCACCTCGATCGGCGATGAGGGCGTGTGCGTGAGCGGGCCCGATGGGGCCGAGTGCGTGCTCGCCTGCGACAACGTGGTGATCGCTGCGGGCGTGCGGCCGCGCACCGCGCTTGCCGAGGGCCTTGCGGGCGTGGTGCCCCAAACGTATCTTGTGGGTGACTGCCGCCGGGCGCGCGTCATCAAGGATGCCGTGTTTGAAGGCTACTCTGCGGCGGCATCCATCTAGCACATGTGCTAGGTTGTACAGTGGGTCAGAAAGGAAGGATAGGCGATGTGGATCCTCAAGAAGATCAACAACAACTGCGCGCTTGCCCGCGATGACGACGGGCAGGACCTTGTTGTCTTTGGCAAGGGCATCGCCTACCGCAGGCCCCCTTATGAGCTTAAGGACCTTTCGATCGTCGAGCGCACGTTCTACGGCGTGGGCGGGGCGTCGGTTGCCGCGCTCAAGGATATTCCGTCCGATGTGCTGCTGCTTGCGGCCGATATCGTCGATTACGCGAGCGCCAAGCTCGACACGGAGTTCAACCCCAACGCGCCCGTGACGCTCGCCGACCATATCAATTTTGCCTGCCAGCGCGTGAGCCAGGGCGTGGTGATCGAGACGCCGCTTTCGTTTGACGTGATGCGTCTGTATCCGCGCGAGGTCGCCGTCGCCCGCCGTGCGCTCACGCTCGCAAAGAGCCGCCTGGGGGTTGCGCTTCCCGAGGCCGAGGTCACCAACATTGCTCTGCACCTGATCGACGGCGAGTCCGAGCAGAGCAACATGGAGGCTACGATCGAGGCGACGCGCGTGCTTGAGGACCTGACAGAGATCGTGGTGCGGCACATCGGAGCTCTCGATACCTCGTCTTTTACCTATGCGCGCTTTGCGATGCATGTGAGATTTTTGCTCGACCGTATCAAGCTGGGGGAGGACGCGGATGCCGGCTTTGGAACGATGCTTCCCGTTATGAAGGAGACGTATCCGGAGTCGTATGCCTGTACGGCAGATATTCTCGCCTACTTTATTTCCGAGCACGGCTGGGAATGCAGCGAGAACGAGACGCTCTACCTGCTGATGCATGTTCAGCGACTTAAGGCGAGTATCGAAGGATAAGGTCGTTTTATTTGGATGGGCCCCTCCCGGAAGGGACCCGGAGGGTGGCTAGGGTGGAATAAAAGGGGCTTTTTTGCTTTAAACGATCGAGGGTGCAGCCTTGGCAAGGGGTCGGCGGAGGGCTTTGGGCGCTATGAGTTACTCCAGGAGCCAGTCGATCACGTTGCGCTTGCGGACTCCTTCGTAGTTCGCGTCCGCAAACAGCGTGTCGAGCGTAAGAAGCGTCTTGGGGTAGTTGTCTCGGACTTTCTTAAAGGGGGCCAACTCTCGATTGAGGGTAGTTTCGTCGAGCGTTGTGGCTGAAACCTGAAAATAGGCTGTCTCGTCTGACTTTAGGGCAACAAAATCGATTTCCCCGCCGTCGATATCGCCCACGTAGACGTCGTATCCACGGCGTAGGAGCTCGAGATAAACAACATTTTCGAGGATATGACCGATATCGCTGCTTTGGGTTTTGACGAGAGCACCTCTAAGTCCAAGGTCAACGGCGTAGTATTTGCCGTTTGTTGAAAGAAGCTGCCGACCGCGCACGTTATAGCGCGGAGCAAAGTACAGCACAAGGCTGTCTGTTAAGCCTTTGAGGTATTTGGCTACGGTTTTCTGGTCGGTTTTGTTGCCGTTGGACGAGAGCGTGTCGGAGATTTTTTTAATCGAGATCCGGTTTCCAATGCTATGGAGTAGGAACTTGGTGATATCGCGCAGGGTCGGGACGTCCGAGACCTTCAGGCGTTCGATAACGTCGCGTATGACGATGGTATCGTAGAGGCTCATAAGATAATCGCGCGCCTGGGGTCCCTGAATACCCGTCTCGGCGATAAAGGGAAAAGAGCCCCGGGTGATGTACTCGTCAAACAACTGCGCGGGAGCCTTTCCGTCATTGGTTTTTGCCGAGCAAAACTCTTTAAAGGATAGGGGCAGCATCTTGAGCTCTACGTAGCGGCCGGAGAGCAAAGTTGCCAGCTCGCTCGAGAGCAGATAAGCGTTGGAACCGGTTATGTAGAGGTCGACATTGTCCTTGATAAAAAGACTGTCGACAGCTTTTTCGAAATGCTCGACGTGCTGTATCTCGTCCAGAAAAACGTAGTTCATCTTATCGGGGACGAGTCTGGCGGAAATGTAGTCGTAGAGTGCTCTATACGACGTAAGCGACTCGAACTCCAGGTCTTCAAAGTTGAGGGATATAACCTGGTCGCCTGTGATTCCATGATCGCGCAGGTAGCTACGGTAGATTTCGAATAGCTTTGATTTGCCGGACCTTCGCACGCCCGAAACGACCTTGATGACGTGCGAGTCTTTCCACGAAATGAGCCAGTCGAGGTACTGTTTGCGATCAATCAGATTCATGAAACCCCTTTCTTGGCGAGAAAAAACTGGAGCAAAATCAATACTTATAGGGAATATCTAAAAATATGGAATTGAGTCTATTTTAACAAAAAAGTTAATGAAAAATGGATTACATTCCGTAAATATCCGTAGCCGCAGGTCCGGCTAAACGGGGAGGGCACATGGGGCCAGTAAAAAACGCCGCAGCGGGCCTGTTTCCGTTGCGGCGTTTTTTTGTCACAAGTAGGCGCCTAGGTTGATGTCGGTTGTTGGGACCATGGGTTGGCCCGTCGGGTGCGGCTTGGCATTTTGGGTGCTTACGCGCTCGAGCAAGAAGGGACGCACGAGCTCCTGACGGTTAATGTCCTCGCTGGCCGTGACCGTGGTGACGGTGCGCGCGGCGGAGCCGATGCGGACTCGTTTGGTCTTGGCGGCAGGTTTATCCTCGATTTGCTCTATGAGCAATTGAACGCCCTTGCGGCCAATCTCGTAGCCCGGGGGCGCTACCGTAGTGAGCGGGACCGATCCGCTCCATGCAAGGGGGTTGCCGTCGCAGCCGGCCACGCGGACCTGCTCAGGGACGGAGATGCCTTTGTCGGTCAGCGCTGCGATAACGCCCGAGGCCAATACGTCGGTCAGGCCGATGACAAAATCGGGGCGCTTGTCATCAGGGCGCTCGGCAAGCTGGGCACCGATGCTGTAGCCGTCGGCAGCGGTATTCCATTCGCCGGCGTCGATGACTTCGATCTTGATATCGGGGTGCAGGGCGAGGGCCTTGTGGATGCCAAGTACGCGCAAGGTGAGCTGCATAAATGCCGCTCTGCCCACAACGGTGATATGGCGTGCGCCACGGGCAACGGCGAGCTCGGCGATAATGCGGCCTTGTGCCTCGTTGTCGGCAGCCACGTAATAACCGGGCTCGGAGCAGTGGATGTCCAGATGGACGATCGGCACGGGCATCTTGGCCATGGCGGGGTGCCAGTCGGGGGACGCCATGGGCTGAACCATGACGCCGGACATCTGCGTGCCCATAAAATAGCGCAGGTAATGATCCTCGAGAATGTCGTCGTTATCGGCATTGGCGATGAGCAAGTCATAGCCGTGCTTGCGTGCCTCGTTGTGGGCACCGCTGGCAATCTGGAGCGAAAAGCCGTGGTCGAGACGGGGGAGGACAAGGCCAAAGGACTTAGTGGTGCCGCCGGCCAGCTGGCGAGCGCTTTGGTTGGGCAGGTAGCCAAGGCGATTGATGGTCTCGTTGATGAGCTTGAGGGTCTCGGGGCGCAGCTTTTCGGGGTGGTTGAGCGCGTTGGATACCGTGCCCAGCGAGACCCCCGCCTCGCGTGCGACGTCGCTGATTTTTACCTTTGCCATAGCGGCCCCTTTGATGCGTTTCAAGTACAAGGCAGATTGTAGCATCGCCCACCCCTAGGGTGTCAAAACCTGCCAATTAGGGACAGGTTTATTTTGGTAGGTTTTATCTGGGCAAACGCTGGAGCCCAAACCACCACAAAGGTGCCTGTCCCCATCGTGGTGGTTTGGGCATGTGTGCATCGAGTGGTATCTAAGTTGAGATACCACTTCTGGTATATCAGCTTGCGCTTGCGTGAGTACAATACTCGAACGTTATACGTCTCAGCGCCCCCTGTGCGTGGACGTCTTGCAGTCACGCGAACGAAGGGATTTATCCTATGTGCGGAATTGTCGGCTACACCGGCTCTGATATTGCAAAGAACATACTGGTCACAGGCCTTAAGCGCATGGAGTATCGCGGCTATGACTCCTCGGGCGTTGCGCTCGAGGTGGGCGAGGGCGCCGCGGCACACCTCGACGTCATCCGCCGCGTGGGCAAGGTTGCGGGCCTGGAGAGCGAGCTTTCCAACATCGACAGCGACGCTACCTGCGGTATCGGTCACACCCGTTGGGCCACCCACGGCAAGCCCTCCGTCGTTAACGCTCACCCCCACACCAGCTGCGACGGTCGTATCGCCATCGTCCACAACGGCATCATCGAGAACTTCGCCGAGCTGCGCGAAGAGCTGGAGGGCCGCGGCCACCACTTTAAGAGCGAGACCGATACCGAGGTCTTCGCGCATCTGATCGAAGAGGCTTATGCTGAGACGCACGACCTGATGGCCTCCGTGCGCGAGGCTTGCACCCACGTGGTCGGTGCCTATGGTCTGGCCGCCGTGTGCGCTGACGAGCCCGGCGTGATCGCCGTGGCCCGCAAGGATTCCCCGATCGTAGTCGGCGTGGGCGAAACCGGCTCCTATGTTGCTTCCGATGTCATCGCGCTCATCGACGCCACCCGCGATGTCGTGGTGCTCGAAGACGGTCAGTTTGCCAAGCTCACGCCCGCGGGCGTCGAGTACACCGACGAGGCCGGCAACGTTATCGAGCCCAAGGTCACCCACATCGACTGGGACCTAGACATGGCCGAAAAGGGTGGCTACCCCGACTTTATGCTCAAGGAGATCCACGAGCAGCCGCGCGTTGTGCGCGACACGCTGGTCGGTCGTATGACGCCGGCCGGCGAGCTCGACATCGACGAGCTGGGCCTTTCGCTCGAGGAGCTCAACGACATCGACCGCGTCTACGTGATCGCCTGCGGCACCAGCTACCACGCCGGACTCATCGCCAAGAACCTTATCGAGGGTTGGGCTCGCATCCCCACCGAGGTTGAGGCGGCCAGCGAGTTCCGTTACCGCAATCCCATCATTACGCCGACGACGCTCGTCGTTGCCGTGTCCCAGTCGGGCGAGACGGCCGATACCCTTGCCGCCATTCGCGACGCGCGCATCAAGGGCGCCAAGGTCTTCGGCATCACCAACGTGGTGGGCAGCCCGGTGGCGCGCGAGAGCGACGGTGTCATCTATACCAAGGCCAACAAGGAGATTGCGGTCGCCTCGACCAAGAGCTTTATCGGCCAGGTTGTGAGCCTGACGCTGCTGGCTCTGCTGCTGGCGCAGGTCAAGTACCGCCTGACCACCAAGCAGGCGCGCATGCTGTTCCGCGAACTTTCCGATACGGCCGAGCAGATCCAGTGGATTCTGGACACGCAGACCGAGGCCGTGCACGAGGCCGCCCTGCTGTGCAAGGACGCGCAGTCGGCGCTGTTCGTGGGTCGCGGCATGGGCGCCGCCATTTCCTACGAGGGCGCGCTCAAGCTCAAGGAGGTCAGCTACCTGCACGCCGAGGCCTACGCCGCCGGTGAGATGAAGCACGGCCCCATCGCCCTGATCGACCCGGGCTTCCCCGTCATCGCCGTGGCCACCAAGAGCGCCACCTACGACAAGACCGTGTCGAACCTTATGGAGTGCAAGGCACGCGGCGCCAAGGTCATCGTCGTTGCCACCGAGGGCGACGAGGAGATCAACAAGATCGCCGACTGCATCATCCGCGTGCCGGCAGTCCGCGACGTGTTCAGCCCCATCACGGCGAGCGTTCCGCTGCAGCTGCTCGCCCGCGAGGTCGCCATCCTGCGCGGCTGCGACGTTGACCAGCCCCGTAACCTGGCAAAGAGCGTCACGGTCGAATAATTGTTGTTCCGCCGTTCTAGTGACCGAGGCCCGGCTCCGTTGTAGCGGAGCCGGGCCTTGTTGTATTTGCCCAGATAAAACCTGCCAAAATAAACCTGTCCCTTTTTGGCAGGTTAGCGGAGCTTGCTGGTCTCGAAGTACTCGGGGAACTGGTCCAGAACTTCGGTTTGGTTGCGGAACATCATGTGCAGGTGCTTGCTGACCAAAAAGCTCGCTCCGATGGGGTCGCGACCGGCGATAGCGCGGCGAATCTGCTTGTGCTCGTTCACGATGTCCTGATTGTCGAGAACCTGCGTGGCGGCGCGCAGCCAGCGGAAGCGCTCCAGGTCGGCATTGGTCTCTTCGAGCCACGACCAAACGGTGCTGCGACATGCGATGCTAAAAATCATGTGATGCATGAGGTTGTCGCTCAAAAAGAAGCCGATGCGATCCTCTTCGGCCATGGCCTTTTCCTGCAGCACGATGGCGCGGTCGAGCTGCTCGATGCCGGCCGACGTGGCTCGCGCACAGCACTCCACAATCACCTGCTTTTCCAGATGCTCGCGGATGTAACAGGCACTCTCAGCAAGGGTGAGGTTGATGGGTGAGACGTAGGTGCCGCTCTGGGGCACGGTGCGCACCAGGCCTTCCTGCGCCAAGCGAACCAAAGCCTCGCGCACGGGCGTGCGCCCCATATCCAGGTCGTCGCAAAGTTGCTTGACGCCCAGCTTTTCGCCCGGCTTGTAGTCCAGGTAGACGATTTTGCGTCGAATGGTGTGGTAGGACTGGTCCTGTAGGCTCGTTTCCTGCTCGCCGACGTGCATCGATTCTTCCATAGCGCCTCGCAACTGTTCTATCAAACTCATATGTCAGTTGTTAATTATGCCGCGAATCAGCTCTCCGCGGTGGGTAATTCGGCTGTTGCCTGAGAACTATTGCGGCATCTTAGTCTGTGTTTGCGCAAGGCTGCGCTCAATGTTGCCGTATCATAAGCCGTCGCAAACGTGAAATAGAAAGAAGGAATCCCATATGCAACTGGCAAATTTCGTACGCGAGCGCTGGAAGGGCGTTTTGTTCTGCCTGATCATCGCCATTCCCGCGACGTTGCTCGGCAAACAAATTGAGGTGGTCGGCGGTCCGGTATTCGCCATCCTCTTTGGCATGGTCCTGGCGCTCGTCTTTCCCAAGAATCGTCGCGAACAGCTCGCCGCCGGCGTCACCTATACGTCCAAAAAAGTCTTGCAGTACGCGGTTATCCTGCTTGGCTTTGGCATGAACCTCTCCCAGATTCTGTCCAAGGGCGCCCAGTCGCTGCCGATTATCGTGGCGACAATCTCGACCTCGCTTGTCATCGCCTTTGTGCTCTGCCGCGTCATGAACGTGCCGGGCAAGATCGCGACGCTTGTGGGTGTGGGTTCGTCGATTTGCGGCGGTTCTGCCATCGCCGCGACCGCGCCCGTCATCGATGCCGACGATCGCGAGATTGCCCAGGCCATTTCGGTCATCTTCCTGTTTAACGTTATCGCGGCGCTCGTGTTTCCAACGCTCGGCGGCATGCTCGGGCTGACCAACGAGGGCTTTGGCCTGTTTGCCGGCACCGCCATCAACGACACCTCGTCCGTAACGGCTGCGGCGAGCGCCTGGGACAGCATGCATCCCGGCGCCAATGTGCTCGAGAGCGCCACGGTGGTCAAGCTCACCAGGACGCTGGCCATTATCCCCATCACGTTGGTCCTCGCATGCTGGCAGATGCATCTGGCGCGCAAGGCCGGCGGCGACGCCAAAAGCACGTTCTCCCTTAAACGCGCGTTTCCCATGTTTGTGCTGTTTTTTGTGCTGGCGAGCGTGATCACCACGGTGCTTCAGCTTCCCGCGTCCTTTACGGCGCCCATCAAGGAGCTTTCGAAGTTCTTTATCGTGATGGCCATGGCGGCTATTGGCTTTAATACCGATATCGTCGAGCTGGTCAAAAAGGGCGGCAAGCCCATCGCGCTGGGCTTTTGCTGTTGGATTGGCATTGCGTGCATGAGCTTGGGAATGCAGCACGTGCTGGGAATCTGGTAGAGAAGTAGCCAGTTTGCGTGTTGGCTGCTGGTGAGCGCATTCTCACGGTGGAGCGATAGGAGCTCTTGCGGGTATGGCTTGTCCGCAGGTTTATAAGTCCCGAAGAGCTCTTATCGCCCCGCCAGGATGGCGATGCGGGGCAACACCTATACTCGCAGGACGGCGCTTTCTGCCCTATAGTGTTTGGTGAGCAATATCGTTCAATTTTGAAACACTCGGTCGTGCGACCGTCGGCGGCTGCACGTCGCCGCGGACAGGGGCAAATCATGGATAGCGATGCCAAGCTGAACATCTTGACCGAGGCCCTGGCTGCTGCCGGGGCCTCGGCATTGGCAATCGATGCGCGTGGGGACGTCGCGATTTCGACCATGAATGACGCGGCGCTTGAGCGGGATGTGGCGGCTTTTGTCGCTGAGCGCCTCGACCGTATAGGAGACGGCGCGCGTCTGGTTATGGGGCGTGCGGGTACGCGCCTGAGCCTGACCGTTCGCCCCACCGACAAAGAGGGCGGGGGGCTTTGGGTCGCCGTGGTCCGCGAGGTGCGCGGCGCCGCGGCGCATGCGGGCATCGAGTGGCTCAACGCCGACGAAGTTGAGGCCCGCTACGAATCGAGCGCGTACGGCATCGTTGAGGGGGCGGCCTCGGTGGCTGCGCCGGTCGCCGAGAGCTATGCGCGCGGCGTGCCCCTTATGCTCGAGGGCGAGCTTGGCGCGGGCCAGGTCGAGATCGCCAAGCGCCTCTATCTAGACGGTCCTTTTGCCGATCAGCCCTTTGTTTCCGTCGCGCTCGATGAGCTCACCGAGCGCGGTTGGCGCCATGTGCTCAAAAGCGCCGAATCGCCGTTGTTCCAAACGGGGCTGACCCTTTGCATTGAGGGCTGGAATGCGGTTGGTCCCCAGCGCCTCCGCGAGCTGGTCTCCACGATGACCGACACCGCGTTGGCGACGCGCTGCCATGTGGTACTGACAGCGAATGACATGCCGGGCGGCGGCGAAAGTGATCAAGCCGCCTTTGTGACCGAGCGTTTCGCCTGTGCGGTGAGCGTGGCGCCGGCAATCGCCGAGCAGGGAGCCGCGTCGACGAAGGTTGCGCGCTATTTGGAATATCTCGCTGATGCATTTGGGACGGCAGTGCCCACGCTGTCTGCCGCGGCGACGAAGACGCTCGATGCTTATCGCTGGCCGCGCAATTATCTGCAGCTCCGCGAGGTCTCGGAACGACTGTATATATTGGTGGGGGCGGGCACGGTGGACCGCGCTGTGGCGGAGGAAGTACTCGCCCAAGAGGACGTGATTAAGACCGCAACCTTTGGCGCCCCGACACTCGAAAGTGACCTGTATATCCTGCGACCGCTGGCCGATACCGAGCGAGATATCGCGCATTTGGTTGTAGATCATCTACACGGCAACCGAACCCGTGCGGCGGAGGTGCTGGGCATAAGCCGTACAACGCTGTGGCGCTTGCTGAAGGACGATGACCGTTGAGCGAGGCGCCCGTGACCGCGCGCGACGCGTGTGCTACAGTCCAAAGCGTTATTGTTTCGATTTGGTTACGGCGTGCGAGGGCATATGGCTGAGACTTCAAAACCGAGCCGCAGAAGGCGGAGTGCCGCGCCGGTCAACCGACGCACAACATCGGTGACGTGGGGTAAACACGCTTCGGGGTTTGATGGCTCGTTCAAGCGCACTAAATACGGCTATCCTTCGGCAAGCGCCCGCTTGGCAATGCAGGCAGAGTCCTCACTGTGGGGCCGCAAACGCGTGGTGGGCTCAAAGCTCAAGCACGACGGAACGCTCGGTTACATCAGCCGCGGGGCGGCTCGTCGCAGCGGGCTCAATCCCGCCGGCTGGCATCGCTACGTGCCGATCGTGGCTGTCGTTGCAGCGATCGTCATCGCACTCGCTGCGCTTGGCTACGCCGGCGGTGGCGCCAACTTGGACGCGGTGTTTAAATCGCCCGAGCTCGCGCATGCAGGCACAGAAGTTGTCGAGGGCGCTCAGACCCAGACGGGCGTCGCGCCCCAGCGCGGCATCGTTGCGGCGGCCTCCACCATCGCCGATGCGCAAAAGGACGAGGACGAACAAGGCAGCGAAGCCGAAACGACCCACACGAACGAAACGACGACAACTCCATCGGCAAGATAAGTTGCGAGCGGGGTAACTAAAATAGCCCCGTCCCAAATTAGCTACCCCTGCTGACGCTCCTGGGTTACCTTACGTAGACGACGTTGTCGCGGCGCGGCTTTGCCTCGGGTAGCGTGTCCTCGGCATAGCCCAGAATGCAGTTACCGACACCGCGCAGGCTGCCGTCGGCGGGCAGGCCCCAACTGGCCAGCAGCTCCAGGCCCTCGGGCGAGTCGAAGACCTCGTGTGCGCGATGAATCCAGCACGAATCGACACCCAGTGCATAGGCGGCGTTGAGCAAGTTGCCCATGGCGAGCGAACCGTCTTCCAGATGTGTGGGCACGCTGCGGTCAACCAGCACCACCACAACGGTCTTGGCGCCATAGAAGGGGTCACCGTTGCTGTCCATGACCTGTGCGTTGAGCTGTGAGAGGCGCTCAACGGTCGTGGGGTCGGTGACGGCGACAAACGTCACCGGCTGGCGCCCCATGCCACTGGGTGCATACTGGCCGGCCTCGATAATGCGTGCGAGCTTTTCGGCCTCGACGGGACGATCACTGTATTTGCGGCAGCTGCGGCGGTGGATGAGTGCTTCGATAGTCTCCATGGTGTCTCCTTGCGGTGGCGTTGCAGATGCCCCGTTCATACCCGTCGGGCTCAAACGATAGACGGTCAATTGCCCGGCCAAAAGGATAGATCCCAATTGGGAAAGTAGGTTTGCATAAAAGTACCTTCAGAATGTGACAAACAAATGGGATGGTTAAACGTTTTATCCCGTCTACCCTGCGGTTTTTTACCACTTGCCTAAATGACGAACGCATAACCTCTGATAAAGGTTTTACTAAAGGAGTACCAACGTTTATCAATGCGCCGTGGTGGCGCCGGGCCAGGAGGTAACATCATGTTCCAGGCTGGAGATGTCGTCGAGACTGACTTCGAAGGATTTCTGAAGCTGCTGCGTTCCAAGACGCGCGCTTTTGTGACGATTGACGATCACGAGTACTACATCACGCACACCGATGGCTATTGGCGTGTTCAGGATTGCGAGGCCCTCAACGACAAGGGCCACTTTACTGACTGCTCCGAGCTGGTCAACACGGTCTGCGAGGTCGTCGAGCTGCCGTGGATTGCCGGCAAGAGCCTGCATGACAGCTTCTCGGGCGCTACGGTCTATGAGGCCGTCGCCGCTTAACGGGCAATAAAACCCGATTTTCACGTGACCGCTGGCGCTGCCCCCGCGCCGGCGGTCTTTTTCTGCCGATAGGCCATAAAAGTGCAAGCATTTACGGAGAGCCTGTTGACGATAGTCAAAACTCGGACTAATCTAGAGATACAAAATTGGTCAAAAATCGGACAATCGAATGGTGGGATAGATGAATAGTGCGGTTACGCTGGTCGACTTCGACCGGTTGCTCAATGGACTCGACCATATCTATTCGGAGTTCTCGCGCGCCTGCGGTCTTTCGGACTGCGCTTACTGGATGCTCGTCGATACCAGCACGGCGGGCGGCAGTATTGCCGTAAGCCGCCTGACGAGCGAATGGTTCTACAGCAAGCAGACCATCAACTCGGCCATTAAAACCTTGACGGCGCGGGACTTTGCAACGTTGGAGTTTGCCGAAGGCAGCCGTAAGAACAAGGTTGTGCGTTTGACCGAAGCGGGCATGTGGTTTGCCGAGCGTTATGCGCTGCCGGCACTCAAGGCCGAGCAGCGAGCCTTTGGCGCGCTTGAGCCGTGTGAGCAACGCGAAATCATGCGCCTAATCGGAAAATTTTCCCATGCGCTCGGCGATGAGTGCGATGCCTTTAAGCAGCATATCGCTGTCGAGAGCCAGGCCGAGAATCAAGGTGAGGGGGAGTCGTGCGACTCTTAATGAGGTTTATGAAGCCGTATCGCAGGCTTGTCGCGGTGACGTTGTTGGTGCTGCTAATCGACAACGTCGGCACACTGCTGGTACCCACGATGTTGGCGAACATGGTCAACACCGGTATCACCACGGGCGATGTCGACTACATTTTGCGCAACGGTCTCTACATGCTTATCGCGACCGGCATGGCCAGCGGCGGCGCGGTGTTGGGCTGCTATCTTTCGGCGCGCCTGGCCGCCAACGTGGCCTGCGATATCCGCAATGCCGTCTACGACAAGTCGCTCGAGCTGTCTGCCAGTGACTTTGAGCGCTTTGGCACGGGTTCGATGATCACGCGCTCGCTCAACGACATCAACGTGATTCAGCAGGCGATTCTGCAGACCATTCAGCTGGTGCTGCCGGTGCCGTTCCTGGCGGTGGCAGGCATCATCTTCGCCTGGCTCATCGATCCGGCCATGGGCATGCTTCTGGGCGTCGTGGTTGCGATCGTGCTGGTTGCGGCGGTCTTTACGGTTGCCAACGCGGCTCCGATTTTTATGCGCTTGCAGAGCTTTATCGACCGCATGAACGTGGTGCTGCGCGAAAACATCGTGGGCGTGCGCGTCATCCGTGCGTTTAATAAAGAGCTTCACGAGGAGCAGCGCCTGGACGAGGTGTTTAGCGATTACGCGGACAACGCCATTAAGGTCAACCACCTGTTTGTGGGCCTTGATAGCTCCACCTTCTTTTTGATGAACATTGCCGAGGTGGCGGTGCTGTGGGTGGGCGGCAACTGCGTTGGCGCCCATGCAATGCAGATTGCGAGCATCTCCGCGGTGCTGGAATATGCGCTCCTGATCCTGTTCTTTGTGATGATGGCGCAGATGGTAGTGCTGACGCTGCCGCGCGCCGCGGCGTGCCTGAACCGTGCGCAGCAGGTGTTGGAGATTGAGCCGAGCATCGTGGACGGCGAGCGTACGCTGGGTGACGGGGCGCCTGCCTCCGGGGGCGATGCGGATGCGGTCGCTGAGTTCGATCACATGTCGTTTCGTTTTGACGATGCCGATGAGGACACCCTGTGCGACCTGAGCTTTGCCTGTCGTCGCGGGCAGACCACCGCGATCGTGGGCTCGACCGGTTCGGGTAAGTCGACGGTGGCAAAGCTCTTGCTGCGTTTTCACGATGCCACGAAGGGCGCCATTCGCCTGGACGGTGTTGACCTGCGCGACCTTTCGCAAGACGAGATTCGCGGGCGCATTGCCTATGTGCCGCAGAAGGCGTGGCTGTTCTCGGGCACCGTGGCAAGCAATCTGCGCTTTGGCAACGAGGACGCGACCGAGGCGGACATGCTTCATGCGCTGCAGGTTGCCCAGAGCACCTTTGTGCTCGATCAACCGCAGGGGCTCGATACCCCGGTTGCCCAGGGCGGTACGAACTTCTCGGGTGGTCAGCGCCAGCGCCTGGCCATTGCTCGCGCGCTCATGAAGCATGCCGATCTATATATCTTCGACGATAGTTTTTCGGCCCTGGACTTTAAGACCGATGCGGCCCTGCGCCATGCGCTGCAGGACGAGACGCGCGACGCCGCGGTGCTCATCA
Source organism: uncultured Collinsella sp. (assembly GCA_905199545.1). Lineage (GTDB taxonomy): Bacteria > Actinomycetota > Coriobacteriia > Coriobacteriales > Coriobacteriaceae > Collinsella. The sequence goes on from CAJKGW010000008.1 coordinate 47,394, forward strand.
TCGCGCAGCGCATCTCGACGATTCTGCACGCCGACCAGATTGTCGTGCTCAAGGATGGCGAGGTCGTGGGCTTGGGCACGCATGGCGAGCTTATGGAAACCTGTGAGGTATACCGCGCCATCGCGGAATCGCAAATGAAGGGAGGTGAGTAGCATGACCGGGGAGCTCAAGAAGCGCAGCGACGCTATCGATGCCGTCGTTGTGGACGCGGTCGAAGCGGTCGAGCAGGCTGCCGCGTCGACCGAGCTGGATGACGTTGCCAAGGCCGCGGCCGAGCGTGAGGCTCGCCGCCAAGCGCTGTACGAGGAAAACGAGCGTGCCGAGGACGAGCGTGCCCGCGCGGAAGCAGAGCGCATGCGCGATGTGGACGACGAGGATGAGGACGAGAAACCCCGCGATACCTGGGCGACGGTGCGCCGCTTGTGGGGCGAGGCCGCCGGCGACCATTGGCGCTTCTACATCGTGTTTGCGAGCATCGTGTTCTACGTCATCTTTAACACCGCCGCGCCGGCATATAGCGCCCATGTTATCGACGAGCTGTGGGGCCGTATACAGGTGGCGTTTGCCAGCGGAACCACCTTCAGCATCACCTGGGACCAATGCGGCAAGACCATCTTTGTCTACTTCTTGATCTGGACGGCTGCCGGGTCGTTCTATGCGTTGCAGAGCTTTTTGATGTCGAGTGTGGCCGAGCGACTCAACCTGCGTCTGCGCAACCGCATCGCGCAAAAGCTCAGCCGCCTGCCGCTCGCCTACTTTGACGCACATCGCCCCGGTGAGGTGGTCAGCCGCGCGACCAACGACCTAGACAAGATGTCCGAAAGCATGCAGCGCGGCTTGCTGCAGCTGCTCGTGTCGATTGGTACGGTAGTGGGCGCTGTGAGCGTCATGTTTGTGTTCAGCGTTGAACTTACGCTCGTCTTTTTGGGCTTTACGGCTCTGTCGCTGCTGGTGACCAAGGTGGTTTCGCGCCGTACGCATGATGTGACGGGCGAGCGTCAGGAATGGGTGTCCAAAATCACGAGCGCGGTCGAGGAGGGCTATTCGGGCCGTTTGGTGATTCGCGCATTCAACCGTGAGCACCAGAGCTCTGCCGAGGTGCACGAGGCCTCGGGCGAGCTGGCGCGCGTGAGTACCAAGGCCGACTTTATGATCAACGCCGTCGGACCCGCGGTTCGCTTTATCGGTCGCCTGGCGCAGATCGTGATTGCGCTCGTGGGCTGCAGCATGCTGGTCGCCGGTCACATGACCGTCGGCGTGTTCCAGGCGTTCTTCCAGTTTATCTACGAGGCGTCCGAACCCATGACGCAGCTGTCGTTCACTTTCAACTCGCTGCAGAGCGCGCTGGCGAGTGCGGAGCGCGTGTTCGACCTGCTCGATGAGCCCGAGATGGAGGCCGATCCGCAGCCGGGCGAGGCTGCCAATCTGCCGGGTCGCGTGGAGGGCCGCGTCGCTTTTGAGCGTGTGCGCTTTGGCTACACGCCCGAAAAGCCGCTCATGCGCAACGTGTCGTTTACCGCCGAACCGGGTCAGAAGATTGCGGTGGTGGGAACCACGGGTGCGGGTAAGACCACGCTCATCAACCTGCTCATGCGCTTCTACGAGATTGACGGCGGCCGCATTACGCTCGACGGTGTGGATACGCGCCTCATGAACCGCGGTGAGTTACGTCAGCAGTTTGGCATGGTGCTGCAGGACGCCTGGCTGTTCGACGGCACGATTGCCGAAAACATCGCCTACGGCTGCCCCGAGGCAACGCGCGACGAGATCGTGGCTGCCGCCCGCGCCGCGCAGGTCGACTTCTTTGTGCGCACCATGCCGCAGGGCTACGACACGCGCGTGGCCAATGATGCCGAAAGCATCAGCCAGGGCCAGCGTCAGCTGCTGACCATTGCGCGCGTGCTGCTCAACAACCCGGCGATTCTCATCTTGGACGAGGCGACGTCGAGCGTGGACACGCGTACCGAGCTTGCCATCGGCCGTGCCATGGACGCGCTCATGCATGGGCGCACGAGCTTTGTGATCGCGCATCGCCTGTCGACGATCGTGGACGCCGACCTGATCTTGGTCATGGATCACGGCAACATTATCGAGCAAGGCACGCATAAGGAACTGCTGGCTGCCGAGGGTGCTTACGCCGACCTCTACCTAAGCCAGTTCGCATAATGTGACAAAGGGACAGTCCCGCATGTCACATCAAAAAGAAAGGCGCGCCGGGGATGGATTCCCTGGCGCGCCTTTTGCGTCGGCGCCGATGTTGTTTTGTGCCGCTCGCGTTCCTAGCGCTCGTCCACGAGCTTGGCGACGAGGGCCTTGAGCTCGGCCACCTCTCGCTCGAGTTCCTTGACGCGGCGGGCATTCTCGGTGATGCCCTGGCGGTTGAGGGCGCTCTGCTCGGCGGCGTCATCGGGCATGTACTCGCGATGCTGCTTGGCATCGAAGCTTTCTTCGAACACGCGGCAGCCGTTGCGCTTGATGATGCGGCCTGGCACGCCCACGACGGTGCAGTTATCGGGCACGTCTTTGACGACGACCGAGTTGCCGCCGATCTTGACGTTGTTGCCGATGCGAATGTTGCCGAGCACCTTGGCGCCTGTGCCCACGGTGACGTTGTTGCCCAGGGTGGGGTGGCGCTTGCCGGTCTCGTTGCCGGTGCCGCCAAGTGTGACGCCCTGATAGAGCACGCAGTTGTCGCCCACAATGGCGGTTTCGCCGATGACAACGCCCATGGCGTGGTCGATAAAGAAATGCTTGCCGATCTGTGCGGCAGGATGAATCTCGACGCCGGTGATATGACGGGTGAGCTGCGAGAGCACGCGGGCGAGCGAGCGATGGCCGTGCTTCCAGAGCCAGTGCTCGGGCACGTGATTCCACTTGGCGTGAAGACCGGGGTACGAAAGGAAAATGACCAGGCCATTTTGCGCAGCGGGGTCCTGCGCCTGGACGGTCTTGATGTCCTCGCGAATGGTATTGATAAAGCTCACTGGCCGCCCTCCCTCAGCGCCGTGACAATGCGATTCAATAAAGTATAGCGATTCGCTAGGGATTAAGAAGGGCGATCTTGCTTTGCTTTGGGCGACAAGTGTCAGTTATGCAAACTTGCTGGTAATGGAGTCATGCTTTTGTGGGGTTGCGCACGAGGGGGCGCCGCAACCGTATACTGGTCAACTTGGACGTGTCCGCGCCCACAACTGAGAGGTTTAACTTCATGGGTTTCATTAACTTTATCGCCGAGCTGCTCAAGGACCCGCGCACCGCGATCGCCAGTTGGATCGCCGCCGGCCCGCTTATGGCCTACGGCTGCGTGTTCCTAATTATCTTTATCGAGACGGGCGTGGTGTTCTTCCCGTTCCTTCCCGGCGATTCGCTGCTGTTCGCTTCGGGCTTCTTTGCCCACAACGGCGGCTTTAACATCGTGGCCCTGTTGGCCGTCGCATGGACGGCCGCCATCTTGGGCGACCAGTGCAACTTTATGATCGGCCATTTCTTTGGCCGAAAGATCATCGCCTCGGGCAAGGTCAAGGCCATGACGCCCGAGCGCATCAAAAAGTCCGAGGACTTCCTGGACAAGTGGGGTCACCTGGCCATCTTCCTGGGTCGCTTCTTCCCGTTTATCCGCACCTTTGTGCCCTTCATCGCCGGTATGGGCGGCATGCACTGGCGCAACTTTGTCATCTATAACGTGCTGGGCGGTATCACCTGGTCGACGGTCTTTACACTGCTGGGCTATTTCTTTGGCGGCATTCCCTTTGTGCAGGAGCACTTTGAGCTGCTGATCGTGGGCATTGTTGCCGTGTCGATTATTCCGACCGTGGTCGGTTTGGTTAAGGCAAAGCTGGGCAAAAAGAACGCGTAGCTCGAGCCGGTGCACAAATCGTGTCGTTGAGGCCCGTCACCGTTTACGGTGGCGGGCCTCTCTAGCTTCGGGCAAATGAAAATACTTTAGTTAGTTAAAGAAAAACGTTTTATCCGATGCGTGTGCGGAGTACAATCTCGTGCATGCGAATCGACGTGTCATCGGCTTCGATGTCGTCCGCGTGTCCCGTCCGGCTCTACGCTCCGGGCGTGTGACGTTGCGACGCGGTCGGCCCCGGTCCTTGCGTGCGGGTTCGCGAGTATGCAACTGTGTATGTAAGGAGCGACATATGACTGTCGAGAAGAAGGATATCGATTGGGGTAGCCTCGGCTTTGGCTACATGAAGACCGATTACAGCTACGAGGCTCATTGGAAGGATGGCGAGTGGGACGAGGGTGGCCTGACCACCGACCACACCCTGCATGTCTCCGAGTGCGGTGGTATCTTCCACTACTGCCAGGAGGTCTTTGAGGGCCTGAAGGCCTACACCGCCGAGGACGGCAGCATCGTCTGTTTCCGTCCCGACATGAACGCTGAGCGTATGTACAACTCTGCGCAGCGCCTCGAGATGCCCCCGTTCCCCAAGGACAAGTTTGTCGAGGCCGTCAAGCAGGTCGTCTCTGCCAATGCCGCATGGGTTCCGCCCTTCGGCTCTGGCGCAACCCTGTATGTGCGTCCGTTTATGATCGGCTCCGGTGACGTAATCGGCGTGGCTCCCGCTCCTGAGTACACGTTCCGCATTCTCGTGACCCCGGTCGGTCCGTACTTTAAGGGTGGCCTCAAGCCCGTCAAGCTGCGCGTTTCCGAGTATGACCGCGCTGCACCGCACGGCACCGGTAACATCAAGGCCGGCCTGAACTACGCCATGTCCCTTAAACCCACGATGGAGGCCCATCGCGAGGGTTATGCCGAGAACCTGTATCTCGACTCCGAGTCCCGCACCTATGTCGAGGAGACCGGCGGCGCCAACGTGCTGTTCGTGAAGGAGGACGGCACCCTCGTCGTTCCGCAGTCGCACACCGACTCCATCCTGCCCTCTATCACCCGTCGTTCGCTCGTTCAGGTTGCTCAGGACCTGGGCATTACCGTCGACCAACGCCCTGTCGAGTGGGCCGAGGTCAAGGCCGGTACCTTTGTCGAGTGCGGCCTGTGCGGCACCGCTGCCGTTATCTCCCCGGTCGGCGAGATCGACAACAAGGTTTACGGCGCCGACGAGACCGTGACCTTCCCGGCTGGCTACACCGAGATCGGCCCTGTGATGAAGAAGCTTCGCGAGACCCTGACTGGTATCCAGTCTGGTGCTGTTGAAGATAAGCACAACTGGGTTTACACCGTGGCGTAACCTGGCTTCGTAATTCCCATCAAGCCCTGACCGAGGCGGACCGGCCTATCTCCCGGCGCGTCCTCGGACATGAAAGAACCTCCGCTGCGCACTACGTGCGGCGGAGGTTCTTTCGTCCTGTGGAATGCGCCGGGAGATAGGCCGGTCCGCCTCGGTCGAGTGCTCTGCATTCCTTGCCAGGAGGTTACTGGGCTGTAGGGGAGAAGGTGCGCGGCCTATTGGCCGCGCCTTTTATTTGGCTGTTAGGGCTTTGCCGTAGTTGCAGCCGAAGAGGGGACGTGCACGTTTTTTCGGTTGCCGCTCGCCTAGGGTGGGGCGGGGCGTGCATTTTTGGGAGTTTTCAGCAGTCGAGGGTGCCTGCATACTGGTTTTTGGACAAAAGTCAGGCGCCATGAGCCGCATCCTGTAAAAAAATGAGCGATCTCTGAGGCGCTGAGGGCTCAGAATCAGGGTTTTCAACGCGGTTCTGTGGGCACGTTCCTGCCCTGTGGGTTCCGGGATGCTGAAAACTCCAAAATTTGCACGCCGCCCCTGGGGGTACCTTCGGGCAAAAAGCAACCGCCCCGTCGAAGTATGCATTCGACGGGGCGGTTTATGCAAAAACGGTTGTGGATGCGTCAACGGCTCACTAGAACTTGACGGTTGGTGCCTGGCGGGCGGCCTCGGCGGCCTCGAAGCCCTGGCGCTCCTTAAACTGGAAGATGCCGGCAAAGATAACAGCCGGGAACGTCTGGATGGCGTTGTTGTAGCTGAGCACGCAATCGTTGTAGCTCTGGCGTGCGTAGCTCACCTTGTTCTCGGTATCCTCGAGCGATGCCTGGAGCTGCGTAAAGTTAGTGTTTGCCTTAAGATCGGGATAGGCCTCGGCTACGGCGAAGAGCTGGCGCAGCGCACCGGTCAGCACGTTGTCGGCTTCCATCTTGGCCTCGGGCGTGGTGGCCTTGACGGCGGTGTTGCGCGCGCTGATCACGGCGGAGAGCGTCTCCTGCTCGTGCTTGGCGTAGCCCTTGACGGTCTCGACCAGGTTGGGGATCAGGTCGTTGCGGCGCTGCAGCTGCGTATCGATGTTCTGCCAGGCGTTATCGATGCGGTTACGCTTGGTGACCATGTTGTTGTAGATGCCGGCGATGGCGCAGACAATCACAATGACAACAACGATGCCGATGATGACGGTAATCATGATGTCTCCGTTTCGAATGGCCGCGGCGGCATGCGCCAGCTGCCGTTGGTATAACGCTACTAGTATACCCGCAACGTTTTGCCGTGCCGAACTTTCCGGTAAGCGTTATGTTTTCGGCGGGGTTGGCACCGGGGCAAAGCGCGCGAGGTACAGGTGTAAGATATGCGACAGATTGTCGAGTGTTGTCTTTGCCCTGAGGATGGCGATACCAGTGGACCTTCGCATTAAGAAAACCTACCGCGCCCTGTTCGATGCCTTCACCGAACTTCTCGAGGAGCATCGTTTTGAGGACCTGACGGTTGCCATGCTGTGCGACCGCGCCATGATTCGCCGTACGACGTTCTACAAGCACTTTCGCGACAAGAACGATTACTTTGCCTTTTATATCGATGAGCTTATGTCGGGCTTGCCGCAAAAACAGCCCGATGAGGCCGGCGCAGTGTCTGCCGAGGACGTGCGCGCGCTTCGGCACGCGATTTTGGACGATGCCATGGATTTGATTCTGGCGCACGAGCAGCTCATGGATAACATTTTGGCAAGCAGCATGTCGGGCATGCTGACCAACGTTATTTGCGACCGCATTGCCCGCTCCATCCGCGAGCGTGTGATGAACGTGCTTGCCGAGGATGCCCTGGCCCCCGTGTCACTCGAGACGACGTCTGAGTTTGTCGCCGGCGGTATTATTCGACTTTTCACGATATGGTGGGAATCGGGTCACGATCTTGAACGTCGACCTGAGATAGCCGACGTGGTCGATGCACTGTTCGAGCGAACCATGACGCCGGTGCATCACTAAAAGTGGCGGAGAGAGGGGGATTCGAACCCCCGGAACGCTCTCGCGCTCAACGGTTTTCAAGACCGCCGCATTCAACCGCTCTGCCATCTCTCCGTGAGTCGTAATGATAGCATCGTTTTGAATTTGCAACAGGGAAGGCGAACGATGACGATCACCGAAATCGACGAGAAGTTCATGCGTGAGGCGCTGGCGGAGGCGCGCGCCGCCGCGGCGGTGGGCGAGGTGCCCATCGGAGCCGTAGTGGTGCGCGCGGGCGAGATTGTCGCGCGGGCGCATAATCGTCGCGAGCTCGATCAGGATCCTTCGGCTCATGCCGAGTTTGCGGCCCTGTGCGCTGCCGCTCGGTCGCTCGGTCGCTGGCGCCTTTCCGATTGCACGGTCTACGTGACGCTCGAGCCCTGCTGCATGTGTGCGGGGCTTATGGTTAACGCGCGCGTGGGGCGCTGCGTGTATGGCGCGAGTGATGCCAAGGCGGGCGCGCTGGGTTCGCTGTATGACCTGAATGCCGATTCGCGCCTGAATCATCGGTTTAACGTGACGGCTGGGGTCCTGGCGGATGAATGCCGCGAGCTGCTGAGTAGCTATTTTGGCGGTCTGCGCGGAGCGGGCGGCACTGATTGCGGTTGTGGGGCCGATCTTGAGGCGCATGCCGCTCACGCCGCAGCGCTTGCAGGTGCCGGTGAGGATGCTGACACGGCGGTTGACTTTGGTCCTGCGTGCCGCCGGCCCCGCCGCGTGCTGCTGGCAATTGACTCCTTTAAGGGCAGCGTTTCGAGCGCGCAGGCGGAGGCAGCGGTTGCCGAGGGCGTGCGCCGCGTTTGGCCCGATGCCGAGCTGAACGCTTTGCCGCTGGCAGATGGTGGCGAGGGAACGCTCGACGCCGTTGCCGCGCGTGGTGGCGAGCTCTCGACCTGCGAGGTGGCAGGTCCCTTTGGTGAACCCGTGTCTGCCCGGATGCTGGTAGATGCCGAGCGCGAGTCCGCGGTCATCGAGATGGCCGAGGCGGCTGGCATTGGGTATTCGCCTTGCACGGAGTCGTCGGCGCTGGCTGCTACAACCTATGGCGTGGGCGAGCTGATGCTCCGTGCGGTTCGTGCCGGGGCAAAGACTATCTATATTGGCTTGGGCGGCAGCGCCACCAACGATGGTGGCGCCGGTATGCTGCAGGCGCTGGGCGCGCGTGTGGTCGATGATCGGGGCTGCGATATCGCCCCCGGTCTTGCCGGCCTTGAGCGGGTGGCGAGCGTTGATTTGGCGCCAGCGCTGCAGGCTTTGGATGGCGCTCGTATCGTTGTGCTTTCGGATGTCGAGAATCCGCTCGTGGGGCGTCGGGGCGCATTAGCGGTGTTTGGCGGGCAGAAAGGCTTGCCGACGGGTGACGCCGAGGCGCTGAGCAGGTGCGACAGCTGGATGGTCGGCTACGGTCGTCTACTCGATACGGCAATTGTCGAGGCTCGGGCCCAGGGGTTGTTGCGCACACCCGAGGGCGCACGGACATTTGGCTCGGTGCTCGGCGTGCCCGGCGCGGGCGCTGCCGGTGGCTTGGGCGCGGCGTTGCTGGCACTCGGTGCGGAGCTACACTCGGGTGTGGAGACGGTGCTCGATCTCGTGGGGTTTGACGAGCGCGTGCGCGATGTCGACCTGGTCATAACGGGCGAGGGCAATATGGATGAGCAGTCCGCCGCCGGTAAGGCGCCGGTGGGCGTGGCCCGTCGTGCGAAGCGATATGGCAAGCCGGTGGTTGCCGTCGTGGGCGGTCGCGCTGACAACCTGGATGCGGTATATGGGCAGGGTATTGACTTGGTTTTGCCGATCTGCCGCAAGCCCATGGACCTGGAGCGGGCACTCGATTCGCAAGAAGCCACAACCAACCTCATCTGCGCCGGCGAGGCGGCTGCCCGAGCCTATGACCTCGCTCGCCTCTAAAACCCATCCCCCCAATAACTTGCGGTGAAATACGGAGTGTTTTTGCCTTTAAGGGGCCAATTCAGTCCGTATTCCACCGCAACTTTGAGAATGGCCATTCGAGGTTGGCTGCCTTGGGTCTCGGGTCGGACCGTTTGCCACGAAATGCGACCATCTACTACGTTAAGCCGGCCACCCTCGACCATCCCGGAATTTGCAAAAACAAAACCGCAGGTAGAAAGCTTGCCGATTTTCGAAAAAGTCGGCTATGGTCGACCCCTGCGACCTAAACGTAGTAGATGGGCCCTTTTCGTGGCACAGCACCAGATCAGTCTATTTAGGACGGGGCCTCCTTGACTACTTTCGCCACCCTGATGCCCCACCAGTCAAAAAGTAGTCAAAAAAGCCCCGTCCCAAATTAGCTGTCTTGCCCCATCGGGCGGGAGCGGGTAAGATATACCGAGCGCCTAGCGCGTTCGATGGGTTCGGATGACGACATGTTCCGAATCTGGTCAGGTCCGGAAGGAAGCAGCCATAAGGAGCCTCTGTCGGGCATCCGAATCCATCGAGCGCACGGGCTTTCTTTTTGCGCGGTTTTACCAAACCGCGCAATGCTCGACGCTGCGCGCCACCCAGGGCGAACAATTTGTCATTCAAAAGGCAAGGCATGACCAGAAGGTCTATGCCTTGCCTTTTTCATGCCAACTTGTTCGCCCTGGATGTCGCTCGCTGGCTGCGCCAAGACATCAATGGCTACGTGGTTCAAGAGATGGTGGCATTACCATTTGTTTTTACAAGTAAAGAGGCCTGTTTCCCTTGGTTGGGGAAACGGGCCTCTTTTGTCTCTGGGCTTGTGGATTGGCGAAGACAATAACCGCTGGCAGCTATTTTGAGTTCTTGAGGCGGTGTGTGGCCGTGGCGGTTATTCCGAGGCCTGCGGCGGCGATTCCTGCGAGTGCGATTGCGCTCGGTGTTGTGTCGCCCGTGTTTGCGAGCTTGCCGGTGGTCGTATTTGCTTGCTTGGTGGAGCTCGATGGAGCGTATTTGCCGGTCGCGGGCGAGCTGGCGGGCTGTGCCGTCTCGGCCGGTTGCGCCGAGTTGGAGGGTTTTGTCGTCTCGGCGGGTTTCGTTATCTCGGGCGAGGTGGCCTTGTCTGCCGCGGCCTTTGCCTCTTCGTATGCCTTGCAGGCGTCGTCATAGGCCGCTTGCGCCTTTTCCAAATCGCCGAGGAGCGCATCTCGCTTGGCTATGTCCTCGTCAATGTGGGCTTTAGCTTCCTTTGCCTCACTTTCGAAATACTGAACCTGTTTTTCCTGGCTTTCGAGCCGGCGTTGGTAGTGGTGAAGATCATCTTCACAAGATTCTTCTCGCCTTTCTGCCGCCATGATCTCACTGCGCAACTGCTTAATATGCTCCTTAACAGCTGCGCTGGGCGCCTCGTCGCCGAGCTCCTTGAGTACCTTATCTAATTCTGCCTGAAGGCCGCTTGTCCGGTTGTGGGCCTCATCGTATTTGGCTTGGGCTGCATCGACGTTCGCTTGCATGGCGAGAAGGGGTTCCCTCCGTTTGGCGGCTTCCGTCACCACTATGTCGTGGATCTCTTGAAAACTGGCAATGTCATCATCGATTTCCGCAAGTTTTTCGGGACTTGCGGCGTCTTTTGCGGCCTCGAGGTTTTTGAGCGCTTCCTGCATGGCTGCATACGCTTTTTCTTTTGCGGCGGCCGCATCTTCCGTATGCAAGGCAACTGCATTGATGGGGGAACTGGTTTCCGCCGCTATCGCCGTTGCGGGGGCGATTCCCGCGGCGAGTGCCGCGGAAAGGGCGATGCCCAAGGTTGCTCGTCTTGCTCTTCTTGCGAGAATGTCGTTCATCTCGGCACCTCATTTCAAGGGTCGGCGACTAACTTGGTAGCACTAATGTAAGTATATCAGGCGGTTTGCCCGCCATTGATCGGGCGTGCGCGTATACCCCTTGATTAACAGCCATTAAATCTATCCCTTAAGGAACGCGGCTTGCTAGTGTTGTCTGGGCATTGATGGCTGCGTGGTACAAGAGACGGCGGCATTGCCATCTGTTTTTTCAAGTAAAGAGGCCCGTTTCCCTGGGTTGGGGAAACGGGCCTCTTTTGTCTCTGGGTTTGTGGATTGGCGAAGGTAGTATGCTCTGGCGGCTATTTTGAGTTCTTGAGGCGGCGTGTGGCTGTGGCGGTTATTCCGAGGCCTGCGGCGGCGACTGCTGCGAGTGCGATTGCGCTCGGCGCCGTGTCGCCCGTGTTCGCGAGCTTGCCGGCGGTCGTATCTGCTTGCTTGCCGCTGCTCGAGTTCGCCTGCTTGGTGGAGTTTGGCGGGGTATTTTTGCCGGTCGCGGACGAGCCGGTGGGCTGTGTCGCCTCGGCCGGTTGCGCCGAGTTGGAGGGAGGCGTCGTCTCGGTCGGTTGCGTTATCTCGGGCGAGGTGGCCTTGTCTGCCGCGGCCTTTGCCTCTTCGTATGCCTTGCAGGCGTCGTCATAGGCCGTTTGCGCTTTTTTCAAATTGTCGAGGAGCGCATCTCGCCAGGCTATGAACCGGTCGATATCGCCTTTATATTTCTCTACAGCACGTTCACAGTTATTAACTCGTCTTTCCTGATTTCTGAGGCGGTACTGGAACTCGCGGAGCTCCTCTTCGCAATGGCCTACTTGCGCTTTTGCCGTTACGATCTCACTGTGCAACTGCTTTATTTGCTGTTTAACAGTTTCGACAAACTCCTCGTAGCCGAGTGCTTCGAGTGTCTTAAGCATCTCAAGTTTCTTGTCTAATTCTGCCTGGAGCTCGCTTACCCGGTTGATGGCCCCGTCGTATTTGGCTTGGGCTGCATCGATGTCCGCTTGCATGGTGGGAAGGAGTCCCCTCTCTTCGGCGGCTTGCGCCGCCATCTTGTCGCGGAGCTCTTGAAAACGGGCAATGTCATCATTGAGTCTCGCAATTTTCTCGGGACTTGCGGCGTCTTTTGCGGCCTCGAGTTTTTTGAGCGCTTCCTGCATGGCTGCATACGCTTTTTCTTTTGCGGCGGCCGCGTCTTCTGTCTGCGGGGCGCCCGAATTGCCGTTGGCGGCGCTCGTCTGCGAAACGGCCGCACCGGTGGGGGAACTGGTTTCTGCCGCGATCGCCGTTGCGGGGGCGATTCCCGCGACAAGCGCCGCGGAAAGGGCGATGCCCACAGTTGCTCGTCTTGCTCTTCTCGCGAGAATGTCGTTCATCTCGGCACCTCATTTCAAGGGTCGGCGACTAACTTGGTAGCACTAATGTAAATATACCATGCTAGTTGACCCGACACTGGCTGGGTGTGCGCGTATACCCCTCTGAAAACTGAATCCCGTTAGAAATGACGAGTTGTTTACGCTTCTTTTGGGGCGGCGGTACTATCATGGTTCGAATTGAATGTGGATGATGATAGGGAGCGCCTATACATGATTGAGCTGCTCAGGCGTTTTGGTGGTAAGTTTCGCCGGTATATGGTGATCGGCCCTGCGTGCAAGTTGATCGAAGTGATTTTTGACCTGCTGACGCCGCTGGTGATTGCCCAGATGATTGATAAGGGCATTGGGGCGCACGATGTGGACGCCGTCGTCCACTACGGCGCGGTGCTCGCCGCCATGGCCGTGATCGGCATCTCGTTTACGCTCATCTGCCAAAAGATGGCGGCGCTCACCTCGCAGGGCATGGGCACCGATATCCGTGGTGCGCTCTACGAGCACATCAACAAACTGAGCTATGCCGAGCTCGATCGCTTTGGCACGCCGTCGCTCATCACGCGCATCACCAACGATGTCAACCAGGTGCAGCTCGCCGTGGCGCTGGGCGTGCGCATGCTCATCCGCTGGCCCTTCCTGGCGGTGGGCTCTATGTGCGCGGCCCTTGCCATCGACCTTAAGCTCGGCATCATCTTTTTGATCTGCACGCCCGCTATCGGCCTGGTGTTCTGGTTTGTTATGGCGCGCTGCATTCCGTACTACAAGCAGCTGCAGGCAAAGCTCGACCGCATCGCGCTCATTTGCCGCGAGGGGCTTTCGGGCGCTCGCGTGGTTCGCGCCTTTGTGCGCGAGGACCATGAGCGCGAGCGCTTTGCCCAAGCGGCCGATGACCAGGCACATACCGCCATCGCGGTGGGCAAGCTCTCGTCGATTCTCAACCCCGTCACGTTTCTTGTGATGAACCTGGGCGTGTGCGCCATCCTGTGGGTCGGCGGCATCCAGGTCAACGTGGGCGAGCTCACGCAGGGCCAGGTCATGGCGTTCGTCAACTACATGACGCAGACCCTCACCTCCATCGTGTATGTTGCCAACTTGGTCGTGGTCTTTACCAAGGCGAGCGCCAGTGCGTCGCGCATCAACGAGGTGCTCAATTGCGTGCCGAGCATCACCGACGAGGACAACGAGCCGGTCACACTGCCTAAGCCGGGCAATGTCGCTCCAGTTCCCGCGCTGAGCTTGAGCCATGCGAGCTTCTCCTTTGGCGCCGGCGCTGCCAACGCCGTCAACGATGTGACGCTGGAGCTGCCGCTGGGCAAGACGCTCGGTATCATCGGCGGCACGGGCAGCGGCAAGTCCACGCTCGTCTCGCTTATCCCGCGCCTGTACGATGCGGGCACCGGCAGCGTGAGCGTGATGGGCGCCGACGTGCGCACCTGGCCGCTCGACCAGCTGCGCCATGTGGTCGCGACCGTTCCGCAGCGCGCGTCGCTCGTGAGCGGCACCATCCGCAGCAACCTGACCTGGCGCGACGAGGCGGCAACCGACGAGGAGCTCTGGGCGGCGCTCGACATGGCGCAGGCGAGCGAGTTCGTGCGCAACAAGCCGCAGGGGCTCGATGCCCCGGTCGAGGCGGGCGGCAAGAACTTTAGCGGTGGCCAGCGCCAGCGCCTGACCATCGCGCGCGCCCTGGTGGGCTCGCCACAGGTCCTGATCATGGACGATTCCGCCTCGGCGCTCGACTTTAAGACTGACGCGGCGCTTCGCCACGCCATTCGCGAGCGCAGCGTGCGCGGTGCCGCCGAGGGCGGGCTGCCGCTGACGACCGTCATCGTGAGCCAGCGCGTCTCGACCGTGCGCGATGCCGACATGATCTGCGTACTCGACCATGGCTCGGTTGCGGGCCTGGGCACGCATGACGAGTTGTATGCAAGCTGCCAGCTCTATCGCGAGATTTGCCAGTCGCAGCTGCGCCGCGAGGAACTCGAGGGCCAGCAGGGGAGTGCGACACCCGCGTCCGTTTCAAGTCCCGCGTCCGCCCTGACTGTCCCCGCATCCGTCTGCTCAAAGGAGGGCTGCTAGATGAATCCGTACACTTCCTCCGGCTCGGTCGCCACAATGACGGCCAACGTGTCCGGCAATGATAACCTCAATGACCTGAGCGACGGTCCGCGCCAGCCCGGCGATCCCGAACGCTATCCCGCGGGTGCGGTGACTCGCCGTCTGATGGGCTACGTTCGTCCGCATCGCATTTCGTTTGTTGCGTCGTTTGTGAGTACCGCCATCTCCGTGATTCTGCAGCTCTACACGCCGATTCTCATCGGCGAGGGCATCGACCTTATCGTCGCCGCCGGGCAGGTGGACTTCGACGCGCTACTGCCGCTTGTCACCAAACTCGCGCTCGTCGTGGTAGGCGCCGCGGCCTTCCAGTGGCTGCAGGGCTACTGCGTCAACCGCCTGTCCTACGAGACGGTGCGCGACATGCGCGTGGAGGCAAGCGACAAGCTCAGCCGCATGCCGCTCAGCTTTATCGACAGCCATGCCCACGGTGACCTCATGAGCCGCGTGGTCAACGATGTCGACCAAGTGGGCGACGGCCTGCTGCAGGGCTTTACGCAGCTCTTTACCGGCGTCATCACCATCGTGGGCACGCTCGCGTTTATGCTCTCCATTAACCTGGCCATGACGCTCGTGGTGGTGCTCGTCACGCCGCTTTCCATCTTTGCAGCCGGCGCCATCGCCAAGCTTTCCAACAAGAGCTTTACGGCACAGCAGCGCATCCAAGGCCAGCTTGGCGGTCATATTGAGGAGTACGTGGGCGAGCAAAAGCTCGTGGACGCCTTCGCCTACGGCCCGCACGCTCAACAGCGCTTCGATGTCCTCAACGCCGAGCTCTATACGGCGGGCGAGCGCGCGCAGTTTATGGGTTCGCTTTCTAACCCCGGCACGCGCTTTATCAATAACATCATCTACGCCGTGGTCGCCGTGATCGGCTGCGCGGGCGTGATCACGGGCGTGCCTGCGGCGCTCACGGTGGGCGGCGTGCAGATCTTCCTGTCCTACGCTAACCAGTACACTAAGCCGTTCAACGAGGTCACGAACGTCATCACGCAAATCCAGACCGCGTACGCCTCGGCGCGCCGCATGTTCGCGTTGCTCGATGCGCGCGAGCAGGAGCCCGACGCGGCGGATGCCGTGGAGCTTGCCGCCCCGCAGGGCGAGGTGACCTTTGAACACGTGTACTTTAGCTATGTGCCCGACCGCAAACTGCTGCAGGATATCTGCATCGATGCCAAGCCCGGTACGCGCTTTGCCCTCGTCGGACCCACGGGCTGTGGCAAGACGACGCTCATCAACCTGCTGCTGCGCTTTTACGATATCGATGCTGGGCGCATCGCGGTCGATGGTCGCTCCTCGCGTGACTACACGCGTGCGAGCCTGCGCCGCGCCTTTGGCATGGTGCTGCAGGACACCTGGCTGTTCGAGGGCACGGTGGCCGAAAACATTGCCTACGGTTGCCCCGATGCCACGCGCGAGCAGATTGTCGAGGCCGCCAAGCGCGCTCATGCGCACAAGTTTATCGTGCAGCTGCCAGGCGGCTACGATACGGTGATCGGCGAGGACGGCGGCACGTTTAGCCAGGGTCAAAAACAGTTGCTGTGCATCGCGCGCGTCATGCTCACCGATCCGGCGATTCTGCTGCTGGACGAGGCGACGTCGAGCATCGATACGCGTACCGAGCTGCAGGTGCAGGCGGCATTCGACGAGCTCATGGCCGGCCGCACGAGCTTTGTCGTGGCGCACCGCCTGTCGACGATTCGCAACGCCGATTGCATCCTGGTAATGCGCGATGGCGAGATTATCGAGCGCGGCACGCACGATGAACTGCTCGCGGCAGGCGGCTTCTACGCCGAGCTCTACCGCAGCCAGTTCGCCCAGTAAGCAAGCCCGTGGGGCAAATTAATCAGGTTTGTTTGTCCCATAGAGCGATCTTGTTATATAGCGTTCTACCAGCGCGTGAAACATTTTGACGATACTCCGTGACACAATTTGACGGCGTTTTGTGAAACAGTTTTTCGGCCATTCGTGAAACGTTCTGCGGCGGTTTCAATCCGAAGTACATACTGTTCGGAATCTGTCCAAAGATGTCGTCTGCGTCACCAATCGACAGACGGTGGTTTACATCTGTCACGTTAGTACTAAGATATTCATCTAATAAATTGCATTAGTGGCTTTAGTTTTGGGGGAAACGAGGCAACGTGACTATGACGTGCTCTTTGGTGGTTAACAGCAAGAGCGGTAATACCAGGATGGTTTCGGGTGCGATCAAGCGCACTCTGCAGGCTGCGGGCGTTGAGTTTGTCCACGCCGCGGCGTTGAGCGACGATGCGGACGCAGATCAGGTTGCGCTCGAGGCGCAGGGCGCCTGCGCGGCCGACACGGTGCTCGTCGGTTTTTGGTGCGACAAGGGCGCGTGCACGCCTTCGGTCGCGGCGTTGCTCTCCGCCTTGCACGGCAAGCGCGTCTTCCTGTTTGGCACCTGCGGTTTTGGCGCCGACCAGAGCTACTATCAGCAGATTATCGACCGCGTAACTTCCAATTTGGCTGGGGATGCCGAGCTTGCGGGCTGGGCGATGTGCCAGGGCAAGATGGGCCCCGCGGTCAAGCAGCGCTACGAGGCCATGCTCGAGCAAGATCCCGAAAACGCCCGATTTAAGATGCTGCTCGACAACTGGGTTGCCGCGAAGGACCATCCCACCAAGGAAGACCTGGACAACATGGCTGCAGCCGCCAAGAAGGCCGTGCTGGGCGAGTAGCTTCGCCGTTCGCGGTCCTTCGTGCAAAACAATACAAATGTGAAAGCCTCGAAGTTCTCGAGGCTTTTTTCGTGACACGAGGGCGCCCCTTTATTGATGGAAGGCCTAATAAGCTGATTGCTCTATGCCCGGATGTGTGCGGAGTGGGATGGGATTTCCGGATGGGTGGAGTTGCGGAAGCTGCGTCCCGGAATTTGCCTTTGGAATGGGATGCGGTTTCCCGGTGAAGGGCTCTGTGGAAACTACATCCCAGCATTCGGTCGAGAAATGGGATGTAGTTTCCGGTTGAGGGTCTTGGCGGAAAGTGCGACCCGGAATTTGTGATCGAAGCGGGATACGGCTTCCCAACGGGGCCACAAGCGGAAGCCGCATCCCACTCCGGACGGGAATTCTGGGACACGGTTTTCAGAGGGTTATGGGCTGCGAACTAGATGGGGCTGTCATAAAACTCCAGTAAAAGGGGTCGGAAATAAAGGGCACTTCCAGCAATTTGTTTTAATGTGGGGGGGGGTACCATTATTTTAGTTCCGCAAAAAATCGATCCCTCTATGGGGAAGTTGCGTAGGGGGTTAGTCACAGATATTGGATAAAGCAGACCAATTTGGGGATAAATGACCACTTACGCCAAAATTAGTAGCATTCAGCGACAAAACATTGAAAAATGTGTAGCACATCGCTATGTTTTTATTACGAGAAGATTCCAAATTGGCTTATTTCGGACTCACTTTTCAAGCGCCTTGCGGTTCCTGTTGAAACTTGCTGACCTTTGGATGGGTCGAATAGGTCCTCAAGGGGGATGAATTATCACTTTGACGGCGCGTAGACTCAAACGATTTATTGCACTTTTGAGTAGCTTGGCGTTCGCGCTTGTCATAGCCCTTGCCGTTGTTTCTTTTGTTCCTCGTGCATTTGGATACATGCCCTTTGCTGTGCTCTCGGGCTCTATGGAACCCGATCTTCCCGTTGGCTCCATGGTGTTTGTTCGCCAGGTTGAGCCAGTGGATATTGCCGTGGGTGACAATGCAACCTTTTACCGATCGGACGGTGCCGTGGTGACGCACCAGGTGTACGAGATCGACCCTGTGGCGCAGATGATCGGCACGCAGGGAATTGCGAACAAAAATGCAGACGGAAGCATCATGCACGATGCCGAGCAGACGCCTTTTTCGAGTGTTATCGGCACTGTTTCTTTTTGTGTCCCTTACCTGGGCTTCGTCAACGCATATTGCACGACGATGCCCGGTTTGCTTGTTGTGGTGGCCGTTCTGGCGCTGCTGATCGCGGCGTCGATAGTGCTCGATCGGATGGTTCCCGACGAGCCTGCGGGCAAGCATACCCGCGTGCATGCGAGGAAGCGGCGTTCATAGCGGCAGGGAAAAGCGTCGGCGGCGGTAGGGGCCGTTGCCGGGGAAAACGATTCTCGAAAGGAAGAGAACGATGGAAAACAAGAAGAAAAAGCGCTACGGCATCGTTGCCGCCTTGCTGCTGCTGGTGCTGGCCGCCGGTGTGGGCACCTACGCCTGGCTGACGGCCACGCAGACGCTGAACAACGTGTTTACGGTGGGCAGCATCAACACTCCCGAAAAGAAGCCCGATCCCGACCAGCCCGATAAGCCTGGCCCCGATAATAATGATAGCAAGGCCTATCTGTTCGAGACCAATTGGAAAGACAACTCCAAGATCGTTCCCGGCTCCAGCGCAGACAAGAACCCTAACGTCGGCATCGCGAAGGGCTCCGACGACGCCTACGTGTTCATCTATGTGAAGAACGCCATGGTCAAGGATGACACCGTTGCCGCGAACACCCCGTACTTCACCCTCAACAACAACTGGAAGCCGGTCGATGGACAGGTGGCCACCTCTGCCGACGGCAAGTACCTGAGCGGTCTGTTCATGTACGCCAAGGACTCTACTATGACCGCCCCTACTGTCCTCAAAGCCAAGGATGCTGCTCAGGACGTCTACACCGGCGAGCTCTTTAGCAAGGTTGTGTTCCCCAGCACCTTGGAGGGCAAAATGGTCGCCGCGAAGCCCGAGATGAAGGTTTCCGCCTACATCTTCGGCGCCGACCAGAAGGACGGCAACACCAGCGCTGCTGACAACGCCGTCGCTCAGGCCACGACTTGGGCTAATACCATTAAGAACCAGTAGTAGCCCCCCACCGAGATCCCGGCCCGCTCCCCATCCCCATTTTCGGACCGGGATCTCGGTTCCCCTTTGATCGACGATTGGCGAACGTAATGCTCAACAATCTTTCCGACAATCAGAAACGCACCTTGGCGCTTGCCGCGATGGCGCTGTTGGCCCTGGCGTGCCTGTGCGGCACGCTGGCTTTTACCGTTGATATGGTTCCGGCGAACAACGTCCTATCGTTTGGCAGCGTGAAGGTACGAGTCTGCGAATACACCCTCAACGAGCAAGGCGAAGAGATTCCGTTTGAGGCCGACGAGCACGGGGACTATCCCGACACCAAGGCCAGTGGCTCTGACATCAGCCGCATTGTGCGCGTGGAGAACGCCGGCGCGCAGCCTGAGTACGTTCGCGCTCGTCTACGCATGACGTCAGTGGCACCCGACGGTTCGAGTGCGGATGCCTCGGGCAGCGTTGCGTTTCATGTGAACGCGGACGAGGGGTCCCCGTGGATCGACGGCGGCGATGGGTGGTACTACTACCGTGGATTGGCCGGGCGTGGCGGCATGCTCGACCCCGGCGCCATGACGGAAAGCCTTATGGAATCGCTGCGCTTTGTGGGCGACTACCACGATGCCGCGCGCGGCGGCTCATTCAGGCTCGATATCGATGTTCAGGCCGTGCAGGCCAAAAACCAGCAGGCAAGCGATACCGTCCTCGACGTGCTTGACGTCGCGGGCTGGCCGGAGGCGAACTAGCCTATGAAGATCAAGAACATGAACCGGGGCGTGCTTAGCAGGCTAGTTGCCGTCGCGGCGATTGCCCTTTGCTGCGTTATGGCGCTGCCAACGGTGGTGCATGCCGAGGACGTGCCCGAGAACACAAACGAATACCACATCAAAAACGCGAACGACTTTTTGGTGTACGTGGCGCTTTCGCGTGAGCGCGATACGTCCGGCTGGCGCGTTTATCTCGATAACGATATCGTGCTTAATGATGACGACATGAAGACCATTGTCTCGCACACCGTTAAGCATCTGTCGTTTGGCAACAAGGAGCATCCGTTTAAGGGCGTGTTCGATGGTCAAAACCACACCGTTGAGGGCCTGAGCTACGATAAAGACGCTTTTGACCCCGAGCGCGATACGGGATTTTTTGCCGAGACCAACGGTGCCACCATCAAAAACTTCCTGGTCAAGGACGCCAACGTGTGGGCGGACTTCCGCGGTGGCATTATCGTGGGCAAGGCCGTCAAAACGCGCTTCGAAAACGTTATGGTCATGGAGAGCACGCTGCACGTGACCTGCGCCAACAATGCTCTCAACCTCATTACCAACGCAGGCTTTGAGGGCGGTCTCATCGCCGGCGAGCTCGACGGCTGCACCCTCTACAACTGCGAGGTCCGTGGCGGCCGTGCCGTCAACAATGCGACCTCGGGCGTGCAGGCGCTCGGCGGTGAGGGTCTGTATATGGCGGCGTTTGCCGGCTACGTTAAGAACTCGACTATCGAGTACTGCCGCGTGACGCCGACGCGTAAGGACGACGGCTCGATTGCCGAGAAGGGCATGACCGACGTCACCAACAAGTACGACGTGGCCATTGGCGCCCTGGGCGGCAACAACGTGTACGCCTCGGGTTTTGTGGGCTGCATGGCGGGCGAGGCCAAGATTATCGACTGCTTCTCGACGGCGCAGTGCTACAGCTATGCCGCGTCATATGTGGGCGTCGTCGCCGTGACGCGTGCGTGGACGGGTGGCTTGGCGGGTCGTATTCTAACCGAAAAGGGCAACGAGCTTGTCCGCAGCCATTTTGCGGGTGACTTGAGCTCGCGTCAGTACAATCCCATCGCCGTGATTCCCATCATTCAAAACGATGTGAACCTGGGCGGTATTGCCGCGCGTGCCAACAAGGATGATGCCACGGTCACCGAGTGCTACTTTAAGCCGAGCGTGAGCCTTTCTGGCAACAGCCAGGGCAACCCTGCTAAAAAGA
Organism: uncultured Collinsella sp.; assembly: GCA_905199545.1. Taxonomy (GTDB): domain Bacteria; phylum Actinomycetota; class Coriobacteriia; order Coriobacteriales; family Coriobacteriaceae; genus Collinsella. The sequence continues at coordinate 68,644 of CAJKGW010000008.1, forward strand.
AAATCCCCTCGTTTGGCGGCGATGGCACCACCAAGGGTGATGGCTATGGTCCATGGGATGACGAGCGCTACACCACGCGCGAGCTGTGGGAAGAGCACGACTACGACTTCTGTGCCGGCACCATGCGCTCGACTGCTAACGACGGGACCCTGGATGGCCCGCACCCCAATGAGTGGGCAATGGATTACAAGCTGAATATTCCTGTGCATGGCCAGAGCGTTAAGGCGACGATCGATTTTCCCGGTGCGGGTACCGCGACAATTACGGCAACCAAACTCGGTATTGATCAAGCGACCTCGGATCCGTACGCCTTTGCCGTGAGCGCCGTGCTGGCGGGAACGGCCCAGGGCTTGGCCCAGGGCGATACGTCGGTAACGTTTGAGCAAGAGACCTCCGCAAAGCCTGAAGGCCTGACCGAGGCAAACGAGGGATACCGCTTTACGGGCTGGTTCCGCGAGCCCGGGGTCAACGTGAACCACATCGAGGCCGATAACACCTGGTTTGACGGCAAGACCGATGCCGATGCCGTGACTGCCGGCAAACAGGTCAAGAAGAGTGAGGCGCACGAGCATACGTCGACCTATACCGCCGATAATGCCAAGGGGGTCGACGGTTTTAAGGGCAATGACCTGTTTATCGCTTCGTACGAGGCGCAGGTGCTGTTCTATAACGTCCAGGGCGAAACGCTCGATTGCCAGAGCGGCACTGCACACGACAAATCGGGCGATTGGTATCGCTACGGCGCGAAGCTCAACCCCGCCGCTCCTACCGATCGTGGCACGCTGTCTTCCAGCGCCACCTTTATCGGTTGGACAACGAAGCCGAGCGAAGAGGCTCAGATGAACGGTGGCTATGCAGCCATTACCTCGACCCAGCTCGCCGAGCTAAAAAATGCCGGCGCGTTCTATCCTGCCGGTACCGAGATTACCGTGCTTGGCCCGACCGACTTCTATCCGGTGTACAGCGACTACGTCTCGAACATCATGACAGTGTTCGAGGGCAATGAACAGGATGAGCTTGAAGATAAGACCCAGCGTGTCGGCGTGGGCAACACCCATGTCGATGTCCAGACTTCCGAGGATGGCGCCAGTGTCTATACAGTGCAGGTGCGCGGTGTAGACAATAAGCCCTTGTCCGATGGGGGCGCGTTGCCTGACGGCTACCGCTTCCTGGGCTGGTACGAAAACAAGCAGACTGCCGATGGGTCCGAGGTCGAGGTGCGCGTAAGCCGCGACCCCAGCTATACACTCCCTGCCGATGTCGATCTAACCGTGCCACATACCTACATCGCCCGCTTTGAGTACCGCGTGGATTATTACGTTCGGGCTTATACCAACCATGAGTTTACGGACAGCAAGCTACTTTGTTCCGTTTGGAATCGCTATCAAACGCCCTTTGAGGAAAACGTCGGTAGTACCTTCGTGCGTGAAAACGTCGTCCACTGGGGCCCGGAGCATGTTGACCACGGTATAGGGAATAGTTATGAAACGTGTGGCACGTGCTTCACGAAGGAAACCCTTGTCGTGAGTCCCCTTAACGCGTACTCGCACAACGTTAAAAACGATACGGGAGCCGATACTCTAAAAAACCTCTATGCCGATACCGATTTTCCAGGCGCTGCAACGCTAAGCGATACTTGGACTTCGGCTTCGCTGAACGTAACGGTCAAACCGGTGAATGATCGCTATCGCCTGAATTTCTGGACGCTTGAGCGCGATGGTGAATATTGGACATATGTGAAAAATCCCATCGAGAGCATGGTGCGTACAGATAAGAAGTACTACGTTCGCGCGATGATTACCACGGACGTTAATTTCTACAACAAGGGCGATAATGTCGTGAGGACTGCCACGCGGCGCTATGAGAGTAATTTGCTGCAGACCAAGGTGAACGGGGCGGATCTGACGTTCACGTATTACTACCCGCATGTTAATAAGTCGGTTAAAGTGGCCGAAAAGCCAGAAGATGGTGAGAAGGGATCGTATGAGAGCCCCCTGACCCTCGAAGCTTCCCCGACCGATGCCGACATGGCCGTGCCGGGCTATAAGTTCCTGGGCTGGATTTCGACCGCCGAGGTCCAGAAGGGTTCTGACGTCTGGAAGTATATCTACGATGTCGAGGGCGATTCCTTCACCACTTCTGACCCGGATAAGGCCGAACCGTATCTGGTGAAACCAGATTTTAAGGTCACCCAGTGGCAGGATGCCTATCCGGTGTACGCGAAGTACGATGTTAGGTACACCACCAACCTGTATCGCGCCGGTTTTAAGGGTACTTCCGAGGTGAATGTTCCTAGGTATGACATCACCCCTAATCTCAATGTGGACACCGATCCTGCCACGGCAACGGTGACCCCTGATATCGAAACGACGGTATACAAGTCCGGCGGCGAGTTATATAAGCTAAATAAGGTCGAGGTCGAACTTCCGAATGGTGAGGTCAAGGAGCTCGATTCTGCCGACGGTAACTCATATTCCTATCAGGTGGAGCCCGGCGGGACCTATACATTTGTGGCGTACTATTCGCCGTTGGCGGTTGTGTACCATCTCAATGCCAGGGATGTGGACGGTAAGGTAGCCCAGCAGGGCGATTCTCTCGGCAGCCTTAAGGACGGCATCCCGCTGCCAACGTATAACGTCGGCGATATCGATGCTGCAACGAACGCATACAATGCCTTCGTGGGCTGGACGGAAACTAAGCCGGTAGCTGGCAGCGGTTATGTCGTTTGGTCGGACGGCGTTTCCATGGTGAATAAAAACACCGTGGTCAAGGCACCCATGGAGCTGTATCCGGTCTACCGTGCCAGCGCGGTACGTGTCCAATCGAATATCGATGACAATCTGGATAACCGCGGTTCCGTGCGTTATCTTTCGCGCACCGACTCTGGTGATCAAATTTCGCTGGAGGTAAAAGCCGCAACCGAGGTTGTCGGCATAGACGGCACCAAGTACGACTTTGTTGGCTGGTCGCGCGACTACGAACCCGATGGCAAATACACCCTGTTGACCGATGGCGAGAAGTATCCCCTCGAGGGCAGCGAGCCCTTTGAGAGCGTGGCCTACACCGCGGTGTACAAGACCGCGCCGTATAAGGTGCGCTATCACGGTGTCGACGGGTCGGTCATCTTTACGGCGACGGTCGACTCGAGCGACGAGCGCGCGACGGGCGCTGGCTTTGTCCATAACGTCGATGTTCCCAAGGTGAATGAGAGCGGCAACCCGGTCTATGACGACAACGGCAATCCTGTGATGGAGCAAAAATCCGTGGCGTACGACCCGGACGCCCACTCCAAGATCGTCGCGCTGCTCGATGAACAGGCTGCTGCCAATGGCGATAAGCGCGAGCTCTTCTTGGAGTGGCGATATGTGGGTGCCGATGGCACTGCAAAGTCTTGGGATGAGTTCAAGGGCGAGCCAGTCAAGGGTGACATGGACCTGTATCCTGTGACGTATCGCGTGGTTGCCAACGATACGTCTGATCCCGCGAGCCCCGTAACTATGACCGCGCAGCTTAAGTGGCTGCTCGATCCCGCCGCGGCCAACACCGTCGGTGACAGTGCCGACAATGCGCCGTTTAAGGTCTGCTTTGCCAAGCCGTTTATGGGGACGCAACTGACTGTTACGGTAACGCAGGCAAGCTACGGCCCTGGTGCAGAGGGCGTTTCTGCGGCGGAAAAGCCTGTGAACGGCAAGTTTGTCTCGCTCTACAGCCTTGGTTCGGGTGACGGCTCGTTCGACCTGGCCAACCGTCTGGAGTCCAAGAAGACGGGCGAGGGCGATCAGGGCCCCGGCAAAGCCGTGTTCAACTTTGCCCAGACTCATGCGCTGACGATCGTTAAAAAGACGACCGATGCCAGCGCTATGGGACAGACGTTCCGCTTTAAGGTGACGAAGACGGCGGAGGGAGCCTCTCCCGAGACGCGCGTGGTCGAGGTGAAGGTCGATAAGCAACAGCCGGAAAACGGTGAGACCTGGTATGTCGGCAGCGTGCAGTTCGCCGCTCCGGCGGGCACCTATACCGTCGAGGAAGACACGGCTTGGGCATGGCGCTACCAGGGTGAGCTGAGCACGCCTGGTAAGGCGCCCGGCAAATCTGCCGAGCTGACGATTTCGTCTGCCTCGAGCGCGGGCGATGCGGTGGTGACGTGCGTTAACACGCGCGCGAAGGACAAATGGGTCGATGGTGGCTCGCGTGCCAAGAATGTTTGGGAAAACGGCACGCTGAAGAAGGAGGACCAGGATGACTAAGCGCAAGCAAATCGTCGCCCTCCTTGTCGGCGTTCTTCTTTTGGCTGGCGCTGCCGGCACCTTTGCCTGGCTTTCGGTTACGGGCGTGCTGGTCAACGAGTTTGGCTTTGGTTCGGTGGCGCCCTCGGTAGATGAGAAGCTCAATGGCAACGTGAAGAGTGACGTCACGATTACAAACAAGGGCTCGGCTCCGGCATACCTGCGTGCTGCGGTGGATATCTACTGGCAGGACCAGGATGGCGCGCGCCTGTGGGATGAGCCGGTTGCGGGAACGGACTACGTTATTGAGTGGGGCAACGTGTCCGATGCGTCTGCTTCCAACAGCGCCTCGTCTTGGGTTGCCGCGTCCGACGGATTCTACTATTGGACATCTTCCGTTGCGCCGATGGACAAAACCGGCGTGCTCATCAAGAGCGTGACTGAGAGGAAGGCGGATGGCAAGAACCTGGTCGTCGACATTTCGACCCAGGCAATTCAGTCCACGCCCGATGACGCAGTTACAGAGGCATGGGGCTGTACGGTCAAGGATGGCGTGCTGGTGCCGCCGCATGGAGGTGCGTAAGTATGGCCTCTCCGATTCGTAAAGACGTTGCGTGTTTCTTGCATTGCGTGATGGCGGCAATCGTCTGCCTTATCGCGCTCGCCGTTCCTGCACGTGCGTTTGCTGACATTCCCACGATTGCCTATGACGGAAATGCACGCCAGCTAACGGTATCGGGAGCGACGGACTCCTCGGGGGAGCCCGATCTGTTTCCAGCCTTTAAAGATCTAATGCCCGGCGATGTACGCGAGCAACAGATTGGGGTTCGTGCCACGGGTGTAAAGTCCCAGGTACGTGTGTTTGTGCGGGCTGTTGTCGATCACGAGACGGCACATCTGCTGTCGCCCATTACCCTAACGGCGTCGGCGGCCGATGCGTCTGCCGGTTGGCTCCAGACGGGAACGCCGGGCAGCGTGTTTGCCTATCCCACGCAGGTCGCAACGTTTACGAGCGATGGCAGCACGGTACTCAATTTGCAACTAAGTGTCCCGACGTCGGTGGGCAACGAGCTTGCCGACGCAAACAAGGCAATTCGCTGGGAAATCACCGCCGAAGACGATGGCGAGAAGATCCCCGTACAACCTGCTGGCAGCAAGAAGCCCGGCTTGCTTGGTCTGGCGGCAACGGGGGACAACACGCTCGCTTTGCTTTTGGTGTTGCTGGCGCTTGCCATCATCGCTTTTATAGCCGCGCTTCTTTTGTCCCGGAGGAACAAGCGCTAGGTCCATCTTCTAAACGCAACGCCCTCCCGGGCGGCGGGCACGAAGTTCCCTGCTCTACAGTCCTGCGCAAGACGAAGGCCACATTAAGTGGCCTTCTTTGCGTGCGGAACTCGCGATGAACTTCGAGCCCGCCGCTCGGGAGGGCGCCCCTTTATTGATGGAAGGCCTAATAAGCGGATATTCCATGTCCGGATGTATTCAGAGCGGGACGCACTTTCCGAATGCGCGGCGTTTCGGAAAGTGCGTCCCGGAATTTGGCTTTGGAATGGGATGCGGTTTCCGGTTGAGGGCTCTGGTGGAAAATGCGACCCGGAATTTGCAATCGGAATGGGATACAGTTTCCCAACGGGGCCGTAAGCGGAAACTCCATCCCATTCCGGACGTGAATTCTGGGATACGGCTTCCGGATGCAAAAAAGGCCACATGACGTGGCCTTCAACTTATATATGTTCAGCGGATGCCCCCATGACAAGCCGTACTCCAACAACAGGGCGTCTGTCCGGGCGGAGGCATATAAGGTTCATCGCGAGTTCCGCACGCAAAGGAGGCCACTTAATGTGGCCTCCGTCTTGCGCAGGACTGTCCGAGCAGGGAACCTTATATGCCTCCACCCGGACAGACGTTTCAGTTATGAACTCGCAGCTAGTCGCTACTTGATCTTGGTCGTGCCCGGCGCCAGGTTGGGGTCGGTCTCGTTGGCCTCGGTCTGGAAGTGCTCCGTATAGACGTTCTTGCCGTCGCGGAACATCTCGTAGTACTGCATCTTGGCGTAATCCTCGCGCGCCTTGGTGGCGGCTGCGGCAGCGGCGTCGTCACCGGTGACGTTGGAGGAGAGCGCCCAGCGCAGGCTGGCGTCCTCGTAGCCCACCGAGTTGATGGCGGGCAGCGACTCGCGCAGCGTCATGTGCGCTTTCTGGTAGTCGGTCAGCGGGGCGCCAATCAACTGCATAAGCTGCGTGGACAGGTAGTTGGTGGACAGGTCGTCGACCTCGCTTGTCTGGTCGCAGCCGGCAACGTCGTAGTTGGCCCAGATGATGTAGTCGGTCTGCCACAGACGCTCCTGGTGCGTGGCGTCGTCCTCGTTGGTAAACCACTTGTCGTTGAACTTGGACGGGAAGAACGGCTGGTGGTCGCCCCAGAACACCACGACTACCTTACGGTCGAGCTTGCTCAGGGCGTTGAGGAAGTAGCGAAGCGCCTGGTCGGACTGCTCGATGCACGAGACGTACTCGTCGACATCGGACAGCGTGCCGTCCTCGACGGTCTTGGCGTCCAGATCGGTCGTGTCGATGTTGAGGTGCATCTGCTTATCTGCCGGCAGCAGGCCCGTGTCGTAGCCCGAGTGGTTCTGCATGGTCACATCGAAGATGAACTGCGGGTCGGCGTTCTGGTCGAGCAGCTCCAGAATCTTGTCGTAGGTAGCCTGGTCGGTCACCATGCCGCGCAGGGTATCGGCGCCCTGGAAATCGTTGATGGACAGGAACTGGTCAAAGCCAAAGTCCTTATAGACGTTCTCGCGGTTCCAGTTGGTGGCGTGGTTGGGGTGCATGGCCGTGGTGGAATAGCCGAGCGATTTGAACTGCTCTGCCAGGTTCCCGGTCGTCTCCATGTTGTAGATGGTGTAGGGGTACACGCCCGAACCCAGGTTGGCCATGGAGTTGCCGGTCATAAACTCAAACTCGGTATTGGCCGTGCCGCCGCCGTAGGCGCTCACATAGAGCTTGCCGCGGCTGAGACAGTTGGACAGGTTCTTAAAGTACTGCGGGCCCTCGTAGCCGGCGCGCATGTTCTGATAGATCGACAGGTCCGAGAAGGTCTCGTTCATGATGGCGATGACCGTGGGCTTCTCGCTATCGAACTGCTCCTGGGCGGCGGCGCGCTCGTCGCTCTTGGCCGCGTCGGACTTGTCGTAGGCCTTGGCGTACTTTTTGAGCGTGGCCTTGGCATCGTCGACGGAGTAGTCGGCGGGTTTGGGCGGTTTGATGGACTGTGCTGCACTAATAAAGGCAGGCAGATAGCCCTCGCGCCAGTAGCTCTCGAGCGGACGCCAGGTGTAGACGGTGATGCCGAGAGTGTTGTAGTAGTCGATGAGCGTGACGTGCGCGGTCACGCCGCCCAGGCATAGCACGGCCACGAGCAGGTTGGTAAGCAGCATGCGCTTGGCGTTGGCGGCACCCTTCTGACGGTGGGGTGCCACCAGGCCGGCGTACTCGCACAGCAGCATGGCGATGGCGGTAAAGCCCATGGACAGCACGCAGAACAGCGAGATGGAGAAGGTGTAGCCGGTGCCGGCGACCGCGGCGGCGGTGGAGATGGCCGAAAGGTCGCCCGGCTGGATGGGCATGGATTTAAACGTGATGACGAAGAACTCGGCAATGCCCAGGACAAAGAGGGCAAAGGCCAGGACCGCGGGAGCTGCGCCGTGGCGCTGGAATAGGAAGAACAAGCCGACCATGAGCACGGTGATGATGGCCCACTCGAGCAGAATGCACAGGGGGTAGACCCAGGTAAAGTCGTGGTTGGACGAGACCTCCATGCCCAGCAGCGCAAAGACGCCGGCGAGCAGCAGGCACAGGACGGCGGCGACGAGCGGTTTGCCCACAAAGGCGCCGCGCAGGCGGGCGAGCTTGCCAGTGGGGGCGGGAGCGTCGGCCGAGGCGAACGCAAAGACGCGCGGTGCGATGCGGTCGCGGGCGATGCTGGCCCAAGCGCATCCGGTAAGGATGGCATTGGTCAGGATGAGCATCACAAAGGCGAGCGGCTCGTTTTGAGCGACGAGGCCAATGGCGCCCCAAATGGTCAAAAAGAGCTGGAACAGGCCGAAGGCGACGCTCCACCCAAGAGCGCTTTTGGCAACGGTGCCCGACTTTGCGCAAATGGCCTTGGCCTCGCGCAAGACAAGGTAGACGGTCGCCGCAAGACCGACGAGCGAGATGGCGGCAGCGAACATGCTGAGACTCCTCACAAACTAAAACCTACGAAAGCGGGGATTTACCCGATTGTTACCAAGATATGCGCAGCAATTGGTGGCTGCGCACACCAACCAGCCATATTAACGCGCGCGTGTGGCGGTGTGGCGCAATGTAGTGGCGACCTGCGCGATAATGGACGGGAATTACACGGAAACGTAAAGGCTTCTTAAAGAAATGGCGAGGGTAGGGCGATGAGCGAGCAGGTTTGCGAGGCGGGCATGGGCGACGACGGAGCTGCGGGCGTGGATACGTACGGCTATCCGGTCGAGACTACGGGCAACGCGGTACTGGACATTTTGGAGCACCGTTCGTCCACGCGCGCTTTTGCGCGCGATGACAACGACCGTCCCGTGGCGGTGACCGACGAGCAGCGGGCGGCGATCTTGCATGCGGCGAGTCGCGCGCCGTCGGCGGGCGCCATGATGATGTATTCCATCGTGAGCATTCGCGAGCAGGCTACGCTGGACCGTCTGGCCGACCTGTGCGATCACCAGCCCATGATCGCCAAGGCGCCCTGGGCACTTATATTTGTGGTCGATTATGCCAAGTGGATCGATCTGTTTGAGCACGTGGGCTGCTTTGAACCCGAGTTTGTCGAGCGCATGGGCAAGGCGCCCCGCCGCGCGCCGGGTTTGGGCGACTTTGCCATCGCGGCGCAGGATGCCGTGATTGCCGCTCAAAACGCCGTGGTCGCCGCCGAATCTCTGGGGCTGGGGAGCTGCTATATCGGCGATATCGTCGAGAACGCCGAGGAAGTTGCCGCACTGCTGGACTTGCCTGCCTATACCATGCCGCTGTCGATGCTCATCATCGGCACGCCCCGTAAGGAGCGCTCGGCAATCGCGCATCCCGTGGTGAACCTGGTGCACGAGGAGCATTATTGTCGCGCCGACGCCGCGACGATGGATGCGCAGGTGGCCGAGATGGATGCGATGTTTCGCCCGCACGCCCGCGAGGTGGGCGAGCGCGTCATCGACATCTACACCCGTAAGCACACGAGTCCCTTTATGGCCGAGATGAGCCGCTCTATGGAGTGGTGGTTCAAAAACTGGCTCGGAAAATGACGAATGTGACAAAGGGGGCGTCCCTTTGTCACATTCCATATCGCCGCGGTGGCCTAAAGGCCGCATAAATGTTTATCTAGCTGGGAAAACAGTGCCATTAAAATATGGGCTGATTACATATAATCCCGTCGAACGTTAAAATTGGGAGGAAACCGGCTTATGGAACAAAAGGCAAAGGAAGTAGCCTCGCACGCTGCGATTCCTGTGAGCATCTCGGCGATGCTCGTCACGCTGGGCGTGGTGTATGGCGATATCGGCACCAGCCCCATGTATGTAACCAAGGCGCTCGTTGCCGGCAACGGCGGCATCGGAAGCGTCACGCAGGAGTTCGTGCTCGGCGCGCTCTCCCTTGTCGTGTGGACGGTCACGCTGCTGACGACCGTCAAGTACGTGCTGATCTCGCTGCGCGCCGACAACCACGGCGAGGGCGGCATCTTTGCCCTGTACAGCCTGGTCAAGCGCTGCGGCAAGTGGCTCATCATCCCCGCCATGCTGGGCGGCGCGGCGCTCCTCGCCGACGGCATCCTGACGCCTGCCGTTACCGTCACCACGGCCATCGAGGGCCTGCGCACCATCCCGGCGGTCCATGCCGTGCTCGGTGACGACCAGGGTCGTGTCGTCGCCATCACGCTTGCCATCATCATCGCGCTCTTCTTGGTGCAGCGCATCGGCACGGCCAAGATCGGTCACGCCTTCGGCCCCATCATGACGCTGTGGTTTTTGTTCCTGGGCGGCACGGGCCTGTTCTTTGTCTGCCAGTATCCCGCGGTGCTGCTGTGCCTCAACCCGTTGCGTGGCATCGCTTTTCTGCTGAGCCCCAACAACCACGCGGGCATCATGATTCTGGGCAGCTGCTTCCTTGCCACCACCGGTGCCGAGGCGCTCTACTCCGACATGGGCCATGTGGGCCGCGGCAACATCTACGCCACCTGGCCGTTCGTTAAGTGCTGCCTGCTGCTGTCCTACATGGGCCAGGGCGCGTGGCTTATCAACAACGCCGGCAACCCGGAGCTCATGGGTATCGCCGACCTCAACCCCTTCTACCAGATGCTCGCCCCGGGCCTGCGCCCCTTTGCCGTCGGCCTTTCCACCGTCGCGGCCATCATCGCCTCGCAGGCGCTCATCACCGGCGCATTCTCGCTGGTGTCCGAGGCCAGCCGCCTGGACCTCATGCCGCATATGCAGGTCTTCTATCCTGCCGAGACCAAGGGCCAGCTCTACATCCCCATGGTCAACAACGTCATGCTCGTGGGCTGCGTCGTCGTGGTGCTGCTGTTCCAGAACTCGGCACACATGGAGGCCGCGTACGGCCTGGCCATTACTCTGACCATGATGTGCACGACAATGCTGCTCTTCTTCTATCTGCACGTGGAGCGCAATCTCAAGGTCGCGCCGTGGATCTTTGCCGCCTTCTTCCTTATGCTCGAGGGCTTCTTCTTTGTGAGCTCGCTCACCAAGTTCTTCCACGGCGGCTATTTCACCATCCTTATGGCCGCGCTCATCATGGGCATCATGGTGTGCTGGTACAACGGCACGGCGGTTGAGCAGCGCCAGTTTACGCTGCTGCCGCTGCGCAGCTATCTGCCGCAGCTCAAGCGCCTGCGCGACGACGATCGCTACGAGCTCGTGAGCGACAACATCGTGTACCTGACCAAGGACACCAACACCGACTATATCGACCGCGATATCGTCTACTCGATTTTGGACAAGCACCCCAAGCGCGCTCGTGCCTGGTGGTTCGTGAACGTCGAGACTATGGACGAGCCGCATACCTTTGCCTACTCGGTCGAGACGTTCGGCACCGACTACGTATTCCGCGTGCATCTGTACCTGGGCTATAAGATCAACCAGCGCGTCAATGCTTACCTGCGCCAGGTTGTTCAGGACCTGGCTGCCAGCGGCGAGCTGCCGGCGCAGACGCACGACTACTCGGTCTACAAGGATCCGGGCAACATCGGTACGTTTAAGTTCGTCATGATCCGCAAGCTGCTGGCGCCCGAAAGCGACGTGGAGCCCAGCGAGCGTACGGCCATCACGCTCAAGTACATCATCCGCCGCGCTGCCGGCACCCCCGCGCGCTGGTACGGCCTGGAGAACTCCAACGTGAGCTTTGAGTACGTGCCGCTGTTCACCAAGTTTAAGGCCGTGAGCAAGATGCAGCGCCTGGCTCCCGACGAGCGTCCGTAGTCGACGTCTGCTGTTTGTCTAGCGACCGCAGGCTGCAAAGGCTATACACTTGAAACCACCACAAGGAGGCCACCACCGCAAAGGCGCCAGTCCCCTTTGTGGTGGTTTTTGTTTTTGAGAGAGGGGCGGGGCGCTGATGGACGTCCGTGCGGACGGCGATATTGCCGAGAACTTTTGGTGGCGGCGTACAACGCTGACGCGTCGCAGTCCTCTGTATGACGCCTGCGTATCGGCGGGGCTGCTAGCCGCGGCGACGATTGTGGGCGCGCTGCTCGACCATCCGGGGCTCGCGCCGAGCATCATGATCGTCTATGTGTTCGCCGTGCAGCTGTGCGCTTTCTTTACCTGGAGCCGCCTGTACTGCCTGCTGAGCTCGGCTGCCGCCGTGGCGCTCTACAACTTCTTGTTTGTCGACCCGCGCTACGCGCTGTCGTTTATCGACCGCGTCTATCCCGGCATGTTCTTTATCATGTTTGCGGTCTCGCTCGTATCGAGCTCGATCGCGCTGGCCCTGCGCCGCGCCTTGGCGCAGGCTGCCGCCAGCGACCGTCGCACGCAGATGGTGCTCGAGACCAACCGCATGCTGCAGCGGTGTGGCGATCAGCAACAGATTGTGCACGCTATGGCAACGCAGCTGGCGCGTCTTTCGGACTGTCCGGTCGTGTGGTATAGCGCCGATGCCGATAACGATGACCTGCTGCCGCGCACGACGTACACGGCCGTGGGCGATGCCGCGCCGGTACACCAGCTGGCGCCGCAGATGCCGCCGCGGCTCTCGGCGTCCGCCTATGTGGGAACGCCGCTCGATGCCACCTATGGCGCCTCGGCGTTCTACGGCATATACCTGACCGTGCGCTCGGGCGACACCATGGTGCGCGCGGGCGATCCCGCCTCGGTGGTGGGGGTGTTCGCCATTGTCGCCGAGCCCGATGCGCTGACGCCCGAGGAGCGGACGCTTGCCGATGCCATCGTGAGCGAAGGCGAGCTGGCGCTCGATCGCGCCCGCGCCATGGAGGCTCGCGAGGAAGCGGCGGTGCTCGCCAAAAACGAACAGCTGCGTGCCAACTTGCTGCGCTCCATCTCGCACGACCTGCGTACGCCGCTCACCAGTATTTCGGGTAATGCCGACGTGTTGCTCGACCAGGGCTCGACCGGCACGGCCGTGCTCGACGACCAGACACGCCGCGGCATGCTCCTATCCATTCGCTCGGACGCGCAATGGCTCAACGCCACTGTCGAGAATCTGCTCGCCATCACCAAGCTCGAGGGTGGCGGTATGCGCCTGTCGACCACGCTCGAGCTCATGGACGATATCGTCGAGGAGGCGCTGCGCCACGTGAACCCGGCCGTGCGCGAGCACGACCTTAAGGTGGTGGCGTGCGATGAGCCGGCGCTCGTCAACGTCGACGCGCGCCTGATGGTGCAGCTGGTGGTCAATCTGGTGAACAACGCCATTGCCTATACGCCCGCGGGCTCGCATATCGTAATCTCGATTGGCGTCCATGATGGATGCGTGGCGTGCTCGGTTGCTGATGATGGCCCGGGCATTGCGCCCGAGGACCGCGAGCGGATCTTTGAGTTGTTCTACACCGCCAACCATGGCCTGGCCGACAGCTGCCGCAGTGTGGGCTTGGGGCTTTCGCTCTGCCGCTCCATTGCGCTGGCGCATGGCGGTAGCATAGAGGTTGCCGCGGCGGACCCGCACGGCTCGGTCTTTACGATCGAGCTTCCCGCCGCCGACGTTTCGTTTGATAAGGAGTAGCGCTGTGCCGAACTCTGCCGTGAAACCGCTCATCTTGGTCGTTGAGGACGATCCCGCCGTCCGCAACCTTATCGTCGCCGCGCTCGAGGCGCACGGTTTGCGCCATATGGCCGTGGAGACCGCACATGCTGCCATCGCCGCCGCCTCGTCGCAGGCGCCGAGCATTGTGCTGCTCGATCTGGGCCTGCCCGATATGGACGGCGTCAAGGTGGTGGAGTCGGTGCGCACGTGGTCGGGCATGCCGATCATCGTGGTCTCGGCGCGCAGCGAGGACGCGGACAAGATCCGCGCGCTCGATGCTGGTGCCGACGACTACCTGACCAAGCCGTTTTCGGTCGAGGAACTGCTCGCGCGCATTCGCACGACGCTCAGGCGCCTTTCGTATGCGCAAACGGGCGGCGTTGCCTCCGAGGGCTCGTTCGATACCGGTGAGCTGCATATCGATTTTGATGCCGGCATTGCCATGATGGATGGCGAGGAACTGCACCTGACGCCGATCGAGTACAAGCTCCTGTGTCTGCTGGCGCACAACGCCGACAAGGTGTTGACGCACCAGTTTATCCTGCACGAGATTTGGGGCACGGCGACCAAGAGCGACTTGGCGAGCCTGCGCGTCTTTATGGGCACGCTGCGCAAGAAGATCGAGTCCGACCCCGCGCATCCGCGCTATATCCAGACGCACGTGGGTATTGGTTACCGATTGGTCATCCAAGGCTAGATCGCCAACCACCATCCCAATATGAGTTGCGGTGAAATAGTTCCTGTTTGGTCCTTTACCAGGCATTTTTAGGAACTATTCCACCGCAACTTTGTTATTTGCCCTTGGGCTTGCTGGCGTAGAACTTCTTCTTTTTTGGCTTGCCGGCAGGGGAGGGTTTGGCGGCAAAGTTCGACTTGCCGTTGCCGGCCTGCGCGTGCGCGGGTGTTGCTACGCGAGGCTTGCGGGCGTCGGGGTTGCGCAGTTCCTCGGTTCGCTCGGCAATCTCCTCGGCACTAAAGCCGACTTCGGCCATGGCGTCCTCGATGGGCAGGCGGCGTACGATATAGCAATGGTGCACCTTCTGGTTGCGTGCGAAGTCCTCGGGGATGGTCTGCGCCGTAATGTCCTCCAGCACAACGCCCGCGCGCGCGAGCTTGCGCGTTTCGGGGCGAAAGCCGCGCAGGTTGCAGCTAAAGATGGCGTGGCCGCCCTGTGCGAGCAGACGCGATACGCCGGCCAAAAGCTCAACATGGTCGCGCTGAACATCCCAGGTGCGGCGGCCCATCTTGGACGAGTTCGAAAACGTGGGCGGGTCGACAAAGATCAGGTCCCAGCGGTTGCGCGTCTGACGCTGGTCGCGAATCCAGGCGAGCACGTCGTCGCGCACAAAGTGATGCTGCGGCCCCACAAAGCCGTTCTGACGCATATTGCGCTCGGCCCAGTCCAGATAGGTGTTCGAGAGGTCAACCGTCACGGTTTCCTCGACGCCGCCGTCGGCTGCGTAGCAGGTGGCGGTGCCGGTGTAGGCAAACAGGTTGAGGAAGCGACGCGCCTGTTTGGCGTGCTCACGCACTAGGTTGCGGGTGACGCGGTGATCCAAGAAGATGCCCACATCCAGATAGTCGTCAAAGTTGACGGCAAAGGTGAGCCCGCCCTCCTCGATGAGCGGCAGGCGACGGCGCGCGATGTTGGCACGCTCGCCCGAGCCGCCCTTACCGGCGTCTTGCTTGCCGTACTGCGAGCCGCCGCGCGAACGCATGCGGGCCTTGGCATGCACATGCTCGGCTGGGACATCCAGGATGCGCGGCGCGATGGCCAAGATGTCGAGCATACGGGCCTGGGCCAGCGCCGGGTCGATGGTCTTGGGCGCCGCGTATTCGGCGATGACGAGCCAGCGGCCTGGAGTCTGTGGGCAACCTTCGTACAGGTCGATGGCGGCGGAGTAGTCGGGCAGGTCGGCATCGTAGACGCGGTAGCAGCTCACGCCCTCGCGCTTGGCCCACTTGCGGCGCAGGCGTGCGTTCTTGCGCAGGCGGTTGGCGAACTGCTCGGACTCGGGGATGAGCACGGGCAGCGGCTTGCCGTCGCCCAGGTCGAGCGTGGCAGCGGGCTCGGGCATGGGGGTGTTGGCGGCCTCATAATCGACATCCGCGGCCTCACCCTCGGTATCCGCGCTGGTCGCAGCCTCAAATGTCGCGGCGACATGATCGAGCGAGGGCCAAACCTCAATAGTCGCCTCTTCGTTGTTGGGCATGACGGCAATGGAGCGCGCGGGCTCGGCATGGAGCGCGCGGGCCATAAGGCCATCGCGGGTGAGCGCGGCGACCGGCGCCGAGGCAAGCTCGGGCGCGCGGCGCAGCTCGCCGACGAGCGTCATGGCGTCGTGCATGAGCGAAAGCGGAGTTTCGGTGGTGTCTGCGACCACGGCGGCGCCGGCGACAGCGCCCGCATGGTCCAGCACGGTGGCGGGCTTGGCGGCGCAAAAATCGACAAAGCGCTTGTAACCGGCGCACTTGGCCATGCGCTCGGCGGTCTTGCGGGCGGCAGGGTCAATGTCCACGGCGACGATGCGTGCCTGGCGCTCGCGCGCTGCCGCCTCGCGCTCGCGTGCCTCGGCAAGTAGCTGCTTCCACAGAGCGGCGTCGTGCAGCTGCCAGCCTTCAAAGCCCCAGCGCTCGCGTGCAGCGCCCGGGGCGCGGTCGGTCAGAATGTTCACGGCCTCCAACAGCAGACCGCCGCCGGCGCATGAGGCGTCGATCAGCGTGGGCAGGGCTTCGTTTTCGTAGTCGTCGGCCGTCAGCTCGCGCTCGTACAGTGCGGTCCAGCCGACCTGCGCCAGCACCAGGGCGGCGTAGTCGGGGCGCAGCACGTGCGCGCCCTCGCCGGCGCGGGTCGCTGCGGGCGGCAGGCGCTTGAACAGCGGGTCGCCCGAAAGGTCCAGGCTTATGCTCGCGCGGCGCTGGCGCAGCGAAAGCAACAGGTGAACGTCGGGATCGGCGGCATCGACGTCGGCGCGAAGTCCCGTAGTCTCGGCCAGGCGGTCGCACAGCGCGTCTTTGGCGCGCAGGGCCGAGAAGCGCGTGTTGCGCAGCTGCTCGGTCACGCCGCGGGCGGTAATGGCGATGGTGGCGCCGGGGCGGACGATGCTCTCCCAGGCGATGTCGTAAACGCCGTCGTACAACTCATCGGCATCCTGCGCCTCAAAGCGCCCGAGTACCACGAACACGCGGCTCGCCAGGCGCGACCACAGACAGGCGCGATAGCCTTCTTCGAGCTCGCCCTCAAACGTAGCGCGGCCCTTCAGGCGGCGGACATGCGAAAGCCCGAGCCACTTGAGCTCGTCGGCGAGTGCGGATTCAAAGCCCTCGGGGCAGCTTGCATAAAATTCCATGGGTGACCTCTCTGGTTGCGTCGCTCCATTATATGATGGATGCTTCGTTTGCCATCGCCCTCGAAAGGAACCCATATGATTGATGCGTGCCCCGATTCCGCTGTGCTCTTTTTTGACGTGGACGGCACGCTGACGTCGTTCGACCCCGACGATATGACCGATAAGGACTTTTCGGCGGTTCGCCCTTCGCAGACGGTCGTCGAGGCGTTTCATCGTCTGCGCGACGCAGGGCACAAGGCGTTTATCTGCACGGGTCGCCCCTTGTGGCTGATTGCGGACAGCCTACGCGCGCTCGACCCTGCGGGTGTCGTGGCCATGGCGGGCGCCACGCTCGAGGTCGAGGGGCGTGTGGTGCATGAGGACTGCTTTGACGAAGATATTGTTGAGGAGCTCGCGCGCCGCATTACTGTGGCGGGCGGCGAGGCGTTGTTCGAGACGAACGGTGCCACTTATTCACTTGAGCCAGTTGGTGTCGAACAGTCATTTCTGCTAGGCGCCGGCGTGGTGCATGGCGTTGATCAGATGCGCGTCGATGGCCGCTTGCACGTAGGCAAGGTGTGCATTAACGCGTGCAACCTGGCTCGCGTAGCCAACGATGACGGCTTTATCGATCGCAACTTTGAGCTGTGCAACACCGGTGGCCAGAATCGCGAGCTGAGCCCCAAGGGCATCGACAAGGGCGTGGGCGTGGCGCGAGCGCTGGAATACCTGGGTCGCACCGGCAGCGCGCGCACCTTTGGCTTTGGCGATTCCGGCAACGATCTGGGTATGCTCGCCGCCGTCGAGACGGCTGTAGCCATGGGCAACGCCATGCCCGAGGTCAAGGCAGTCGCCGACTACGTGACCGACGATGTCGCACACGACGGCACCGTCACAGCGATGCAGCATTTCGGCCTCATCTAATGAATCCCGCGTTCTGACGTTTGCTCCAACTGCGACTCTTTGCTTTTGCATGCTCAATCGATTTATCAATTCAAACACTGAGGTGTTTATACCGTTCGCCGAGAAGATAAAAACCCGCAGTTCACGCCTTGATAAACGTAGGTAAAGTGTTTAGCAGTTTATCGGCCGTATGCTAACGAAAGGAATCAGGCAGATGGCAATCAAGGTGTTCGCTGACGGTGCAAACCTCGAGGGCATGCTCGACATGTACGAGAACGGCAACGTTCAGGGTTTCACGACCAACCCGTCCCTTATGAAGAAGGGCGGCGTGACGGATTACCGCGCGTTTGCCAAGGAGGTCCTGGCCCACATCACCGATGTGTCCGTGTCGTTTGAGGTCTTTGCCGACGACGTCGAGACCATGGAGGTCGAGGCCCGCGAGATCGCTACCTGGGCCGAGAACGTCTACGTCAAGATTCCGTGCGTGACCACCAAGGGCGAGTCCACCGCCAAGCTAGTGCGCAAGCTTTCCGCCGACGGCATCAAGGTCAACGTCACCACCATCTTTACGCCTGCGCAGGTCGACGAGATGGTCGAGTCCGTTGACGCCGAGACGCCGTCCATCATCTCGCTCTTTGCCGGCCGCATCGCCGACACCGGCGTCGACCCCATTCCGTTTATGACGGAGTCGGTCAAGAAGGCCACCGCCAAGCCCAACTGCGAGGTCCTGTGGGCATCCACGCGCGAGCTCATCAACATCTACCAGGCCGAGGCCTGCGGTTGTCAGATCATCACGGTGCCCAACAGTATCCTGGCCAAGCGCAAGAACATCGGCCGTGATCCGTACGAGGTTTCGCTCGATACCGTCCGCGGCTTTGCCAAGGATATCGCCTCGCTCGGGTTTCATATCCTGCCGTAACGCGAACACTGGCTGCGCCGCGGGTCGCTCGCCCCGGCCTTTCCTTTCCCTATCGCTCACGCGCTTCGCGAGGGTCGCGCTAGGCAAAGGAAAGGCCGGGGCTGCCGACACGAGCTTGCCGGTAGGTTGGTAATCGGCCTCCATATCCTGCCGTGGGCAAAGGTACCCCCGCCTGCGACGTGCAAAATCGAGAGTATTCAGCAAGGTAAAGGCTTTTACCAGCTGGTTGAAGCACGGAACAGCTCCCGTTTTGGCTCTGACGACGCTAAAACGGGGGCTGTTTGTGACTTTATTGCCTCTGAGGGGCGTTCGGAGCGGCGGAAATTGCAGAATACTCGCGATTTTGCACATCGCTACAGGGGGTACCCTTGCTTTGGCGGTTTATTTCCCCTGCACCATGGTGAGCGAGATCTTCTTGCGGTCGCGATCGACCTTTTCGACCCACACCTTGACCGTGTCACCGACGCGCACCACGTCGCTCGGGTGCTTGACGAAGCGGTTGGCGAGCTTGGAGATGTGTACGAGGCCGTCCTGGTGCACGCCCACGTCGACGAAGGCGCCAAAGTCGACGACGTTGCGCACCGTGCCCTTGAGTTCCATGCCGGGCTCCAGGTCGTCGATCGAAAGCGCCGAGCGGCTAAAGACCACCTCGGGCGCGTCGTCGCGCGGGTCGCGACCGGGCTTCTTGAGCTCGTTGACGATGTCGATGAGCGTGAGGGTGCCGCAGTCCAGGTCGCTTGCCAGCGCCGAGATGCTGCCCAGGCGGCGCTCGATATCGGGCACGCCGCCGCGGCTGAGCTCGCTTGCCGCAACGCCGGCGCGCTCCAGGACGGCCGTGGCCACCTCGTAGCTTTCGGGGTGGACGCTTGTCGCGTCGAGCGGGTTCTTGCCGCCGCTGATGCGCAGGAAACCTGCGGCGTTGAGGTACGCCTTGGGTCCCAGCTTGGGGACCTTCTTGAGCTGGCGGCGATCGGTAAAGGCGCCGTTTTCCTCGCGGTAGGCCACGATGTTTTTGGCTACGCTCGGCGTAATGCCCGACACGTAGCCCAGCAGGCTTGCGCTCGCGGTGTTGACGTCGACGCCCACACGGTTGACGACGTCTTCCACCACGTGGCCCAAGGTGCGCGAAAGCTCGGCCTGGTCAAGGTCGTGCTGGTACTGGCCAACGCCGATGGACTGGGGCGGAATCTTGACGAGCTCTGCCAGCGGGTCTTGCAGACGGCGGCCCAGGCTCATGGCGCCACGTACGGTGACATCCAGATCGGGATACTCCTGGCTCGCGAGCTCGGAGGCGGAGTACACCGACGCGCCCGCCTCGTTGACGATGGTGTAGCGAAGGCTGGGCGCCTGCTCGGCAATAAACTCCGAGACGACTTCCTCGGTCTCGCGGCTGGCGGTGCCGTTGCCGATGACGATGGTGTTGACGCTGTCCTTCTTGACGAGGCGGGCGAGCTCGCGCTTGGTGCCGGCGACGTCGTGGCGCGGCTTGGTGGGGTAGACCACGCCGTGGTCGAGCAGCTTGCCGGTCTCGTCCATGACGGCGACCTTGCAGCCGGTGCGGTAGCCCGGATCGAGCGCGAGTACGCGGGCGCCGCGCACGGGGCGCGCCGAGAGCAGGCCTTCGAGATTCTTGGCAAAGACGTTGATGGCCTCGGTCTGGGCGCGAACGGTGAGTTTGGCGCGGGCCTCGCGCTCCAGCGAGGGGGCCATGAGGCGCTTGTAACCGTCAGCGATGGCGGCATTAAAGACGGGAGCAAACACGCCCTGGCGACGGGGCCAGCGGCTGCCGAGGCGTGCCGTAGCGGCAGCGCCGTCGACGTTCACGCGCACGCGGAGCTTGCCCTCACGCTCACCGCGGTCGATAGCCAGCACGCGGTGGTTGGGTATACGGCGCAACGGCTCGTCAAAGTTGTAGTAGGGCTCGTAGGGGGTCTTCTCGGCGGGGTCGGTGGCCTCGACGACGATGTCGGCGGTGTTTTGCGTAAAGGCGCGCAGGTCGGCGACGTTCTCGGGATCTTCGGCCACCGTCTCGGCCACGATGTCGGCGGCGCCGGCGAGCGCCTTCTCGGGCGTGTCGAAGCCGGCCTCCTCGTTGACGTAGTCCGCGGCGGCGTCGAGCGCGCTGCCCTTGGCCGAGGCCTGCATGATGATCATGTTGGCGAGCGGCTCCAGGCCGGCCTCGCGTGCCTTCTGCGCGCGGGTCATGCGCTTTTTGCGGTAGGGCTTGTAGAGGTCCTCGACACGCTGGAGCTGTGTGGCCTCGCGAATCTGTTGCTCGAGCTCGGGCGTGAGTTTGCCCTGGGCGCCGATGAGCAGAATGACGTCCTCTTTGCGCTGCTCAAGATTACGCAGGTAGGACAGGCGCTCGTCGAGCGCGCGCAGGGCGACATCGTCCATGCCGCCCGTGGCTTCCTTGCGGTAGCGCGAGATAAAGGGAATGGTGTTTCCCTCGTCGATGAGCTTGACGGCCGCCTCGACGTTGGCGGCCTTAAGGTTGAGCTCGCGCGCGAGCTGGGCGATAAGATCCATGAAACTCCTTGCGTTTAAGGTGCGTTTGCAGCACAGAGCTACCAAGGATACCACCTGCCACTTCGCTCAAAAAAGACTGTTTTGGCGCGGAACCACGAAAGCGGCCTATCTACTACGTTTGAACCGTGTGGGTCGACCATCCCCCGGTTTTCCGAAAATGCGCAAGCCGTTTACCTGCGGTTTTTATTTCGCGAAATTCGGTATGGATGAGGGTGATTGGTTAAACGTAGTAGATAGGCACATTTCGTGGCGAACGAATCAAGCTAAGGTGCAAAAAGTCCCCCGTCCCAGAAAAATCATTGGCAACGTAGCAAAATGCCCCGCGGGCAGGAGGCTGCTCGCGGGGCAAAGAAGAGGGGCTTATTTGTGGCGGACCGAGGGGCCCGGCATGGGGTTTCTGCCGCGGCCTGTCCTAAGGTGCTACAGCTCGACGAGCTGGCCGGTCTCGGCGGCCTCCTTGATGGCGTTGAGAAGCGTGAGCGTCTTGACGTTATCGGCGGGGGTCACGACGGGCTCGACCTCACGGCGGACAACCTTCACAAAGTGCTTGAGCTGCATCTTGTGCGGCAGCACCGGGTCCACGGCCGGAATCTCCATCTGCAGCGGCTTGTGCCAGTTGGAGGCGCCGTCGTAGGAGAACTGGTGCAGGCGGGGCAGCGAAAGGGCGCCCAAGGTTCCGCCGATAAAGTAGGCGTCGGCGTCGAAGGGACGGTACTGCGGGTCCTCGCGAGCGGTGGCCTCCCAATTCCAGGGGCTGGCGGTGGCATCGGAAATGGTCATGCTCGCGAGCGCGCCGTCGGCAAAGCGGACGTTGACCACGGCGGAGTCCTCGGTCTCAAAACCGCGGGCGGCGCTGGACTGCATGCCCTGGACGGCGACGGGCTCGCCCAGCAGGTAGCGGAGCAGGTCGACGTCGTGCACCAGGTTGACCAGGATCGGGCCGGCACCCTTCTTGCGGCGCCACTCGACATCGAAGTACTCGTCGTTCTTATAGATCATGTAGTGGAAACTCGACACGGTGAGCTTGCCCAACTCGCCGGACTCGATGATCTCCTTGGCCTTGTTCACAAACGGGTTGTGGCGACGGTGCTGACCCACGAGCACGGGCACGCCGGCGGTCTCGGCCTCGGCGGCGAAGGCCTGGGCATCCTCGAGATCGTTGGAGATTGGCTTTTCGACCAGCGGCACGATGTTGCGCTTGATGGCCTCGCGGGCAACGCCCAGGTGCAGGTCGTTGGGGGTGGCGATGATGACGGCCTCGGGCTTGACCTCGTCCATCATCTGGGCGGGATCGGTAAAGAACGGCACGCCGGCGGCCTCGGCCGTGGCGCGGGCGCCCTCAAAGGCGTCGGCGATGGCGACGAGTTCGGCCTCGGGCTCCTCGGTGACAAAGCGGATGTGGTTGCGGCCCATGGCGCCGGCGCCGATAACGGCAATGCGGGCGGGGTTGAGCTCAGACATTTCGACTCCTTAATGCTGGTGGCTTGGAATGTGACAAAGGGACAGCCCCTTTGTCACATCGGTATAACTAGGCGGACTTCTTCTTGCTGTCGGAGACCATCATGTAGACGGTGAGTACGACGGCGATGGCGGCAATCACGATGGCGCCGTAGAAGGACTGCTGGTAGGCGGCGCTGCCGGCCTCGGCGTGATACAGCACAGCGGTGATGGGCTGGCTGATCCAGGTGGAAGCGGCATAGCCCAAGAACATGATGCCGTAGTTGACGCCGATGTTGCTGGTACCAAAGGCGCCACCGGTGAGCGGCGGGTAGATGACGAGCAGGGCGCCAAAGCTAAAGCCGAGCAGGGCGAGCGCAACAAAGAACATGCTCTGCGTAAAGCTCATCGACATGATGACGAGCGCGACGATGGTGACGACAAGGCTGATGAGCAGCGACTTGTAGGCGCCGAGCTTGTCGATGATCTGGCCGAAGGACAGGCGGCCGACCAGGTTGGCGCAGGTGTTGACGGAGACGACCACGCCGCCGAGGGCGACGGCCGCAGCGCTCGTGGGGTCGGCGAAGAGCTGGACGGCGGCGATGGAGGCAACCTTGCCCACGAGCAGGGTGCCCGCGGTGGCGGCAAAGGCGAAGGTGACGATGAGGACCCAGAAGCGCGGGGTCTTGACCATCTCGCCCGGGGTGAGGTCGCCGAAGGTGCCGGCGTGCGCGCCGCCCTTGGGGGCCTCGAAGCCCTCGGGCAGCCAACCGGCCTCGGGGGCCTTCAGGAACAGGGCGGAGGCGGCGATCATCACAAAGAAGATGACGCCGAGTGCCTTAAGGGCGCCAAAGATGCCCAGGCTCGGGATGAGCAGCGAGGCGAGCACCGGGGACAGCACGGCGGGACCGGCGGTCGAAGCGGCCAGGGTGATGCCGGAGGCGAGGCCCTTCTTGTCGATGAACCACTTTTGGCCGGTGGTGAGTGCCGGGTTGTAGCCCAGGCCGTTGCCGATGGCGGCGACGAGCGAGAACCACAGGTAGAACTGCCACGGCTCGGTGACGGTGCCGGACATGAACCAGCCCACGCCGTAGCACACGGCGGCAGCGATCACGACGTTGCGCGGGCCGATCTTATCGGAGATGCGGCCGGCGAAGATGCCCGTCACGGCCATGATGGTCTGAAAGACCGGGAAGGCCCAGGTAAGAGCGCTGGACCACTCGGGATAGACGGCGAGCAGGTTCTTGCTCACAACGGAATACAGCGCGATGGAGCTGATGAAGAACATGGTGACGCACGCGGCGGAAAGCACGACGGCGCGACCCTTGTTGGAGTTGGTGGAAGCCATTGGACTCTTTCTAATCGATGCGGGGAGGAGCGGGCGTCACCGCGAGCCTCCCTGTTGGGCTGGCTTACTGGTCAGTCGGCTTTGCGACGCCGGACTCATCGGACCAAAGCTCGACACCCTTGTTCTTGAGGTAGTTGTCGGCAAAGGCTCGGCGACCGCCGGGCTTGGCGGTGAGGTCGCCCATCATATTGGAGAAGCCGCCATCGACCTTGATGGCGTCGCCGGTGGTAAAGTCCGAGCGCTTGGACGCCAGGAACATGACGGCGTTGGCGATATCGCTGACCTCGCCGATGCGGCGCGTGGCGATGAGGCGGCTGCGGCTCTTCTCGACCTCGGGGTCGGCGTAAAAGCTCGCCGACATGGGGGTCTTGACAAAGCAGGGCTCGACGCAGTTGGAGCGCACGCCGTAAGGGCCCCACTCGGCGGCGAGCATCTTGGACATCATGTTGACGCCCGCCTTGGTGGAGCTGTACACGCCCGAGAACGTCTCGGGGGAGTGGCTAGCGACGGTCGAGATGTGCACCAGGCGGCCCTGGCCGGCCTTGATCATCTCGCGACCAAAGCGCTGCGAGGTGATGAAGTAGCCGGTGAGGTTGACGTTGAGCACCTGCTCCCAGTCGCTCAGCGGCAGGTCCTCCATGGCGGCGAAGCGCAGGATGCCGGCGGTGTTGACGAGAACGTCGACGCGGCCGAACTCGGCGATGGTGGCGTCGACGGCGGCCTGAACCTCGGCCTCGTCGGTGGCGTTCATCTTGTAGCCCTCGGCGTGGATGCCAAACTCGGCGGCGAGGTCGGCGGCTGCGGCCTTGACCTTCTCCTCGTCCAGGTCGAGCAGGACGACATTGGCGCCGTTGCGGGCGAACTCGCGGCAAATCTCGGCGCCCATACCGCCGAGCGCGCCAGTCACGGCGCAGACATCGCCCTCGAGCTTAAGCCAATTGCTCATAGGAACTTCCCTTCTTGTGCCTCCCTGTGGGTCGCTCCCATTAACCGACCCACGTGGTTTTCGCTGGTTATCGTATGCTTAGCGTTCGCGCAGGTGAATTGCATATTTGTTAGAATGGCGTTAACCTTTGGTTTATAGCTCGCAAAACGATTTGTTCTTAATTGAGTGCGTGACCTGCCAAAACGACCCCCTTTTGCAGCGCATGGCCATACCTCTGGAAACGGGAGATTGACGTGCACGATCGGCGACTCGAGGCCATAACGGCCGCCGCGGAGCTGGGAAGCTTCTCGCGTGCGGCGGCAAAACTGCGCGTGTCGACCCCGGCGCTCGTCAAACAGGTGTCGGGATTCGAGGCCGAGTTTGGCATAACGTTGTTCGAACGCTCGCATTCGGGCGTCAAGGTGACGCCGGAGGGCGCTCTGCTGGTGGACGATGCGCGCTCGATCATGCGCCAGTCCGAGGATGCGCTGCGCCGCGCCCGACGCGCGGCGGGCGATGGCGGTGCGGTGCGCTTGGGCGTGTCGATGATGTGCCCGGGGCGCCAGACGCTGTCGATGTGGACGGGCGTGCACGAGCTGGAGCCATCGCTGCGCTTCGAGATCGTGCCGGTAAGCGACCTCTATGACGAGCGCGAGACCGTCATGCGCAGCTTGGGCCGCGAGGTCGATGTGGTGCAGTCGAGTTTTTCGACCCCGCGCTGGGGTGACGCCTGCCAAAAGCTCCGCATTGTCAACGTGCCGTTTTATATCGACCTGCCGCGCACAAGCCCGCTGGCACGCAAGAATCGCATTACGGTCGCCGACTTGGAGGGCATGCGCCTGCGCGTGCTCCGTCACGGCAACGACGCCATGGACAGCCTGCGCATCGACCTTTTGGCCGACGGCGGCGTGGACGTGATCGATGTGGATAGCTTCGACTTTGCGCTCTTTAACGAAGCCGAGGAAAAGGGCGACGCGGTGCTCACCTGCGGCGCATGGTCGGGGGTGCATCCGGCCTTTGTGGGCGTGCCGTTTCTATGCGGCCGCGAGGTGCCGGTCTATTTGCACTACCCGCTCGAGCCCACCCTCCAAGTCCAAAAATTCGTCAACGCCATGGCCCAACTCCTCAACTAGCTCATTTGGCGCGGGTAGTCTTTTTGGGACGGGGCTTTTTTAGCTACTTTCGCCGCCCTGCCTGCGCACCCTCAAAGTAGTCAAAAAGCCCCGTCCCAAAAAGACTAACAAAACGAGGCCCTGGCCAAACGGCCAGGGCCTCACTAACCTTTATTCCGTTTTAAACAACGGGCTGATTGCGCGCAGGAGGGTGCCCCGGGGCGGCGGGGTATTTCCTCCGCGCGCAGTTTCGCAGCGAAGCGAGAATGTTTGAGCACGGAGGAATTACCCCGACGCCCCGGGGCACCCTCCGTCAGTAACCGTTCCTACTCCAGCTCAAACGCACCCGTGTACAGCTGGTAGTAGTACCCGCGCTTGGCGATCAGCTCGTCGTGGTTGCCGCGCTCGATGATACGGCCGTGGTCCAGACAGATGATCGCGTCGGAGTTGCGCACGGTGGACAGGCGGTGTGCGATGACAAACGTCGTGCGGCCCTCCATGAGCTTATCCATGCCCGCCTGCACGATGGCCTCGGTGCGGGTGTCGATGGAGCTCGTGGCCTCGTCTAGAATCATCGCCGGCGGATCGGCGACGGCGGCGCGGGCGATCGAGATCAGCTGGCGCTGGCCCTGCGACAGCTGTGCGCCGTTGCCGGTGAGCATCGTGTCGTAGCCGTCGGGCAGGCGGGTGATAAAGTCGTCTGCGCCCGCGAGCTTGGCCGCCGCGATGCACTCCTCGTCGGTCGCATCCAGGTTGCCGTAGCGGATGTTGTCCATCACGGTGCCGGTGAACAGGTTCACGTCCTGCAGCACGACGCCCAGCGAGCGGCGCAGATCGGCCTTGCGGATCTTATTGACGTTGATGCCGTCGTAGCGAATCTTGCCGTCGGCGATGTCATAGAAGCGGTTGATGAGGTTGGTGATGGTCGTCTTACCGGCACCGGTGGCGCCGACAAACGCGACCTTCTGACCCGGCTTGGCAAACACGGACACGCCGTGCAGGACCTCGTGGTCGGGGGTGTAGCCAAAGTCGACGTTGTCCATGACCAAGTCGCCGCGCAGCGGGACGTACTCGATCTCGCCGGTTGCGCGGTGCGGATGTTTCCACGCCCACATGCCGGTGTGGTGGTCAGCCTCCTCGAACTCCCAAGTCTCGGGGTTCACCTGTGCGTTGACGAGCGTCACGTAGCCTTCGTCGGCCTCGGGCTTCTCGTCGATGAGCTCAAAGATGCGGTCGGCGCCGGCGAGGCCCATGACCACGGCGTTGATCTGCTGCGAGATCTGGCCGATCTGTCCGCAGAACTGCTTGGTCATGTTGAGGAACGGCACCACGACGGCGATGGACAGCGCCATGCCCGAGATGCTCAGGTTGGGCACGCCCAGCGCCAGGAAAATGCCGCCCGCCAGTGCGACCAGCACGTAGAGCAGGTTGCCCAGGTTCATAAGGATGGGCATGAGGATGTTGGCGTACATGTTGGCTTTCTGTGAGACCTCGAAGAGCTTTTCGTTGCGCTCGTCAAAATCAGCCTCGGCGGCAGACTCGTGGCAGAACGCCTTGACGACTTTCTGACCGTTCATGACTTCCTCGATATGGCCCTCGACCACGCCGAGCTCGGTCTGCTGCGCAATGAAGAAGCGCGCGGAGTTGGAGCCGAGCAGCTTGGTCATAAAGGTCATAAAGGCGACGCCGGCGATGATGACCAGGCACATCCACACGCTGTAGTACAGCATGATAAAGAACACCGTGACGATGATGATGATCGTCATGAGCAGGTTGGGCAGCGACTGGCTGATCATCTGACGCAGCGTGTCGATGTCGTTGGTGTAGTGGCTCATGATATCGCCGCGCTGGTGCGTGTCGAAGTAGCGGATCGGCAGGTCCTGCATGCGGTTGAACATCATCTCGCGCAGCTTCTCCAGCGAGCCCTGCGTGACGATAGCCATGGCGCGGTTCCAGAAGAGCGAGGACAGGACACCGACGCCGTAGATGCAGGCGAGGGTGGTCACGAGCTGCAGAATCTTGGGCTGTGCGGCTTCCCAATCGCCCGACTGCCACGATTCGCTAATAATCTGCAGGGCGCTCTGCAGGAAGGTCGCGCCGATGGAGTTGATGATGGCGCAGAGCACCACGCCGGCGACGACAAGGGGCAAAAGCACGGGATAGAAGCCAAAGAGCGTCTTGATGAGGCGCGACATGGTGCCGCCCTTACGGTTGAGCGCGCGCTCGGCGGTCGTTGCCTTACTCATGTGCCTCGCCTCCTTCCTGGGTCTGAGCTTGCGTTGCGGATGCCTCGGTGTCGGCCTCGACGGCCCCTTCGCCCTCGGCAGACATCTTGTTTTGCGAGGTAAAGGTCTCGCGGTAGATCTCGCTCGTCTTGAGTAGCTCGTCATGGTTGCCGATCTGCGCGATACGGCCGCCCTCCATGACGATGATGCGGTCTGCGTCCTGCACGGAGCTGATGCGCTGGGCGATGATGAGCTTGGTCGTGTTGGGCAGATAGCTTGCCAGCCCTGCGCGGATCTTGGCGTCGGTCTTGGTGTCGACGGCGCTGGTGGAGTCGTCCAGGATCAAGATCTTGGGGCGACGCAGCAGGGCGCGTGCAATGCACAGGCGCTGCTTCTGACCGCCCGAAACATTAGAGCCGCCCTGTTCGATCCAGGTGTCGTAGCCCTTGGGGAAACCGTCGACAAACTCGTCGGCGCAGGCCAGATGCGCTGCCTCGCGGACTTCCTCGTCGGTGGCGTTCGGGTCGCCCCAACGCAGGTTCTCGGCGACGGTGCCGCTAAACAGCACGTTTTTCTGCAGCACCATGGCGACCTGGTGACGCAGCGCGTCCAGGTCGTAGTCGCGCACGTCCACGCCGCCCACGCGCACAGCGCCTTCGGTGGTGTCGTACAGGCGGGCGATGAGGTTAACGAGCGTGGACTTGGCCGAGCCGGTGCCGCCGATGATGCCGATGGTCTCGCCGCTCGTAATGTGCAGGTCGATATCGTCGAGCGCCTGGCGCTTCGCATGCTTGGAATACTTAAAGCTCACGTGGTCAAAGTCGATGGAACCGTCGGCAACCTCGAGCACGGGCTCGGCGGGATCGGCGATCGTGGGCTCGGCGGCCAGCACCTCGGCAATGCGGTGTGCCGATTCGTCGGCCATGGTCACCATGACAAAGATCATCGACAGCTGCATCAGGCTCATGAGAATCTGGAAACCATAGGTAAAGGTCGAGGAGAGCTGGCCCACGTCGAACAGCGTGCCCTGGCTCGTGATGATGAGCTTGGAGCCCAGGTAGATGATGACGACAAACGCGCCGTTGACGCAGATGTTCATCATGGGGTTGTTAAAGGCGAGCAGCTTCTCGGCGCGGGTGAAGTCCAGCTGGACGTCGCGCGCGGCGGTCGCGAACTTCCCCTTCTCAAAGTCTTCGCGCACATAGCTCTTGACCACGCGCATGCCGGTGACGTTTTCCTCGACGGACTCGTTAAGGGCATCGTACTTGTGGAACACGCGCGAGAAGATGGGGCGCACCTTAAAGATGATAAAGAACAGTCCAAAGCCCAGCAGCGGAATGATGACCAGGTAGACCATGGCGACGCTGCCGCCCATGATAAACGCCATGGTAAAGGCGAAGATCAATACCAGCGGCGCGCGCACGGCGATACGGATGATCATCATAAAGGCCTGCTGCACGTTGTTGATATCGGTGGTCAGGCGCGTGACGAGCGAGGAGCTCGAGAACTCATCGATGTTGGCAAAGCTGAACGTCTGGATCTTGTAGAACAGGTCGTGACGCAGGTTCTTGGCGAACCCGCAGCTCGCATGGCTGCAGGTGACGCCGGCCGCGGCGCCAAAAGCAAGCGACGTCAGCGCGATGAGCACCAAAAAGCCTGCGGTGGGAAGCATCTCGGCTACGGTGGCGCCGTCTTTGATAGCGTCGATCAGGTTGGCGGTGATGAATGGAATCAGCATCTCGCAGAGCACCTCGCCAAGCACGAGCAACGGCGTGGCAACGGTGACTTTCATATAGTCGCGGATGCTGCCCATGAGGGTTTTAATCATCCAGTTCCTCCCAGGTTACGCGGATTTTATCGAGCATTTCGGCGAGGTCCTCGCGCTCGTCATGGGTGAGCGCGCTAAAGGCCTGCTCTCTAAAGCGAATGCGGGCTGCCTGGTCGATGCGGGCGTTTTCCCGGCCGGTTTCGGTCAGGCGAATGGTGAGCTGCCGTCGATCCTTGGGGTTACGGCTGCGCTCGATGAGGCCGTTGAGCTCGAGCTTGGACAGGATCTCGGAAAGCGATCCCGGCTTGAGGTCGAAGTGCATGCCGAGCTCCTGCTGCGACATCTCGCCGCCGGGTTGCTTGGCCAGCAGGCAGATGATGGGCGCCTTGCCGGACACGCCTCCGCCATGAAAATGCATGTAATGGCCGCAAAAGCCCAGGCCGCTCAGGATGCGCTTGGCGAGTTTGTCTTCGGCGCTGACCGCTTCGGGTATGTCTACCGGTTGCGACGGGTCACCGCCGGGCTCATGCGGAAGGACGAGTGGTTCAACACACATATCTAAGCTTCGCTCCTTTCTTTAGTTAGGTAGTTGAATTGTTTTGTGCCTAACCAATTTAGGAGCACGGTAAATAAATGTCAAGGTACCAAACTTTATAGTTACGGCGTTTTGCCAAACGCCGTAACCGCTCGACGCTGCAAGCGTTCCTAAGCGGCAATCTGACGTTCAATCGTCGGGCATGGCCACAAGGCCTATGCCCTCCTCTTTCACGTCACCTTGCTCGCTTAGGAACGCTTTCGCTGTCCGTCCTCAACCCGTGATTCCGCCACGGTCCGCTTCGGTGCATGTGATCCCTTGGGGACGGAGGAAAAAAAGGGATCATTTTCCGAAACCTATCCGCAACAATTTGACCTCCACGGTGCCAGCGCCCGTTCACAACGTCCCCTGCGCTACACTTAGTCGCACTGTGGCGCTGCCGCGCCGCGCCCGAAACAAGGGAGACCCTCATGAAGAATACTCAGCTGCTGCTGATTAACGATATGTGCGGCTACGGCAAGGTCGCGCTTTCCGCCATGCTGCCGGTGCTGTCGCACATGGGTTACCGTATCCACAATCTGCCGACGGCACTTGTGTCCGACACGCTCAACTACCCCAAGTTCTACATCCACGACACCACCGAGTACGTGCGTCAAAGCCTCGCTATCTGGGAGGAGCTCGGCTTTGAGTTCGACGCCATCTCGACCGGCTTTATCGTGACCGAGGAAGAGACGCGCATCATCTCGGACTTTTGCCACCGCCGTGCGCAAAAGGGCACCAAGGTGTTCGTCGATCCCATCATGGGTGACAACGGCAAGCTCTATGCCGGCGTGCCCGAGTCCACGATTGGCCTCATGCGGCACCTGCTGGAGTGCGCAGACTACGCGGTGCCCAACTACACCGAGGCCTGTCTGCTCGCCGATACGCCTATTGCAGAGCAGATCACGCCCGATGAGGCCCGCGCCCTTGTGGACGCCGTGCGCGAGTTGGGTGCCAAGTCGGTGGTCATTACGAGCGCCGTGGTCAATGGCACGAACGCGGTTATCGGTTACGACCATGTAGCGGGGGAGTACTTCACGATTCCCTTTGAGCTCATTCCGGTCTATTTCCCGGGTACGGGCGACACGTTCTCGGCAGTGCTCGTCGGCCGCGTTATGGCAGGTTGGAGTCTGCAGCGCGCGACGTCCGATGCCATGCGCGTGGTGGCCGAGCTTATCGAGCGCAATGCCGATCAAGAGGACAAGTCGGCCGGCCTGCCCATCGAGGCCTGCTTGGACGTGATCGACCATGAGTAATGCTGGCGAGGGCGGCGTCAAGCCTGCGGGCGAGAACAAGCCGCTCGGCGCGCCGCGTGGCAAGCGTCCGCGTATCCGCGTGAGCTGCGTGGACCAGCTAGGTGCGTGCCGCTGCCACCATGGTCACAAGCCGGGCGACGTTTTTGACTTCGACCGAGACCGCGGCAAGATGTGCGCCATGGCCTGCCATGTGGGCTTTCCCTATATCGATATCCTGCGCTATGGCGGAACCGTGCCTGGCAACGAGCCTGGTACGGCAAAGTTCTGCTGCCCCGAGGTCGATACCCTCAACGTCTGGCTTGCCGAGATCGTCGACGAGTAGTTGAGCGTGGATTATCTCCCGCCGAGAAAATGAGCGTGGATTTTCTCCCGTTTAGAGCGCACTTGAACGCTCAAAGTGGGAGAAAAACCACGCTCGATTTGTATATGGGAATTCCGACTTCGCTTATGCCTATGCTTAGGCGTTGTCGTCGTTGTGCTGTGCGCGAGTAAGGTCAAATTTCTACATTTCATCCGATTTATGGCTCTAAAAACTCTGCATTTCATCGATTACAGCTGCTCGAGCATAGCAGTGCAACCGTCGAGTACGCCGCGGTAGGTGGCATCGAAGTTGCCGGTGTACCAGGGATCGGCCACGTCGCCGGGGCGCTCGGTCCAATCGAGCAAGCGCGTAATCTTGCCGTAGGGGTCGTCGCCAAAGATGCGACGCAGGCCGCGCGCGTTCTCAGCATCCATATAGACAATGTGATCCCAGTCGCCATACTCTGCTCGACGCACCTGGCGGGCACGGTGCGCAACGACGGGAATCCCGACTTCGCGCAGCTTGGCGACCGTGCCATGATGCGGCGGGTTGCCGATCTCCTCAGTTGAGGTCGCTGCGGAATCGATGACAAACTCCGCCTCGCGCCCAGCGCGGCGCACGAGCTCGGTAAACACCGACTCAGCCATCGTCGAGCGGCAGATGTTCCCATGGCAGATAAACAGTACACGTTGCATATGCGGTTTCCTTTCGATCGCCATCATCGAGCTCGAGTATCGCATCTGCGCTTACGCCCCCGCTCGCTTGCGCTCCCAGCGAGCCAGCTTAATCGTCACCAGCGTAAGCGCCCAGGCCACAAGCGAGAACGCGGCACCAACCGCGCCAACGTAGGCAATGCCAACGCTGCTCACCACGGCGCCGCCTACTGCGGTGCCAAACGAAATGCCGACGTTAAACGCCATGGGTTCTACCGAGCTCGCGAGTACCATCGATTTGGGATGGCGGCTGCGTGCCACGTCCATAAAGTGCGTGATGCATGAGACCGAGAACAGGTACATGAGCATCGCCAGGCTAAAGACAAAGACCAGCGCGAGCGGCATGGTGCCGCCCACGGCAAACAGCCCGAGTAACGCCGCGGCCTGCAGCACAAACGTCACAAGCAGTGCCTTCATGCCAAAACGCGCGTCGATCCATCCGCCCAGGATGTTCGAGATCAGGCAGAACACGCCGTAGGCCATAAGCGTGGTGCTCGCCTGAACGGTTCCCATACCCAGCACCTGCTCAAGATAAGGCGTCACGTAGCCGTAGAATACGTAGACCGAGCCCACGCCAAACAAAAAGATGAGCATGCCGGTGATGATGCTCGGCTCGCGTAGCAGACCCGCCTGCTCGCGGAAGGTGGCGGGCTCATCGGTCTGCCCAGCGCGCGGCATAAACGCCACGAGCGCTCCGCAGATTAGAACGGCAAAGGTCAGCGTGCCGTACATGGCCATGTGCCAATCGAGCGTGTCGGCCACAAACTTGCCGATCGAAGTGACAAAGACCATCGCCACGGAAAACGCACCGTACACCACCGAGATGGCAAGCGAAGTTTGCTGCGGGGACAGCAGCTCGGGGATGTACGTCACGCCCACGGCGAGCAGTGCGCCCGAGACAGAACCCAGGACAATGCGCGAGATAAACAGTACCTGGAAGTTGGGCGCCAACGCCATGACCAGGTTGCCGAGCACAAAGACGATGCTGTAGCACACGAGCAGCCGGTAGCGGCGGAAGCGTCCCGTGCTGAGCGCAAGCACTGGCGTAGCGATGGCGTAGACGAGTGCGAACACGCTGATGAGCTGGCCCGCTGTGGCAAGCGAGATGCCGAGCTCCGTCGCCAGGTCGCTTTCGATGCCGATGACCACGAACTCGGAGCAGCCGAGCGAGAATCCCAACAGCACGAGCAGCGCCAGGCAGAGCTTGGTGCGCGCGGGGGAGAGCGCGGCGGCGGTTGACTTACTTTTAGGCGTGGTTGCGGCGGTCAAGGTTGTAACTCCAATGTCGCATTAATAAGCGGGATTCAATCCCTGCAACTCTAACAGAATGCGTCAGGTGCCTGCCCCCTTTGTCGCAGACTGCGCTTGCCTGTATAGTCGCAATACAGGTGAAGATGGTCTCAGGTACATCGCGGGCGACAGGAGATCCCATGGGTATGCACACGACAAAGGTTGCAGTGGGCGAGGGCAAGTTTGCGCTCGAGGCCCAGCTGACGGTGACACCGCGAGGCATGGCGGTCCACGCCTGCTCGCCGGAATTTGCGCACCTGGGCGCCACGGCACAGGCCATTCCGCGTCCCGAGCCCGGCCGTACGGCGACGGTGAGCATCCTGGCCGTTCCGTGCCATCGAGACGAGATCCCGGCGCACGATATCGCAGCGGCGCTGGCCACGCGCTTTAGTGTGCCGGTAGTTGCAAGCACGGGTTTTCATGTTGAACAGGCGAGCGGGGACGACCTGAAGCGCATGCTCGATACCACCAAGGAACTCATCGCCGCGCTCGAGGAGGCCGCAGCCCGCATTCTGCGCGCCGGCTGGGATGAGGGCGGCGCAGGCGCCGAGGTCGTGGCGGTCGATGCCGCGACCGGCGAGGCGCTTGGCCCCGTCGACCGCATCGAGGCCCATACCGGCGAGGGCATCCTGCATCAGGCATTTCTGACGCTTCTGGTCGAGGGCCAGGGCGAAGACGCGCGCCTGCTGCTCTGTCGTCGCAGCCCGCTCAAACGCCTGTGGGGCGGGGTGCTGGCCGATGGCTGTGCCGGCCATCCGCTCCCCGGGGAAGACGTCGCGGCCGCCACGGCACGTCGCATCAACGAAGAGCTTGGCATCACGCGCGAGCCCGATCAGCTCAAGCACCTCGGACACGTGGTGTACCGCGAGGACCACGGCGACGGCCGCTGCGAGTGCGAATGGTGCGAGGTGTTCGTAGCCCATGTTGAGCCGGGCGAGCTGCATATCAACCAAGAGGAGATCTCGGAGGTGCGCCGCGTGGCGCCCTCCGAGCTCAAAGGCTATCTGCAGGGTCACCCCGAGCAGCTGGCCCCCTGGCTCCGCGAGGCTCTGGAGGTCCCCTCCATCCGCACAGCCCTTGCTATGTGAAAAAAGACAGTCCCGTTGCCACATCCAAACCGTCGCAACATTCGACGAAAATCTCGAAAACGAGGAAAAGCGTCGAATGTTGTGATGGTTTTTGTCCAGGGGATCGCTTCTCATCCAAAAAAATCCGCTTGACTGTATTGCCACAACACAGCGCAACGTAAGGGGTGTCCGATAACGGGCGCCCCTTTTTAAGTGGCAACGTGGCCGCGAATCCGGAGCGCCCCCAACAAGAAAGGTGGGGAGATGGAAGCGGAAAAGAAGGCGTTTAAGATCACCAAGCGCGAAATTGGCTTTGTGCTGGGTATCGTTGTCTTTTTGCTGGTGAAGTTTCTTCCTTTGGTGGAGCTGAGCTCGACGGTCGAGCTTACGGCCGGCGGTCAGACCTGTCTGGCGTTGACGCTTGCCACGGTGGTGTTCTGGGCGTGTGGCGTGGCACAGCCGGGCTTTGTGGGCCTGCTCTATTGCGCGTTGCTCGTTCTGTTCAAGGTGTGCGTGGACGACACGGGTGCCGCGAGCATCTCGGCGACGGTCGCCTCCACGTTTAGCTCGTGGACCAAAGCCACCATGTGGCTCGTCATCGGCGCCTACCTCATCGCCAGCGCGGTCAAGGAGTCGGGCCTGGGCGAGCGCATCGCCTATGCGTTTATGCTCAAGTTCGTGCGCGATGCCAAGTCGCTCATCATCTCAATCTTCGCGCTCACCTTTGTGCTGTCGCTGCTGATCCCGCATCCGTTCCCCCGCGCCTTCCTCATCCTCGCCGTCGTCTCGGTCATTGCCGAGTCCGCCGGCTACGGTGACGACGACCGCGGCAAGCTCGGCTTCCTCGTGTTTGCCGCTGCTGCCCCGGGCTCCATGTTCTTCCTGACGGGCGACTCCACGCTCAACCCGCTCGTCGCGCAGTACAGCGCCGAGGCCGGCGGCATGAGCCCGTCCTTTGTCGACTGGTTCCTGTACATGAGCGTGCCTATGCTGGTCGCGCTGCTGTGCACCCTGTTCCTGGGTCTCTTCCTCTTTAAGCCCAGCAAGGAGCTCGTCTACGATCGCGAGCAGATCGTGGTCAAGCAGGCCGCGCTCGGCAAGCTCTCCGTCAAGGAGATCCGCACCATCGTGTGGCTTGTCATCGCCATCGCGCTGTGGCTTACCGTCTCGGGCGATTACATCGGCTGGGTGACACTTGCCATCGGTGTCGCGCTCGCCATGCCCATCATCGGCGAGGTTCTCACTCCTGCCAGCTGGAACGCTGTCGACATCAAGTCCCTCATGTTCCTGACGGCCGCCATGGCCGTGGGTTCCGTGGGCGGTGCCACCGGCATGAACGCCTGGATCGCCGATGTCGTGCTTCCCAGCTCCGTGCCCGAGAACATCTTCCTGTTCGCCCTGCTTGTCGCCGCGCTTTCCATGATCATCCACATGTTCATGGGCTCGGTCATGGCCGTGCTCGGCGTGTGCGTGCCGGCGTTCATCAGCTTTGCGGCCGGCTCCAGCGTGAGCCCGCTCGCCGTGGCGCTCATCGTCTTCACGTCCATCAACATCCACTACATCCTGCCGTTCCATAACCTGCCGATCCTTATCGGCGAGGGCAAGGACGCTGGCGGCTACACCTCCAAAGAGGCTATGCGCATGGGCATTCCCCTCACTGCGGTCGTCTTTATCGTCGTGCTGGTCGAGGCCGCCTGGTTCCACCTCTTTGGCCTGATGTAAGCAGTCGAGTGCTTGGCTGTAATTAGCCGAGTGCTTGAACTGCGAGTGCCCGAGCGCCCCATCTATGAGCGCTGCGGCCCCATTACGTTACCAAGCCGGCGGCACTCCCGCCGCCGGACACTCTCCCGAAAGGAGCACGCTATGTCCACTACCGATGCTTCCCAGATCCACGATCTGCGCTCCGCGCTCGACTTTTTGCGCGAGATGCCGGGCCAGCTGCTCGAGACCGACACCCAGGTCGACGCGGACGCCGAGGTCTCGGGCGTCTATCGTCGCGTCGGTGCCGGCGGCACCGTTATGCGTCCGACCAAAGAGGGCCCGGCGATGGTCTTCAACAACGTCAAGGGCTTTGACGATGCCAAGGTCTGCATCGGCATGCTTGCCAGCCGCAAGCGCGTTGCCGCCCTGCTCGACCTCGACGAGGAGCACCTGGGCCTCGAGATCGGCAAGCGCTTCGAGAACCTGATCGCGCCCGAGCAGATCGCCGAGGGTGCGCACGTCGACTGCCAAGAGGTCGTGTACAAGGCGACCGACGAGGGCTTTGACCTGCGCAAGATCGTTCCCGCTCCCACCAACACGCCCGTCGACGGCGGCCCCTACATCACCATGGGCCTCGCTTATGGCACGAGCCCCGACGGCTCCCAGTCCGACGTGACCATCCACCGCTTCTCCTGCGTCGACAAGGACAAGCTCGCCATGTGGATCACTCCGGGCAGCCGTCACCTTGGCGCGTTCTTTGACGAGTACTGCCAGCGCGGCGAAGACATGCCCATCTCCATCTCCATCGGTCTGGACCCCGCCGTGTACATGTGCTGTGGCTTCGAGGCGCCAACCACGCCGCTCGGCTTTAACGAGCTGCAGATCGCCGGCGCCCTGCGCGGCCACGCCGTCGAGCTTGCCGACTGCGTCACCGTTCCGCAGAAGTGCATCGCCAATGCCGAGTATGTGCTCGAGGGCTACCTCATGCACGACGAGACCATCAACGAGGACGTCAACGGCCACGGCTACGCCATGCCCGAGTTCCCCGGCTACACCGGTGGCGCCAAGGTCTGCCCGGTGATCAAGATCACCGCCGTCACCACGCGCGTCAATCCCATCATGGAGAGCTGCATCGGTCCCTCGCACGAGCACGTGTCCATGGCCGGCATCCCCACCGAGGCATCCATCTACAAGATGGTCGAGACCGCCATCCCGGGCCGCCTGCTCAACGTCCACGCTGCCCCCTGCGGCGGCGGCAAGTTCGTTGCCATCATGCAGTTCAAGAAGTCGAGCAAAAATGACGAGGGCCGTCAGCGCAACGCCGCCATGCTCGCCTTCTCGGCATTCTCCGAGCTCAAGCACGTCATCCTTGTTGACGAGGATGTCGATATCTTCGATATGAGCGACGTGATGTGGGCCATGACCACGCGCTTCCAGGCCGACGTGGACCTCATCACCATCCCCGGTTGCCACTGCCACGTGCTCGATCCGTCCAACGACCCCGCGTTCGACCCCACGATCCGCGAGCACGGCATCGCCTGCAAGGCCATCTTCGACTGCACGGTCCCGTTCGACCTCAAGAAGAACTTCATTCGCTCGCAGTTCATGGAGATCGACACAGACAAGTGGGCCAAGGAGATTGCTTTCTAGTAAGTAGCCCTACCAAGTAGTTAAGGAGCCGTCATGCCTGAGTCTTCTGTCCGTCCCCGTCGCATTGTCGTTGGCGTGTCTGGCGCCAGCGGTGCCGCGCTGGGCCTTGAGTGCCTCAAATGCCTGCGTCAGGCCGGTGCCGAGTCGGCGCTTGTCGTCACGCGCGGGGGAGAGATCACCATCGAGCAGGAGCTCGGCATGACGCTCGACGAGTTTGCCACGCATGCCGATGTGGTCTACGACAACAAGAACATCGGCGCCGCCATCGCAAGCGGCACCTATCCGGTCGACGGCATGATCGTGGCCCCGTGCTCCATGAAGACGCTCGCCGGCATCGCGAGCGGCTACAGCGACAATCTGTTGCTGCGTGCGGCCGACGTGCAGATGAAAGAGCAGCGCCGCCTGGTGCTCATGGTGCGCGAGACGCCCTTCAGCGCCATTCATGTCGACAACATGGCGCGCCTGGCGCGCGTACCGGGCGTCATGCTCATGCCGCCCATGCTCACGTTTTACAACGGCCCCGCCACGCTCGATGACGCGGTGCATCACATCGCCGCCAAGGCGCTCGAGGCCGTCGGCGTGTCATGTGCAAACTATAAGCGCTGGTCATAGGCGTCTTTAGGGTAGGATACGAGGAGTGTTTGAGCCCGCTGCCCCTGTGGGCGGCGGGCTTTTCGCGTCAAAGG
This sequence comes from uncultured Collinsella sp., assembly GCA_905199545.1. Classification (GTDB taxonomy): domain Bacteria; phylum Actinomycetota; class Coriobacteriia; order Coriobacteriales; family Coriobacteriaceae; genus Collinsella. The sequence continues at coordinate 107,893 of CAJKGW010000008.1, forward strand.
ATGTGTCGGGAGGATCTATGCAGACGGGCATGTATGCGATTAGCGAGATGGCGAGCTTGTTCAATGTTTCGCGCCAAACGCTCATCTACTACGACAAGATCGGTCTGTTTAAGCCCGCCGTGGTGAACGAAAAGGGCTACCGTTTCTATTCGCCCACGCAGATCCCGCTCATGCGTCTGATCTGCATGCTGCGCGACCTAGGGCTCGAACTCGACGAGATTGACCGCCTGACCTCGACGTTCGACATTGGCGAGATGACCGATCACCTGCGCTCGCGGGTGCAAGCGCTCGATGAACAGATCGCCGGCCTCAAAGCCGAGCGCGCGAGCGTGCAGGAGCGCCTGAACTTTTACGACGAGGCGGTTTACTGGCGCGAGCGCGAGGGCAGGCCGGAGCTCAAGCAGTTTGAGCGTCGCTACGTGGTCTTTGAGGAGTTTCCAGGCGATATCGAGCGCGGCCGCTCGATGCTTCACCCCACGCTCATGCGGGCCATCCTGCGCATGCGTGCGTTGACGGGCACGCGCCCTATGCGCGGCTGGGGTGCCATGCTGCGTCGTGAGGCGCTGCATTCCGACGACCCTATCGCCGGCGCGGGCTCCTTTGCCGTGCTGCCGCGCGGTGCCGAGGAACTGCTGCCGAGCGATCCCGCCGAGCTGGCAGAGATCGGCATCGAAGTGCTGCCCGAGGGCACATACCTGTGCATGAGCCGCTGGGGTATGCCGTACGAGCCCGAGGGCATCCGCGCCATCGTTGCCTGCATGGACGAGCACGCGCTCCAGCCCGTTGGCAACGCTTTCGACTTTTGCTACCTCGATACCACGAGCTACGACGAGTCCCACCAAGAGGACTTTTGCTGCATCCAAATCCCCGTTACCCTCCAGATGTGACAAAGGGACAGTCCCTTTGTCACATTCGCGGCATGGCTGCCGCCCAAACCATCACAACATTCGATGAAAATCTCGAAAACGAGGAAAAGCCTCGAATGTTGTGACGCTTTTCCTGTCTGTGCCGGCGAGCTCCCGTGTCATCTGGGGGTATAAGGCTAGCAAGTGTTTATTTGCGAGGCCAAGGGGGCGCCCCGTATGGATATCGATAACTTTGAATGGTGGTATAGCGAGGGCGAGGCTCCGGACGAAGAGTGGGACGAGCCCGCGCCGTGTGACGTGTCGAGCGACGAGGACGAGACCGGCAACGATGCCGGTGTCGAGCCTGAAGCCGCCTCCGATGCCGCCGAACCCCTAACCTTTGAACAGGCTTGGGCCCAGGCCGAGGCCGACGAGGCGAAGGCCGATGCCACGGCCACGCTCGGCGAGCCGGCTGATATGTCGATCTCGCCGGCAAAGACCCCACAGCCGCGCCATACCATCGACCCCGGCAGCACGGCATCCTTCAGCATACTCGACGTGCCCGCGCAGGGTGCCCAGGCGCCCGCCCCCACCCATCGCCCCAACCTGGCTCGCGAGGAAGACGCGGGCCGTCGCTCTCCGCTCGGCCCCATTCTCATCGCCTTTATGGCCGGCGTTATCGCTTGCTCGGCGATCGGCAGCATCTGGGGTCATGTCGAGCAGCAGCGCCAAGACGCCGCCAAGGTCGAGATGTCTGTCGAGCAATCGCTCAGCCGCACGCGCTCGGTGCATGTGTCGGTCGAGGTTAAGGACGGTGCGACATGGGACACCGCCCGCGGCGACAGCCAGATGCTCGTCCATATCGTGGGTCGCACGCTCAAGGGACAAGCAATCGACGAGTATCAATACGTCAATTCCGAAGGTGACGGTATCGAGCTCAAGCCCGGCGACTACGAGCTCACGGTCGATGAGCCGCCCGTCGCCACCGACGGCACGCGTTACCGCGCCTCAAAGCGCATGGTTCCGGTGAGCTTTAATTCACAGGCGCCCGATACGGTCGATAGCACGCCACAGGGCGGGTTTGACCTTTACGCTATTGCTCAATAACTGCGCCTGACGCTCAACCCCGCCGCCAAGAGTGGGACAATAGCCCTCGACACTGTTGTTTACTTTTGGAGGAAGTAGCATGTCTACCGTCACCACCATCAAGCGCGGCGGCCTTACCGCGGCCATCGATTCCATGGGCGCCCAGCTCACGAGCCTTGCCCTCAACGGCAACGAGTATCTGTGGCAGGGCGACCCGGCCTTTTGGGGCAAGCACGCGCCCATTCTGTTCCCCATTGTGGGCTCGCTGCGCAACAACACGGCGACGTCTGCGGCCGGCACCTGCGAGATGCCGCGCCACGGACTCGCGCGCATCGTCGAGCACAAGCTGGTCGAGGTCTCCGAGGACGGCTCGTCCGTCACCTACGAGATCACCGATACGCCCGAGTCGCTCAAGGCTTTCCCCTTCCACTTTAAGCTCAACATGACCTATGCCCTAACCGGCGACGCCACGCTTACCCAGACTTTTGCCGTCACCAACACCGGCGACGTGGACCTGCCGTTCTCGGTGGGCGGCCACCCCGCATTTAACGTGCCTGCCCCCGGTGCCGAGGACGAGGCATTCGAGGATTACGAGCTGGCGTTTACCGAGGCCTGGACGAACGAGGCCCCCATCATCACGCCCGACGGTCTTATGACGTTCGAGGGTAGCTACAAGGCTCCCGATAACTCGGACGTGCTGCCCATTACGCACCGCAGCTTCGATAACGATGCCATCATGTTCACCGATGCCCCGGGCTCCACGCTCACGCTGCGCGGTCGCAAGTCGGGCCACGGCGTCAAGATCGACTTTGAGGGCTTTAAGTACATCGGCGTGTGGTCTGCCGCCAACGACGCTCCGTTTGTGGCGCTCGAGCCCTGGACCGGTCATACCACCATGGACACCGAGGACGACGTCTTTGAGCACAAGGTCAACACCATCACCTTGGCTCCCGGCGCTACCGATAAACGTAGCTTTAGCGTCACCTTGCTCTAGATGTGACAAAGGGACAGTCCCTTTGTCCCTTCCCGCCCGCTAAGCCTCCCTGCCACATCCGGCAGGGAGGCTTTTTGGTAGGTAGCCATTGGGGATGTTCTTAAACGACTACTGTGTGTCTATTAATTTTTCGCGCACATGCCGCGTTGCTGGTTGCGGGCGTATATCCTGTCTTATTGTCAGCAAAGCAAAACAGGAAGGCATCAGATGCAACCTCGACTACAGCGCGACGCGCAGGCCCAGCCGGTGTGCAGTCGTCGCATCTTCTTGGGTAGCGCCCTCGCTGCGAGCGCAACCGTTGTCGCCGGCGCGCTTGCCGGCTGCCAGCGTCCGTCCACACTCAAGGTGGTCCAGCCCACGACGGGCGGCGGTCGCGATGACCTGTCCGATTCCGTTATCGGCAAGGATAAGATCCGCATTGGCATGGAGGCGGCCTACGCCCCGTACAACTGGCAGGTTTCCGAGGCCAGCGAGTTCACCATTCCCATCGACAACGTGCAGGGCGCCTATGCCGACGGCTACGACGTGCAGATCGCCAAGATCGTCTGCAAAGCCCTCGGCGGCGAGCCTGTTGCCGTCAAGCAGAGCTTCTCGGGCCTTATCGATTCGCTTAACAACGGCCAGATCGACCTCATCATCGCCGGCATGAGCGCCACGCCCGAGCGCGAGGAGTCCGTCGGCTTTTCCAAGCCGTATTTTATCGGCTATTTTGGCCTGTTCGTAAAAGAGGGCTCGCCCTACCAAAACGCGACCAAGCTCAGCGACTTTAGCGGCGCCACGGTGCTCGGCCAAAAGGACACGATGCTCGACACCGTCATCGACGAGATTCCGGGCGTCGTCCACAAAAATCCGGTCGATTCGGTACCCACGGTGTTCTCGAACCTGCTGCAGGGCACTTGTGACGCCGTGACCTACAACACCGAAAACGAGAAGGGCTATATGGCCCAAAACCCGGGCATCGTGCCCATCCACTTTGCCGAGGGCGAGGGCTTTAAGCAGGAGGTCACGGCAAATGTCGGTTGCCGCAAGGGCTCGGACAAACTGCTTAAGCTCATCGACAAGACACTCAAGGGCATCAGCCAGGAGGAGCGCGACCAGATGTGGGACGCGTGCCTCGACCGTCAGCCGGCATAGGGAGGCAGCATGAAAGGCATCAATCGTCTGGCCTCCTTTATCAAGGCCGACCACCGTTATGTGTACCTGGGCACGAGCGTTATCGCGGCGCTCGGCTTGGCATTTAGCCAGCGCAACCCCACGCCGCTGAGCTTTTTGGCGCCCACCGGCATCTTCCAGGATTGCCTTTGGGCGATTCTTTGGGCCTGGATCGTCGTGTCGGCGGCAGCGCTCGTCACCAAGGTTATGCACTGGAACGACTATCGCGAAACGTCGCCGTTTGCATCTGAGCGTTGCCGTCGCGGCGCGCGCCTGGGCAGCTATGTCGTGGTTGCCATCGCGGCGATCTTCTTTATCGACCGCTGCGTCATGTCGTTTGTCGACCTGGTGCAGGTGAGCATTGTCTCGGACTCCAATCCCAGCGACTTTCTGTCGAGCTTGGTCTACATGACCTACAAGAGCGGCGACTTCTTTATCCGCGGTATCGAGATCACCATCGCGCTTGCCACCTTCGGCACGGTCATCGCCTTCTTCTTGGCGCTGCTCTTTGTGTTTTTGCGCATTCAGACCTTCGATCGCGTGGACAACGACCTGGTGCGCTTCTTTAAGAGCGTCGGCCGCGGCTTTGCGACCATCTACTCCACCATCGTGCGTGGCACGCCCATGATGGTCCAGGGCCTACTCATCTATTACGCGGGCTTCACCGTTTTGCGCGGCATGGGCTTCGAGACCGCCCAGGCCAACCAGATCTGGAGTACCTTCACCGCCGGCCTCGTCACCATCTCGCTCAACTCTACCGCCTACATGATGGAGGTCCTGCGCGGCGGCATCGAGTCCATCGATCCCGGCCAGGCCGAGGCAGCGCGCTCACTGGGCCTGTCGCAGTGGCAGGCTATGCGCAAGGTCGTGTTCCCTCAGGGTATTAAAAACGCGATCCCGGCGCTCACCAACGAGCTCATCATCAACATCAAGGACTCGTCGGTGCTCTCGGTCATCGGCGTGTTCGACCTCATGTACGCCACCACCACCGTCGCCGGCGTGTACTACCGCCAGATGGAGGTCTACTGCGTGGCGCTCGTGGTCTACCTGATCCTGACGCTCGTGGCGAGCCGCCTGCTCGAAGCCTTTGGCAAAAAGCTCGGCGCCGAGGCCCCGGCAACGCTGCCCAGCTCCAATTAGGCTCAAGACGAGGAGAATCATCATGGCAGATACCGCCACTACCAGCACCACGGCCGCCGCACAGACCAATGGCCCGCTCATCCGCGTCGAGGGCCTGCGCAAGAGCTTCGGCTCGCTCGAGGTGCTCAAGGGCATCGACCTGTCCGTCAATTCCGGTGAGGTTGTCACCATCATCGGCGCCTCGGGCTCGGGCAAGTCGACCTTCCTGCGCTGCCTCAACCTGCTCGAGACCCCGGACGCGGGCCACATCTGGTTCCACGGCCAGGACCTTACGGCCGAGCGCTGCAACATTAACAAGCTGCGTGAGGACATCGGCATGGTGTTCCAGGGCTTTAACCTGTTCAACAACATGGATGTGCTCGACAACTGCACGCTTGCGCCCGTCACGCTCAAAAAGATGAGCAAGGCCGAGGCCGAGAAGGTCGCAATGGAGCATCTGACGAGTGTGGGGCTCGAAAAGTTCGCGCACGCCGCCGTGGGTCGCCTGTCCGGTGGCCAAAAGCAGCGCGTGGCCATCGCGCGCGCCCTGTGCATGAATCCGCAGATCATGCTGTTCGACGAGCCGACTTCGGCACTCGACCCCGAGATCGTGGGCGAGGTGCTCGAGGTCATGCGCAAGCTCGCGGCCGACGGCATGACCATGGTTGTCGTCACGCACGAGATGGCCTTTGCCCGCACGGTGTCCGACCGCGTGGTCTTTATGGACAAGGGCGTGGTGCTCGAGGACGCCGCGCCGGCCGAGCTCTTTGGCAACCCCAAACATCAGCGCACTCGCGAGTTCCTCTCTCGCTATCTCGAGGACAAATAACCGGCGCAAACGCCTACGTTGCAGGGCCGCTCCCGTGGGGCGGCCTTTGTCGTCACAATCGAAAGGATGTCATGGCCGAGGTTTGGCGCTTCTTTGCGCATGAGGACGATTTTGCCGATATGGACGAGGCCGGCGCGTGCGAGCGCTTGGGCCGCGTGCTGTCGTTTCCGACCATCTCGAGCATGGATGCCGAGGCGGTGGACTGGCAGCCCTTCGACGACCTGCGCGCCTATATGCAGCAGGCCTGGCCGCACGTGTTTGCGGCGGGCGAGGTCAAGCTTATCGGCCATTCGCTGCTGGTGGCGCTTGCCGGCAGCGATCCGGCTCTTAAGCCCGTTATGCTCATGGGCCACATGGACGTGGTCCCCGTGGTGCCGGGCACCGAGGCCGACTGGACGCATGCTCCCTTTAGCGGACAGGTGGACGACACCTACATTTGGGGTCGCGGCGCTATCGACATGAAAGACCAGGTCGCAGGTATTCTCGAGGCGGTTGAGTATGCGTTGGTGCACGGCTGGGAGCACGAGCGCACCCTGCTGCTGGCTTTTGGCCAGGACGAGGAAACCACGCAGTACGGCGCGGGGGCGATCGGTCGCGTGCTCGAGGAGCGCGGTATTGAACTTGAATACCTGCTCGACGAGGGTGACTACCGTATTGTTTCGGCTGCCGAGTACGGCGCGGGCGAGGGCTGGCTTATGCATGCCGACCTTGCCGAGAAGGGCTACGCCGATATTGTGCTCAAGACGAAGAGCGAGGGAGGGCATTCGTCAAACCCCTACGGTGGCACATCGCTCGAGGTACTGAGCCGCGCTATCGCCGCAATCTGCGATATCGAGTGGCCGACGCGCGTGACCGATCTGCTTGCCGCACAGCTCGTCGAGCTGGGGCTCTACACGGCGGATGAGATTGCCGCCAACGGGGACGTCATTGTCCGCGACTGCCTCGCCAGCAAGAAGCTCTATCCGCTGGTGACGACCACCTGCGCGCCCACGCAGATCGAGGGTGGCAGCACCGGCGCCAACGTGATGCCACAGGATATGTGGGCCAATATCAACTTCCGCATGCTCGAGGGCACGGGCGTGGCCGACGTTGTGGCGCGCTGCCGTGAGGCGGTTGCCGGGGCGGACCTTGCCGGTCGTGTCGAAGTGGAGCTGGGCCCCGGCAGCTCCGAGCCCTCGCCGTCCCCGCGCATCGGTGGTCCCGGCCTCGAGGCGGTTCGCTCCATCGCCGCCCGCTATTTCCGCGATCCAAAGGGGACGGAGGAAAACGGATCATCAGCGGCGGGCGGAGCTCCTATCGGTATCGTTCCCTCGACCGTGATCGGCGCGACCGACGCTGCCAACTACCAGCACATTTGCTCCGAATGCATTCGTTTTTCGGCGTTTGTGGTCGACGATGACGAGTGCGACCGCGGCGTCCACGGCACCAACGAGCGCATCACCCGCCGCGCCTACCTCCAGGGCGTACGCTTCCTCATCGCCCTACTCCACACGCTCTAGAATCTGACAAAGCGACAGTCCCTTTGTTAGCCGTTGGGGACGCTCTTAAACGACTAGCCGTTAAGGAACGTCCCCAACGGCTACGTCCACTCATTCCGTGCGGGTTATATGCAGGTTTGCCTGCGCACGCTATCATGTATGGGTTAGACCGCAACTATGTACCCCATACGCGAAGGGATGCGCATGTATCTGAAGATCGACATGTTCTAGCCGGGCTTACCCCCGCAGTGGCGCCGTGCGCCCCATCAGCTCTGCCGATTTTCACCTTCACGCATATAAAGGAGTCCCGCCATGCGCGACAAGCTCGAAAAGATTATCAAGGCCTACGAGGAGCTCGAGAAGAAGCTTTCCGACCCGGCCGTCGCCTCCGATATCAAGGAGTTCACGCGTCTCAACAAGGAGTACGCGCACCAGTCCGACCTCATCGCCGCCTCGCGCGAGTACATCGGCGCGCTCGATGACATCGAGGCTGCCAAGGAAATGCTCCACGATACTACCGATGCCGATGAGAAGGAGATGCTCCAGATGGACATCTCCGAAAACGAGGCCAAGCTTCCCCAGCTCGAGGAAGACATTAAGTACATGCTCATCCCGAGCGACCCCAACGACGACAAGAACACCATCGTCGAGATTCGCTCCGCCGCCGGTGGCGACGAGGCGGCCATCTTCGCCGGCGACCTGTACAAGATGTATCAGCGCTTCTGCGAGTCGCGCGGCTGGAAGACCACCGTGCTCGACTCCAGCCCCAGCGAGGCCGGCGGCTTTAAGTCCATTGAGTTCAAGGTCGAGGGCGACCGCGTCTACTCCGTCATGAAGTTCGAGTCCGGCGTGCACCGCGTCCAGCGCGTTCCCAAGACCGAGTCCCAGGGTCGCATCCAGACCTCCACGGCAACCGTCGCCGTGCTTCCCGAGGCCGAGGAGATCGACGTTCAGATCAACCAGTCCGACCTGCGCATCGATACCTACTGTGCCTCCGGCCCTGGCGGTCAGTGCGTTAACACCACCTACTCCGCCGTGCGCATCACCCACCTGCCCACCAACACCGTGGTGCAGTCGCAGGAACAGCGCTCCCAGATCCAGAACCGCGAAGTCTGCATGCAGATGCTGCGCGCCCGTTTGTACGAGATGGAGCTCGAGAAGCAGCAGGCGGAGCTCGGTGCCGAGCGCCAGAGCCAGATCGGCCACGGCAACCGTTCCGAGAAGATCCGTACCTACAACCAGCCCCAGGACCGCGTGACCGATCACCGCATCGGCTTCAACTCCACCTACAACGGCGTCCTCCTGGGCGACCAGCTCGGCACCGTCATCGAGGCGCTCGCCGCCGCCGAGCGTGCCGAGAAGCTGGCACAGGCCGTGTAGGTTACGCGGTTTTACAAACCGCGTAACGACTCGACGCTGCGCGCCGCCCAGAGCGACAATTTGTCATTCAAAAGGCAAGGCATGACCAGAAGGTCTATGCCTTGCCTTTTTCATGCCAACTTGTTCGCTCTGGGCGGCGCTCGCTGACATTGCCAAAACATCGGCGTTTCCTTGGTTGTCAAATGATCCGTAGGGAGTCATTGGTGACATTGCCTTGATATTTTATTCAGTCGGCTGTGATGTCATTTGAGCTGCTTACCTGCTTAAGGTAATTGACGGCATAAGTCCGCTATCGAAAATATTGCTCAAAATATCGTTCAAGAAGTCGCGGAGCGATTTTTGATGGGTCGTGCGTCAAGCGATGTGGCAAGTTCTTGGTTAGATATTGGTCAGTTTTGGGGCAACCTTGCCAAAAGCTTGACGAATGCAAATCTAGACGTCGACGAACGAACACTTTGAGCGAGCTCGGTACAAAATTCTGGGCTGATTCTCGATAATCGCCTTCAATCGTCCCTTGCCAAGCGCTGGCCTCGCTTACAATCTGCTCCGACATTCGCGCGCCGCCCGGCGCTTAAGAGGGGAGGACCCCATGGCAAACGAGATCTGGACCATCAAGCGTTGTCTCGAGTGGACCAAGGAGTACCTGGCCGAGCGCGGCGAGGAGCACCCCCGTCTTTCTGCCGAGTGGCTGCTGTGCGCCGCCACGGGCCTGGCGCGCATTGACCTATATATGCGTATGGACGAGACGCTTAACGCGGCCCAGCTCGAGACCATGCATGCGGCCGTTGTCCGCCGCGCTAAGGGCGAGCCGCTGCAATACATCACGGGCAGCACGCAGTTTCGCATGATCGACGTCGCGTGCGCCCCCGGTGTGCTCATTCCGCGCCCCGAGACCGAGATGCTCGTCGAGGAAGTCCTCAATTATCTGGATGCCGAGGTACTGAGCCCCGAGGCCGCTGCCCGTCAGCGTGTTGAGCTGCCTTGGAACGATGAGGTCGAGCAGGCACGCAAAGCCGAGGCCGCATTGGCCGACGAGCGAGCGACGGCCGAGCGCCGTGCCGCCAACCTCACAGCTGCCGACGAGGCGGCGCTAGGCGGCGATGTGCTGGGCAGTCGCGCTTATGCCGAGGAACTGGCCGATCGCGAGGCCGAGGAAGCCGCCGCGCAGGCGGCAGAAGCCGAAGCGGCAGAAGCAGAGGCCATGGAAACCCCCGAGCCCGAGCTCGACGAATACGGCATCGCCATTGAGGACAACGACCAACAGTCGACTCCCGCGCAAGATGCCGCCGAGGCCAACGTATCTGCCCCAGCCGAGCCCCGCACTGCCCGCGTTCTCGAGGTCGGCTGCGGCACGGGCTGCATTTCGCTCTCCCTTGCCTGGGAGCGCCGCGGCCACGTTACCTGCACTGCTACCGATATCGAGCCGCGCGCCATCGATCTGGCCACCAAAAACCGTGATGCGCTTGGCCTCACGTCGGACGAGGTCGCCTTCAGCCTCACAAACCTGGTGAGTTCCATTCCCCGCGAAGAGTGGGGCACCTTTGATGTGCTCGTCTCCAACCCACCTTACATCCCGACCGACGTCATGCGCTCGCTGCCGCATGAGGTCAAGGACTTTGAGCCCGATCTGGCGCTCGAGGGCGGTGCCGACGGCCTCGATATCTTCCGCCGCCTGCTCAACGCGGCGCCCTACATGCTGCGTGCCGGCGGCCTGTTTGCCTGCGAGCTCTACGAGGGCGCGCTCGACGCCGCGGCCGAGCTCTGTCGTCAAGCAGGCCTTTCGGACGTGCGTATCGTCCACGACCTCACCGATCGCCCCCGCATTGTCCGAGCCATCGTCACCGAGCCCAAGCAACGCCAGTAATATTTATTAACTGGTTAGCAAAAATTATAAAGTAGTTTATAATTAGGACGGCTGAAAGAGGTCGGCCCATGCAACCTCCTACCTTTCGGGAAATCATTGCCCTACTCAAGCACGATGGATTCGTGAAGGTCGCGCAAGTCGGTAGTCATGCTAAGTATGTTTCTGGTGACCGCGTTGTCACCGTGAACGGCTCTGGTGGTGATCGACCAAAGAAGGGCACGTGGGCAAGTATTCGTCGCCAAGCTGGATGGTAGTTGGAGGCAAAATGAGGCAGCGATTTACCTATGACTGCGTTCTCATAAAAGAAGACGATGGTTACTGCGCTAGCTTCCCGCAGATTCCCGGCGCCTTTGCCGATGGCGATACGCGCGAAGAAGCGATTGCCCATGCCACCGAGGCGCTGATGGCGTTTTTGGCCGACGACCTCAACAACGGTTTGACTCCGGCGGGGTACGAACGCTCGGCCGAGATCGTGGCCCTTTCAGTCGAAATCGACCACGAGGACGCTCGGGAAGCGGCGTGCCGAACATTTAAAGACGCAGCGCTGGACCTCAAAGTCTCCGCTCCGCGGATTACCGCGCTGGTCAAAGCTGGAAAGCTCGATGTTGAACTCGTCGACGGCCGTCGGATGATAACGATAGACAGTATCGAGCGCTACGCCGCCCAAGAACGTCACGCCGGCAGGCCAAAGAAGTTCGTCGCAGTCCAATAACCCCCTCACTTTCACCGACTACTAGAGCCGCTCACCAAACCAACATGCGCTTTGGGCAAATAGGTTGAACGTTTCGTGCGAGAATGCCTCACAGTAAACAAACTTGCACCAGAGCGTAAGGGGCTGGCATACACATGCAGACGGTCTATCGGGTATACGAGGGAACGCGCGAGCCGCATCGGCTTGCCGTCGAGCGCACGGCCGAGGTGCTCGGCCGCGGCGGCCTGGCTTTGATCCCGACCGAGACCGTCTACGGTGTCGCCGTGGCAGTCAACGCCTTCTCGGACGCCGTGCCCCAAGATACAAGCGAATTCCCATCGTGGCCGCGAGATCCGCAGGCCACCGTCAACGGCGCCGCGGTCCCCGCACTCGGTACCGGCTATCGTCGTATCTTTACCCTCAAGCAGCGCGAGCTCACCCAAACGGTTGCCTGGCTGGTCGATGATGCCGAGGCACTCGACCGCTATGGCGTGGATATCCCTAACGAGGCCCGCGTGCTCGCCCGACGATGCTGGCCGGGCGCCCTGACTATCGTGGTCAAGGCGGCCCCCTGCGTGCCGACCTTTATGCGCGCCGCCGACGACACGGTGGCACTTCGCGCTTCGGCCTCGCCCGTGGTGCAGGCGCTCATTCGCGCCTGTGGCAGCCCCCTTGCCTGCACCAGCGCCAACACGCACGGTGCGCCCTCGCCGGCAAGCTTTGCCGCCGTCGAGGGTCACATCCTGGAGGGTGTCGATGTTGCCGTCGACGCCGGTGAGACTCCGTGTCGCGATGCCTCGACCATCGTGTCGTTCCAGCACGGCGGGCTCCAGATCCTGCGCCAAGGCGCACTTCCCGCATCAGAGATCGAACGGGTCCTGTCCGACCCGATGCAATAGAAAGGTGTAAGCGATGTCGTTGAATCTGGGCAGCCTGGGCATGGAAGATGCCTCGTTTGACTTTGGCGGTTCCTACATCATGGCGCTCGACTGCGGCACCACCTCGGTACTTGCGACCATCGTCGACGAGTACGGATGCATCGTCGCGCAGGCACGTCGCAGCGTCAAAACCAGCTTCCCGCGTCCCGGCTGGGTGGAGCAAGACCCCATGGCGGTCCTTGCCAGTCAAATCGCCGTCATGATGGAAGTCCAGTTTAAGAGCGGTATCCACTCCGACCGCATTGCTGCCATCGGCATCTCCAACCAGCGCGAGACCACGGTGGTCTGGGATCGCGTGAGCGGTCAGCCGATCTATAACGCTATCGTATGGCAGTGCCGCCGTACCGCACCTCTGATCGACGAGCTTGTCGAGCAGGGCGCGGAAGGGCTGGTGCGCTCCCGCACGGGACTCACGCTCGACCCGTATTTCTCGGCCTCCAAGGTGCAGTGGATTCTCGACAACGTCGACGGCGCACGCGAGAGCGCGGCGGCGGGCGACCTCATGTTTGGCACCATCGACACCTGGCTCATCTACAACCTCACTGGCGGCCAGGTCTTTGCCACCGACTACACCAATGCCAGCCGCACGGCGCTCTTTAATATCCATACGCTCGATTGGGACGACGACCTGCTGGCGCTCTTTGACGTTCCACGTTCCATGATGCCCGAGGTTCGCTGGAGCTCGGGTGACTACGGCCGCGTCGCGAGCGACATCATGACCAACATGCCGCCCATCATGGGCGTGGCGGGCGACCAGCAGGCGTCGCTGTTCGGTCACTGCTGCTTCCATCCCGGCCAGACCAAAAACACCTATGGCACGGGCTGCTTTATGCTCATGAACACCGGCGACGAGATCGTCGAATCCAAGAACGGTCTGGTCTCCACCATCGGTATCGCTGCGAACGGGAAGATCAGCTATGCGCTCGAGGGCTCCATCTTTGCTGCCGGTTCCACCATGAACTGGCTTCGCAACAACATGGGCATCATCTCGAGCGTGAGCGAGTCGGCACAACTTGCCGCTTCGATTAGCGACAACGAGGGCTGCTACTTCGTTCCCGCCTTTGCGGGTCTGGGCGCTCCCTGGTGGGACCCGCATGCCCGCGGTATCGTGTGCGGTCTGACCGGCTCCTCGAGCCGTGCGACCATCGTACGTGCCGCCTGCGAATCCATGGCATATCAGAGCTACGACGTGCTGCGCGCCATGGAGCAGGACGTGGGGCTTTCGATCGAGCGCCTGTCTGTCGATGGCGGTGCCTCGCGCAACGAGTTCATCATGCAATTCCAGGCCGACCTGCTGGATATCCCCGTGCTGCAATGCGAGACGGTGGAGACCACGGCAATCGGTGCCGCGTACTTGGCGGGTCTTGCCGTCGGCTATTGGGAAGACCTGGAAGAGCTGGAGCAAAATGCCCAGATCGTTAGGACCTTCCTTCCCCACATGTCCGCCGAGCGCCGCGAACAAAACCTTGCGGGCTGGTGTGATGCAGTCAGGCGCTCGCTCAGTACCGCACAGTAGGGCTGCGATGGGCTGCTCGATACAACAAACCGCTAAACTAATGCATGGCGTGCGGCGGCAACATTGCTGCGCGCCTTGTCAGCAAGGCCGTTTTGCGGCCGCAACGAAAGGGGCAATCAATCCATGACCGTCACCTACGATGCGTCCCGTGTGACGCTTGTCGATCACCCGCTCGTCCAGCACAAGCTGTCGATCCTGCGCGACAAAAACACCGGCACCAACCAGTTCCGCCAGCTCGTGCGCGAACTCGCGCTTTTTGACGGCTACGAGGCCATGCGCGACCTGCCTATGGAAGACGTCGAGGTCGAGACCCCCATCACTACCGCCACGTTCAAACAGCTTGCCGGCAAGAAACTCGCCATCGTGCCCATCCTGCGTGCGGGCCTTGGCATGGTCGACGGCATCCTCGACCTGGTGCCCTCCGCTCGCGTGGGTCACATCGGCATGGAGCGCGACGAGGTCACCCACGAGCCGCACGAGTATTACTGCAAGATGCCCAAGGATATCGACCAGCGCATCTGCCTGGTCGTCGACCCCATGCTTGCCACGGGCGGTTCGGCCGAGATGGCCATCAGCTACCTGCGCGAGCGCGGTGTCAAGGACATCCGCATGCTGTGCATCGTCGCGGCCCCCGAGGGCCTCAAGTCGCTGACCGAGAAGGACCCAGATGTGCATATCTATACCTGCGCCATCGACGACCATCTCAACGAGGCTGCCTACATCGTTCCCGGCCTCGGCGACGCCGGCGACCGCATCTACGGCACGCTCTAGTCGCTGGGCTAAACGGCCGCGGCTGCAAATACGAAGAAACGGTGCGCGCGGACGAACAAAAGGCGACCGCGCGCACTCCTGTTAACGGACGTTTTGCCCTGCAGGGTTCGAGAAAAACGTATTACCGTACCTGCGGCATAAAGAAGGTCTTAAGAAAACGAACAGGTGCGTATTAACCGATGCTTTTTCGGTTGTACTTTAGCGATTGGCTCGTACAATAGTCACCAATGTTTGGCGGGAACTGTTCTGTGAAGCGTTAAAAAGGAAAGTGAGGACGCCAGTGTTTCAGATAGCCGATCTGCTCGCTATCGTTGCAGGCGCCATCGCGGGCGCAATTGCCTTCCTTCCCTTTGTCTTTACGCTCAAGCCGGTTCTTGACGATAAACAGAATGCGGACATGCTCAAGGGTATGGTGAGTCTGGCGGTCTCGGCAATCGCCCTGCTCGTCTTTACCTTGGTTGTGTTTGTGTTGTTCGGAGAGGCATTTCGCATGTTCCTCCTGGGCGAGGCGATCGGCTTCGTGGCCTTTATGGCCGCCTGCGCGGTTCGTGTCGCCAAGGCGCTGCGAGATCCTCATGAGGTCGAAAGGTAAGTCGTGGAAATTTTTGAAAAGCTGCCTGATGAGATTAATCATCTGGTCAGCGAGTTCAGCTCCACCCCTGTCGTGGGCGATCTGAGCTGCGGCATCACGCAGTACTCGTTTTGGCTGATCGTCTCCACGATCGTGCTCCTGATCGTCCTGGCCGTGTTCAAGAAGAAGCAGACCCTGGTTCCCAAGGGCTTCTTCGTCAACGGTTTCGAGTACATCATCGAGTACGTCGAGAACGATATCGGCAAGGGTGTCGTGGGTGAGAACTGGAAGAAGCACTTCCCGTTCCTGTGCTCGCTTTTCCTGTTCATCCTGATCAATAACATGATCGGCCTGATTCCGGGAATGAAGCCCGGCACCGGCGCAATCGGCTCCACCGCCGCACTCGCCATTTTCGCCTTCGTGTACTTCATCTACTACGGATGCAAGGCTCACGGCGTGATCGGCTACATCAAGAGCCTCGCCCCGCAGGGCGTGAGCTTCCCGATGAACGTGCTCGTGTGGGTCGTCGAGCTTTTCTCGACCTTCCTGCGCCTCATCACGCTCGCCGTCCGTCTGTTCTGCAACATGTTCGCAGGACACGTGGTCATGGGCTCGTTCGCCATCATGGCGAGCATGTTCATGCAGCCGCTGCTTCAGCAGGTTTCCGCGGCCCACGCCGTTGGCGCCCTGCCTTCGCTGGCCTGGCTTGCCATCCTCATCCTGATCTATGCGATCGAGCTTGTGGTCGGCGCCATCCAGGCTTACGTCTTCACGGTCCTTACCGCCGTGTATGTCTCCGAGGCAGAGGAGGTCGCGGAGGAGGAGTAGTCTTCCGTTCGCGCCTTAAAGGTAAGGTAATTCGTTAAACCGCCGGTGCCCGTACCCATGGAGCCCGGCAGTTATAAAAAGGTTATCCTGCGTGAAATAAGACACGCACGACAAAGGAGGAATCGTGGGAGTTATCGGTTACGGTCTCGGTGTTATCGGCGCTGGTCTTGCTATCGGCCTGTCTGCTCTGGGTGCTACGGGTGCTATGGCCCGTCAGCCTGAGGTCCAGGGCCGCGTGTTCACCGTCTTCATTATGGGCTCCGCCTTCGGCGAGGCTCTGGCTCTGATCGGCTTCGTTGTCGCGCTGATCGTTAAATAGCACGGAGCGTCAAGTATGAATCTTTCATCCCAGAAGAGCGCGATCGCACTCTCCGCGTCCGCGGCCGCGCTGCTCATGCCGGTTTCCGCGTTCGCCGAGGACGGCGCTGCCGGTGCGGACATCCTCATCCCTAAGATGGCGGAGTTCATCCCGGCGCTTATCGCCTTCCTGATTATCTGGATCGTGCTGGCCAAGGTCGCCCTGCCGGGCATCATGAAAACCATGGAGGAGCGCGGCAAGAAGATCGAGGAGAGCCTCGACGAGGCCGAGAAGACCAAGCAGGAGGCTATCGCCAAGCGCGCTGAGTCCGACTCGATCGTCACCGACGCCCGTCGTCAGGCTGCCGACATCGTTCTCGAGGCCCGTAAGGACGCCGAGTCCGAGCGCGCCCGTATCATCGAGGCTGCTCACAAGGAGGCCGAGGAGATCATCGCCAAGGCCCATACGACCGTCGAGGACGAGCGCAAGTCCATTTACGCCGGTGCCGCGAGCTCCATCGCCGACCTGTCCGTTGCCGTCGCCACCAAGATCGTGGGCGAGGCACTCGAGGACGATGCCGAGCAGAAGAAGCTCATCGAGCGCTACATCCAGGAAGCAGGTAGCCTGAATGCCGACTAGCCGCTATCAGGACAAGGTGCTCGAGACCTACGCGCGCTCCCTTCTGGAAGCCGCTAAGGCCGAGAACCATGTGTTCGAGGACCTCGAGATGATCGAGCGCTTGGCTTCTGCCAGCCCCGAGATCATCGCCGTGCTTGACACCATGTCCAAGCGCGACCAGCTCGACCTTCTTCCCAAGGTGGCAGCTGCCTTTAAGTATGTTGCCGAGGAAGACGAGGATGTAGTGGGCGTGACCGTCACCACGGCGATCCCGCTCGACGACGAGCTGCGTCAAACCATCACTAAGAAATGCGAGCAGGACTTCGGCCGCAAGGTATTCCTTATCGAGCAGGTTGACCCGTCTATCGTGGGCGGCCTGGTGCTCGAGGCCCGCGGCGAGCGTCGTGACATTTCCGTCAAGACGCAGCTGCGCATCGCGCAGGAGACCCTCGCAAACTCTGCTAATTCGTACGGAGGTGAAGCCTAATGTCCGAAACCCTCAATGCCCAGGATATCGCCAAGAAACTGCAGGAGCAGCTCACGAGCCTCTCCGCGACGGTCGATACGCATGAGGTTTCAACGGTCGACGAGGTAGGCGACGGCATCGCGCGCGTCTCCGGCCTCAAGAGCGCCATGGCAGGCGAGCTTCTGGAGTTCAAGAGCTCCGATACCGGTGAGACCGTCTTCGGCCTTGCCCAGAACCTTGACCGTGACGAGGTCGGCGCCGTTCTGTTCGGTGCCGTCGACTCCATCAAGGAAGGCGACGAGTGCCGCACCACTGGCCGCATTATGGATATCCCCGTGAGCCGTGCCATGCTCGGCCGCGTCGTCAATCCGCTCGGCCAGCCCATCGACGGCCTGGGCGACATCGTCGCCACGCACCGTCGCCCCATCGAGTTCAAGGCTCCCGGCGTCATCGATCGTACCCCGGTGTGCGAGCCGGTTCAGACCGGTCTGCTCGCTATCGACTCCATGGTGCCTATTGGCCGCGGTCAGCGTGAGCTCATCATCGGCGACCGTAAGACCGGTAAGACCGCCATCGCCATCGACGCTATCCTCAACCAGCGCGGCAAGGGCATGGTCTGCATCTATGTCGCCATCGGCCAGAAGGCCTCCACGGTTGCCAACATCCGCGAGACCCTCGCTCAGCACGGTGCGCTCGACTACACCATCATCGTTTCGGCCACCGCTGCCGATTCCGCCCCTATGCAGTACATCGCGCCTATGGCCGGTGCCGCTATCGGCGAGTTCTTCATGTACAACGGCGAGGACGGCAAGCCCGCCAGCGAGACCAACCCCGGCGGCCACGTGCTCGTCATCTACGACGACCTGTCCAAGCAGGCTGTGGCCTACCGTCAGATGTCGCTGACGCTGCATCGTCCGCCCGGACGCGAGGCCTATCCTGGCGACATCTTCTACCTGCACTCTCGTCTGCTCGAGCGTGCCGTCAAGATGTCCAAGAAGAACGGTTACGGCTCCATGACGGCACTGCCGATCATCGAGACCCAGGACGGCGACGTCTCGGCCTACATTCCGACCAACGTCATTTCCATTACCGATGGTCAGATCTACCTGCAGTCCGAGCTCTTCTTCCAGGGTCAGCGCCCGGCAGTCGACGTGGGCATCTCCGTGTCCCGCGTCGGTGGCGATGCGCAGACCAAGGCTATGAAGCAGGTTGCCGGCAACCTTCGCCTGGACCTCGCTTCCTATCAGGAGCTCGCTGGCTTTACGCAGTTCGGCTCCGACCTCGACGAGGCTACTCAGAAGCAGCTGACCCATGGTGCTCGCATGACCGAGCTCCTGAAGCAGCCGCGTTACAAGCCGTTTGAGGTTGGCGAGCAGATCGTTACGCTGTTCGCTGGCAACGAGGGCTTCCTGGATGACCTGGAGATCGCCGACGTGCTGCCCTTCCGTGCCGAGCTCATCGAGTACATGGACAATGGCTTTGGTTCGCTGCTCGACAAGGTTCGCGCCAAGAAGATCGATGATGACACCAAGGCTGAGCTCTTGCGCGTCATCGGCGACTTCAAGCAGCAGTTCATGGCCAAGCACCATTCGGATGTTTCTGGATCAGAGGAGAACTAAGCCCCATGGCCAACCTTCGCGACATTAAGAAGCGAATCTCCTCGGTTACCACGACCAAGCAGATCACGCGCACGATGGAGATGGTCTCTACGGCCAAGATCCGTCGTGCCCTCGATCGCTCCAAGCAGGCCGAGCCCTATAAGGAGGCGCTGACCGACGTCATGTTGACGGTCGCCGGCGACGCCTCCTGTTCGGGCACCGATCCCATGCTGCAGAAGCATGAGAGCGTCAAGCATGGCCTGATTGTCGTTATTGCCTCGGACCGCGGCCTTGCCGGCGGTTTCAATACGACGGTGGAGCGCACGGCCGAAAAGCTCGCCGCTTCTTGGGCGAACGACGGCATCGAGTGCGAGATCATCGCGTGCGGGCGTAAGCCGGCCACGTATTTCCGTGACCGCGCAAACGTTGTCATGCACTTTGAGGGCAACTCCTCTGAGCCCGATTTCAATCAGGCCCGCATGATCTCCTCTCATATCTGCGATGCGTATCGTGCCGGTGAGCTTGACCGTGTCGAGCTTGTCTACCACCACGCCAAGAACCGCGTGGATCAGGAGCTTCGCGTCGAGCATCTGTTGCCGCTCGACCCCGAGATGATCGCTATGGCCCACGGTCCGCGTAAGAACGAGACCGACGCCCCTAAGCGCATCTCGTCCACGTTCGAGTTCGTGCCCTCTCCCGAGCATGTTCTCGGCAAGCTTGTGCCGTCTTATATCCTGACGGTCATCTACCAGGCCCTGATCGATTCGGCGGCTGCCGAGCAGGGTGCACGCCGCAAGGCCATGCACTCCGCGACGGAAAACGCCACCGCGATCATCTCGACCCTTACCCGCACGTATAGTCGCGTGCGCCAGGCTTCGATTACGACCGAGATTAACGAGATCGTCGGCGGAGCCTCAGCATTGGAGGAACAGTAATGGCTAATAACACCGTAAAGCTTGCGGTCGAGGAAGCCACCAAGAAGACGACTGCCGGTGATGGTCGCATCGTGCGTATCATCGGCCCTGTCGTCGACGTCAAGTTTGACGGCGCGGTGCCCCCGATCTACAACGCGCTCACGGTCGAGGCCGAGACCCCGATCGGTCATCTGAGCACGATCCTCGAGGTCGAGAGCCAGCTTCCGGGCGGCGTCGTCCGCACGGTCGCCATGTCCTCGACCGACGGCCTGCAGCGCGGCCTCATCGCCACCGATACCGGTGAGCCCATGAAGATGCCCGTTGGCCCCAAGACGCTCGGCCGCATTTGGAACGTCATGGGCAAGCCCGTCGACGGCAAGCCCATGCCCGAGGTGGAGGAGTTCTACCCCATCCACCATGCAGCGCCCCGCTTTGACGAGCTCACCACCAAGACCGAGATCTTCGAGACCGGCATCAAGGCCGTCGACCTGCTCGAGCCCTACATCCGTGGCGGCAAGACCGGCCTGTTCGGCGGCGCCGGCGTCGGCAAGACCGTTCTGATTCAGGAGCTTATCAACAACCTCGCCCAGGAGCACGGCGGCACCTCGGTGTTCACCGGCGTCGGCGAGCGTACCCGCGAGGGCACCGACCTGTTCCTCGAGATGAGCGAGTCTGGCGTTATCGACAAGACCTGCTTGGTCTACGGTCAGATGAACGAGCCGCCTGGAGCGCGTCTGCGCATCGGTCTGGCCGGCCTTACCACCGCTGAGTACTTCCGCGATCGCGGCCAGGACGTCCTGCTGTTCATCGACAACATCTTCCGCTTCTCCCAGGCGGGTTCCGAGGTTTCCGCACTGCTGGGCCGTATGCCGTCCGCCGTTGGTTACCAGCCCACACTGGCTACCGAGATGGGTGACCTCCAGGAGCGCATTACCTCGACCAAGACGGGATCCATTACCTCCGTCCAGGCTGTCTACGTCCCCGCAGACGACCTGACCGACCCGGCGCCTGCCACGACGTTTACGCACCTCGACGCTACCACGGTTCTTTCGCGTAGCATTTCGTCGCTCGGCCTGTTCCCGGCTATCGACCCGCTCGCGTCTTCCTCCGACGCTCTCGATCCCTCGATCGTCGGCGAGGAGCACTACCGTGTCGCCGTCAAGGTCCAGGAGCTCCTGCAGGAGTACTCCGACCTTCAGGACATCATCGCCATTCTGGGTATGGACGAGCTGTCCGAGGAGCAGCGCCTTACGGTCAACCGTGCCCGTAAGATTCAGCAGTTCCTCTCGCAGTCCTTCCACGTCGCCGAGAAGTTCACCGGTAACCCCGGTGTCTACGTCCGCGTCGAGGATACCGTCCGCTCTTTCGCCGAGATTGTCGACGGCAAGGCCGATGACCTGCCCGAGCAGGCTTTCCGCTATGCTTCCACGATTGAGGACGTGCGCGAGCGCGCCCGCAAGATGGGGGAGAAGTAGGTTATGCGTATCCGCATCGTGTGCCCCGTGAGCTGCGCCTATGAGGGCGACGCTGCGTTTGTGTCGATTCCGTCCACGGATGGCGAGTTTGGCGTCCTGCCTGCTCACTCCAGCGAGATCTGCACGATCGACCGCGGTTACGTTCGCGTTTCCGATAAGGCCATGGGCACTGTCGACCACACGTTTGCCGTGGCCGGCGGCTATGCCCAGGTTGCGGACGATGTCGTGACCGTTCTCGCCGAGCGCGCTTGCGATTTGGCGACCGTCGATGCCGACAAGCTTAAAGCTGATATTCAAGGTTTTGAAGAGAAGCTGGGTAATTTGTCGGAGGATGATGCACGCCGCGCCTACCTCTATAATGAAATCGCATGGTGTAAGCTCAAGCTTGCCCAATAGTCAAACGATTTAGCGTTCGACCATTTGCGAACACATCATGCCCGGGATGGCCCAGCCACCCCGGGCATGCTTTTTGAAAGGGTAGACCTTGGATATTATCCGCGTTGAGGGTGGCCACGCCATCGGAGGCTCCGTGCCCGTCTCGGGTGCCAAGAACTCCGCGCTCAAACTCATGGCGGCAACGCTTCTGGCGCCGGGCAAGACGACGCTGCAGAACGTGCCCGATATTTCCGATGTCCACGTGATGGGCAAGGTGCTCAAGGGCATGGGCGCTACGATCGATGTTCTCGACGAGCACACGCTCGAGATTGACACCTCTCAGGTCGATTCATGGGAGGCCCCCTACGAGCTCGTTGCCAAGATGCGCGCTTCCACCGCCGTCATGGGACCCCTGCTGGGCCGCTTCCATCGCGCCAAAATTGCCATGCCGGGCGGCTGCAACCTGGGTGCTCGCAAGATCGATATGCACATTCTTGGTCTTGAGGCCCTGGGCGTTGAGTTCGATACCGCCCACGGCTATATCAACGCCAGCGCGCCTCAGGGCCTGCGCGGTACCACCGTCACGCTCGAGTTCGCCAGCGTCGGTGCGACCGAGAACCTCATCATGGCCTCTGTGCGCGCACAGGGCACCACGGTTATCGACAATGCCGCCCGCGAGCCCGAGATCGTCGATCTCGCTAACATGCTCAACGAGATGGGCGCCAAGATTGTTGGCGCCGGTACGCCCGTCGTGACTATCGAAGGCGTGGAAGAGCTGCATCCTGTTACCCATCGCGTAGTAGGCGACCGCATCGAGGCCGGTACCTTTATCGTTGCCGGTGCGTTGATGGCCGACGATCGCGGTGTCGATGTCACGGGCTTTTGCCCCATTCACTTGGGCATGGTGCTCAAGAAGATGGAGCTCATGGGTATCGACTGCGAGCGTACCGACGACGGCGTTCACGTGAATCGCGCCGAGCGCATCAAGCCGGTCGACATCCAGACGCTTCCGTTCCCCGGGTTCCCGACCGACATGCAGGCGCAGATTATGGTGCTCTCCGCCCTTGCCGACGGCAGTTCCGTTATTACCGAAAACATCTTCGAGAATCGCTTTATGTTTGCCTCTGAGCTGGTGCGCATGGGTGCCGACATTCGTATCGAGAGCCATCATGCCATGATTCATGGCGTCAAGGGCTTCTCGGGTGCACAGGTTACCTCGCCCGATCTGCGCGGCGGAGCGGCCCTCGTCGTAGCGGGCTTGATCGCCGACGGGACGACCGAGGTTTCGGCTATCCATCACATCAAGCGCGGCTACGAGCATTTTGTCGAAAAGCTGCAGGCGCTTGGCGCGCATGTCGAGCATGCTACCGTCCCCGATCCCGTCATCTACTAATACAGGTTGCCTATGTTTAATAAAAAGCCCCTCGCGGATACCACCACCCGAAGACCCTCAACTGGTGCGCAGGCCAAGATCTACAGTCGCGATAACGTGGCTCGCTATTCCGAGCGCGCTCGCCAACGTCGTCGTAGCCACACGATTCGTCACGTCGCGCTCATTGTCGTGCTTGGCGTGCTGCTGAGTGCCACTACCGCTGCCGGCCTGTGGTTTGCCACCATTATGGGCAAGCTCGGCGATTCTAATGTCATTACCGACAATCTGCGTCGGGTTCTGGTTGACACCGATGAGGCAAAGGATCCGTTCTACGTGCTGCTTCTTGGCACCGACGGTCGTCCGGGCGAGGATACGTATCGTGCCGACTCGATTATCCTGGCACGCATCGACCCCACGCAAAAGCAGGCGACGCTCATTTCCGTTCCGCGCGACACCAAGGTCGTGTACAAGGGTGAGACCATGAAGATCAACGCCTGCCATACCGTTGGCGGCGCCGAGGCCATGGTCGAGGCGGTCAACGAGCTGTGCGGTGTTCAGATTTCCCACTATGCCGAGGTCAGCTTCGACGGTATGCAGGCGCTGATTGATTCGGTTGGCGGTATCGACATTAACGCAACCGATGATGTTGACGACCCCGAGCACCTGGATATTAAGATTACCGCTGGCCAGCAGCATATGGACGGTGCCACCGCCCTTACCTATGCCCGCTGCCGCTACACCTATGCCGACGGCGATTACACGCGCATGCGCCACCAGCGTCAGGTGCTTGGCGCCCTTGCCAACCAGATTCTCAATAACTTCGATGCCACGAAGATCTTTGGCCTGGTTAATTCGCTGTCCGATATGCTCGTAACCGATATGAGCGTTCAGGATATCGTGGCTACGGTCAATGCCATGCGCGGTATGGATGTCGACGGTATCTACTCGGCCAACCTGCCCTCGTACGCCGACGACAGCACCATGATCGACGGTGTGAGCTACGTCTTTGTCTACGAGGACGAGCTCAAGGAAATGATGGAGCGCGTCGATGCCGGCAAGGATCCCAAGGGTCCCAACACCATGGGTCTTTCCGACGGTTCCAGCTCTACGATCGGCGACCTGAACAACAACACGTCTGACGACTACGCAAACGGTACCGCAACCTCATCGGTCAGCTCTGACGATTCCGATGACTCGAGCGATTCGGACTACTACGAAGAGCCCACCGGCGACGGCAACGGCTACGAAGCCAACTACTAAGTTACGGCGTTTTACCAAACGCCGTAACGGCTCGACGCTGCGCGCCGCCCAAGGCGACAATTTGTCATTCAAAAGGCAGGGCATGACCAGAAGGTCAATGCCCTGCCTTTTTCATGCCAACTTGTTCGCCTTGGACGTCGCTCGCTGACGTTGGCTCAACCTGCGATGTTGACTACTCCCCTTGTATCAAAAACCGCCCCGTTCTCTGTAGAGGACGGGGCGGTTTGTCTTTTGGACTTGTGCAGCCAGGCTTATGCAAAGCGGGCGACGAGCTCCTGGAGCACGTCGGTCATCTTGACGAGCGAACTGACCGGGACGAACTCGTTGACGCCGTGGTAGCAATAGCCGCCGGTGGAAAGGTTGGGGCAGGGCAGACCGCGGAACGACAGCTGAGCGCCGTCGGTGCCGCCACGAATCGGCAGCACTTGGGGCTCAACGCCGCAGGCAAGGTAGGCTTCCTTGGCAACATCAATAAGCTCGGGATAGTCACGAACGATCTCGGCCATATTTCGATACTGCTGCTTAATCTCGACTGTCACGCGCTCCTCACCCAGACGCTGGTTGAGCATCGAGGCGGCGGCATCAATAAGGTCGAGTTTCTGCTGGAACTTGGCGGCGTCATGATCACGGACGATATAGCGCGCCGTGGCGTGATCGACGGTCGCAGATACACCCTCAAGGTGATAAAAGCCCTCGTAGCCTTCCGTATACTCCGGGCGCTGCACGTAGGGGAGCAACGCGTTGAAGTCGCAGAACAGATTGCCTGCGTTGACCATACGGCCCTTGGCGTCGCCCGGGTGGATGGACTGGCCCTCAAAGCGGATGGTCGCCTCGGCGGCGTTAAAGCACTCCCACTCCAGCTCGCCGATGGGGCCGCCGTCGACCGTGTAGGCGTACTTGCAGCCAAAGGTATCGATATCCAACAGCTCGGCTCCGTGACCGATCTCCTCGTCAGGGCAGAAGCAAATGCCGAGTGCGGGATGGGGCAGAGAGGGGTCCTGAGCGATACGCGCGACAAGCGACATGATCTCGGCGACGCCTGCCTTGTCGTCCGCGCCCAGCAGCGTGGTGCCATCGCTGCAGACCAGGTCCTCACCCGCGAGGTCGTTCAGGGCGGGAAGCTTGGTGGTACTCATGGCAACGGGCTTACCGTCAACCGTGCCGCAGACTAGGTCGCCGCCTTCGTAGTGTACGATGTGCGGCTTCACGCCGGCGCCCGGTGCAACTTCGGTGGTGTCGAGATGGGCGATCAGGCCAAGGGCGGGCTTGTCCTCAGCGCCCGCACTTGCGGGGATATGCGCGCAGACATAGGCATGCTCGGTCACGTGGGCATCTTCCGCACCAAGCTCGCGCAGCTCTTCAGCCAGCACGTTGGCAAGGTCAAACTGAACGACGCTCGAGGGTACCTGGTCGCAGTTTGCATCCTCGGACTGCGTGTTGATCTGGACGTAGCGCAAAAAGCGCTCGAGGACATCGGGGTTCGTGGTGGTGGTTTCCATAAAGACCGCTCCAATCTTGGTCGTCGTGTGCAACAAGAACTCTAGCACGGTATGCCACGGCATACCGCGACGCTTGGATGGGGTAGAATCAGCCATTGAATGCAGAAGGGACGGAAGATCATGGATACGACAAATAGCTCGCGCGAACTACATCTGACGGTGGCGAACGAAGACTACTTGGAGTGCATGGTTCGCATTGAAAGCGAAGAGGGGGAAACCAACGGCGTGCGATCGGTCGACATCGCGCAGCGCCTTGGCGTCTCCAAGGCATCGGTCAATAAAGCGGTTTCGGCGCTCAAGGCATCCGAGCTTGTCGAGCAATCGCACTACGGCAAGGTAGTCCTGACCGATCGCGGCCGCGAGGTTGGCACGGCTATCTGGTACCGTCATCGCCTCGTCCGCACGTTTTTGGTTCAGGAGCTCGGTGTCGAATTTGAGCGAGCCGATTCCGAGGCCTGCATGATGGAGCATGCGCTATCCGAGGACACGATGAACCGCTGGCTCGCCTATCTCGAAAAGCAGGGAATCAGCGTCGAGGAATAGCGGGATATATATGGATACGAGTTATTACAATCGCTTTGGTGCCGAGGAACTTACGCGCCGCTTGTCGAGCGAGACCTTGTTGGCGCAGGGCCCCATGGGCAGTGTTCTGTTGAGTGAGTACGACGCCGCCGATATTCCACCGGCGTTTTGGAATCTGGCAGAGCCGCAGACCGTTTCTCGTATCCATCGCTTGTATGTCGCCGCCGGCGCGCAGGTACTCATTACCAATACCTTTCAGGCATCAAGCTATGCCCTCAAGCACGACCAGATTGCGCCGTCCGTGGCGGAGGTCAATCGCGGGGCCGTCGACGATGCCCGCCAGGCGCACCCTCAGCTGCTGCTGGGCTCGATGGGCCCGATCGGTATTGAGTGGTTTGCCGAGGACTCTGCCGAGTATCGTGAAATCCGCGGCATTGCGCGCGAACAGGCGCACGCCTTGCTCAATGCTGGTGTTGACGGTCTGCTGATCGAGACGGTGACGTCTATCCGTAATTTGCAGCCCATGCTTGCCGGCGCCCGAGATGCCGCCGACGGCATGCCTGTTCTGGTGAGTTTTGTCGTTGACGATAAGGGCGACCTGTTGGGCGATGGCCTCAACATCGAGGCAGCCGTTTTGTACGCCGAAAAACACGGCGCAAACTCGGTTGGTGTTAATTGCTGTTCGCTTGCGGCCGCGAACGCGGCGGTGCCCAGGATGGTTGCATCGGCGACTACTCCCGTCACGGTGCGTCCCAACGTGGGCAATCCGGTCCAGACTCAGGATGGCCCCGTATGGCACGAGAACCCCGAAGCTTTCGCGCGCGCATGCATCGAATGGAGGCATGCCGGTGCCGCAATGGTGGGCAGTTGCTGTGGAACCACGGCAATCACTACGGCAGCGATGGCCGAGGCGCTCGATATATAAAGGGCAAAACCGCTCCATACGGGGCGGTTTTTTCATTGCTTGCATGTCCTCGGCAGCATTTGCCCAAATGGTGAATGCTGGTGCCGGCAGGTTGCCGAGTGTGTATCGCGGGTATACCTCATGCGTACCATGATCCAAACACTGTGAGGTGTCTGCGCGTGTGCGCGATAATTCATTTTGGAACTGACGGTTGGCGCGCTCGCGTCGATGAGGACTTCACTGCCGATAACGTTGCCCGTATCGCCGATGCTGTCGGCGAGTTGTGGCAAAAGACCAATCCGGGCAAAACGGTATATATAGGGTTCGACACTCGGCCCCTGGCGCGCGAGTTCGCTGAGCTTGCGGCGGGTGTGCTAGCAGCGCACGGGCTAGACGCCGTGCTCGCTTCGCGACCTGTTCCGACCCCTGCCCTTACGTGGGCGGCGGCTTATGACGGTGAGGCGTGCGGCGCGCTCATGGTGACGGGGTCCCATCATCCGCAGGGTTATCTGTGCCTCAAGATTCGCATGGGTGACGGCTCGACCGCCAACCAGGATGTCATCGAAGAGCTCGAAGAGACCATGGCTCCCGAGCCGATGGGGATCGAGGGGCAATATCGCACCGCGGATATCATTCCTGACTATATGCAAGCGGTGGCATCGTTTGTCGATGCCGAAGCCATCCGCGCCGCGCACCTGCGCGTGGTTGTCGATCCCATGGGCGGCGCAGCCCAGGGCTATCTAGCCGACTTGCTGCGCGAGCTTGGCGTTGAGGTGCACGAGATTCACGCCGGGCAGGCGTCTGACCAAGAAGATATCTGCCCCGACCCCGTTGAACCTTGGGTGGACGCTTGCGAGCATACGGTTATCGAGGACGGAGCTTGCGCTGGCCTGGTGACCGACGGCGACGCCGACCGTATCGGCGCGGTTGACGAGCGCGGCAGATATATACATCCGCATCAGATCATGGCGCTCGTTTTGGGCGACTTGGTTCAATTTCGTAATTTGGAGGGGCGCGTCGTCGTCAATCTTTCATGCTCGACGCTCGTGCGTCGCATTGCCGAGGCGCTTGGCTGTCGTGTGACCGTTAAGCCGGTCGGTTTCAAATATATAGCTGCAGAGATGAAGAAGGGCGGCGTCCTCATGGGCGGCGAAGAAGCCGGCGGTATCGGCATCGCCGCGCATATGCCCGAGCGCGATGGAATCCTCGCCTGTCTGATTCTGTGTGAGCTTATGGCAAAGACGGACGCGCCTTTGGGCGTTCTGGTCGACCAACTCGAGGACAGATTTGGTAAGACGAGTTACGGTCGACGCGATTTGCGCCTTGAGGCCGAAGATGCCGAAACGTTACGAACCCTGCTGCCGGGCGTAAACCCCAAGTCGATTTGTGGCAAGGTGCCGCAAAACGTTAGTCATATGGACGGCTTGCGTCTGTCATTCGAGGATGACACGTGGCTGCTGGTCCGTCCTAGCGGGACCGAACCAGTGGTGCGCGTCTACGCCGAGGGGTTCTCGGTGGAAGAACGTGATGAGTTGCTCGATGCTGGCTGTGCTTTAGCTAGGGGGACGTATCCGCTCTAACCATGAGATTGCCTTATATAAAGAGATGCTCGGCGAGCGGTAGTTAACGGCTGGCAAACGTTAGTCGGATCACAAGATATGTAGGAAATGTGTACGCCCAGATTCCCGCCCCCGGCGCCCCTCCGGTCTGGCAA
>CAJKGW010000009.1:0-125821 GCA_905199545.1 uncultured Collinsella sp.
CTTTTTAGTGCCCTCGGATTGGGTCATAGTGTCTGTCGTTGCCAAGACATCGGCGTTGCCCTGGTCGCAAGTAGTCGTTTAGTCGTTGGGGACGTTCTTTAATGACTGGTCGTTTAAGAACGTCCCCAATGACTACACTCAAAAACGGCGCCCGTCGGCGATGTTGCCGGCGGGCGCCGTTGTCGTGTGGGTGGCTATGTCGTGGGGACTGCCGTCGAGCGTCCGGGTCTGTGCTCTACAGGGAGTCGATAAAGCGCTGTTGGGCGGCGCGGCCGGCCTTGTCCCACTTAAAGACGCCGGCGTTGTCGAGCACGTGGCCAAACACCACGCCGACCTCCTCGTGCAGGATATCGATGGCGTTGTCCGCCGTAAGCTCATCGGCGCGGCGCGCAAAAACGTCCTCGGCCCATGCGGCGTGGCCGTGGCAAAGGTCGTCGCCCTCGAGCGCGCTGGCAAGGTCGTAGCTGGTATCGGCTTTGGCTGCCAGTAGGTGCTCGCGGACAGCGCCGAGCTCGGGGACCAAGCGCGGCGGCAAAATGGCCAGGCCCATGACCTCGATCAGGCCGATGTTCTCCTTCTTAATGTGGTGGTACTCGGCATGCGGGTGGAACACACCCAGCGGATGCTCGTCGGTCGTGATATTGCAGCGAAGCGCCAGGTAGGCCTCGTAGATTTCGCCGCCGGCATTTCCGCGGGAGTCGACGCGGCGGATGACGGGCGTCACGGTGTTGTGCGCCACGCCATCGGCTGTGTGCGCGATGACGCCCACCGACTCATCGGTCCACTCGTGCCAGGCGAGGATAATTTTCTCGGCAGCATCGAGCAGCGGAGCGCGGTCGTGCGAGCGCAGGCGCAGCACCGAGAGCGGCCACTGCAGCACGGTGCCGGTGACCTGGTCAAATCCGGGCACGCTAAACTGCGAGACCTCGGCGGCATGCATCATGGGGAACTCGTGCGCACCGCCCTGGAAGTGGTCGTGCGAAAGAATCGAGCCGCCCACGATGGGCAGGTCGGCGTTGGAGCCAATAAAGTAGTGCGGGAACAGGTCCACAAAATCGAGCAGGCAGGTCAGTCCCTTACGGTCGACGTGCATCGGGCGATGCTCGGAGCTCATGGCAATGCAGTGCTCGTTAAAG
Source organism: uncultured Collinsella sp. (assembly GCA_905199545.1). Lineage (GTDB taxonomy): Bacteria > Actinomycetota > Coriobacteriia > Coriobacteriales > Coriobacteriaceae > Collinsella. The sequence goes on from CAJKGW010000009.1 coordinate 1,137, forward strand.
TACGCGTACGGGCTGTACTGGAAGCCCCAGCGCTCGCCGTCGAGCTGGATGGGAATAACGCGTAGGTTCTGACGGGCGGGATGAGCGCCGCCGTCGGCTGCGGCGGAGCGTCCGGGATAGCCCTCGTTTTCGATGCAGAGCTGGCAGGCGGGATACTTCTCGCCCGTGTTCTTGGCTGCACCTGCCGCGGCGATATCGCGCGGGTCCTTCTCAGGCTTGGACAGGTTGATGGTGATCTCCAAGTCACCCCAGTTGGTGGGGGTGCTCCATTTGATGTTGCGTGCGATGGCGGCGCGGCGCACATAGCCGGCGTCGCAGCACAGGCCGTAGAACCAGTCGGTCGCGGCGCGGGGCTCGTTGACGCCCATACGCCCATTGAACTCTTCGTTTACAACCGAAGGCCTCGGCATCAGCGCGCCCATGATGCGCATGGCGATGCGGTCGCGGCCCGACGCCGTGTCCTCGGCGGCGCCGTTGGCAACGGCAGCCTCGGAAAGCGCGGCAAGCGTGCCCTCCAGGTCAAAGTCGGGAAGGGTATCGGGGTGCAAGAGCGAAATCTTCTCGGTCTTGAGTGCCCAAGCCATGTCGAGTGCGGGGCCCGTGGCGCCGATGCACTCCAAAATGGTGTTGTATGCCCAGATGCGATCGTCTTGGCCGATCATCGATTGGTGGATGGCGTACTCGATCAGGCTCTGTGCGGCCTCGCGCACGTCAGTCATTACAGCCATGCCGCGTAAGCCCCCTTGTCAGAGATAGCGTAGTGGCGGGCAAAGCCCTCGCCCAGCCAGCCGTTCATCTTGGCAATGAAGTTGTCGACCAGGTCGAGCGGCACGAAGGCCTGGATGGTGCCACCAAAGCCGCCACCGTGAATGCGAACGGCGCCGCGGCCGTCGAGCACGTGCTCGGCCAGCGCCAGGGCATACATGGAAGGCTGCTCAGATCCCAGCTTGGCAACAACATTCTGCAGGTACATGGCGGAGCTGGCGCCGGACTCGCGCGTCAGGACCAGGAACTGGTCAATGTCGCCGGCGTTCAGAGCTGCCCAGCGCTTGTCGACCAGGTCGTTCTCGTACCAGTAGTGAACGGCGCGCAGGCAGGCGCGGTCGCCCAGCTTGGCGCGCAGCTCGGGGAGCTTGGCGTCAAAGTCGGCAACGTCGACCTCGCACAGGCGCGCCTTGCCAAACTCGGCAGCGACGTCTTGCATCTCGCGCGGAACGGCGGCGTAGTCATCGGTGGCTGCCACGTGGTCGGCGCCGACCTTAACGAGCACGAGCGCATAGCCGTGATCCTCAAAGTTGAGCTCGAGCTTCTTGGTTTTAGGCTGAGCCTGGTCCTCAAAGTCCATGTAGGCGAGGCCGCCCAGGCACACGGCGGCTTGGTCCATCAGACCGCAGGGCTTGCCGTAGTAGTTGTTCTCGGTGCGCTGGCTCATCTGAGCGAGCGTGACGGGCTCAATGGCGGGCGCGCCCCAGAGCGTCTCCATGGCACGGCCGTACGCGGCCTCGACGGCGGCAGAGCTGGAAAGGCCGCCACCCGAGGGGACGGAGCAGGTGAAGGCGAAGTCGAAGCCATGGGGCTCAACGCCAAGGGCTGCAATCTCGTGCGCCATGCCGCGGACGAGGCTTGCGGACGTGCCCTTCTCGGACTCCTGAACATCCAGCGTGTCGAGCGTGATCTCAAACGTAGGATAGCCCTCGTCTGCGACGCGGACCTTGTTGGAATCGGTTGCCACGGCGATACCGTCAACAGCGACATCGAGCGAGCCGGCGATAACGTGGCCGCCCTCGTGGTCGGTGTGGTTGCCGCTAATCTCGGAGCGGCCGGGCGCGTGCACATAGAGCACCTGGCGATCGCCGATGGGGCCAAACTCCTCCTCGAACAGCTTGGTGAGCGTGGCGAGTGTCTTTTCGTCGGGGGTGGTCATGAGGGTCCTTTCCTTGGCGCGCACGGGTGAGTTTTGCGTCGTTATGAGTACGTTAACAACTTGAAGCGGCATGAACCAAGTGTCCACGATACCGCACGTTACGGGCTATGTTAACGTACTCATAACACATTGCTTGTCACTTTTTGAGAATCTGGTAATCGGTAGAAATACAGCCGTGAACGGTACTGTCGTATGGACTTATAAAGCAGAAAAGATGCAGATAGAAAAAGTAGAGTACGTTAACATGCGTCCGACGATAGCGGGCCTCGGTGCAGGGCGTGTTTCTGCCCAGGCCGGCATTCACGCTATTCAGATCTCGCAAGGGTGAAGGTGATCCTGTGGCAAGGCGCCCGTCCAACGATACAGGTACGCGTCCGGTCTCCATGGCCGACGTCGCCCGCGCTGCTGGCGTTTCGCAGCAGACGGTTTCACGCGTCGCCAACGGCCTCCCTAACGTCAACGAGCAGACGCGCCAGCGCGTGCAGGCCGCTATGCAAGAGCTCGGCTTTCGTCCGAGTTATGCCGGTCGCTCGCTGCGCGACGGCCGCTACCATTCGGTCGGTCTGTGCGTCAACGATGTCACCAAGTTTGGCAACCTCTCAATGATCGACGGCATCGCCAGCGCTGCTCGCGAGCATAATTGCGCCATCACGCTGGTCGAGATGTCCAAGACCGAGGAGTTCTCGCTTGCCGAGGCAACGCGTCGTATGGCCGCATTGCCGGTGGACGGCATCATCATCGGCATGAGCCGCATGGCGCCCGATTTTGAGACGTTTGATCCACTGCCGGGCATTGGCACGGTCATCGTTACCATGTATGCGCATCCGCGCGTGACCACAGTCGATTCCGACCATTACGGCTGCTCGCTGTTGCTTATGGACCATCTGTTTGAGCTGGGGCACGAGCAGATTCGCTATATTGGCGGCCCGTCGTTCTCGGTCGACGAGCAATTTCGTCGCGCCGGTTGGCAGGATGCACTCGAGCGTAAGCACATTAAGCCGCAGGCGCCGCTCGAGGGCGATTGGTCTGCCAACAGCGGATACGAAGCCGGCAGATATCTGGCCGAGCACGACCGCACCATGACGGCGATTTACGCGGCAAACGACCAAATGGCAAACGGTGCCATCGCCGCGCTGCGCGATAGCGGCTTGCGCGTGCCCGAGGACGTGAGCGTGGTGGGCGTCGATGATTCGCTCGATGATTTTGTAGCACACAACGAGCTCACGACCGTTCGATTCGACTTGCATCAGCGTGGGCGCGAGGTGTTTGAGCATGCGGTTCCCGAGGCGGGTACGGTGGGCAAAACCGTTGCCATTCGTATTCCCGGCCAGCTCATCATTCGACATAGCACGGCGATACCGCGCTCATAGTTTGTGCTGGTAAACGGCGATTTATCGCATTTTAATAACAATCGGTAAGGATGCCGGCAGATAGCTGTTGGGATGCAGCCGAGTGCTATGATAGACGGGCTCTTTTGTCTATCTAGGAGGCTTTGCCTGATGGAGATCACCAAGGATATCCGCTACGTTGGCGTCGACGATCACGACATTGACCTGTTCGAGGGCCAGTACGATGTGTCCGAGAACGGTATGGCATACAACAGCTACGTTATCTTGGGCGAAAAGATCGCTGTCGCCGATTCAGTCGATGGCGGGTTTGTCGACGAATGGCTCGGCAACATCGAGGCCGTGCTCGATGGCCGTACGCCCGATTACCTGGTCGTTCATCATATGGAGCCCGATCACTCCGCCGGCATCGCCGCCTTTATGGAGCGCTATCCCCAGGCACAGATTGTGGCAAGCATGGGCGCCTTCCGCATGATGGTTAACTACTTTGACACCGACTTCCCCGAGCGCAAGATGGTTGTCAAGGAGGGTGACGTGCTCGATTTGGGCGGCCACAGCCTAACCTTTGTCGGCGCCCCCAACGTGCACTGGCCCGAGGTGCTGTTCTCCTACGAGGCCACCGACAAGGTGCTCTTTAGTGCCGACGGCTTTGGCAAGTTCGGCGCCAACGACATCGAGGATCCGGAAGGGTGGGCCTGCGAGGCGCGCCGTTATTACTTTGGCATCGTCGGCAAGTTCGGCAAGTTTGTGCAGGCCGTGCTCAAGAAGGCCGCCAATCTGGACATCCAGATCATCTGCCCGCTCCACGGCCCCGTGCTGACCGAGAACCTGGGCTATTACCTCGACACCTACAACACCTGGTCGAGCTATCAGCCCGAGGACGAGGGCATCACGATTGCCTACGCGAGCGTGTACGGCCATCTGAAGGCTGCCGTTGAGGAGCTCGCATCTGCGCTCGAGGCTCGCGGCCAGAAGGTTTCCGTCTTTGACCTGGCTCGCGACGATATGGCCGAGGCCGTTGAGGACGCGTTCCGTTACGACCGCCTGGTGCTCGCCTCCATTACCTATCAGGGCGAGATCTTCCCGTTCATGAGCACTTTTATCCACACGCTTGCCGAGCACGCCTACCAGAACCGTACGGTGGCGCTCGTCGAGGCCGGCTCCTGGGCGCCCGTCGCTGCCAAGGTTATGACCAAGGAGCTCGAGGGCATGAAGGACATCACCCTGGCGCAGAACAAGGTGACCGTCCTGGGCTCGCTCAACGACGCCTCGCGCGCTCAGATCGAGGCCCTCGCCGACGAGCTTTCCAAGTAGCGACACGTTCACTTTTGACGCTCAGCCATCACAACCACCACAAAGGGGACAGGCACCTTTGTGGTGGTTTTTGTTTAAGCGCCGGCGATGACGAGATTTGGGCGGGCGTCGTCGGCGACCTCGGCGATTGAGGTGGCGACGGCGTGATCGGGGTCACGGTCCATCACGATGGCGTTGACGTCGGTCAGCTCGGCAAAGCGGTACATGCCACGTCCGTTGACCTTACTGGCGTCCATGAGGGCGACACTTTGGCGGGCGGCACCGGCCATAGCCGCTTTGGTCTCGGCCATCTGCGGAAAGTCGGTCGTAAAGCCGCAGCCGGGAACGAAAGCGCCAGGGCACATGACGGCCAGATCGGCATGGACCATTTGGAGCGCCTGCATGGTAAGTGGGCCGTACAGATAGCGATGACCTTTGCGCAGCGCCCCGCCCAGCATGACGACATCGACCGAGGGCATGCTCTCGTCGATGTAATCGGCAATGGTAATGTCGGCCGTGATGACGGTGATGCCATCGCGCTGGTCGAGGAGCCGGACAAACTCGAGCGCTGTGGTGCCCGAGTCGACGAGCAGGGTGTCACCGTTGCCGACGAGCTCGATGGCGCTTTGCGCGATGGCCTGCTTGGCAGCGACATTGACGTTGATGCGGCGATCCTGGGTGGATACGGTCAGTCGCTTCTGGAGCGACACGGCGCCGCCATGCGTGCGACGCAGCTTGCCGGACTCGGCGAGCGCGTCTAGGTCGGCACGGGCGGTAACGGAGGACACGCCAAAGGTCTGGGCGATTTCTGCCACCTGCACCGAGGCGTTATGCTCGAGCATCTCCATGATGGCGGAACGACGCTCATCGGCGAAAGCTCGGGTTGTTGCATGGGCCATATCCGCTCCATCATCGTCTGAAATTTGCAGGAATTGTGTTGACTCTATTTTCGTTCATTTTCTTTTTAAGTAAGAAAACGCCTTTCGAATACTTATCTTTTCTATAAAAGAAAGACGATCAAGGCGCAAAACTCAATATCGAACACGCGCGCTCGGGTTCGATCTCTTCCGTTTGCTTTTCAAAAATGAAGGTTGAACCTCGCGCGATGACAATATCTCGCACGTGCAAAGCCGCTGAATTTCATACAATGAGCGCAGCAAAACGCAAGGTAAAACGCCTTGCGGACACGTACGCCCGATGTCCAGATGCGGGCGAGGGAGAGGAGCAAACGCTCATGGCACTTGTTACCACCGAAAAGATGCTCAAGGACGCTCAGGCCGGCCACTACGCCGTTGGCGCGTTCAACGTCGAGAACCTCGAGTTTGTTATGGCCGTTCTGGCAGCTGCCGAGGAGACCAAGTCCCCCGTCATCATGCAGACTACCCCGGGCACCATCAAGACCGCTGGTCTGGACTACTTCTATGGCATGGTCAAGGCTGCCGCCGAGCGCGCCTCTGTGCCCGTCGCTCTGCACCTCGATCACGGCGATGGCTATGACCGCTGCATGCAGGCTTTCCGCACTGGCTACACCTCTGTCATGATCGACGGCTCGCACGAGTCCTTCGAGGACAACATCGCCCTGACCAAGTCCGTCGCCGATGCTGGCCGCGCCATGGGCGTGCCCGTCGAGGCTGAGCTCGGCAAGGTTGGCGGCAAGGAGGACGACGGTCCCGCGGTTGAGGGCGAGAGCCCCTACACCGATCCTGCCGAGGCTAAGGAGTTCGTCGAGCGCACTGGCTGCACCTCCCTCGCTATTGGCGTTGGCACGAGCCACGGTGTGTACACGAGCGATCCGCACATCGAGCAGTCCGTGGTCAAGGCCATTCGCGACGCCGTCGACGTGCCGCTGGTTCTGCACGGTACCTCCGGTGTGCCCGATGAGCAGGTTGCCGAGGCCGTGAAGAACGGCATCTGCAAGGTCAACTACGCCACCGAGCTGCGTCAGGCCTACACCAAGGGCTTCATGGCCTACATGGCCGAGAACCCCGCCTGCTTCGATCCCAAGAAGCCGGCCAAGGAGGGCATGCGCGAGATCACCGAGCTTGTTAAGATCCGCATGACCAACCTCAACTCTGTGGGCAAAGCAGAGTAACGGCAAGGGTACTCTGATCCCACCGGACGGTTTGGGCGGGTCCCGTACTTAGTTTCCAAAACGTCCTTGCGCATGAAGGCCCCCGTTGTCTCGCTTCTTCGAAGCGTTGACAACGGGGGCCTTCGCGCTGCGGAATGATTTTGGAAACTAAGTACGGGACCCGCCTAAACCGTCCTGCTCAATCGCCCTTGTGGCGTTAGTGTCGGAAAAATAAGACGTTGCTTTTTGCCCCCTGCGGAAAGATTGGGGAACTAAGCCCTCGTCCCTCCCAGGTTGACCTACTCGAGGTCGTCGCCCTTGTGGCGTTGGGGCTGAAAGGGTGGGACGCGGGGGTTACTTGGTTGTTAGGGTTAGCAGGTCGTTGGGGGTTTTGAGGTTGTAGGTGGCGTTTGGGATGTCTTGGTGTGATCCCCATGCTGCTCTGGCAAAACTGACCCCTGCTGAAGTTGCGCATTGTTCGTCGTAGACGGTGTCGCCAACGTAGACGACGTTGCCAGGATTCGCGCCCGTACGTCGGAGATATTCGAGCATGGGTGCGGGCGAAGGCTTGTGCTCGGTTGTGTCTTCGACAAGGATGATGTGTTCAAAAAACTTATCGAAGCCAAGGGGTGCAATTTCGTCTGTGTATTCGTCGCGCGCACGTGAGGAGACGATGCCAAGTTTGCAGCCGCTATCGGCGAGTGTTGCGATGACTTCAAGCAAACCTGGAAACACGCTGATGGTGCTTTTAAAGCTGGCGGCAACTTGGCACCAGCGATCCAACGTTGCCTGCGAGTAGATCCCAAGTTTCTCAAGGGCATCCTTGCCGGGTATGCCGAGGGCAAAGTCAAGCTCGTGTCGGGGAAGCGTTTTGCTGGTCTCTTCTTGGACAATCTGGACAAGCGATGACAGAACGCTTTCTTCTGTATCTGCCAATGTCCCATCAACGTCAAATACGATATGGTCAAAGTGCTTCATATGATTGCTCCTCTCTGTTGTTTGCCTGCAAGTTTGATGCAGTGACAGAAGAAGGGTTAGCGGGATTTCTGCCTGGTGCTATCGAGTTTCTGCCTCGCTGCTCGATAGCTCGAAGGAGTGCACCCCATTTGTTCTTTAAATACCTGGCCAAGATGGCTTGCTGTTATAAATCCGCATTGGCGCGCGACTGTCTGTACCGTTCGCGTGGTGTGTGCCAAAAGTTCGCAAGCACGGTTTATGCGGTATGCGCGTAGATATGCCGCCGGGGTCGTTCCTGCACAAGTTTCGATAATGCGGTAACACTCTCTTTCGCTTACGCCGGCTGCAGATGCCATCTGGGGCACATCTATAGCGGCTGCATAGTTTGCGCGGATAAAGTCCAGGATTGCCTTGAACTGTACGTCGCGGCTGGTCATCCAAGAGGCGCCGTCGGAAGAAAAGAGCGGTTCGGCCTTGGCGTTAATCTGAATCCAGAGCTCTGACAAACTATTTCGAAGCGCCATCTCGTTCTGCGGCCGTTGAAGGTCGTGGCTAAAGGAGCTCTTTAGCAAATCGATAAAGGGCATATCGTCGGGATTGGTGGGCGACCATTTGAGCACATCGACGCCTCGACATTGAAGCAATGGGTTGATGTAGCGCTTTTGGAGACGTCCCGCGGGATCGCCGAGCATCGACGGCTGAAAGATATGCAGCATTTGAATGGCTGGCGCCGAATTGGGTGATTGCAGCGTGCTGTGCAAAACGCCGCCGTTGATAAAGCCGGCGGACCCTTCCTCAAAGCGTACGTGCTCATGAGCCGCGTGCGTTCGATAGTCAATCGCTCCCTGCTCCATGTAGAAAAGCTCAACTTCGGAATGCCAGTGCCAGGGGACGGAATTGCCCGGATAGCGAGCGAATTCTGCGCGTTCGGCAATATAGGGCCAGTCTTCGGCGGTCTCGGGAAACGCTTCCTCGCGTCCTCCGCGGTGCAATTCTATGTGATCCATGTTTCGCATGGCATCAGTATAAAGCGCGATGGGCTTAGATTGCTCTTGCCTGTTCGGGGAACGCCTTGTTTAGGGATGCTTGGAGCTTTTCGAACGATGCTCGCAAGTTGAGGTTCTGGTCGGTTGAGCGTTTTGCTTTTGTGGTGGGGGAGTCGAGGAGGCCATTTCTCTGTGTCGGGGGGAAGGAGAAAAGGTCTGCATGTGTTAGGGATGGCTGCTGTGTTGCGTCATTGGAAGAATGCATGCTCGTGCGGCCTCCTCGATGTCCACCAAAAGGTTGCGCACGGGGTGTGCTGCTAGGTCCCGTGCGTTGGCAGTATTATGCCGCGGCTGCCGCAAAGAAGCGCTAAAGAAAGGCTTAACCTGGTTTGGTGTTACGATGAAACTGCAGGTCAGAGGTATCGAATAACAGTCTTGAAAGGTTGGGAGCTTAAGGGCTTTCTAAGGTTTGTGGCGCGGATGTGGCTCGCCTGTGTGGGGCGTCTGGATGGCTCGTTCCTAGCGCTGCGGCTCTGTGGCGCGCACCTGCTCGATGACCTTTTCCATCGTGGCGTCGATGCGGTCTTTTTTGAGTTCGCATTCCCAGATGGTTATGGGCGTCCAGCCCATTTGAGTGAGTGCTGCCACGGCAGCGCGGTCGCGCTCGACGTTGCGACGGAACTTTGCCTCCCAAAACTCAACGTTGCGCTTGGGCTGGCTCGGATTGCACTTGGGGCAGCGATGCCAAAAGCAGCCGTTGACAAAGATGGCGATCTTGCGGCCGGGGAAGGCGATGTCCGGTTTGCCGGGTACCTTCCATTCCAGGCGGTAGCCCGTGAGGCCTGCTGCGCGCAGGCGCTGGCGTACGAGCAACTCGGGCTTGGTGTTGGCGCGCTTGTTGCCCTTCATGGACTTTTTGATGGCAGCGCGACGGCGCACCAGTTCGCGCTCGTCGGCGGAAAGGTCTGAGGTATCGATGCCGTCGAGCAGACCGGGCTTGGGACGCTTTTTGCTGCGGCGCTTGGGTGCGCGCTTGGGTTTGGTGGAGGGTTTGTCGGCTGTGTTGGGCGCGGCGTCATCGGCAGAGCTTGTCTCAAGCCGATCTTCCTTCAACTCAATCAGAGCATCGATAAGCCCTTTGTCGGCGGGCATCCACTCCACCGTGGCAAGCGAGGTACGCGGAATCCAGCGGATATCGAGTTGGTGGTCATGCTTCTGGGGTTCATCGGATTCATCGGCTAGCGAGCAGTAGTAGCACTCCATGGAGAGATGGAAATCGGGGTAGTCATACTCAACGGTGTAGAAGTCACGCAGGTTGGTGACCTTCACCTGCAGCTCTTCCATGAGCTCGCGGCGCACGGCGTCTTCTGGCGTCTCGCCGCGCATGAGCTTGCCACCGGGGAACTCCCAAAGTCCCTGCATGTCGCCGTAGCCGCGCTGCACGGCCAGCAGCTCGTCGGATCCTTCCTTGCGAATGATCCCAGCGGCAACATGAACAGTCTTCAACAGGAGTCCTCTCTCAACATCAACACGTGACAGGCTAGCTATCCTTACCTTACGCAACGGTAAGGCAAGCGTAAGCCATATCGATGGTAGCCGACTCGGCTTCTTGCGACTATAGATGCCGTAGACTAATCGCAAGAAAGGACTCGGTATGCAAACCACGCACATGGCGACCCCGGTACTGGAGGTCGCGCATCTCGAAAAGGTATATGGAGCGCTGGGCAACGTGACCCGCGCGCTCAACGACGTCAACTTTACCGTCAACCGCGGCGAATTCGTGGGCATCATGGGTGCCTCGGGCTCGGGCAAGTCGACGTTGCTCAACTGTGTCTCGACCATCGATAGCGCCACGAGCGGCACCATCCGCATCAACGGACAGGACGTAACACGCATGAAGCAGGCCAAGCTTTCGCAGTTCCGCCGCGAGGAGCTGGGCTTTATCTTCCAGGACTCCAACCTGCTCGATACACTCACGGCACGCGAGAACATCGCCCTGCCGCTCACCATCGCCCGCACAAACTCGGCAGAGATCTCGACCCGCGTGCAGGATGTGGCAGCGCGCCTGTCCATCAGTCAGGTGCTCGACAAGTATCCCTACCAGATGTCCGGCGGTCAGCAGCAGCGCGTTGCCGCGGCTCGTGCGCTCGTCACCGACCCCACCATGATCATGGCCGACGAGCCCACCGGCGCCCTCGATTCCAAGAGCGCTCGCCTGCTGCTCGAGAGCCTGGAGGCCCTTAACCGCCGCCTGCGCGCTACCGTGCTCATGGTCACGCACGATAGCTTTGCCGCCAGCTACACGAGCCGTGTGCTGTTTATCCGCGACGGCAAGATCTTCACCGAGCTGCGCCGCGGCGACACCGACCGCCGAGAGTTCTTCGACCGCATTATGGAGGTCGTTGCCATGATGGGCGGTGAGGGCTCCGATGCTCTGTAAACTCGCCTGGGGTAACGTCCGCCGCGCCGGCCGCGATTACCTCGTCTACTTGCTGACGCTCACCCTGGGCGTCACGGTCTTCTATGCCTTCAACACCGTCTCGATGCAGGTCGACATCGCCGGAATCGATGAAAAGGGCTTGGCTCAGGTTATGGGCAGCATGCTCGGCTACCTGACGTACTTTTTGGCCGGCGTCATGGCTTTTTTGATGGTGTATGCCAATAACTTCATCATGAAACGCCGTAAGAAGGAGTTTGGCCTGTACCAGGTGCTTGGCATGGGGCGCGGGCGCGTCGCCACGATCATGGCGCTCGAGACCGTGATCGTTTCGGTCGGCGCCTTTGTCGCCGGCATTGTGCTGGGCGTGGGGCTCTCCCAGCTCATGACGTTCTTTACGGCTTCGCTCTTTAAGACGCAGATCGCCGATTTTCACTTCTTTTTCTCGGTGCATGCGTTCAACCTGACCCTTGCCTGCATGCTCGTAATGTTTGTGCTCACGCTACTGCTGAACCTGCGCGCCGTGCGTCGTACCAAACTCATCGAGCTTATGGGTGCCGAGCGTCGCAACGAGAGCATCAAGACACGCAACCCCTGGATCGCGATTGCCATCTTTACCGTGGGCGTGGTGCTGGTGGGCGTGGCCTATTACCGTCTGCTGCGTGATGGGTTCCCGCTAACCGAGACGGGCGACAAGCTGGACGGGGCCATGAGCCAGTTTGGCATTACGACCGCTATGGTTACGGTGGGCACCTTTGCCCTGTTCTGGGGACTCTCGGGCATGCTCATCAAGCTGCTGCAGAGCTTGCGCGGCGTGTATTGGCGCGGCCTCAACATGTTTACTGTGCGCCAGCTTGCGGCCAAGGTCAACACGGTGTGCTTTTCGATGGGCGTCATCGCGATGATTCTGTTTTTGGCCATCACCTCGGTGACGTGCGGTATGTCGATCGCCAACGTGATGAACGAAAGCCTGGAGCGCTATAACCCTGTTGACGTGTCTCAGACGTATGTCTATTACACGCCCGATAGGCTCGACTACTACAAGGAGTATGTCAATCCGTCCGAGGCCGATCGCATGGTGCTGGCCGATGCAACGGTCGATTTGTACGCTGCATGGCACGGCGATCGTATCGATCCCGATAACGTTACAGAAAGTAGTAAGGGCAAGTCGGCGGACAACAACGACGAGACCGGAAAGAAGGTCAATATCGCCGATGTTGCCGGTGAGCATGTGCAGATCGATTCGTATCTGAGTTACCCGCTTGGCGGCTCGGGCCCCTCGGTGGTGGCGGGTGAGATGTGCAAGGCCATGGGCGAAAAGCTCCCCAAGGTGCTCGAGGGTAGCAATGCCGATGATATGGGCCTGTTTGTGACGCCGGCGAGCCAGTACAACAAGCTGCGCCAGATGATGGGCGAGGAGCCGGTGAGCATTGGCCGCGACCAGTACGTGCTTACGTGTGATATGGGCGGTGAGCTGGGCGACCTGTACACCAAATACATGGCCGGCGGCCATACACTCACCTTGGGTGGGCATGAGCTCAAGCCGGCAACCGATAAGTCGGACAAGGACACGGCGGCCATCGCCAACTCGGCGATGGGCAGCAATCCCGGTACCGTGGTCGTAGCCGATGAGCTGTTATCCCAGCTTAACCTGCAGCCGTATTCCAGCAATCTGCTCGTTAACTACAAACAGGGGATGGATACGACCGAGGCGGACGAGAACATTAAATACACCTTGCTCGACAATCTGCTCGTTGACGGCAAGGAGCCGGGGTCATGGGGTGTCTTCATCACGCGTTCCGAGATGTACACGCAGGCGGCACAGATGAACGGCATGATTAGCTATCTGGCCATCTACATTGGCTTTGTACTGGTCGTTGCATGCGCGGCGATACTGTCGATCCAGCAGCTCTCCAACGTGGCCGACGGCAGCCGCAGCTATCGTGTACTGGCACAGATCGGCTGCGACGACCGCCAGATTCGCCATTCGGTGATGGCGCAGCAAGCGGTATTCTTCCTGTTCCCGCTGGCAGTGGGCCTGGCGCACTCCTTTGTGGCACTTAAGGTGATCATCGAGATGGTGAGCACGTTCGGAGATATGAGCATCGCCGGCACCGTGGGCCTCACCTGTGCGATATTCCTGGCAGCCTACGGCGGCTACTTCCTGGTGACGTACCTCATGAGCGCCGGCATGGTACAAGCTGCCATCGCCACCCGCTACAGCGAGTAGCGAGCGGGCAAAACCGCCGCATAACCACAGCGAACAAACGCCGCGAAGGGAGCCGGGCCCCCTTCGCGGCGGTTTTTTGCCCGCCTGATGCATCTCAAAACTAAGTGAGTAGACTTTTTTGGATCTGCCGAGCACATCGCGGCAAGTGCTCAATAAAACCGCAGGTCAGGGCGGTGGTGTTTTGGGGCGTGCTCGGCATCCAGCCAAAAGCCTACTCACTTGGTTTTACTGCTAGAAAACCGCCGCGAGGGAAAGTAGCTCCCTCGCGGCGGTTTTGGCATTTGCCCAGATAAAACCTGCCAAAATAAACCTGTCCCTTTTTGGTAGGTTATCGTTTCCAAAAGTGGAGGATCAAGGTCGTACGGTTTTGCTGCTCGGTTTTGACCAGGATGTTGTGGATGTGGGTCTTGACGGTACCCACGGCAAGGAAGAGCTCGTCAGCGATCTCTTGGTTCGATTTGCCCAACACAACCAGACGCATGACTTCGGTTTCGCGGTTGGAGAGCTTGTAGGCGTTGCGATAGAAGGGCATCTGCTCTTCGATGTGTCGATCAAGATCGCTGACGTTCTTTTCCTCGGGCGCCTCCTGCATGCGGATTGAAAGCACGTGGTAGGAGTAGATAATCAGCAGAATCGCAAAGTAGCACGCAAAGACGTTCTCGCTAAAGTTGCGCTCGGATAGATAAAGCTGCAGCCAAGAGGGCGCCAGACTCATGGGGATGACAAGGATGTTGTAGAAATCCTCGGCAACGATGCAACCGACCAGAATAGCGCCGATAATCAGGTGCTTTCGCTGGTTGTTAACGCGTGCCTTCAGCTCAACCTCTGTACTCTTATGAGCCGTCCAAAAGATATACAGTCCAACAAAGACAAGGAATGCCTGGCGTATCGTGTAGTAGATCCACTGACGCATGGGGCCGGAGGGGACTGCGACGATAGCCAGCGACTCGCACAGCAAAAACGTTAAGACGGGGATAGCGAACTGCTTTTTAGAATGCCTATCGAGCAAGTCCATGGCAATCAGCCAAATAAAAGCCTGTGAAGCGGTCGCCACAAGGGTCCGCAACACAGGCATGGTAATTGAGTAATAGTCGCTGGCCGGAAAACTCTCGTTTTGCAACGTGTATTCAAAAAAGAAGATCTCGGTCATCTCGATGGCGTAGCAAATAAAAACGCCACTGCCATAGATAAAGAAACGTCGACGGGACGAGGCATAGGCGGCAAGCGAAAGCACTGCCGTCACAATACAAATCAGGAGAATCGCTAGGGTATAGAAGAACATCAGAGTGTTCATCTGTCACCGTCCCATCTCATTTAATCTATGGCAAAGCCCTGTATACCTTGTGGGATATAGACGTCTCAACCCTTCGTTCCATTGCGGATTAGACGCCAAGATACAGCATAGCCGTATACCGTTCGCGGTTCCAGACGGTAAACCCCCTGTAAACTCTTGACCTGCGGGTTTATATTGGATTAGAGAGGGTGTAACTCCATGAACGGTCTTTAATCCCGAATAAACTAGGTAAAAATTGCATACGGGTGAATGATGGTCTTGTCAACACGAGGCGTGATGTTCGAGCGCCTCATAGTAATAGTCGGCAAGACCGGCGGAAAGGAAATCGACATGGCACTGCCTAAGGATTTCATCGACACCAACGACTTCACCAAAGAGCAGATCCGGGCTATCGAGGATCTTGGCCTGGCAATGAAGAAGGCCATCAAGGTTGACGGTTATTATCCGCACCTGCTCCGCAACAAGAGCCTTGGCATGATCTTCCAGCAGGTCTCCACCCGCACTCGTCTTTCCTTCGAGACCGCCATGTGCGACCTCGGCGGCCACGCTCAGTTCTATGGCCCTGGCACCATTCAGCTCGGTGGCCACGAGTCCCTGGGCGACACCGCTCGCGTCATGGGCGACCTGCTCGACATCATGATGGCTCGCGTTGACCGTCACAAGGACGTCGTCGGCCTCGCCAAGGGTTCCGCCGTGCCCGTCATCAATGGCATGTCCGAGTTCAACCATCCCACGCAGGAGATGGGCGACCTCATGACCATGCTCGAGAACCTCCCCGAGGGCAAGAAGATCGAGGACTGCACCCTGGCCTTCATCGGCGACGCCACCCAGGTCTGCGTCTCCCTCATGTTCATCGCCTCCAAGGTCGGCATGAAGTTTGTCCAGTTTGGACCCAAGGGCCACCAGATCCCCGACGGCGGCCTGCACGTTGGCACCGTTGAGGAGCGCGCCGAGTTCGGCAAGCAGATGATGGCCATCGCCGAGGAGAACTGCAAGGTCTCCGGCGGCTCCGTCGTCATCTCCGACGACATCGAGTGCATCAAGGGCGCCGACTTCATCTACACCGACGTGTGGTATGGCCTGTACGACGAGGAGGTCTCGGGCGAGAACTACATGGACGTGTTCTACCCCAAGTATCAGGTCACCATGGACATGATGAACTTCGCCGGCCCCAACTCCAAGTTCATGCACTGCCTGCCGGCCACTCGCAACGAGGAAGTCGTCGACGAGGTTATGGACGATCCCGAGCGCTCCCTGTGCTGGGTCGAGGCCGAGAACCGCAAGCACTCCATCCGTGCTCTCCTCGCTGCCCTGGGCAAGCGCACCCCGCTCAACGACGAGGGTGTCGAGTACTCCGCCAAGGCCGAGCTTCACGCCGCTCTCGAGGCTCTCGAGCAGCTCTAAGCCTTAAGCCTGCTAAACGCACGTTTGCGGGCGGCGGATGCTCGTCTCCTGTCGCCCGCTCACCGAGGCTCAGGCAATTGCCTTAGTACCTTGGGCCTCGGATCTGTCCAAGACTGAGCGAAGGAGCTCATCATGAGCGACGGAAAGAAAAAGCTTTCCTTTTTGACGGTCATTTCGACCATCATCTGCGTCGTCTTCGTTTGCGAGGCCGCCGCTCCTGCTGCTGCCATTGGCAACCAGCAGTTCTTCTGGTGGATCTTCCTGATCCTGACCTTCCTGCTTCCCTACGGCATGGTTGTTGCCGAGCTCGGTACCACCTATGACGGCGAGGGCGGCATTTACGACTGGGTACGCGATGGCCTGGGCGACAAATGGGGCGCCCGCATCTCGTACTACTACTGGGTCAACTACCCGCTGTGGATCGCCTCGCTGGCTACCATGTTCCCCGACATTTTGGGCATGGTCTTTGGCGTCGAGTTCAACTTGATCGCCAAGATGGGTATCGATCTTGCCTTTGTGTGGATCGTCTATCTCATGGGCCGCTCCAAGGCGGCCGACTCCGAGTGGGTCCTTAACGGTGGCGCCATCATCAAGGTCGCCGTCGCCGTTATCGTTGGCGCTTTGGGCATTTGGTATGCCATGGAGAACGGTTTTGCGAACGACATGTCCGCTGCCACCTTCCTGCCCGAGCTCACCAACACCAACGCTCTCGGTTACCTGTCGATCATCATCTTTAACTTCATGGGCTTCGAGGTCATCTGCACCATGACCGACGACATGGCCGATCCCGCTCGCGATATCCCCAAGGCCATCATCGTCGGTGGCCTGTCCATCGCCGTGATCTACCTGTTCGCTGGCTTTGGCATCGGCGCCGCCGTGCCGGCCGACTCCATCGATCCCGACTACGGCATGATCGTCGCAGTCCAGACCATGGTGGGCGACTCCATGATCTTTAAGGTCATCTGCATCGCCTTCCTGATCACCCTGTTCGCCAACATGGCCGCTTGGTCCTTCGGCGTTAACTCCGTTGCTCGCTACGCTGCCGAGCACGGCAACATGCCCAAGGTCTTCGCCTCGATGATCTCGGATGACGACATGCCCAACGGCGCCAACCTGGTCAACGCTGTCGTTGCCTCCCTGGTGCTGTGCCTGCAGCTCGTTCCCATCGACGCCATCTCCAACGGTGTCTTCTGGATGCTCTTTGGCACCTCTGTCGTCTTCCTGCTGTTGACCTACATCCCGATGTTCCCGGCGTTCCTCAACCTTCGTAAGAACGACCCCAACCGTGAGCGCATCTTCACGTTCCCGTTTAAGGGCGCCATGATGAAGGTCATGCTGGCCATCCCCTGCATCGAGCTGGTTCTTGCCATCGTTGCCACGCTGATCCCGTTCTCCGCTGCTGAAATTGGCGACAAGGTCCCGATGATCGTTATCTTCATCGTGCTCGTGCTCATCGGCGAGGTCGTCCGCGTCGTCAGCGCTAAGGGCCGCGAGACCGAGTACAAGGGTCTGACCCCTGAGCTCGCAGCCCAGCGTCTCGCTGAGGAGGCCGCCGAGGCCGAGGAGAACTAGAGCACCCGGTTCTGGGGCTCCAACCCTCCTCGTGTACCAACGCGCGCTTCGTCGGGCTTGTCGCTCCCGACTCCGGGCACTCTAGCCTCTTCGGAGGCGTGTCCAAGCGACAGGTTTGCTAACCATTCCCCCGGGGTGGGTGTGAGCGATAGCTCCGGTAACCACCGCCCACCCCAATCTCTCTTCCGTATCCTTCGTGCGTTTTGTCTCCGCGCACTTGGTTACGTCGTCGCTTGCCGGTGCGATTCCGTGAAAACCGGCACCGGGCGCCCCGACCTTTGCCGGGGAACGGGCGCCTACCATCTCTTGGTTTTAGGCTGCGGGTAACCCGCCCGCAGCAAGCGATCGTTCGATTTGGAGGAAATCTTATGCGTACGATCACCGAGTCCGAGTCCACCCCCAAGGCCGACGGCTTCTTCATGCCCGCCGAGTTCGCCCCGCAGGATCGCGTGTGGATGGGCTGGCCCCACCGCACCGACACCTGGGCCCACGGCGCCAAGCCGGCCCAGAAGCAGTATGCCGCCATCGCCCGCGCCATCTCCGAGTTCACCCCGGTCTATATGTGCGCCAACCAGGTCGACTACGCCAACTGCAAGGCCGTCTTCGAGAACGACGAGAACGTCACCGTCATCGAGATGACCACCGACGACGCCTGGTTCCGCGACACTGCCGCCACCTACGTCATCAACGGCAAGGGCGAGAAGCGCGCCAACCACTGGCACTTCAACGCCTACGGCGGCCTCGTCGACGGCCTGTACTTCCCGTGGGACAAGGACGAGCAGATCGCCCTCAAGATGGCTGAGCTCTCCGGCTGCCGCCGCTATCGTCCCGACGACATGATCCTCGAGGGCGGCTCCATCACCGTCGACGGCGAGGGCACCCTTGTCGTGACCGACCAGTGCCTGCTTTCCCCGGGCCGCACCTGCTCTGCGGTTCTGGAGGAGGAAGAGGATCCCGAGTCCATCTGGCCCAAGTACCGCAAGAAGTTTGAGCCCTGGAGCGAGGAGCTTCGCGCCTACATGGACGAGCACCTCAAGGATTACCTGGGTGTCGAGAAGGTCATCTGGGTCAAGGAGGGCATCGACCCCGAGGAGACCAACGGCCACATCGACGACGTCGCCACGTTCATCGCGCCGGGCGTCATGGCCTGCATTTGGACCGACGATCCCGAGTATCCGTTCTACGAGCAGTGCCACGCTGCCTACGAGACCCTCTCCAACGCCGTCGACGCCAAGGGCCGCAAGATGAAGGTCTACAAGCTCTGCATGCCCGTGAACCCGCTGTTCATGGACCAGGCTTCCTGCGACACCATCGACGCCGACGAGAACGCCGAGCCGCGCGTTCCCGACGAGCCGCTGATCGCCTCCTACATGAACTACCTGGTCACCAACCACGGCGTTATCGTCCCGCAGTACGGCGACGAGAACGACCAGCTGGCCGTTGACACGCTCCAGAAGATCTATGACGAGGTCTGGGGCGAGGGCGTCTACAAGTGCGTCGGCGTTCAGTCCGAGCAGGTCGTCTTCGGCGGCGGCAACATCCACTGCATTACTCAGCAGGAGCCCTCGGCGTAACTCAGGCACGCCACCTTGGCGTTCACTCGTCGCTTACGTAGCGTCAGTACGCTACGCTCCTCGTTCGCGCCAATCTGGCGCACCTGAGCACGCCGAGTAAACGTCTGACTTTCCGAGCCGTGATGCTTCGGGAACCCAGCCGATCAATCGGACAGTCGGTGAATCGCACCGTGACCATCTCGGGGCATTGATGGTCGGTTTATTCGATGTCTTGGTCGGCTGGGTTTTTCTTTGGGCACTCCGTTGCCTCCACTTCGGAGTGCCCGCCTCTTTGATTGAGTACGCGTCTGATCTGGGATTTATTGCGGGTTAGGCCAATTGTTCGCTTGAATATCCCAGGTCAGACGCGTCTTCAATTGCCAAAAGATTCCGGTCGCAATCGCGGCCGTTTTGATCGGAGTATCTATGTACCAGCGTATCGTTATCTACACGCGCCTGTTCCGCGAGCGTTGGTCCAACAATTGCATCCTCTCTTCTCTTTGGGATGGCACCTGCACCGGTGACGCGGCCTGCAACCCTACCTTGGGCTGCGTCTTCGGTACAGATGCCATCCTTTTTGCTGTAGGGGAAGCGTGCCATGGCAGGTAAAAAGTTCTCCCTGTTCGAGGTCATCCTCTCGGTTATCTGCGTTGTCTTTACCATCGAGGCGGCTGCTCCGGCATCTGCCATGGGTAACGTGCAGTTCTTCTGGTGGATCTTCCTTATCATTACGTTTTTGCTTCCCTATGGCCTGGTGGTGGCCGAGCTCGGTACGGCGTTCGATTCCGAGGGCGGCCTGTACGACTGGGTTCGCCTGGGCTTGGGAGACCGTTGGGGTGCACGCTGCTCCTGGTGCTATTGGGTCAACTTTCCACTGTGGGTGGCAAGTATCGCCTGCATGTTCCCCAGTGTCATCAATGCGGTATGGGGCATCGAATTTTCGCTTGGGGTCCGAATTGCCATCGAGCTTACCTTTGTGTGGGGCGTCACGGTCATGGCAATGCAGCCGGTGGCCGAGGCCGATTGGGTCATGGATGGCGGCGCCGTCATCAAGGTGCTCATTACCGCCGTGGTGGGAATCATCGGCATCTGGTTTGCCTGCAACAACGGCTTTGCCAACGATATGTCGTTTAAGACCTTTGTCCCCGATCTGGGAGACACTAACTCACTGACGTATCTTTCAATCATCCTATTCAACTTTATGGGCTTTGAGGTGGTCGCGACCTTTGCCAGCACGATGAAGAACCCATCGCGCGATATCCCCAAGGCGGTTATCGCCGGTGGCGTTGCCATCGCGGCGATCTACATTATCTGTGGCATCGGTATTGGAGCCGCGGTTCCCACCGAGCAGCTTTCACTCGATTCGGGCATTGTGGACGCGGTTGCCGCCATGGTGGGGCGCGCTCACCCGCTGACGATGGTCGTGGGCGTGGCCTTTCTGGTAACGCTGTTTGCCAACATGATCTGTTGGAGCTTTGGCGTCAACAACGTGGCGAGCTATGCCGCGCGCCATGGCAACATGCCGCGTCCCTTTGCGCTGGTGTCCAAGAAGACCGGCATGCCCAACGGCTCGGCACTCATTAACGGTTGTTTTGCCAGCTTGGTGCTGCTACTTCAGATTCCGCTGGGTGAAGGTTCCGACGTCTTTTGGGTCTTCTTCTCGATGAACGTCGTCTTTCTGCTCATGAGCTATATCCCGATGTTCCCGGCGTTTTGGCGCCTGCGTAAATACGACGACCGCCCGCGTGTGTTTCGCGCGCTCTTCGAGGGCAAGGTGCTTGCGGTAGCGCTTGCGGTGCCGGTGGTAGAGCTCGTGCTTTCGATTGTTGCGACAACCGTGCCGCTTAACAGCTCGCCCGCCGAGATGTCAAAGTTGCCGATCCTCATGGGTGTGGTGATCGGCGTGTTGCTGGGCGAGGTTTCGCGCCTCATATCGCGCCGCGGCCGCAGCATCGACAATCCCGGCGTTGGCGCAAGGGGGACAGGTCGCTTTGCACCAAAACAGTAGCGCCGCGAGTTGTGCGGTGCTAGATGCATCTTGGATTACTGCTCACGCTGCTCGGGATCAGATGCGAGCTTGGGTGCAAAGTAGGGGACGTGGCCCAGGTAGGGGCAGCTGTCCTCGCGTGATTCGACGACGCAGGGGATATCTTCGTAGGTGAGTGAGTCGCTCAGGCGGGCGATGGTCTTGGCGGCAGGAGCGACGAGCATCTTGAGCGGTGCGATAGGCGCCATGGCATCTCCTTTCTTGCATGCGACCCGTGTTTTGGCGCGAATGTATACGCCGCCAGTCTAGCATTCCGCCGAGGAGAGCTCCAAACCACCACAAAGGGGACAGGCACCTTTGTGGTGGTTTTGGTGTTTGACCAGATAATACCTGTTATCGCTCCCGGGCAGTCGTTGGGGACGTTCTAAAACGGTTATATGTCACTATCCAATAACGCCTCTGAACTGGGCCACTATTAGATTATGGAAAACACTACTGCAAGATTATGGCAAATGATACTGTCAGATTATTGCGTGTGCTGCTGTAGTCGTCGGGGGCCTGCCTTATGAGCGCCGGCATGGTGCGAACTGTCATCGCTGCCCGCTGCAGCGAGTAGCAAGCGGGCAAAACCGCCTCAAAACCAGCGCGAACAACCGCCGCGAAGAGGATCGGATCCCTTTCGCGGCGGTTGTTCGCCTATCTGGAGCGCCTCAAAACCAAGTGAGTAGGCTTTTTTGGATCTGCCGAGCATATCACGACAAGTGCTCAATAAAACCGCAGGTCAGCGCTGTGGCGATTCGGGGTGTGCTCGGCCTCCTGCAAAAAGTCTACTCACTTGGTTTTGGCTGCTAGAAGACTGCCGCGAGGGAAGGCAACTTCCTCGCGGCGGTTGGCGTTTACCCAGATAAAACCTGCCAAAATAAACCTGTCCCTTTTTGGCATGTCCCTTTTGGCGTGGCTGATTGCTTTGGGCTGTCTTGGAGAAAGCCCGTGAGGCGGCACTCAAGCTAATCCTGCGTGTCGCCTCCGTACATGTAGACGATAAAGCCGTCGCCGGTGTCTTGGCTGTGATCTTCCAAGATGCGCTTCATGTTGAGGTGCTCGTAGAACTGCCAGTCGGAGCTGCAGTCGCTCATCAGGAAGAACTTGGTGCAGCCTGCCCGGGCGAGCTCGGCGCGCGCAAGGTCGATGAGCGCGCGGCCGAGCCCCTTGCCCTGCCACTCGGGCACGATGATGATGAGGTTGAGTTGGCCCTGGGCATACTCATTGCCCGTGGCGGCAAAGCGGTCGGCCGTGGCCTTCTCGCGGCTGTCGCCAAAGAGCGAGCCCTCGAGCTTGGCGTCGGCGGTCTTCGCCATCTCGGTTGCCTGGGCGAACATCTCGTCGTAGCAGGGTACCCACGTGGGGTTGGTACGCGGCTTGCCGTCTTCGAAGATGCCGATGCAGCAGGCGGCGATAATGCGGCCCTCGGCCTCGGCGACAAGCGCGATGGGGGAGCGCTGCAGCTGCATGGCGATGTTAAAGCGCGCGCAGAAATCGGCAGCTTCGACGTCGCCGCGGTTGCGCAGCGTGTTGCACCACAGCTGGTTGTAGATGGCGGCGATGCCGGTCAGGTCATCAAGTGTGGTGGCGCGCAGGGCTACGTTGTCAAGGCTCATGGAGGCTCCTTCCGGGTTGGGTCAGGCCACCTCTGAGTGTGACATGGCCGCAGGGCCGCCGCATCAACCATTCGGTAGACGACCCCCGATCCCACGGGGGCGGAGAGATAGTCATTGGGGACGTTCTTAAACGACTGGTCAAACAAGAGCGTCCCCAACGACTACCTCAAGGAATGTCCCAGACTGCCGGCAGAAAAGGAACGTCCCCAACTGCCGCATCCGGAGTAAGACAACGCCGCAGGTAGAGGACGGACAGCGAGCGGGCCGCATTTGAGACAAGGTGACGTGAAACGAAAGGGCGCTGACCTTCTGGTCGCGCCCTTGAAGTTGAACGTCAGATTGTCCAAATGCGGCCCGCGTAACTAAACCCGCTCTGCGATCTCGTGGATGAGGTAGTCGGTCTTTTCCCAGCCCAGGCACGGGTCGGTAATCGACTTGCCAAAGACGCCGCCGTCGACCGGCTGGTTGCCGTCCTCCAGGTAGGACTCGATCATAAAGCCCTTGACCAGCTTGGAGATGGACTCGTTGCGGCGGCAGCTGTCGAGCACCTCCTTGCAAATGCGGTACTGCTCCAGCGGACGCTTGCCCGAGTTGTCATGGTTGCAGTCAATGACCGCCGCCGGATTGGCATAACCGGCGTGCTCGGTATAGCGCTCGGCCAGGCGCTCGAGGTGCTCGTAGTGATAGTTGGGGTAGGTGCGCCCATCGAGACCGATGTAGCCGCGCATGACGGCGTGCGCAAGCGGGTTGCCATCGCACTCGACTTCCCAGTTACGGAAGATGAAGCTCTGGTGCGCCTGTGCGGCGTAAATGGAGTTGAGCATAACGGTGGTAGAGCCGGCAGTGGGATTCTTCATGCCGACGGGTACCGAAATGCCGCTCGACACCAGACGGTGCTCCTGGTTCTCGACCGAGCGTGCGCCCACGGCAACATAGCTCAGCAGGTCAACGAGGTACTGGTAGTTGGACGGGTAGAGCATCTCGTCGGCGGTGAAGAAGCCCGTTTCCTCAATAACGCGCAGGTGCATATGGCGGATGGCCTTGACGCCCTCGAGCAGGTCGTCGGGAGCCTCGGGGTTGGGGTTGTGCAGAAGACCCTTGTAACCGGTGCCCTTGGTACGCGGCTTATTGGTGTAGACGCGCGGAATGATGATGAGCTTGTCCTTGACCTCCTCGGCGGTCTTGGCCAGTCGGTTCATGTACTCAAGCACCGAGTCCTCGCGGTCGGCAGAACACGGGCCGATGATGAGCACCTTGCGTGCGTCCTCGCCGGTAAAGACCTTGGCGACCTCGGCATCGAATGCCTGCTTCTTGGCAGTAAGCTCGGCGGAGAGCGGCATTTCCTCGCGGATCTCCATGGGGATCGGCAACCTGCGTTTGAATTCCATGGCCATACGGGGCCTCCTCAATCAATTGATGGCATCGAGAGCATTGTCGAATGCTCGGCATTATCCGCTGTCGCACGCTAAAGTGCAACCCCTCGCCGCCCCGAAACCTACCAAATAGGGACAGGTTTATTTTGGTAGGTTTTATCTGGGGAAACGCCGGCGGATGCCGGGAGGGAGTGGCGCTGCGCGGAGCCCTATGGCTGTTGTCGGTTCCCCGGGAAACACCCTGTGGGCAAAAAATGGCAAATATGAGTACTGTTGCTATCTCAGTGCCATATCGTCATCACAAAATAATAGACATAATAGTAAATATGTTCATTAACGTAAGCACATATAAGTCCGCTATTGGGCTGTTTGATCAATTTAGGAGCGCGTGCAAGCCGTGTGGGCAGCATTTGGGGCTGTTTTGGCTGTTACTAAAAAGGTGACAGTACTCATATTTGCCATTTTTTGCCCACGGGGCTTGGAGTGGGCTGTCAATCAGGTCCTAGGGGAGGCGGTTCGAGGCCCAAAGGACACAAAACGGGGGCGCAGTTCATTCTGCGCCCCCGTTTTTGGGTATTGCGGTTGTTTGCCGCCGAATTTACGCCGCCTCGTCAAACTGTGAGTTATACAGATCAGCGTAGAAGCCGCCTTGGGCGAGCAGCTCGTCGTGCGTGCCCTTCTCGACGATGTCGCCGTCGCGAATCACCAAGATCACGTCGGCGTTGCGGATCGTGGACAGGCGATGCGCGATGACAAAGCTCGTGCGGCCCTGCATCAGCGCATCCATGGCGCGCTGAATGAGCTCCTCGGTACGGGTATCGACGTTGGAAGTCGCCTCGTCCAGAATCAGTGCCGGGCGGTCGGCCAAAATGGCACGGGCGATGGTCACGAGCTGGCGCTGGCCCTGTGAGAGGTTAGTGCCCTCCTCGTTGATCATAAAGTCGTAACCGCCGGCGAGCGTATGGATAAAGTGGTCGCAGCGTGCGGCACGTGCAGCGGCTTCGACCTCGGCGTCGGTCGCATCGGGGCGTCCGTAGCGGATGTTCTCGCGGATGGTGCCGTTAAACAGCCAGGTGTCCTGCAGCACCATGGCAAACTCGCCGCGCAGCGCCGCGCGGTCCCAGTCGCGCACGTCGACGCCCTCGACGCGCAGCGAACCGCCGTCCACGTCGTAAAAGCGCTGCAGCAGCTTAATGAGCGTGGTCTTGCCGGCGCCGGTGGGACCGACGATGGCGATGGTCTGGCCGGGCTTAGCCTCGCAGCTAAAGTCGTGGATGATGGTCTTGTCGGGCGTGTAGCCAAACTTCACATGGTCAAACTCCACATGACCGGGGCGCTTCTCGGGAATCTGCGCGTCGGCCTTCTGCTCCTCCTCGGGCGCGGCCAGGAACTCAAAGACGCGCTCGGTGGCAGCGGCCATCGACTGCATCGTGTTGCTTACGTTGCCCAGCTGCTGCACCGGCTGCGTAAAGTTGCGAACGTACTGGATAAAGCTCTGAATATCGCCAGGCGTGGCATTGCCGGTCAGCGCGAGCTGCGCGCCCACCACGACGACGCCCACGTAGCCCATGTTGCCCACCAGGCTCATAAGCGGCATCATCAGGCCCGACAGGAACTGCGAGCGCCAGCCACTAATAAAGAGGCGGTCGTTCTCCCTGTCGAACTCCTCGATCGAGGCCTCGGCGCGGTCGAACACCTGAATGACGTTTTGGCCGGCAAAGTCCTCCTCGATAATGCCGTTGACGGTGCCCAGAACCTGCTGCTGCTCGCGGAAGTACGGCTGCGAGAAGTGAATCATCACAGCCAGGATAATCGCGGCGGCAGGCAGCGTGAGCACGGTGACGCCGGTGAGCGGCAGACTGATCGACAGCATCATGACGAGCACGCCGATAATCTGCGTGACAGACGTGATGAGCTGCGTCACGCTTTGGTTGAGCGACTGGCCGAGCGTATCGACGTCGTTGGTGATGCGACTGAGTACGTCGCCCTTGCTGTGGCCGTTGAAGTAACTCATCGGAACGACGGCGATCTTGGCAGCGATCTCCTTGCGCATGCGATAACAAATCTTTTGCGTGACGCCGGTCATGAGCCAGCCTTGGATCAGGCTGCAGGCAGAGCTCGCCAGATACAGACAGAGCAAAAAGCCGAGCGTCTTGGCGATCCAGGCAAAGTCGACATCGCCGGTGCCGTTGACCTTGGCAACCAAGCCCTCAAACAGCTTAGTCGTAACCTGGCCGAGCACCTTGGGCCCCACAATGTTAAAGATGACCGAGCACACTGCAAAGGCGACGGCGGTAAACACAGCAATCTTGTGCTGGCCGATATAGCCGAGCAGCTGCCTCATGGTGCCCTTAAAGTCCTTGGCCTTTTCGCCACGGCGCATGCCACCCATGCGGCCCATGGGACCGCGCTGGCGGGTGGGCTTGGGAATCTGAGTCTTGGTCTCGTCTGCCATTAGCGCTCGCCTCCTTCCATGACGGCTGCAATTTCTTCTTGGGTAAGCCCCAGCTCCTCGGCGGAAAGCTGCGACTGTGCAATCTCCAGGTACGCCGGGCAGCCGTGCAGCAGCTCCTCGTGCGTGCCGGTGCCCACTACGTGACCGTCGTCGAGCACGATGATCTGGTCGGCGTGCATGATGGTCGCGATGCGCTGGGCCACGACCACGAGTGCGGCGTCGGTGACGTTTTTGGCCAGCTCCTCGCGCAGGCGCGCGTCGGTCTTGTAGTCGAGGGCGCTAAACGAGTCATCGAACACCACGACCTCGGGCTTTTTGGCCAACGCGCGGGCAATGGCCAGGCGTTGGCGCTGACCACCCGAAATATTGGAGCCGCCCTGGCTGATGGGGGAGTCGTAGCCGCCCTCGCGCTCGGCGATAAAGTCCTCGGCCTGGGCGATGCGTGCCGCCTGGCGCATATCATCATCGCTCACCATGTCGCCGGCAAACTTGAGGTTGCTCTCGACGGTGCCCGAGAACAGGCGACCCTGCTGCGGGATGTAACCAATGCGGTGGCGCAGCTCGGAAAGGGTCATGTCGCGCACGTCGATGCCGTCGAGCGAAATGCTGCCGCCCGTGACGTCGTACAGGCGCGGAATCAGCTGCACGAGCGTGGACTTGCCCGAACCCGTTGAGCCAATGATGCCGAGCATCTGGCCGGCATGTGTGGTGAAGTTCACGCCGCTGATGACATCGGCGCGGGCATCGGGGTACTGGAAGCTCACGTCGCGGAAGGTGAGCTCACCGCGCGGCGCGCTGGCTGCGGGCAGTTTGGGCGAGGCAGGGTCGTTGATGCTCGTGGGGCAGGTGATGACCTCTTCCACGCGCTCTGCTGCGACCTCGGCGCGGGGCAGGATGACCGAAACCATGGTGAGGATCATAAACGCCATGACGATCTGCATGGTGTAGGAGATGAACGCCATCATGTTGCCGACCTGCATCACGCCGTCGGACACGCCCTGCGCGCCAAACCAGACGATAAGCACGGTGATGCAGTTCATGACGAGCATCATGAGCGGCATCATAAAGCTCATGGCGCGGTTGGTGTAGAGCTGCGTGGTCATCAGGTCGAGGGACGCCTGGTCAAAGCGCTCGAGCTCATGCTCCTCGCGGTTAAACGAGCGGATGGGCATAAGGCCGTCGAGCAGCTCGCGGGCGGTAAGGTTCACGCGGTCCACAAAGCTCTGCATCTTTTTGAACTTGGGCATGGTGAGGCCCATAAGCACGCCGACGACGGCCGAGACCGCGATGATGGCCACGGCGATGGTCCACTCCAGGCCGGTGTGGTTGGCCAGGACGCGCATGACGGCGACGATGCCCATGACGGGCGCCATGAGGCACATGCGGATAAACAGGGTTGCGGCCATCTGAATCTGCTGAATGTCGTTGGTGCAGCGAGTGATGAGCGAGGCCTGGCTAAACTTGCCCACCTCGGCCGGCGAGAAGTGCATGACCTTGTTGAAGGTCTCGCGGCGCAGGTCGCGTGCGATGGAACAGGCGGTGCGCGAGGCCACGGCACCGGTCAGGATGGTGGCGACGAGCGACACGAGGCACAGACCAAACATCGTGGTCGCCATGCGGCCCAGGTAGGCGTTCTGCACGTCGGCGGGGTCGATACCCTGCGCCTTGTACTCGTCTTGCACATAGCTCACGGCGCGTTGGGTCACGATGGAGCCCGACATGGAGCCCATTTTGTCCGCCATTTCATTGGCGCCCTCGACGAGCTTGCTTTGGTCTACCAGACCGCCCTCGACACCTAGGCGCAGACTCTTCATGGTGATCTTGCCGCCGTCGGCATCAATCTGCTTTTGCATGTTTTGCGCCGCTGTGGCCTTCTGCTGCATCTCGGCGAGCTGCTCGGGCGTCATTGCCGCCATCTGCTCGGGGGTGGGCATGGCCTGGGCGCCGCCGCCATTGCTTGCCTCGGTGGATGCGCCGGTCATGTCGCCCATGGAGCTGGCGTCGATGCCCTGGTTGAGAGAAAGGACGACGGTCTCGGGCAGGCTCATAATGTCGGCAATCTTGCCGCCATCGGCACGCTCTTCCTCGGTGCCCTTGTACGTTCGAATGCCTTTTTTGTCAGCCTTGCTAAACACGGCCTCCACAGCTTTGGCGTCCTTGGTGCTCATAAAGAGCTCAAGGTCATCGAGTGATTCGGCACGAATGGTGTCGGGCACGGGCGAGGCGATGCCGCCTTGCTGTACGCCCACGTCGACGATGTCGCTCATGTAGGTAGGCAGTGCCAGATCGGCGTTGCAGCTGATTACGATAAGTACGATAGCTGTGAACAGTGCCAGGACATGCTTTTTAAAGAGCTTGAGAATCCTCACTCGGCATCTCTCCTTTCTTGATTGCGGTCGATAATTTCGTTGAAACGCCTTAGAAGGCGCACCATCTCTTGGGTATCTGTTTCGCCGAGCTGCTCGAGGAAGGCCGCGGTGCGCTCCTCGAATTCCCGACGTTTGATTTCGAGATTCTGGAATCCCTTATCGGTCATCGTGACGTGTACACGACGACGGTCGGTCTTTGAGTGCTCGCGCTCGACCCAGCCCTTGGCTTCGAGAGTGCGTAAGATATTGGCGATGCGGGCACTCGAGACCCAGGCGCAATTTGCGAGTTCGCTCGGCGTGAGCGAACCGCCAGCGAGCATGAGGGCGCGCATGACAGCCATCTCGCCGCCGAGAGCTTTGTCCGCAGAGCGTGAAATGCGATGATGCATGCTGCCAAACTCAGTTAAGAGCTGACGCCCAAGCTCATGGAAATCGGTATCTTCCACCGAAAACCCCTAACACTAGAAACTATTTTCGGTGAAAGATGATACCCGCATATTCGGGCCTCATTCAGTGGGCAATATAAAGAGCGCATAAAGAGTTAAAAAATTCAATTGCTGAAGCGTTTCAAAGAACTATTATGCCCGCGGTTAGGCGAGGGGTTGTCACCACCATGACGACTGGGACTCATTTATCGCCACGTGCGATGCTCCAACTTCCCGCAAGGAGACACCTTATATAAAGGGGGATGGAGTCATGGCATTTGACTTCACGGGCAAGACCGCGATTGTCACGGGTGGCACTCAGGGCATTGGCCTCGAGATCGCCAAGGGCATCGTCGCGGGCGGCGGACACGTCGCGCTCATCGCAAGGAACGCTGCCAAGGGCGAGGCCGCTGTGGCCGAGCTTGGCGAGGGCAACAAGTTCTATCAGCTCGATGTTGCCGATGCGCCTAAGGCGCGTGAGACCGTCGAGCAGATTTTTACGGACCTGCCGCAAACCAACATCCTGATCAACTGCGCTGGCGTCATCAGCACCAAGAAGTTCGACGAGATCGATGACACCGAGTGGCGTCGCACCATCGACATCAACCTCAACGGCACCTTTACCATGATGAACGCCGTGTACCCGCACTTTAAGGCGGCCCATGCCGGCACTATCGTCAACGTGAGCTCTGTTGCTGGCAAGATCGGCGGCGGCCTGCTCGGCACCGCTGCCTACGCCAGCTCCAAAGCCGGTGTTAACGGTCTAACCAAGGCAGTCGCCAAGGAAGGCGGCAAGTTTGGCGTCCGCTGCAACGCCGTGTGCCCGTCGCTCACCCTTACCGATATGACCTCGATTCTCTCTGACGAGAACTCTCAGCGCATCATCAACGGTATTCCTCTGGGCCGCGCCGCCCAGGCCAGCGAGCCTGCGCAGATGGTGCTCTTCTTCGCTTCCGACCTCGCTAGCTTCGTGAACGGCGAGATCGGTGACTGCGACGGTGGCATCGTTCTGGACGGGTAATACCCCGCGACGTTAATTCGGCGACGGCTCCTGCGACTCGGGACCGTCGCCTTCTTTCTGACAAAGGCGCGTGCGGCTGCGATTCGCATGCATCCAAAGGAGATATATATGAGTGAATCGACTGCGGTGGAGGCGCCGGCGGCAAAGGAGCCGTTCTTTAAGATGTCCTCCATCCCGGGTGCCAATATTTTGGTGCCGCTTTTGTTGGGCTGCCTGCTCAACACGCTGTTCCCCGATCTGTTCAAAACGCTCGGCAGCTTTACGCTCGGCATGACCCAGCAGGGCGCAGGCCCGCTTGTTGGCGCTTTTTTGCTCATCGTCGGTACGACGATTTCGTTTAAGAGCGCTCCTGCCGCCGCTGCCCGCGGCGCCATCATCATCGCCGTCAAGCAGATCGTGGTCGTTGCCGTGTCGCTGCTCATCCTTTATGTATTCAACGACAACCTGTTTGGCATCTCTGCCATGGTGATGCTGGCCGCTTGCACCGGCGCCAACAACGCTATGTACGCTGGTCTGATGGGCACCATGGGCAATGAGGCCGAGCGTGGCGCCGTCGCCATCACCACGCTGGTTGTCGGCCCTCCGGTCACGATGATCGTGCTCGGCGCTGCCGGTCAGGCTCCGATCGGCTGGTCGCTCGTGGGCGCCATCCTGCCGATCGTCGTCGGCATTATTCTGGGTAACCTCTTCCCCAGCTTTAAGAAGATGATGGCACCGGCACTTTCCGCCATCATCGTGCTCGTCTTCTTTGCCATGGGCTCGACCATGACCTTTGGCCAGCTCATTAATGGTGGTCTTCCCGGTATTCTGCTCGGCGTGATCTGCTCGGTGGTCTTTGCAATTCCCGTTATCGCGGTCGATAAGCTCACAGGCGGTACGGGTGTCGCAGGTGCGGCCATTTCGAGCTGCGCCGGAGCCAATGTGGCCACGCCTGCTGCCATGGCAAGCGTCAACGAGGCCTTGTACGGCGGTGTGGTGCTCGCGACGGCCACGGCACAGGTTGCTGCCTGTGCAATCGTGACTGCTATTTTGACCCCGCTGGTCACCAGCTGGTGCTACAAGCATTTTGAGGGCCAGCAGAGCAACAGCAAGGCAACGACCGACAAGGCCGCCTCAGCCGCCTAATGCCAAACGGCAATCAAAGCTAAATAACTAGCCACGCCATAGGGCGGCCCCGGGGGAAATCCCGTGGCCGCCCTTCAGTTTCTGAAGGGTCTCTGGGGTACTTTACTCTGATAAAGCTGACATAACAGCTAGAGTGAACGTCGTACAAAGGCAAGGAAAAATACCAAAGAAATCGGTGAACGGTAGTTGTTCGCGCTCGCATTTCCTGCGGATTTGTTAAAAACGCTCTAATGGTATAAAAAAAGAAACATATAACAGCCCTGATGAAGGGGGTGGCTATGTTATCCTTCTCAAACGGGTGAAATCTTGGGTTTTGGGTTGCAGTTCCAAGGTGGACAAACGTTTTTCCCTGCACCAACGTGTGGTGAAGAACGGAAGAAGCCGGTAGTGCAAGCCGATAATTCAAGAATTCAATAAGCAGCGGTGTGAGAGAGCGCCGCATTACACGTAACTAGGAGCGTGGTTACACAATGCAGGAGGCATGGGAAGGCTTCAAGGAAGGCATTTGGACGGGAGAGGTTGACGTCCGAGACTTCATCCAGAAGAACTACACCCCCTACGAGGGCGACGAGTCGTTCCTCGCCGGCCCGACCGAGCGTACCAAGGAGCTGTGGGGCGAGGTTCTCGACCTGCTGCTTAAGGAGCGCGAGCAGGGCGGCGTCCTCGATATGGACACCAAGACCGTCACGGGTATCGTGAGCCACCCCGCTGGCTACATCGATAACGCCCACCGCGAGAAGGAGACCATCGTCGGCCTCCAGACCGACAAGCCGCTCAAGCGCGCGCTGCACGTCAACGGTGGTATCCGCATCGCTTGCCAGGCTGCCAGCCAGCACGGCTACAAGGTCGACGAGAACGTTGTCGAGCGCTACACCTTCGAGCGCAAGACCCACAACGCCGGCGTCTTCGATGTCTACACCCCCGAGATGCGTGCTTGCCGCTCGGCCCACATCATCACCGGCCTGCCCGATGGCTATGGCCGCGGCCGCATCATCGGCGACTACCGTCGTGTCGCCCTGTACGGTGTCGACTACCTGATCAAGGACAAGGAGGCCCAGAAGGCTTCCACCCCGACGGTCATGACCGCCGACAACATCCGCGATCGTGAGGAGCTGCAGGAGCAGATCCGCGCCCTCGGCGAGCTCAAGATGATGGCCGAGACCTATGGTTTCGATATTTCCAACCCTGCTACCAACACGCAGGAGGCCATCCAGTGGATGTACTTCGCCTACCTCGCTTCCGTCAAGGAGCAGAACGGCGCCGCTATGTCCATCGGCCGTACCTCTACGTTCATCGACATCTACGCTGAGCGCGACCTTGCCAACGGTACCTTCACCGAGGAGCAGATCCAGGAGTTCGTGGATCACTTCATCATGAAGCTCCGCATGGTTAAGTTTGCCCGTACCCCCGAGTACCAGGCCCTGTTTACCGGCGACCCGCAGTGGGTCACCGAGTCCATCGGCGGCATGGGTGTTGACGGCCGTACGCTCGTCACCAAGATGAGCTACCGCTACCTGCACACGCTCGAGAACATGGGCACCAGCCCCGAGCCCAACATGACCGTTCTGTGGTCGACTCGTCTGCCCGAGAACTTCAAGAAGTTCTGCGCCAAGACTTCTGTCGCCAGCTCCTCGATCCAGTACGAGAACGACGACCTCATGCGCGTCTATCACGGCGATGACTACGGCATTGCCTGCTGCGTGTCCTCCATGCGCATCGGCAAGGAGATGCAGTTCTTCGGCGCCCGCGCCAACCTGGCCAAGTGCCTGCTGTACGCACTTAACGGCGGTGTTGACGAGGTCTCCAAGAAGCAGGTCGGCCCCAAGTACCGCGCCGTCGAGGGCGATACGCTCGATTACGACGACGTTGTGGCCAAGTACAACGACATGATGAAGTGGCTCGCTGGCGTGTACGTCAACTCGCTGAACATCATTCACTACATGCACGACAAGTACTGCTACGAGCGCATCCAGATGGCTCTGCACGACAAGCACGTGCACCGCTGGTTCGCTACGGGCATCGCTGGCCTTTCCGTCGTGGCTGACTCCCTGTCCGCCATCAAGTACGCCAAGGTCCACCCCGTCCGTGACGAGAACGGCATCATCGTCGACTTCGAGACCGAGGGCGAGTTCCCCAAGTACGGTAACGACGACGACCGCGTCGACCAGATCGCTCACGACGTTGTGCACCAGTTCATGGAGTACATCCGCATGAACGACACCTACCGCAACTCCGTGCCCACGACCTCGGTTCTGACCATTACCTCCAACGTCGTGTACGGTAAGAAGACCGGTTCCACGCCTGACGGCCGCAAGGCTGGCCAGCCGTTCGCCCCGGGTGCTAACCCCATGCACAAGCGCGATAGCCACGGCGCCATCGCTTCGCTGTCTTCGGTTTCCAAGCTCCCGTTCCGCGACGCTCAGGACGGCATCTCCAACACCTTCTCCATCATCCCGGGTGCGCTCGGCAAGGAGGACCAGGTGTTCTTTGGCGATATCGACCTTGATCAGCTGGGCGAGTAACTATTGTTAGTGCTATACTAACAATAACGATTACTGATTAGAGCGCCGGTTTCGGCCGGCGCCTATCAATCGAAGGAGACACATTATGAAGGTTTCTGAAGTTTCCGAGACTCAGGCCGATAACCTGGTCCACATGCTCGACGCTTACGCCGAGAAGGGTGGCCACCACCTGAACATCAACGTCTTCAACCGTGAGACGCTGCTCGACGCTCAGGCTCACCCCGAGAAGTACCCGCAGCTGACCATCCGCGTTTCCGGCTATGCCGTGAACTTCCACACGCTCACCAAGGAGCAGCAGGACGAGGTCATTTCGCGTACCTTCCACAACAAGTTCTAAAGGGACTCAACTCCCGCAGGATCGCCAGGCTGTTTGGGTTACCTCCCAAAACGTCCTCGGACATGCAAAGAGGCTCGCTGCGCACTTCGTGCGGCGAGCCTCTTTGCGTCCTGCGGAAATGTTTTGGGAGGTAGCCCAAACAGCCCCAGCGGGGTCCTGTGTAGTCACCCTTTAGGCGGAACTCTCCTAATTATTTGGATGAGTCGTTTACTTACTTGTACTGTTACCGTCTTCCCACTGTTGTTGGGGTATGCTTTGTTCGTATGTAAACGTATGACATGTTGATGAGGGGAGGGTGCTATGGCTCGCGAGGGTGCTCGTTCTAAGGATTCTGCTAAGCCTGGCATCAAGGAAGTTGCAGCGGTGGCGGGGGTTTCGCCTACTACGGTATCTCGCGTGCTTAATAATCGCGGCTATATTAGCCAAGAGACCCGCGATAAGGTCCATGCCGCGATGGAGCGTATCAACTATACGCCCAACGATATCGCCCGTGCTATGCTCAACGGTCGCCTGAATCTAATCGGTATGATCGTTCCCTATGTCAGCAGCCCGTTTCATGCACAAGCGGTCCAAGCCGTTGAGCGTACCCTGGCCGAAAACGGTTTTAAGATGTTGCTGTGCAATAGCGCCAATCGACCTGATCTTGAGCGTTCTTATATCGATATGCTTCGGCGCAATATGGTTGATGGCGTCATCGTCAACTCGCTTAATATCGGTGCCGAGGCGTATGCCGAGATGGGCTTGAGTCTGGTTGGTATCGACTGCGACCTTGGCGAGGCCTCTGTTCAGATTGCGAGCGACAGCTATAGCATCGGCGAACTTGCCACGCGTCGCCTGATCGATGACGGGTGTTCGCGCATCTTGTGCCTGCGCAACAATAGCCGCATGCGTATGCCTGCCAATAAGCGTACCGATGCCTACCACGATGTTGTGGAGCAGGCCGGTTTGCCCGCGCTTGTCCGTGAGGTCGAGTTCGTTAAGTCCGACGACGAAAAGAGCGCGGTCGTTGCGAAGACCCTCGATGAGAACCCCGATATTGACGGCATCTTTGCGGGAGACGACACGATGGCGGCCATCTGTCTCAACGTGATGAAGCAACGCGGCTTGAGCGCTCCGGACGATATTAAGGTCGTGGGCGCGGATGGTGCCCGCCGCACCATGACGTTTATGCCTGACTTAACAACCGTACGCCAAGATATCGATCGCATCGGAGAGCTCGCGGCGCAATCCATCATCGCTCTTATTAACGGCGATAAGCCCGAATCGAATATCAAACTCCCCGTTGAACTCATTGAGGGCAAAACCGCGTAGTTCATCCCGTGCCAAAAGAATTCCTCAAACGCCTCTGATGACCGTTCGCCGGCATATGTCAACCGTTTGCCGACGACTGGAACTGCGAAAAGACGTATTGGTGTGAAAACGTTTGACATATGAAAACGATTGACATATCTTGCAGTTGTACCGAGTTAGTATCTTGCGGGAAAGGAAGTCTCGGATGCACAAGGTGTATTACCAGCCTGAGGGAATTTGGGTAGGCGACATCATGCCGTACGGCGAGGACGGCACGTTCTATCTCTATCACCAGCGTGACACGCGTAACCCCGGACCTTTCGGAGAGCCGTTTGGCTGGGCGCTCGCTACGACCAAGGACTTCGTCAATTACAAAGACTTTGGCGAGAGCCTTGAGCGTGGCGGCGACGAGGAAGTCGACCAGTATGTTTATGCCGGCACGGTGTTTAAGGTGGGCGACAAGTACCATGCGCTCTACACTGGTTGCAATCGCGATAAGGTCCGCGCACGTTTGATGAAGCAGGTTCTTCTTCACGCAACGAGTGACGACGCCGTCAAGTGGGAGAAGAACATCGCCGAGACGCTGCTTCCGCCCCAGGAGGGTTACGATGACCGCAACTGGCGCGATCCCTTTGTGCTTTGGGATGAGGAGAACGAAGAGTACATGCTCATCCTCGGCACGCGTGTGGGCGAGGACAAGCGTCTGATGACCGGTCGTCTGGTCAAGTTCACCTCCAAGGACCTGGATACCTGGGAGTTCCAGGGCGACTGGTGGAATCCGGGCCTGTACACCATGTTTGAGATGCCTGATCTCTTTAAGATGGGCGACTGGTGGTATCTGGTGTTCTCTGAGTACAGCGATGGCAACAAGACCCGTTACCGCATGTCTCGCTCTATCAACGGTCCCTGGATTACTCCTGCGGACGATTCCTTCGATGGCCGCGCGTACTATGCCGCACGTACCGCATTTGATGGCGAGCGCCGCGTTCTCTTTGGTTGGGTTCCTACGCGTGACGAGGGCGGCGACCCCAGCTCTTACCTGTGGGGTGGCACCTTTATGCCCCTCGAGATCGTTCAGCGTGCCGACGGAACGCTTGGCACCAAACTCCCCGACAGCATGCTTGGCGCCTTTGGCGAGGCTAAGGCAGTCGAGGCCTTTGAGCTTTCCTGCGAGTCGGGCAAGGTCGAGCAGGTGCTCGCTGCGGATGCCGGTTCCACCTATATGCTCGACGCCGACATCGAGCTCGCCGGTGACGCTGCCGGCTTCTCGGTGAAGCTCGCCGAGGACGCCGAGTCTGGTCTTGCCTATGAGTTCCGCGCCAACCTGCGTGAGGGCAAGCTCGAGTTTACGGCGGCCCCCCAGTATCCGTGGTTCCAGGTCAACAACATGGGCCTCGAGCGTCCGTTGTTCTTTAAGGGCGAGGGCACTCATCATGTACGCCTGGTCGTTGACGACGATATCGCGACCATCTTTGTCGATGATGTTGCGCTTAACGCTCGCTTCTGCAATAAGCAGGGCCAGGGTGTGGCGCTGACGGTCACCGACGGTACGGTCAAGTGCGCAAATGCAACGATCGCATCTCTGTAATGGCCACAAAACGTCTTATGATTTCGTAAGGGAATGGAGAGGAACATGGACTACAAAGTAGTGTCTCAGCAAGTCGTCGATAACGTCGGCGGTCTGGATAACATCGAGGGTGCCACGCATTGCGTTACGCGTCTGCGTCTGGTGCTCAAGGATACGAGCAAGTACAACAAGGCCGAGCTCGAGAACATCGATGGCGTCAAGGGCGTGCTGTACAACAGCGGCCAGCTCATGATCATCTTCGGTACCGGTACCGTAAACAAGGTCTATGATGAGTTTATGGCTCTGACGGGCGTTAAGGAGATCAGTGCTTCCGAGGTCAAGGGCGCCGAGGCGGACAAGAAGGGCAAGTTCTTCTCGGTCCTCAAGGTATTCTCGGACATCTTTATCCCCATCATTCCCGCTTTCGTCGGCGCTGCTATCATCATCGGCCTTAAGTCGCTGATCGTTGCCAACGGCCTCTTTGGCATGGAGGGCAGCCTTGCCGACCACAGCGAGTTCCTCAAGAACCTCGCAAGCTTCTTTGCCATTATCGCTACCACCTTCGATTACCTGCCTGTCCTGGTGATGTACAGCGCGGTCAAGCGTTTTGGCGGCAACCCGATCCTAGGTATCCTCGTCGGCATCGTCATGGTTCATCCGAGCCTTATGAACCGCAACGCGTTCGTTATGGACCCGACGGGTGCTGAGTATTGGAACTTTGGTCCGCTCTCCATTCCCATGGTTGCTTTCCAGGGCGGCGTGTTCCCCGCAATCCTGACCGCCTGGTTCATGGCCAAGGTCGAGAAGATTGCCCAGAAGTACATCCCCGAGGTCGTCTCGTTCGTCTTTGTCCCGACCGTTACCCTGATTCTTGCCAACGTCGCCCTGTTCACCGTGTTCGGCCCGCTCGGCAACCTGATTGGCGACGTCCTTGCCGGCGTAATCGATGTCCTGTACAACAGGATGGGCGTCTTTGGTGCCTTCGTCTTTGCCGCGTTCCTGCAGCCGCTCGTCGTTACCGGTACGCACCAGTTCATTCAGGGTATCGAGGCTAATCTCGTTGCCACGACCGGCTTCAACTACATCCAGGCCATCTGGTCCGTTTCCATCATCGCCCAGGGCGGCGGCGCCATCGGCATGTATCTCATTCACAAGAAGCATTCCAAAGAGCGCAACATCTGCATGTCGTCCTTTATCCCGACGCTGGTCGGAATCTCCGAGCCCGCTATCTTTGCTGCAAACATGCGCTACTCGATCATTCCGTTCATCTGCGCTTGCATCGGTGCAGGCTGCGGCGGTGCCTTCGTGAAGCTCTTTGAGGTGCGCGCTATCGGCCAGGGTCTGACCGGCGTACTTGGCCTGCTCATCGTCACGCCCGAGACCCTCGTGTGGTATGTGGCTGGCAATCTGATCGCTTTCTTCGTCCCGATCATCCTGATCTTTGCCTACAACAAGGCAAAGGGCGTTCCGACCACCGATGAAGAGGGTGCAGGCGCCGGCTTTGATGTCAGCTTCTAATCCAGATCCGTCAAGGTAATGTACGGGTCGACCTGTTGGAGAAGGGCGTTTGGCTCGCATGGGCCGGGCGTCCTTCTCCTCTACAAGAAGGACGATTGAATGTTCGATCAAAAACATAAGGTGACGCGCTCGGACTACGAGCTGTGGCGTGCCGGGCAGGATGAGACTGCGGCTCGCATCGCGGCTGACTCCGATAGACTTCTGTTCCATGCGGAGCCCGAGCTTGGCTGGCTCAATGATCCCAACGGTTTGGTGCAGGTTGGTGATACATACCACATCTATCACCAATACGATCCGTTTGATGCCGCGCACGGCGGACCGGTGCTGTGGAATCATCTGACGACGAAGGACTTTGTGACGTACGAGAACCGCGGTCCCGCGCTATTCCCCGATTCAGATCTAGACTCGAGCGGTGCGTATTCGGGGTCTGCATTTATGCACGACGGCAAGATTCACTACTTCTATACCGGTAACGTCAAGCATTTTGACCGCGATGATTATGACTATGTGCTGACAGGGCGCGACCAAAAT
The DNA here is from genome assembly GCA_905199545.1 of uncultured Collinsella sp. Classification (GTDB taxonomy): domain Bacteria; phylum Actinomycetota; class Coriobacteriia; order Coriobacteriales; family Coriobacteriaceae; genus Collinsella. Next base: position 40,382 of record CAJKGW010000009.1, read on the forward strand.
CAGATTCACATGGTTACCGAGAACCCCGATAAATTGGGGGAGAAGCACATAGCTGTTGGTCCGGTCGATTACCCCGACGATATTAGTACGCACGTGCGCGACCCCAAGATCCTGGAGCACGACGGTATCTACTATATGGTTCTTGGTGCTCGTACGAAAGACGACCGCGGTTGCGTGCTCGTCTATACCTCGCACGATCTTGAGTGCTGGAAATATGCGACGCGTATTGAGCTCGGCGAGAAGTTCGGTTTTATGTGGGAGTGCCCCGATCTGTTTGAGCTTGATGGCGAGCTTATTCTCGTTTGCTGTCCGCAGGGCGTGCCCGCCGATGGTTGGCGTTACCAAAACCCGCATCAGTGCGTGTGGTTTCGTATTGAGGCCGATTGGGAGGCGCCTAGCTTTAAAATCGCCGGGCAGGGTATGCCCCCGATGGTCGATGCGGGTCTTGACTTCTATGCCCCTCAATCATTTGCAGATGCCGACGGTCGACGGATTATGATCGGTTGGGCCGGCTGCCCCGATGCAACGGCTCAAAACCCGACGGTGGAACGCGGATGGCAGTGCGCGCTTACCGTGCCGAGGGTGCTGAATATGCGCGACGGTAAGCTCTGTCAGTGGCCCGCGCGCGAGGTTGAGCAACTGCGCAAGGAGCGTGTTTCGGTGACCGCCGGAGAGACCGTCGGCTCTCCTGGTCGACTGTTTGATGCCGTCGTGTCGTGCCGGGGGACGAAGTCCATTGAGCTGGAAGTTCGTGAGGGCGTTGTCGTGTGCTTTGCCAACGGAATGCTCACACTTGATATGGGCGATGAGGGCTATGGACGCGACAAGAGGTCGGTTGAGCTCGACGAGCTTTACTGCCTGCGAGTCCTTTCGGATGCCACGATGCTCGAGGTATTTGTCAACGACGGCGAGGTTGCGCTTACGAGCCGCACCTATTCGTCTGCGGCGCCGGCGATGCAGTTGCGCGCCGAGGGCGACGCCTCGATGGAGTTTTACCGTCTGGCTCGCTAGCCGCATTGTGAGTGACCATGGCGTTTTGGATACACAGGCTTTCTTGGTGGCTACCGTTTATCGCATATAGCTACCGTTTGCGGAGTAAGTAACACTCATTACCAAACCGTGTAGAATCTCATGCAAGCACGGAGTATTTCAGGGAGACGCTGTCCTTTGTTGTGGCGAAGGGCGGCGTCTCTCTGGTGCTTGGGAGTCGTTGTTCAATTGGGCGACGGGCGTGCGCGCGTAATAAATAACCAACGTCGAGATGGGTCGTGATGATAATGGGCAAGTACGTAATCGTGGTTGAGTCTGGTTCGGATGTGACACCGGAGCTCTGCGAACGCTATGGCATCGTGCGTGTGCCCATGCATGTCACGATTGGTGACGAGACCGTCGAGGACGGCTCGATCGATCCGCTTGAGATTTATTCGCGCTGCAACGAGTTTGGCGTGATGCCCAAGACCAGTGGCTGCGCGCCTGCGGATTTTGCTCACGTGTACGACCGCATCCATGCCGAGCAGCCCGACGCGACCATTTTGCATCTCGCATATTCCGAGGCCACGACCTGCTCGCATCAGTCCTCCAAGATTGCAGCTAAGGGCCGCGACTACGTCTTCTCTATGGACACGCGTTTTGTTTCGGTTGGCCAGTCGCTCGTTGCCGTCGAGACCGCCAAATACATCGAGGCTCACCCCGATGCCACCGTCGATGAGATTTTTGCTTTTACGAACTCCGTCATGGACCGCGTGCTGCTGGGCTTTGTTCCTACCGACCTTGCCTTCCTTAAGGCGGGCGGTCGCTTGTCTAACGCCGCGTTCCTGGGCGCTCATCTGCTCAAGATTAAGCCCTGCATTGAGGTGACGGGTGGCAAGTTCGTGGCGACCAAGAAGCTCCGCGGCTCCATGCTCAAATGCGCCCGTGCCTTTATTGACCACATGGTTGCCAAGGGCGATATTGATTACTCGCACATTGGCTTGGCGTATTCGGTGGGCCTTTCCCAGGAGCTGCGCGACGACATGGAAGTCTATGCGCACGACCTGGGCTTTGAGGACGTTACCTGGACGCAGGTTGGCGGCGTCATCTCGAGCCATTGCGGCCCGACCGCCTTCGGCGCGGTGCTCACGCTTAAGGCGTAAAGGCCGCAGGCGAGCGTTCTCCAGCCTGACATCTCGACGTAGCCCCCCAGCCATGGTGATGGGGGATAGATTAAAACGTGCCGTTCTAGTCCGAGACGTTTAAACGCAAACGCATGGGCTAGAATGGCTCTGGCATTTTAATTGGTTGCATCCAAGGAGAGGCAAGGTAGCGCGAATGGCAGAAATGACGCTTGAGGGTGTGGACGCTCGTCCCGAGGACTCTGCGTATGCCCTGGGTCGCGTGCATTCGATCGAGACGATGGGAACGGTCGACGGACCCGGCATCCGCTTTGTGGTGTTTGTTCAGGGCTGTCCCATGCGCTGCGCGTATTGCCACAATCCCGATACCTGGTCTGTTAACGGCGGCACGATGGTGACCGTCGAGCATCTCATGGACGAGTTCCAGAGCAACCATGAGTTCTACCGTAGCGGCGGCATTACCGTTTCGGGTGGCGAACCGCTCCTGCAGCCCGAGTTTTTGGCCGACCTGTTCCGTGCAATGCACAACAATCCCGATGGCCGTGTGCATACCTGCCTAGATAGCTGTGGCTATGCATTTGATCCCAAGCATCCGGAGAAGTTCGATGCTGTTCTCAACGAGACCGATATGGTGCTGCTCGACATCAAGCATGCCGATCCGGTTGAGCATAAAAAGCTGACCGGTTGCGATCCTGCGCGCATCCTGGCGTTTGGCGATGAGCTTGCCCATCGCAAGATTAAGGTTGTTATTCGCCATGTGGTGGTGCCGGGTATCACCGACACGGCGGAGGAATGCGAGAAGCTCGGTCGCCTGATCGCTCCATGGCACAACGTGGTGGGCCTGGAAATGCTGCCGTATCACACGATGGGTGTCGTCAAGTACGAGCAACTGGGGATTCCCTATAAGCTCGAGGGCGTGCCCCAGATGGATACCGCGCGCATGCCCGAGCTGCGCAACGCCGTCATGGCCGGCATGAAAAAGCGCCGCGCCGAACTCAAAAACGCCATCGGCTAGCGGCACTCATTGGGGACAGACTTAAATGAGTGCGCGATGGCATTGCGGACGAGCAGGTTTTGGTGCGCAACAAGGCAGGCTGGATTAGCGAGGATGGTTACTATTCGACATGCGATGCGGGCCTTATCGACATCGATGGCCGTACCTATGTCATGAGCATCATGACATCGATGCCATGGAGCGACCATTCGAGTGAGGTTGTGACTGCCATCGCCAAGGCGCTCTATGATACCCGCGCTACGCTGGCTTAGCGTGTTCGTTTGGCGAGGTCAAACAAAATGCTGGTACCATACCGTGGTTGAGAATTTCGTATAGGTTTGGGGAATGGTATGGCTACCATCGCGATTATCGGTGCGCTCGAAAAAGAGATCATGCAGATTAAGGAAGAGCTGAGCGACGTTTGCGAGGCACGGGAGGCAGGCTTGACCGTTGTGAGCGGCGAGCTCGATGGCCTGACAGTTGTCGCCACAACGGCGGGCATGGGCACGGTGAACGCCGCCGCTGCAACACAGCACCTCATTAGCAAGTATGCTCCGCAGGCTGTTGTGTTTTCGGGCATTGCGGGCGGTTTGAACCCCAAGCTCCATATCGACGACGTGGTCATTGGCAAACGCCTGCGCTATCTGGATACCGATACCGCGCTTATCGCCGAGTCCGCACCGGGGCTTGAGGAGTTTGGTTCGACGCCCGCGCTGGTCGATATTGCCGTCGACGTGCTTGCTGAGCGTGGGTTCGTTGACGCTTCGACAAATGCAGTCGCTTCGAACGAGGGCACCAAACAGTTCTTGGTCGGCACGATTGCCACGGGTAACCGCTTTGTGACGGGCGCCGCCATGCGTAGCGACGCTATCGAAGCGACACATGCCGATTGTGTCGGCATGGAGGGCGCGGCGATTGCTCATGTCGCAACCAAAAATGGTGTCGATTGCCTGGTGTTGCGCGCTATCAGCGATAATTGTGACGAGGCGTACGATGCAATTTGCGACCGAGAGTTCGATCTGTTCGAGTACGCGCGTGTCGCAAGTAACATCACGCTCGATATCGTCCGCCGCATTGCCGCCGCGCAATAGCGCGCTCTTTTGTAAGAACCTACGACCAAGGAGTGTCCATGGCCGATTCCATTAACTACCAGCTTGCCAAGTTCGTCGCCAGCTACGGCAAGGTTTCGCAGATTCCCGAGTCCACCTGCCCCGAAGTGAGCTTTGTCGGCCGCTCCAATGTGGGCAAGTCGTCGATTATGAACAAGCTCTTTGGCCGCAAGAACCTGGTCAAGGTTTCGAGCACACCGGGCAAGACAAGCAACATCAATTTCTTCGAGGCCGATGACGTGCACTTCGTCGACCTGCCGGGCTATGGTTTCGCCCGTCGTTCTAAGGCCGAGCGCGACCGCTGGGCCGAGCTTATCGGCGACTTTTTCGACTCCGAGCGCAGCTTTAACTTGGTCGTCTCGCTGGTGGACATTCGTCACGACCCCAGCAAGCTCGATCATGACATGATCGACTACCTGCAGGGCAACGAGTTCAACTTTATCGTCTGTCTCACCAAAGCCGACAAGCTCAGCCGCACCCAGCAGGCCCGCCAGGCAGCAGCCATCAAAAAGCAGCTCAACGTCCCGGCCGAAAACGTAATCATCACAAGCTCCCAAACCGGCACCGGCATCGACGAACTCAAACGCCGCATCGCCGAGGCCTGCCTCTAGTAAGGGTCCCATCCCAGTAAGGGCCCCACCAATAAAAAGCCAAACCATCAGCCCGGCGCCCCTTCAAAGCGTGGGTTCCTATAGACATCGTCGACCACGTTGCTGTAGGGCCGCCCAAGGGTATCCCCTTAAAAACATTCCGCAGCACGAGGCCCGCTTATCCGTAGCTCCGAAGGAGCAGGAGAAGCGGGCCTCAAGTGCGAGGACGTTTTTAAGGGGATACCCTTGGGCGGCCCGAAAGGATTAACCAGCGATGTCTACAGGTACTCGATTTGAGCGCCCTCGGTGTCGCACGTCAGAATATGCGTATCACACTTAGGGAACTGCTCGCGCAGCTTGACCTGCAAGAACTTTGCCACGATGGTGTCGTCGGTCACAGCCATGAGGGTCGAGCCCGAACCACTGATCCAGATGGTCTTGGCGCCGCCGTTAAGGCAGGTGTCGCGCACGGCGTTGTAGTCGGGAATCAGGCGACGGCGATACGGCTCTTGGATGCGGTCGTCATTGGCGGCGGCAATCAGATCCAGGTCGCCGGTCTCCAGGCCGCGCGTCATGCCGGCGATGCGGCCCATTTGCCATACGACGGTGGGGAGCGGAATCTCCTGCGGCACGACCTTGCGCGCCTCGCTCGTATGCACCTCGTAGGGCGGAATCACGGTAATAAAACGCAAGCGATCGCTCACCTCGTAGCGCAGGCACTGGGGGAGCGAACCGGTCGGCGTAAAAGAGCAGACTGCGCCGCCCAGGATGGCGGGGGCGACGTTGTCGGGATGTCCCTCGACCTCGGTGGCGGTGCGGACGAGCTCGGCGCGGTCGACGGTGTGGCCCGTCAGCGCGGCGGCTGCCATGATGCCAGCGACGACGCAGGTGGAGCTGGAGCCCAGGCCGCGAGCGACGGGTACATCGGTCTGAATGTCGATGGCAACGGGAAAAGCCGGCTCGCCCCATGCGGCCAGCGCATCCACAAAGCTCACGTAGACTAGGTTGTTCTCGTTTTGGAACTCCTCGGGGCAACCCGTGATGGTGAGCTTGTCGGCGCGCTCAAAGGTGAAGTGTGAGTAGAGGCTGACGGCCATGCCGAGGGTGTCGTAGCCAATGCCCAAGTTGGCGCTGGTTGCTGGGACGGTGATCTTGATCATGTGAGTCCTCCTGGCGTGCCTGGCTGTTTAGTTCGCTGCTCGGGCAGTCCTGCGCAAGACGGAAAGCACATTAAGTGCTTTCCTTTGCGTGCGGAACTCGCGACGAACTAAACAGCCAGGCACGCTGTGCGCGTTCGTCATCATCCCGGGGGTTATCTGATAAAAGAAGGTGCGCCGGCTTTCGCCGGCGCCTTATAAGGGGTTTTTAGTTGGTAGTCATCTTTTTTGCTGCAGACTCGACGTAACTGTCCATCTCATCGACGTCGCAGACGTCTTCGAAGCGGACGGGTTTGGATTCGAGTTCGGCGAGCTGGGTCGGGGCGACCGTGTTGGTTGCCTGCTCGAGCACGCGCATGGCCTCAAAGTCGTCCTCGGGAACGTTGAGCCCCAGGGCGTCGCAGCAGGCGCGCGGGAACTTGTAGGGGCTGGCGGTCGAAAGCAGCACGCGGGCCTTGGCGCCCTCGGCGGGAGCGACCTGCTCAAAGACGTGATAGCCGCAAGCGGTGTGCGGGTCAATCACGTAGCCGTTCGCGTCCCAGCAGCTCTTGATGGCAGCGCGGACCTCGTCCTCGCTGGCCCAACTGCAGCCAAAGACGCTCTGGATCTTGGCCAGCAGCTCGGCGGGAACTTCATAGCGACCAGTCTGTGCCAGCTGCTCCATAAGGCCGGCAACAAGCTCGCAGTCGCCATCGGACAGGAAGTACAGCATGCGCTCCAGGTTGGAGCTGATGAGGATGTCCATCGACGGCGAGATGGTCGTGTAGAACGGGCGGTTACGGTCGTAAACGCCGGTGGTCAGGAAGTCGGCCAGCACGTTGTTCTTGTCGCTCGCCACGACGAGCTTGGCGACGGGCAGACCCATGCGCTTGGCGTAGTAGCCGGCCAAGATATCGCCAAAGTTGCCGGTGGGCACGCAGAACTCTACGGCGTCGCCAGCCTCGATAGCGCCGGCGCGCAGCAGCTGCGCATAGGCGGCAAAGTAGTAGACGACCTGCGGCACCAGGCGGCCGACATTGATGGAGTTGGCACTCGAAAGCACGGTGCCAGCGGCCTCCAGGCGCTCGGCAAGCTCCTTATCGGCAAAGATGCGCTTGACGGCGCTCTGGGCGTCGTCAAAGTTGCCGCGGATGCCGCAGACGGCGACGTTGTCGCCCTCCTGCGTGGACATCTGCAGGTTCTGGACGCGGCTGACCTTGCCCTCGGGATAAAAGACGGTGATGCCCGTGCCCGGGGCGTCGGCAAAGCCGGCGAGTGCGGCCTTGCCGGTGTCGCCCGACGTGGCGGTGACGATCATGATGCGCTCGGCGCCGCCGTCCTTGGCGGAGGTGCGGGCCATGAGGCGGGGGAGCATCTGCAGGGCGACGTCCTTAAAGGCGCTTGTGGGGCCGCCAAAGAGTTCCATCACATAGGTCTGAGGGGCATCGGCGCCCGGTGCGGCGTCGAGTTTGACGAGCGGCGTGACCTCTTCGCTCGCAAACGTGCTGCGGTAAGCCTCGTCGACACACGCCGAAATTTCTTCGGCCGTGTAATCATTCAGTAACATTCCCAACACATCTTGAGCGATTTCAAAGTACGATTTATCTGCAAGCGAGCTGATATCGACCTGCTGGGTGCCGAGCTCGTCCGAGACAAACAAACCCCCGTCGGGAGCGATGCCGGTACGGATTGCCACCTTACTTGAGCACGATAAAGTGCGTCCTCGTGTACTATGATAAGTTCCCATATAACACTGCTCCTCGGATGCCTTGGTCCCAATCGGTGAACCCATGGTATCAGAGCGCGCAAAACAGGTTTGCAGAGGCTTTTAGAAAGGTAACCTCCACGCCATGATAAAAATTGCCAAGTTTGGCGGCTCGTCGGTCGCCGACGCCGAACACTTTAAGAAGATCAAGGCCATCGTCGATGCCGACCCGGCCCGCCGTTTTGTGGTGGTTTCTGCCTGCGGTCGCCGCTTTAAGGGCGACACCAAGGTGACCGACCTGCTCTACCTGGTTAACGCGCACGTTAAGTACCACGTGTCGTGCGAGGAGCTGCTCGAGGACATTGGGCAGCGCTATTTTGATATCGCTGACGAGCTGGAGCTCACCTATCCCATCCGCGAGGAGTTCGCGGCCTTTGCCGAGCGTGCCCGCTCGGGTGGCTACTCCACCGAGGAGCTCGTGAGCCGTGGCGAGTACTTCACCGCTCGCCTGATGGCCGAGTACCTGGGCCTGCCGTTCCTGGACGCCGCGACGGTCGTTGCGTTCCATCACGACGGTACGCTCAGCATGAACCGCACCTCCGAGCTGGTGCAGGAGTACGGTCAGCAGGGTGGCTTTGTCATGCCCGGTTTCTACGGCGCGACGCGTGAGGGCCAGATCAAGCTGCTCGACCGTGGTGGCGGCGATATTTCCGGCTCGATTCTGGCCAAGTGCCTGGGCGCCGACCTTTACGAGAACTGGACCGACGTCTCGGGCTTCTACTCTGCCGACCCGCGCATCGTACCCGAGGCTCAGCCCATTGCGCGCGTTACCTACGAGGAGCTGCGCGAGCTTTCGTACATGGGTGCAAGCGTCCTGCACGAGGAGGCCGTGTTCCCCGTGCGCGAGGCCGGTATTCCGCTAGTCATCAAGAACACCAACGCGCCGCAGGACCCCGGCACCATCATTAGCGAGACGGCCGACGAGGGCGAGGCGGAGCCCATCATTACCGGCGTGACCGGCAAGCGCGGCTTTGTCGCCATCAACGTGGCCCGCGACCGCACCAAGCCCCGTGTCGGCTTTATGCGCCGCGCGCTTTCGGTCTTCGAGCGCTATGACGTCTCCGTCGAGCACATGCCCACCGGTGTCGACCGCTTTGGCGCCGTGGTGCAGGAGCAGGACGTGCACGATTCGCTGTACTCGCTCGTGGGCGACATTCAGCAGGAGGTCGAGCCGCTCGAGATCGAGGTTGTCGAGGGCCTGGCGCTTATCGCTACCGTTGGCCGCAACCTGCGCGGTCGCGCCGGCATCTCTGGCCACCTGTTTGGCATGCTTGGCCAGGCGGGCGTGAGCGTGCGTATGATTTCGCAGAGCTGCGACGAGATCAACATCATCATCGGCGTGGAGGAGAAGGACTTCGATCTGGCGATCCAGACCATTTACCGTGCCTTCTCCGATGAAAACGGCATTGTGAAGGTCTCCGACCTGGAGGCTCCCGCGCCGGCCGATCCCGCCCCGGCCGCGCTCCACAAGTAGCTGCTATCCCAGTAGATTTTTGGGACTTGCCTCAAAAACTACGGCGGGGCGTTTCGTTTCGGTTTCGTTTCGACGGGGCGGGTTTCGTGCCCGCCCTGTTCTTGTATACACTGGCAACAATAATCGGCCTGCTCGGCGTGCGGGCAAAAGCCACAGCCTTTAAAGGGGGAAGCATGAAACAGTACACGGTTGCTATTTTGGGCGCGACGGGAGCCGTGGGCACCCAGATGCTCGAGTGCCTCAACGAGCAGGAGTTTCCGGTCGGCAAGCTCAAGCTGCTAGCGAGCGCGCGCTCTGCGGGCAAGACCGTCGAGTTCCGCGGCGAGCAGGTTGTGATTGAGGAGGCTTGCCCCGAGGCCTTTGAGGGCTGCGACATCGTGCTCGGCGCCGCCGGCGACGATATTGCGAAGGAGCTACTGCCCGAGGCCGTCAAGCGCGGCGCCGTCGTGGTCGACAACAGCCACGCCTTCCGCATGGATCCCGAGGTGCCGCTGGTCGTGCCCGAGATCAATGCTGACGACATCAAGTGGCATCACGGCCTTATCGCCAATCCCAACTGCGCGACCATCATCGGCCTGGTTCCCACGTGGCCGCTGCACCAGCTTGCTGGCGTGAAGCGTATGATCGTGTCCACGTATCAGGCAGCTTCGGGCGCTGGCGCTCCCGGTATGGCCGAGCTCGAGGCTCAGCTTGCCGCCCTGGGCCGTGGCGAGGAGATTCCCGAGCCGCGCGCGTTTGCCGCCCAGCTGGCGAGCAACCTGATTCCGCAGATCGGCGGTGTCAAGGAGGAAGGCTTTACCTCCGAGGAGATGAAGCTGCAAAACGAGGGCCGCAAGATCATGCATCTGCCCGAGCTGCGCGTGAACTGCACCTGCGTGCGCGTGCCCGTGCTGCGTTCGCACTCCGAGAGCATTACGCTCGAGTTTGAGCGCGACATTACGGTTGAGGAGGCCCGTGCTGCGCTGGCTGCCGCTCCGGGCGTGAAGCTGGTTGACGACATGAGCGCCGAGGATGCGCATGATCGCTTCCCCATGCCGATGGATACGTCCGACCAGGACCTGATCTGGGTCGGTCGTGTGCGTCGCGACATCTCGAACCCCGAGGCCGCGCGTGGCATCACCTTCTGGTGCTGCGGCGACCAAATCCGTAAGGGCGCGGCAACCAACGCCGTCCAGATCGCTAAGCTGCTCTGCGAGTAGCGGTGGACCTGTCCGGCGGGGGCCGGGCTTAGTTTTCAGAACGTCCTCGACCATGTGTGGCGCCTTGTCCTGCTCCTTCGGAGCCGCGGACAAGGCGCCACACTGGTCTGCGGAGTGTTCTGAAAACTAAGCCCGGCCCCCGCCTGCGGTGACGCTGCTGCGAGTGGCCTGCGATGGGGTCGTTGTTGGTTGGGGCCGCTGGGCTGATGTGGGGGCACGTGGTTGTTGCGGGCCCTGGTCCCGGCGGCGGCCTCGGCGCTTCGCGCCTGCTGCCTGGGGTGACTTTGGGCTTGGTGCGAATTGAGGTCTAATACTTTTCCCGTGAAGTGAACGACCTTATTTGGACCCCCGAAGCATTGGCATTTTTTGATTGCTATGTCCTGCGGTTTTGCAGCGCGAATCCTGCGGTTTTGCGGTCTAAAGGTGTGGATGCTCCGGGACTTCGTTTTTACTCGTTCACTTCTCGGGAAAAGTATTAGAGCTCAGCTGGCGGGGGTACCGCCCTGGCGTCGAAGCCCCGCGTCTTCTTCGCTTGATTGGGAAAAACAGCCTCGCTGAAGTAATTGCGAGCCCGCCCGGACGTATCTGCGGGGGTTGTCTGCACAGTTCGCGGTATTATGTTGCGGAGTTTTGAAAGGAGCCGCTGGTGGTCACGACGACGTTTGCTTCGCCTTTGGGCGAAATCCTGCTTGCCGCTGATGGCCGCGGTCTGACGGGGCTTTGGTTTGAGGGGCAGGAGCACTTTGGCTCCACGCTTCTCCGTGAAGACTCCGAACATGTTGAAGGCGTCGATGCGGTTTCCGGTACTGGTGGCATGTCGTCGGTGAGTCCGGCAAATGGTGCGGCCTCTTCGGTGCTTGAGCGTTCCTGGGCTTGGCTGAATGCTTATTTTGCAGGGCAGGAACCTCGGTTTACGCCGCCGTTGCATATGATCGGCACGGCGTTTCAGCGTGAGGTTTGGTTTGAGCTGCTTTCGATCCCGCGTGGCGAGGTCGCTACGTATGGCGAGATCGCCCAGCGTGTTGCCGCTCGACATCGTGTACCGGGAAATGAAGCGCCCGTTGTATCTCCTCGCGCGGTGGGGGCTGCGGTCGCTCGCAACCCTATTTCGATTATCGTGCCGTGCCATCGCGTGGTCGCGGCCGACGGATCGCTCAACGGATACGCCGGTGGACTGGATCGCAAGGAGTGGCTGCTGCGCCTCGAGGGTGCCTATCTATAAGCTGCAGGCGGCCGCAACGCCCATGCGGCAAGCGCGCTCGCTGTACGGGCGTTGTTTGCAGGGCGAGATGTGAAGCCGCCCGTTCCTTAAGTCCGACTAAGCTATAACCTTGCTTTTTTAAATATGCTCATCGACCTGCTAAGGCAGCACTAAGGCGAGTGCGGGTGCGCTATTATCGGCGCTCACGGAGCGCTTGGTGTTCTTGGCACGCATGGACGAGGGCTCGGCGGGCTTTACCATGGCGTCGATCGATCTTTCGGAGGCGGTGAACAAGGCGGCGGCGCCGTTTAAGTCGGTGGCGGTCTCAGGCGGTAAACGCCTGTCGACGTCGATTGCGACCGGCGTGCGGACCCATGCCGATGCCGCGGCGGTGGCGCAGGTGGTTGAGTTGCTACTGGACAACGCCACGCGCTATGCGAGCGAGGGCAGCGTGATTGAGCTGAGCCTGTGCGCCGTTTCGCACGGCAAAGGCAAGGGCGCCGCCGAGCTTGTCGTATCGAACGCCGTGGACGAGCTGCCCGAGGGCGACCTGGACCGATTGTTCGATCGCTTCTATCGTGCGGATGCGTCGCGCAGCTCCAAGACGGGTGGCTCGGGCGTGGGCCTGTCCGTGGTGCGTGCCATCGCCGAGGCCCATGGAGGCGCCGCCACCGTATCCGGTCACGGCAACCAGATCACCTTCACCGTTTGCCTTTAAAACCTGCCAAAAAGGAACAGGTTTATTTTGGCAGGTTTTATCTGGGGAAACGTCCGCAGGAGAGGGCATGGGCGGTGTGAACATATGCATCTCTACCTGCTAAAATATAGGCATCGTTATTCGGCTCCTGAGTGGAAAGGAGACGGTCATGCAGTACGAGATCGGCGGAGGGGCTTTCCCGGTTGTTACATGCAACCTTAGCGATGGCGAATCCATGATCACCGAAAGCGGCGCCATGGCTTGGATGACCCCCAACATGGAAATGTCTACCTCGGGCGGTGGCATCGGCAAGATGTTCTCCAAGGCTTTTTCGGGTGAGGCATTGTTCCAAAACATTTGGACCGCGCGTGGCGATGGCATGATCGCGTTTGGCTCCTGCTTCCCCGGCCGCATCGTGCCAATCGAGATCGGTCCGGGCAAGAGCTGGATTTTGCAGAAGCGTTCGTTCCTTGCCGCGGAAAGTGGCGTCGAGTTGAGCATTCACTTTAACAAGAAGGCAAAGGCCGGCGTCTTTGGCGGCGAGGGCTTTATCATGCAGAAGCTCACGGGCTCGGGTGTTGCTTTTGCCGAGATCGACGGCGACCTGGTTGAGTACGAGCTCGCTGCTTGCCAGCAGATGATTGTGGATACCGGCAACGTGGCCGGCTTTGAGGAGACCGTGAGCATCGACGCTCAAATGGTCAAGGGCGTCAAAAACATCATGTTTGGTGGCGAGGGCGTGTTCAACACCGTGCTCACCGGTCCCGGTCGCATCTGGTTGCAGACGATGCCCATTTCCAATCTTGCGGCAGCAGTGGCCTCGATGACCAACAACAATAACTAGTCCGCATAGGATAGCGCGCGGCGGGCTTACCCTGTCGCGCGCTTTTTTGCTGGCAAACGCCTCGCTTATAGAGTGTGGCTGCGCTGCTACAGCGAGCGTCGTCATCTCGTCACCCTGATAGCTTGCGGCAAGCGTGGCAATGAGGAGTGAGAATTTGAGTGCTCAGTCCCAAGGCATAATGGCGGCCATGCCAACAAGCAAAAACGAGTTGCCGGTGTCACGGAAAGGCAGGCGTCGGTCGATTCCACGTGAGACGGCTGTGCCGATCTGCACGGCCGCCCCTGCGCGTCCCGCGCTGCCCCCAAAGAGGTACGTTTCCCCATATAAAACCTGCCAAAATAAACCTGTCTCTTTTTGATAGGTGCGAAATGGGTAATACTAAAGAGTTATCCGACCAGATGGGAACCGATCGATGGCCTATATCGAATTTAAAGACGTCATCAAAGCATACGGCGAGGGCGATGCCCGCATTCACGCGCTCGACGGCGCGAGCTTTACCGTTGAGCGTGGCGAGCTTGCCATTATCTTGGGCGCTTCGGGCGCCGGTAAAACCACGGCGCTCAACATTCTGGGTGGCATGGATACGGCGACTTCCGGCACCGTGACGGTGGACGGGCGCGATGTGAGCTCCGCTAACGAGGCGCAGCTCGTGGAATACCGCCGCGCCGACGTCGGCTTTGTCTTCCAGTTCTACAATCTGGTCCCCAACCTGACGGCGCTCGAAAATGTTGAGCTTGCGGCGCAAATCTGCCCCGATTCGCTCGATGCCGAGCAAACGCTTTGCCAGGTTGGCCTGGGCGACCGCCTTGCTAACTTCCCCGCGCAGCTATCGGGCGGCGAGCAGCAGCGTGTGTCCATTGCCCGCGCGCTGGCCAAAAACCCCAAGCTGCTTCTATGCGACGAGCCCACGGGCGCCCTCGACTACAAAACCGGCAAGCAGATCTTGCAGCTGCTGCAGGACACCTGTCGCAAGCAGGGCATTACGGTCATTATCATCACCCACAACTCTGCGCTGGCGCCCATGGCCGATCGCCTGATCCGCTTTAAGAGCGGCCGCGTGGAGAGCGAGACGGTCCAGCAAAATCCCGTGTCTATCGAGACAATCGAGTGGTAGCGCCCATGGACCAGGACCGCCAAAACAGCCAAAACCACGATACGGAGCACGCGGGCCGCGACCGGGAGTTCGCGACCTACCGTACCGCCCAAAGCTCAAACGATATGGTGCCGACGGTATTTCGCCGTGGCATCTACCGCACAATCCGCGGCAGTCTTAAGCGCTTCCTATCTATCGTGGTCATCACCGCGCTCGGCGTGAGCGTGATGTGCGGCCTCAAGGCGGGTTGCGAGGATCTGTGCGATTCGGTCGACGCCTACTTCGACCAGCAAAATGTCTATGACATTAACGTGCAGTCGACCTATGGCCTGACTGACGATGATCTCGACGCCATCCAAGAGGTCGATGGCGTCGAAACGGCCGAGGGCATCTACGCCGAGACCGCCTACACCGCCGTGGGCACAACGCGCGAGCGCGTGGTCGTGCAAAGTCTCTCCAAGGAGAACATCGATCAGCCGGTGCTCGTGAACGGCGATTTGCCCGAGAGCGCCGATGAAGTCGCGGTGACTTCGAAGTTCCTGAAGGCTTCGGGCAAAAAGCTCGGCGATACGGTGAGTTTTGCCGCCAATGACGCGAGCTCGTCGAACCAAAGCGCCAAGGATCAGTTTGCCGCGGGCGATTACACCATTACGGCCGAGGTCCTCGATCCCACTGATGTGAGCTCCGACTCGACAGTCAACGCCTTTCGCGCTGCTTCGGCGGCGGACTATAAGTTCTATGTGAGCGAGGACGCCGCGACGTCGTCGTCCTATTCCGCAGTCCACGTAGTCGTCGAAGGAGCCAAGAGCCTCAACTCCTATTCGGATGCCTACGCGGCAAAGATCAACAAGGTCAAGGGCAATATAGAGAAGATCCGCGAGGAGCGTGAGAAGGCGCGCGCTCAGGAGCTGACAGTCGACACGCCGGCAAGCTTGGATGCGGCCGAGCGCCAGGCGAATATGCTCTTTGGGATTGAGCAGGACAACATCAATCGCATGGCCCAGGGCAGCGAGGAACGCGTCCAGGCTCAGGCCGACCTGGATCAGCGCCGCGCCGCCGCCGACCAGCAGTTTGCCGATGCCCGCGCCGAGCTTTCCGATTTGGGTGAATGCACGTGGTACATCCAGGACCGCGACAATATCGCAAGCTACTCAAGCGTGGAGAGCGATAGCTCGTCAATTGAGGCTATTGCGACGGTGTTCCCGTTCATCTTCTTTATCGTCGCCGTGCTCATCAGCCTCACCACCGCCACGCGTATGGTCGAGGAGGAGCGCACGCTCATTGGCCTGTACAAGGCGCTCGGCTACTCGCGCGAGCGCATCCTGTCCAAATACGTGGACTATGCGCTGTGGGCGTGCCTGATTGGCGGCGTGCTCGGCAATATCATCGGCTTTGTGGGCCTGCCGCTGTTCCTGTTTACGGTGTTCGACGACATGTACTCGCTGCCCCAGATGCTGCTTTCGTACGACATCGTGTCCTCGATCGTCTCGGTGGCGCTGTTTGCCGTGGGCGTGGTGGGCGCCACAATTATCGCCTGCCGCCACGAGATGGCCGAGACCCCGGCCTCGCTCATGCGCCCCAAGGCCCCGCGCGCCGGCTCGCGCATCCTACTTGAGCGCATCGGCTTTATCTGGCGCCGCATGGGCTTTTTGAACAAGGTGGCTGCGCGCAACCTGTTCCGTTACAAAAAGCGTGCCTTTATGACCATCTTTGGCATCGCGGGTTGCACCGCGCTTGTGATCTGCGGTATGGGTATTCGCGATACGTCGGTGGCGCTTTCGCCCAAACAGTACGGGCATATCACGCGTTATGACTTGCTGGCGGTCGCCAACCCCGATGACTTTACGCAGACGTGCGCGGCGTTGGATGAGCGCAGCGCGGCCAATGATTCCAACGTGACCGTGACTTCGACGCTGCCGATTATGACCGACAACGTCACCTTTACGTTTGGCGGCAAGAGCGAGACCGTGCAGCTGATCGTGGTGCCCGATGACCGCACGAACGACCTGGACGACTATGTGCGCCTCGAGGACGAGTCCAAAGAGCCGCTGTCTTTGCGTGACGGAGACGTGTATCTGAGTAAGAGTTCACAGCTGGTGCTGGGGATTCAGCCGGGCGATACGGCATACGTCCAGGATTCGTCGCTCAATGTTGCCAAGGTCAAAGTCAGTGACATTTCGCTTAACTATCTTGGCAACACGCTTTACATGACGCAGGGCACCTATGAGCGCGCGTTCGGTCGAAGCGCACGCCTCAACGGCGTCTTTGTGCTGCTTAAGGGCTCGTCGGCCGACCAGATTGCGTTTAGCAAGAAGCTTAAGAGCGACGGTTGGCTCACCATCTCGAGCACGGCCGAACATTGGCAGAACTACGAGGCGAACTTTGCGATCATCAATTCGGTCGTGGTGCTCGTGACTTTTATGGCGGCATGCCTGTCGTTTGTGGTGGTGTTTACGCTGTCCAACACGAATATCTCCGAGCGCGAACGCGAGCTGGCGACCATCAAGGTGCTGGGCTTCCGCCGTGGCGAGGTGCACCATTACGTCAACAAGGAGACGTTGATCCTCACGGCAATTGGCGCCGCGCTGGGCGTGCCACTGGGCGGCTTGCTGGCCGAGAGTTTTACGTACATTTTGCAGATGCCGTCGCTGTACTTTGACGTCGAAGTCGAGCCGCTAAGCTACGTGCTCGCCGTGGTGCTTTCCTTTGGCTTTACGTTTATCGTCAACCTAGCCACCAATCGTACCCTCAACAAGATCGACATGGTCGGCGCCCTCAAGAGCGCCGAGTGACCTGCCAAAAAGGGACAGGTTTATTTTGGCAGGTTTTATCTGCGCAAACGCCGGACAACCATTAGGTGGCCCGGCGTTTGCCCCGTTTTGCTGGGGATGTCTGTCGTTCAGTGCTCTTACTGGCCAATCCAGTGTTGCGCATAGCTCTTAATGTCCTCGGTAAAACCGTCAAGGTCGTCAAGGGTGATCACGCTGTCGATAAGCAAATTGGCTATCTCGCGGTGCATTGTGCTGCGGCGAATGTCGTTTGCAATTACGCCTGAGGACAGCTTGTCTCTATTGAGGCGCTCTTCTAGTGCCCAAAATCTACTGGACGCTTCACTGTCGCCGTTCAGTATCTCAACATACTGGCCGATGAGCTTTTCCATATAACGTTCTTGCCATTGAGGAAGCATTTTCTTAAACAGCTTCCAGTCGCTTTCGGCTACGTCGCGCATATGTCCTCCGCTCGTTAAACGGGCTTTTCCATTTGCCTTTCATTCTATTTGGTTTTCGCTCACAGGCGTGGATGAAGGGCTTTCTCCAGCCTTCGAGATTGGGCTTGAATGGGTCGTATGCCGCAAAACGGGCCTATCTACTACGTTTGCTACCACACCCTCGACCATGACAAAGATTATGAAATTAAAACCGCAGGTAGAGGGCTTGCAAATATTCGGAAAAGGCGGGTATGGTCGGCCCTCTCGAGTTAAACGTAGTAAATAGGCCCTTTTCTTGGCGCGTGGTCAGCTCAATGCTAATCTCCGTGCCGGAACTGACCCAGTTGTTTGTAGGTTGCGGTGATATACGGACTGTTTGGCGCTTTGGAGCTTCAAAACAGTCCCTATCTCACCGCAACTTAGGAGAAGGGCGGGGGTGGTTGGGTGCTGGTGGGTCGGAGCGTGTTAGGCCTGTTGGCGGTGCTTCCATTGTTTGAGGCACCAGCGCATGAGCGCTTTGATGACGGGAATCGTGATGAGGATGATCCATGCAGGATGGGGCTGTCCCAAACAGAGCCACATGTAGAGGAACCAAGCGATGGCGGCTGCCGGGTAGATGACCTCGATCAGCTTAGATAAGTGGCGTTGGTCGATAAAGTCGCCAAGCGCGTAATAGACGGGAATCAGAAAGACGAGGAAGAGTCCCGTAGCCCATGTGCCGTAGACAATGCCGAGCACCAGATAGGCGAGGGCGACAAGCACAGGGAAGGGGAATTTGTTCCATGCACGTCCGACCTTGGTGTGGAAATGCTTGCCATGATGGTCGATCTTGTCGTGTGCTTCCTTCCAGCTGGAAAACGTCTCGCCGTCGATGGTGACGGTGCCGTCGTCATTGGTGCGTACGCTATGTCCATCGTCCTCAAGCGTATCGATATGCACGCCGTCCGGCCCCACATGCACCTCTTCGCCCTTGCGCTCGTTGGTCACATGGATGCCGCTCCAACCAACATGGACTTCCTCGCCTTTATTGGGATCAATGACGTGGATACCGCGCGCGAGGGAAATATCGACAAGTGGCTTATCGCTGCAATCAGCGTGTTCAGTAGAAGCCTCAGCCTCCTCAGCCTTATCTGAAGCTTTGGTGCCGGCGTTGCTGTTCTGCGCCTCATCATCAGCCTGCGAGTCGTCAGTGCTATCCACCGCCTCCCCATACAGCAGCTCATCCAGCGACACGCCATACAGCGCGGCGAGCGCAATAAGGTTATCGGTATCGGGAGAGGATTCGCTGCGCTCCCATTTACTGACAGCCTGACGACTCACACCCAGCTGGGCGGCAAGCGCCTCCTGAGAAAGCCCGGCAGCCTTGCGGCGATCGACGAGCCGCTGTGCCATCGCAAGATCCATGACAGTTCCTTTCATGTGGTGACCGTAATCGAATGAGCCGAGTATGCCGAGAACAACCGGTAGCGACCACCATTTCTAGTTAGAATCTGCCCCAACCCTACCGCAACTACCGGTAGCAACCCCTAACGACCAGCCATTTCAGGACAAATGTCAGTGCTACTCTCAGCTAAGAGCCTGCAACATCCCAAAATCTCAGCCCACGCACCCGCAGCAAGAAGACGAATAGCCTCGGCCTCCCTAGTTACCGCAGGAGGCCTCAGGGCTTACCTCCCAAATCTTTCCGCAGGACGGAAGGACCCCGCCGCGCGAAGCGCACGGCGGGGTCCTGACATGTCCGAGGACGATTTGGGATGTAAGCCCTGGGGTCTCCGATGAGAGCAGTTTCGGCCGAGGCTATTCGTCGCCGAAGCTGATGCCCAGCGCCTTGGCCTCGCGCACCAGGTCGCTCTGGGGGTCGACAAACTTGAGCTTGCCGGCGACCTCCTCGAGCGGCATGTGGCACATCTTGCCGTCACGCAGGGCAATCATGTAGCCAAACTCGCCGCGTAGGCACCCCAGTGCCGCCTCGACGCCGCACTGGGTCGCAAAGATGCGGTCCTGGGCGTCGGGTTGGCCGCCGCGCTGCGTGTGGCCGGGGATGGCGACGCGGGCCTCGCGACCAGTCTTGGCCTCGATCTCCTTGGCGATGTCGTAGACGATCGACGGACTCGTGCGCTCGGCGAGCTTTTTCTTGTACTCCTTCTTGGGCAGCGCCGCGTCCTCCTTGGAGATAGCGCCCTCGGCGACGGCTACGATGGTAAAGCGGCTGCCGGTCTCCATGCGATGCTCGATGGTCTTGATGACGTTGTCCATGTCGTAGGGGATCTCGGGAATCAGGATGACGTCCGCGCCGCCCGCGACGCCGGCATACAGCGGAATCCAACCGACCTTGTGGCCCATGATCTCGATGACAAACACGCGTCCATGGCTCGAAGCGGTGGTGTGGATGTCGTCGATACACTTGGTGGCGACGTCGATGGCGCTTGTAAAACCAAACGTCAGCTCGGTGCCCCAGGTGTCGTTATCGATGGTCTTGGGCAGGGCGATAACGTTGAGGCCCTCTTCGCGCAGGCGGTTGGCGGTCTTGGTGGAGCCGTTACCGCCCAGCATAAACAGGCAGTCGAGCTGCAACTTGTGATAGGTGTGGACCATCGCGGGCACCTTCTCGACGCCGTCGGCCTCGGGAGTATCCAGGCGCTTGAACGGCGTACGGCTCGTGCCCAGGATGGTGCCGCCGCGGGTGAGGATACCGCTAAAATCGGCGGGCGTCATGACGCGGAACCTGCTGTAGATAAGGCCCTGGTAGCCGTCCTCAAAACCGTAGATCTCGATAGGCTCTTCGCTATTGGTCATGAGTGTTTTGACGATGCCGCGCATGGTGGCGTTGAGCGCCTGGCAGTCGCCGCCACTGGTAAGAAGACCGATCCTGAGCATGATGAATCCTTCCGGGCAAGTTATAACATGCGCATAAGTTTACCCCCGCACACTGTTGATACAGGGGTAAAACGTGTTAGCTCAAATGTATAGAAATGTAAGCAGCGTCAGGCGAGCGTAAGGACGACGGGCCTGGCTCCTTACAACGCGAAGGCGTCGACGTCGCCCCAATGGCGGCGCAGCGTGATGGCGGCAGCGGGCTCGGTGTTGTCAAAGACGACCGACCACTGCGTGTTGCTGGTGATGTCTTCCGGATTGGGCTCTTGCGCTGCAGCGCGTAGGGCCTTCCAAGCGACTGCCTCGTCTTGGGCGCCGGCATGGGCGTCGAGGACATCGGCGATTGCGACGGCGCGCTCTTTACCATGGCCCAGCTCGCCATTCTTTTGGTTGGGCAGCACTTCGTCGCCATAGCAGGCGTAGAAGTTCGTAACCTGGCGTACAGGAGTCGCTTTGAAAGCGCGGTCCGGATCGCGCGGATCCCACTCTACTACGCGCGCGTCACCGGCGGCGTCGTTGATAAAGAAGTGGTAGTCGCGTCCGGCCATGGCGTGCATGTCGTAGGCAGAAAGCAGGTCGACAGCTTCTTGCGTGGTGGCCGCGCGGTCGAGCACCAGGCGGATGGCGAGCGAGGTATTGATGACGGGGCGCTGCGTGTCCTGGTCACAGGGTTTGGAATCCAGGGTGAGCACGGCAATGGACACGCCACATTCGTTGACGCCGTCGAGCTGGGCAAACGGGCTCATCAACGCCGCGGCGCGTCCGGCGACGGAGCCAAGTGGAGTGTTGGCGCCCAGGTTGTTAAGGGCGGCAAACCCGATGGAGGCATAGCCATCGCGCGGGTGATTGCGCACCAGCAGCGCCGAGGTGTCGTCCTTAAAGTCGTAATTGCGACCGGTGCGCACGCGGCCTTCGGCATCTACGGCGACAAAAGCGCTGCAGGCAAACTGGGGCGCCTGGACATGTGCCGGCACGCCGGGGAGCACCTGCGCCACCACGGCATCGATGTAGGTCTGGTCGTCGCGCACGCCAGCGGCGATGATGCGATCAAGATCGTAGTCGTAGGCAATGTCGATTGCGTACAGGTCATAGCCATCCGCGTAGCCGGTCAAGCGTTTGAGCGACGCGGCGGACTTGATTTGCTTGTGATAAACGATACCGGTGGCAGCGGCAAGGCCGACGGCGGCTCCCGCGACACCGCAGGCGATGGCAATGTTACGTGGCTTCATGACGGCTCCTCTCGTCCTGTTAGCGCAATTGTCGCAAAAGGAGCGCGGGCATGATGGCTCAACTTGGTGAGCGGCGCGGGATTAAACATGGAATGAAAGGCACGGCACTGGCGCGGCGGGGTATGCTGGAGGGGACCATCAACCCAGCGAAAGGGGAGAGCATGACGGATCAGGAAACGCCCGAGCGCGCGCATGTGACGGCCGATGATATCGAGGCCGCCAACGACCTTATCGACTTTATCGAGGCATGCCCCAGCATGTTCCATACGGCGGCGACCATTATGGCCGAGCTCGACGAGGCGGGCTTTACCTACCTGCCCGAGAATGCGGCGTGGGACATCGAACCAGGCGGGCGTTATTACACGCAGCGCAATACCTCGAGCGTTGTTGCCTTTAAGGTGGGCGAGGACCTGGCTGCTACGTGGGGCGAGGACGGCGTTGCCGGCGACTATCATTTTCAGCTCACGGCGTCGCACAGCGATTCGCCGACGTTTAAGGTCAAGGCCGTGCCTGAGCTTGACGGCGCGGGCGAGACGCTGCGCCTGAACACCGAGGCCTACGGCGGCATGATCGACTACACCTGGTTCGATCGTCCGCTGGCACTCGCGGGCCGCGTGTTGGTACGCGAGGGCGACCGTATCGAGAGTCGTCTGCTTGCCACCGAGCGCGAGGTCGCTATTATCCCGAGCCTTGCTATCCATATGAACCGCGGCGTTAACGAGGGCTTTGCTCCCAATCGCGCCGTCGACCTGTGCCCGCTCATCAGCGCCGGTGACCTTAAGCAGGGAGATTTTGACGCCCTGATCGCCGACGAACTGGACGTTGAGCCCGAGCAAATTTTGGGCCGCGATCTGTTCCTGGTCAATCGTCAGGATGCGCGCATTTGGGGCTGGGCCGACGAGTTTATCTCGACGCCCAAGCTCGACGACCTGGCCTGCGCCTACACCTCGCTGCAGGCATTTTTGGGTGCCGAGAACGCGCACGACGTTTCGGTCTTCTGCTGCTTTGATAATGAGGAGGTTGGCTCCGAGACCAAGCAGGGCGCCATGTCGACGTTCTTGGCCGATGCACTGCGCCGCATTAACGGCTCGCTGGGCTTTGACGACGAGTCGTACCACCGTGCGCTTGCCGCTTCGATGCTCGTGAGCTGCGACAACGCGCATGCCGTGCACCCCAACCACGCCGAGAAGTGCGACGCCCGCAACCAGGTTGTGCTCAACGGCGGCATCGTCATCAAGGAGGCCGCCAACCAGCACTACTGCACCGATGCCTTTAGTCGCGCGGTGTTCCAGGCCATCTGCGATGACGCCGACGTGCCCACGCAGGCCTTCGCAAACAAGAGCGATATGGCGGGTGGCTCCACGCTCGGCAACCTGTCGAACATGCAGGCGAGCATGCATGCCGTGGACGTGGGCCTGCCGCAGCTTGCCATGCACTCGAGCTACGAGACCGGCGGCGTGCGCGACGTGATGTACGCCATCCGCGCCCTCACCGCCTTCTACGAGCGCAACCTAACCATCAACGGCGCCGAAAGCGTGGAACTCTAAATGCGAGCCGAAGAAATGAAGGCCGAGCGTGGGGCTTAGCTTATTGATCGGGGTTTACAGCTGTTCGTCGCCGCTTGCCATGAGTCAGGGGTCGACGTGTCCAAGGCGCGACCAACGAGTGCTGAAGAACTCAAGCGTAACGCCTATTCGGACCGCTATGACGAGGAGACGGACTGGCTCTAATAAGCGAAGTGTCGAAAACGCTAGATGTATGTTTGATATCACTTTGGCGAGAGTGTCGCAGACAGAACTACCGGTATGGCGCAAGCCAACCTGACCCCATTGCGCCAAACCTACCAAAAAGGGACAGGTTTATTTTGGCAGGTTTTATCTGGGCAAATGCCACAACGCCAACGGCAAGACGGAACTGCTAAGGCTTGCAGATGAAGCCGACGCCAGCGAAACGCCGCAGGTAGAGCGCACGCCAGCGAGAGCCCGCCGTTTGAGCCAAGGTGCCGTGAAATGAAAAGGCGCTGACCTTCTGGTCGCGCCTTTGAAATTGAACGGCAGATTGGCCAAACGGCGGGCTCGCAGCGTCGAGTGGTCCGCCGTTCGTTAGAACGGCGGAACCTAAGAGCGCAGCGTCGAGGGGTTCCGGCGTTTGGTAAAACGCCGGAACAAATCAGTGCTCGATCCAACAACGTAAAGTTTCGCCGGCCTGCAGGTGACGCAGATTCTCCGCGGCGATGTCGACCACGTTGTTGAGCGTGGCTGCCAGGTGGAACCAGCCGGAGACGTGCGGCGTGATGAGCATGTTGGGCGCATCCCACAGGGGGCTTGTCGCAGGCAGGGGCTCGGGGTCGGTGACGTCGACCGCGGCGCCGGCGAGATGTCCCGATTCCAGAGCGGCAACCAAGTCGTCGGCGACCACAAGATCGCCGCGGCCGCCGTTGGCAAAGAAGGCACCCGGTTTCATCGCGGCGAAGAACTCGGCGTTCGCCAGGCCGCGGGTCTCGGGTGTGCTCGGCATAAAGGATGCAACGATGTCAGCCTCGGCCAGGCGCTCGGGCAGGGCATCCATGCCGTCCATGTCCTCAAACACAATGGGGTAGACGAGCGGATGGCGCTTGATGCCGCGGACGTGCGCGCCCATGCTGCGGCAGAGCGTGGCGAAGTGGCCACCGACATCGCCCGCGCCCAGCACCAGCACATTGGCGTTTTTGAGCGAGGTGACCGGCCCCAAATCCTCCCAGCGATGCTCGCGCTGCAAGTCGTGATAGCCGGGCAGGCGCTTCATCATGGAAAGGACCATGGCAAACATGTGCTCGCTCACAGCCTGACCGTAGGCGCCCACCGAGCAAGACAGTTTGGCGTCGGCCGGCACGGTGCCGGCGGCAAGGTAGTCGTCATAGCCGGCGGTCTGCAATTGCAGCAGCTGGAGATGCTCGCATGCCGTGAGCATGTCAGAGTCGATGTTGCCCAAGATCACGTCGGCGTCGGCGACCTGCTCGCGCGTGATGGCGTCGGCGCTCGTGTAGATAAAGTCCTCGCCCGGAGCGCTCGACTCAAGAATTGCGCGATGGCGGTCATTGACGGGCAGCAAAACCAGGATGTTCACAAACAGTCCTCTCCGCTCGACCTGCCAAAAAGGGACAGGTTTATTTTGGCAGGTTTTACCAGGTAAAACGCTAAAAAACGCCGGGCTTCGTGATGGTTAACATATCCATCGCGTAGCCCGGCGCATCCACGGCTACCAGCTGAGCAGTTCGTAGCCGTCCTCGGTCACCACGAGCTGTACCTCGCACTGGGCCGAATCGCTGCCGTCCTTGGTGCGCACGCACCAGCCGTCGCCCTTGCTAATCTTGATGTCGGGCGCTCCGGCATTGACCATAGGCTCGATGGTAAAGACCATGCCCGGGGCCATGATGGTATCCACATCGGGCGCCTCGGTGGTAAAGCCCACAAATGGGTCTTCGTGGAACTCCTTACCGATGCCGTGTCCGCCGTACTCGCGCACCACGCTAAAACCGGCGTCCTCGACGGTCTTTTGCACGGCCTCGGCCATAACGGACAGTGGCAGCCATGGCTTGACGGCCGCCAGACCCGCTTCCACGCTGGCGCGGGTGACATCGACCAGGCGCTGGCGCTCGGCCGAGACCTCGCCGATGCAGAACATGCGGCTCGAGTCGCTAAAGTAGCCGTCTAGGATCGTGGAACAGTCCACGTTGATGATGTCGCCCTCGTGCAGCACGTCCGTATCGCAGGGAATGCCGTGGCAGACCACATCATTGATCGAGGTGCACACGCTCTTGGGGTAGCCCTCGTAGTTGAGGTCGGCCGGCGTGCCACCGTGCTCGACGGTGTAGTCGTAGATCATCTGGTCGATCTGGTTGGTGGTCATGCCTGCGGCGATATGCTCGCCCACATAATCGAGCACGCCCACGTTGATGGCTGCCGAGCGCTTGATGCCCTCGATATCGGCGGGAGTCTTGTAGAGCGTGCGAGGCAGAACCTCCCAGCCTTCTTCCCACAAGCGCTCGAGGCGCTCATCAAAGGCGCTATGGCATTTCTTGTATTTCTTGCCGCTGCCGCACCAGCAAGCGTCGTTGCGGCCGGGCACGGGTCCTTTGTCATACATGGCTAACTTCCTTTCATCCGCAGCTAGTATAGCCCACCCGCAGACCAGCTCATTTGGGATGGGGCTAATTTAGCTGCTGGCGGGCGGCCGCGCTAGTAGCTCACCTGGCAGGGAATACCGAGGGCGCGCACGCGCGCGGCAATGGCGTCGAGCACCTCGGGCGCTGCTTTGGCAAGGCCGGCGACTGGTGTCTCGCGCGCGACCGTGTAGATGGTCGCCTCCTGCGGACGAATGCGCTCGAGCGCCGCGAGCCAAGGGCCGACGTACTCCTCGCCGGTGTTATCGAGAGACTTGCCCCGGTACTCACCGCTCAAAAACATCGTCTGGATAATGACATGACCGTTAAAGCCTGCGAACGTCTCGATCTGGTGCTCGACGTCATAGGGGCCAACGGGCTGGTCGAGCAGCTGGATAAACGCCGGGTCGACGGTATCGAGCTTAAGAATGTTGTCGTCGACCATCATGAGCGCATCGTGCACAGCGGGCTGGTCGGCGCGCGTGCCGTTGGAAAGCACGGCAATCTTGGTGTTGGGGGCTAGCTGATCGCGCAGCGCGACGGCGCCGGCGATGGCCTGTGGAAACTCCGGTGCGGCGGTGGGCTCGCCGTTGCCTGCGAAGGTGATTACATCGGGGGGCTCGCCCTCGGCTGCCATCTCGCGCAGCTTTGCCTCGAGCGCTTCGAGTACCACGGCAGCCGTGTTATACGGCTCATGGCAGGGGCGCTCGGCGTTGAGGCCGTTCTCGCAGTAGATGCAGTCGAACGTGCAGATTTTGCCGCTGGCCGGCATCATGTTGACGCCGAGCGAGAGACCAAGGCGACGGCTGCGAACGGGCCCAAAGATGGGGCTGGCATTCAAAAACGTAGACATAGGCATATGCTCCTCAAGACAATTGTGCCTAAGCATAGCATCGGCTCCAAAGCAAGGTGTGGGCTCTTGCTTTACAAGTTTCGTTTTTTCACGTCGCTCATGATGCCGTGCCATGAAAAGCCTCGGGTCGGGTACAGTTAATCTGTTAACAAGGCGTAAAGCAATGCGGGTCCATCCAACCGTGCTGACGTGCAACTGGATGAGCATTGATGATGGGGGCACAACATGGATTTTACGGTCGAGAATGCGGGCACCACGATTGCCTGTCGCGAATATGCCGGCCCGGATGTGTCGCCTGATACTCCTGCCTTGGTGTGCGTGCACGGCGCTTGTGTTGACGGCGTCTTTTTTGACGGTATCGCCCGCGAGCTCGCCTGTGACTACCGCGTCATTGCCTACGACCGCCGCGGCTGTGGTGGCAGCAGCGAAGCGGCAGACGGCAGCTATGATCTTGCCGCTCAGGCCGCCGACCTGCAGGCCGTGATCGAACACGTTGGCGCTCCGACAAATGTGCTTGCGCACAGCGCCGGTACGTTGGTGGCGCTGGAGCTTCTTCGCACTGAACCCCATCTCGTCGCCCGTGCGATTCTGCATGAGCCGGCTGTGTCGGCCGAAGGCGTCGGCATGGGCGCAGCTCCGGTTTTGCTCGATATGATTGCGGCTGGAAAGGTTTCAAGGGCGCTCCGGCTTTTCTTGGGAGCCCTCGGCGACTTGGACCCCGAGGCTCCTGGAACGACCGAGGCAGAAGCCAAGCATGCCCTGCGCAACGGCCGCAGTTTCATGGCAAACGAATACGGGATTACTATGACCTGCGTTCCCGATTGGGATAGCGTTCGCGCGTCGAAAACGGTGGCCGCCGTGCTCCTAGGCGAGCTCTCGATTGGCACGCCCCGCGAGGCTGGCACGCGAGCGGCTGCCGAATATCTCGATTGCCCTCTCGTGACGATCCCGGGCGCGCATAACGGTCTGCGCGATCGCCCGGCAGCGGCTGCCCGGGCTGTCCGTGGCATCCTGGGGCTCTAGCATCCGCAATAGCCAAAGCAGGCTTCATCCGCAAACGTTTCGGCCGTATTAACAAACGTGCTCAAAACCTCGCGTCTGCGGCTTCAATCGCGCCGTCTGCCAACTCATAAGAATGTGGCAGCATTCACGTGCTTACCTGCATCGGCAAGGTGTTACCCTTGTAACATTTGGAACCCACCGCTACCATGCGAAACTATCGAAAGGGCCCCATATGCTCAATAATCACGAGGTCAATCTAACCGACGAGGAGGCTGCCGCCGAGGTCGCCCGTGTCGCGAAGACCTACCCCGTGGTGCGTTTGCTGTCGGCCGATCAGATTAAGAGTGAGCCTAACTGCCTGCTCGCCGGTGATCGGTGTCCTTGTCTGCGTCAGTCAAGTCTTGAGGCTTTGGCAGACTCCGATGAGGTGTCGGAGCAACTGCTCAATGATGGCACTGAGTACCGCGCCCGTCTACGCCCTTTGAAGGTCGAGGGCGAGCCTCACGTCTTGCTGATGGTGCGTCCGATCGATGAGCAAGAGGCCGCAGAAGAGGACCTTGTCTACACCGACGTGCTGACGAATGTGCGCAATCGCCGATATTACGAGGAAAAGCTCCGTAGCACCCGCGTGAATGCCGGCGTTGCGGTGATCGACCTTGATGATTTTAGGGTCTTCAACGATACGTGTGGCCGTCATGCCGGCGACCTTGCGCTCGGTGCTGTGGCGACAGCCATACGCAGCGGAATCCGTTCGACTGACGAGCTTGTGCGCTATGGCTGCGACAAGTTTGTGGTTGTCATGCCCAATATTCCCTCCGATGACTTCACCCGTCGCCTGCATCAGGTGTCCGATGCCGTTCATTCCACGATTATTCCGGGCCATGAGTACGTGAGCTTGACGGCATGTGTTGGTGGCGTTCGCATTCATGGCGAGACGGTCGATGAGGGCGTTGGCCGCGCTGCTCAGTTACTGAGCCGCGCTAAGGCAAAAGCCGGTACGGTCGTGACCGATGCCGATTCCATCGAGGCCTTCCAAAGCGAAAAGCCTTTGGTGCTTATCGCCGATGACTCCGAGATGAACCGAGCCATTCTCAGCGAGATGCTCAAGGACGAGCATTGCATCCTCGAGGCCGATAACGGTCGTGCGGCGCTCGACATGGTCGACCGCTATGGCGATGAGTTGTCGCTCGTGCTGCTGGACATTGTGATGCCGGGCATAAGCGGCTTTGAGGTGCTGGCCGATCTGTCGCGCCGATCGGGTATCGATAATCTGCCTGTCATCATGATTTCGAGCGAAGATTCCGATGATGCGGTTCTGCGCGCGTACGAGCTGGGCGCCTCGGACTATATCAACCGCCCGTTTGACTCCCGTGTCGTGCGCCGCCGCGTAAGCAACACCATCCGCCTGTACGCCAAACAGCGCCGCCTGACGAACCTGCTGTCCCAACAGTACAACGAGCGCGTCAAGAACAGTCGCATGCTCATCGACATCATGGCCGGCGTCATGGAGCTTCGCAACGGCGAGAGCGGTAGGCACGTTACGAACATCGAAAAGCTGACCGAGCTGCTGCTTGGCTATCTGGTCCAGCGTAGCGGCACGATCTCCCTCGACAATGAGGAACGCTCCACGATCGCCCTGGCTTCGGCGCTGCACGATATCGGCAAGATGTCGATTGACGATGCGATCCTCAACAAGCCCGGGCGCCTCACGCCCGAGGAATTCGAGATTATGAAGACGCATACCACGATTGGCGCCAACATGCTGCTCGAGCTGGGCAGCCATCACGCCGGCAATGCGCTTATGGAATATGCGTACCAGATTGCGCGTTGGCATCACGAGCGCTGGGACGGCAAGGGTTATCCCGATGGCCTTAAGGGCGACGAAATTCCCATCGCCGCGCAGGTGGTTTCGGTGGCTGACGTGTACGATGCACTGACGAGCGTGCGCGTGTACAAGGACGCTATCCCGCACGAGGAGGCGATCCAGATGATCCTGGACGGTAAGTGCGGCACCTTTAACCCGCTGCTGCTCGATTGCCTGCTCGAGGTGCAAGACCAAATTGCCGAGACGTTGGCACGCCCCGCCGACGTCGTCGCGTTTCCCACGATTTAGTTTGACCAAAGGAGTTTTTAATCCATGATTTCCATGCGTGAGGCGTATGAGAAGATCGGCGCTAATTATGACGACGCGTGCGCTCGGCTGATGGGCGGGGAAATGCTTGCCCGCTTTGCCCTCAAGTTTTTGGATGACGAGAGCATGGACAAGCTGGAGGCTGCCATGGCGGCAGGAGACGCCGAGAGTGCGTTTATGGCAGCGCACACGCTCAAGGGCGTGAGCCAGAACCTGGGATTCGATAATCTGTACGAGCCGGCGGTCGTGGTAACCGAAGCGCTGCGCGGCGCTGATGCCGTTGACGGCGCCCGCGAGGGGATGCATGCGTTGCAGCAGCAATATGCGGCTACGATGTCGGCTCTGCGCGAGGCGGCCGAGTAAGAGGCTGTGAGCCTTGATGACTATGAGCGTGGATAATCTCCCGTTTTAGGCCCGGTGGCGGCCTCAAAGTGGGAGATTATCCACGCTCGTTCGATACGTGTCCAAAAATCCACGCTCACCTCTTCTGATTAGTGAATTGCCTATGCACACTGTCGGGGCTTTCCGCATGCAATCCATATCGTTGTTCGATAAACCGTTCGAATAACGATAGAGTCGATGAGGGTGAGTGTATGTCCAACAGCGTTCAGCGTATGGCCAAGGCGGGCGAAAATATCAGGAAGCTCGGTTTTTGCATGGCAGCCGTTTTTGCAGGGATGCTCGTCGCTTTTGCCGCGTTGGTTGTTTACGTGATCTGGTATGCGGTTGCAAACGTTGCTTCTGTCGATTCTTTCGGTGTCGTGACGCTTCTCGATGGCGGGTGCATCGTTATCCCAAGCGGACTGTGCATGGCGCTTGTTATGGGTATTTCGCTTGTCGTTCTGTGCGGGATCAGCCGTAACATCTCGCGAGGCGTCTCGCCCTTTACCAAGACGCATGTGCGGCTTATCCGTGTTCTCGCGCTTGCCTTTGCTGTTAACGCCGCGGTTTCGCTTGTTGGTGCCTATGGATCGGTCAATCTCACCATTGGCGGACTGGAGCTTTACATCGTGCCTCATTCCTTCGTTATTGAGATTTGCCAAGGCGCTACCTTTGATGCGGGGTCGTTTATCGGCGCAGTTGTCTGTTTATTTATCTCGGCGATCTGGAGTTATGCCTCGCTGCTCCAAGAGCAGTCTGACGAGCTTGTGTAGGAGGAAACATGAGCTATCTCATCATCGAGCTTGAGACGCAGCTGCTTAAGACCGGAAAGACCAGTGCTGATCTGATTCGGGCGACGGGGCATACTCCGGCTAATATTTCAAAGCTTAGAAACGGAAAGATAAAAGCTATTCGCCTAAAGACGCTCCTCGATATCTGTGATGAGCTTGATTGTCAACCGGGAGATATTATTCAGCGCGTGAGTGAGAAAGAGCTTGAGGAGCTTATTGTTGAGCGTGCAAAAAACGTTGTGAGGCAGATGCGGGACGGCGGAGGCAATGAGGCGTCGCTTCCGACATCAGTCTTTGCTGTCGATTTGAGCGACGAGTAGCTTAAGGCGAACAACTAAAACGAAATATCAGCGTGAAGGGACCCGTGTCTAACACGGGTTCTTTCTTTTAGATTATCTTGGCAAATATGAGTTATCGAAAAACAATAACAACTATGGAAAACGATAAAGTAAAGAAGGAACGATATGAGCGGTTTTGCTATCAAGCGGAACGGGAGGCCAATGAACGCATCGACGATAAGGCTATCAAGGGTGTCAAAGCGCTATGGGAGGCGCCGCGTTTTGCATGACGTTTCCTTCGAGGTGGATCAGTCTGAGCTTTGCGCCCTTGTTGGTGCAAACGGGGCGGGCAAAAGCACGCTTATTAAAATAGTGCTGGGCCTCTGTGAGCCATCGTCGGGGAGCGTGGAGCTCTTTGGAGGCAAGTCGAAAAAAGAGCTGAGCTTGATGCGGACGCGTGTCGGCTATGTGCCAGATTCCTGCGGAGCATACCAATCCCTCAGTGCGGCTGAGAATCTTCGGATCCGATGTGCGGAATGGGGACTCGATGAGAAACGTGAGGTTCCTCGCGTCTTGGGCCTAGTCGGGCTGGACGTCGATGAGAAAAAGAGCGTGAGCAGTTTTTCTCTGGGAATGAAACGGCGACTGGATATAGCTACGGCTTTATTGGGCGACACCGACGTACTAATTTTCGATGAGCCGGCAAATGGATTGGATCCGTTGGGCATCGAGAGTATATGGGCCCTTATCGGTCGATTGAATCGGGAGCAGGGCAAAACCATGCTTATCTCTAGCCACGACTTGGATGAGCTGGCATCGGTTGCAACAAGCTGCCTGTTTCTTCATGACGGTGAACTGCTAAAAAAGGAATCGATGGACGTCATAAGGGATGAGGCGCCATCCCTAAAAGAGTATTACAGGCGCTTGATGAAGGCGGTCTCGCTATGAAGCGGGCGATCCATCCCATAAAGGCAGATATGATGCGTTTGCACAGGATATTTCCGGCGAAGTTTGGTCTTGCGCTTATGCTGGCGTTCGGCCTTCTCTTCGGCATCTTTCTAAAAAACGGAACAACGTTGCTCGCCTTTGGCTATGGCGTTTGTGGGGAGGATATTGGTTTCCTCTGGAATGCAATCGATCCTTCTGCGCCTGATGAGTCCCTTGCGCGCAGCGCTTTTGCCGGTACATCCCTGTTCGTTCCACTCATCGTTTGTTTGGTGCTTTTACAGGAGCATGGCTATAAAGAGGGGCACCGAATTTCTTCGGCAAGAGGTCTCAACCGCTTTTATGGGGCTCTAGCCCATGCATTTTCGTCTGCTTTAATAATTGGCGCAGCGTATAGCGCGCTTTGCCTTCTTCTTTTTGCAATAGCCATAATACGTGGAGGGCATAACTACTCGCACAACATACTAACTGTATTTTTGCCTGCAATGATAGTCAACGCCGTATTGGTGATATCGGTTGCGCTGGAGACGGTGACCATCTATCGGATAACGGGCAGCGCTGTATTGAGTGGGGCCGTGGTGATAGTCGGATTTGTCATGAGCTTGACGCTCTACGGAGCCTTCCTTCAGGCACCTATACCATCCTTGCGATGGATCTTCTTCCTTCCGGGGCCGTACCTTGGAGTCGGATGTGCCCTTGGGTATAGCGATATGGGGCAGCTGACGCTTCTGGGATATGGCGTGGCAGCCAGCTGTCTATCGGTATTGATTTACGCTCTCTTGAGCTTTCGCGCTGGGGGTGTGCTCAATGGCTCGTCAGATTAAAAGACTTCTCCAGTCAGAATTGAAGCATGTGAGCAAATGGGCGTACGCCTTAATCCTGGTAATTTATGCGTACATGGTGATATTGCAGCTTAATTCTTTCCCGATGTGGTTCTGTAGCCTCCGTGAGAACAGTTTCTTGGGTTTTTTCCCAGACCCGACGCTTCGGCTATCGGCGGAGGATGTCCTTCTATTTGGCAATGCAGAGGTTTTTCGCGGTCTGCTGTTCAACGTAGCCCCGTTGGCCCATGCATTGTTCTTTCCGTTCATCGCGGCTTGCATTGTGCCGCGCTTTGTCAGTTCGGGCTTTGTCGAGGAACCGTGGGGGTTGTCGGAGGCTCGGGGAGGGAAGCGTGTGTGCGCTATCGTTGCGCGAGTGGTGCTATCTTCTTTTGCCCTTTTGGGCGCGTTTGTCCTGTCGAGTGTCGTTTTGTACTGTCTTAACTGCGCAATCGTTTCGGATGCTCAGCAGTATTTCAACCTGCATGTATTTTGCTATCGACTTCTTCTGGCGAGTGCCGTCTGTCTTGCATATGTGGTCTCTTGCGTGATCGCTGTTTCCTATTTTGGGGCCGGCTTCGGTCCGATTGGCATGCTGCTGCTTGTCAACGTCGTAGCGATCTACATACAGATCGGGGCCAATTCCATGCTTCCGCTTCCAGCCTCGATGCTCATGTGGATTTGCGGCGTGACCCCGTTGGGGAATGGTCAATGCATTTCGATTTTAATTGACTGTCTCATAAACGTAGCAAGCGTTGTTGCCATTTGCTTTACTGTCGACCGATTGCGGTCGAGATTTCTCTGATTGTTTGTGAGGGATAATCATACCGAGCATATCAAATACAGGGGGGGCGGGCACCGTAGCTGGTGTCCGCCCCCCCTGGCATGGAAGGTTTAAGCCTGTGTGATTCGCGAGCTAGCGAGCCCGCTTAACCTTGGCCGCTGCCTCGACAAACGACTTCCACAGGTCAAAGTCGGTCTCGAGCGTCTTCCACGTGTACTCAGGGTGCCATTGCACGCCCAGGCAGAACGGCTGGCCTTCGACTTCGATGCACTCGGGCACGCCGTCGGTTGCCTTGGCGACCAAGCGCGTGCTTTTACCCAGACGATCGACGCAGCAGTGGTGTGCGGAGTTGGTCTGGATCAGCCTGTGCCCGCCAACCGCGCGCTCCAGCAGCGAGCCCGGCACGACCTCGACAGGATGCACAGGGTCGTTGAGCACGTGGGTATGGCGCCACTGCGTGCGGCCCTCGCGCGCGCCCAGGCTCGGCACGTCCATGCACAGGGTGCCGCCGGTGGCGACGTTGAGCAGCTGCGTGCCGCGGCAGGTGGTAAAGAGCGGCTTTTTGGCGCGGAGTACCTCGTCGACCAGCTTAAACTCAAAACTATCGCGGATTTCGCAGCAGAGGGTGGGGTCGTAGGGTCGATCATCGCCCCAACGTTTGGGATTGACATCGGGGCCGCCGGGGATGGCGATGCCGTCGGCGATGTCGACGTAATGACGGATGACCTCAATGTCCTCGGTGATGGACATCTGCAGCGGCAGGCCGCCGGCAGCAAGAATGGCATCGACAAAGACACTTGCGATTTCCTCGTTGGGGGAGAGTGTCTCGCTTAAAAACGGCTTTGCCTCTTCCCAGCGCGGCGCCACCAGGATGAGCGGACGGTCGGCGGGGTCGACGTTGACGTGCGGGGTGTATGACGATGAAGTGCGAGTTCCGATCATAGGTGTTGCTTTCGAGTTTGGATGGTCATGGCGAGCGGATATGGCAATTGGGCTAGTGGCCCTTGATGGAGTTGAGGAAGTCTTGGGCGCGCTTGGTCTGGGGATGGTCGAAGAACTCGTCGGGCGCGCCGGTTTCCACGATCTGGCCGTCGGCCATGAACACGACGCGGTCGGCAACGCGGCGGGCGAAGTTCATCTCGTGCGTAATGACGATCATCGTCATGCCCTGCTGGGCCAGGCGGACCATGACCTCGAGCACCTCGTTGATCATCTCGGGGTCAAGGGCACTCGTGGGCTCGTCGAAGAGCATGGCCTTGGGCTGCATGGCGAGCGAGCGGGCAATGGCCACGCGCTGCTGCTGGCCGCCCGAGAGCTGAGCGGGCACCTTGTCGGCCTGTTCGGCAACGCCCACGCGGCTCAGCAGGTCCATGGCGCGCTCACGAGCTTCCTCCTTGGACACGCCCAGCACGTCGACCGGCCCCAGCATGACGTTCTGCAGCACCGTCATATGCGCGAACAGGTTGAACTGCTGAAACACCATGCCCAGCTCGGCGCGCATGCGGGCAAGATCCTTGCCTTCCTGCGGCAGAGGCTCGCCCTCGATGAGGATCTCGCCCGAGTCGATGGTTTCCAGGCGGTTGATGGTTCGGCACATGGTCGACTTGCCCGAGCCCGAGGGGCCGATCACGACGACGACTTCGCCGCGGTCGACCGAGAGATTGATGTCGTTGAGGACGTGCAGATCGCCATAGTGCTTATCGACGTGCTTGAGCTCGATCAGCGGCTGATTGCCGGTGAATGAGGTGCTCTGTGCCATGGTGCTCGGCTCCTTATGACTCGAAATGGTAAAGCGTTAGCGGATGATGGTCGCGCCGGTCTTGTGCGAGACGTAGACAGCGGCCTTGTTAATCGCGACGTTGATGAGGATATAGATGACCGCGATCACCAGATAGACCGACACGAGCGCGTCGTAGTTGGTAATGAGCACGCGGGCATTTTGCATGAGGTCGGGGTAGCTCACCACATAGGCGACGGTGGTGTCTTTGACGACGACCACGAGCTGCGAAATCAACGACGGAATGATAAACCGAATGGCCTGCGGCAGCACGATTTTAAAGGTGATTTTAGCCTTGGAGAGACCGAGCGCCTGGGCGGCCTCGACCTGGCCGCGCGGCACGGCATTGACGCCGGCGCGGAAGATCTCGGCGAGTACGCCGGCCGCGGCGAGCGCGACGGGAAGCGTGAGCATCCAAAACGACGGCAGCGCGATCTTGTACTGGGGCAGCACCAAAAAGAAGAAGTAGATGAACAGCAGGCTCGGCACGCCACGGAAGAAATCGGTGAGCACGCGGCAGACCAGCTGCAGCGGCTTGATGTCGCTGGTACGGCCGAGCATGAGGGCTAAGCCCAGTACCAGCGCGATGGCGCCGGCGGTGAGCGCGACCTTTACTGTGCCCTCAAAACCGGCAAGCAGGAACTTCCAGGTGGTGAGGTGCGTAAAGAAGTACCAGTAATGGACCGAAAGCTGGCCGGTCACATAAAAGCGCTGCAGTACCAGAGCGATGAGCGCGGCCACGGCAACAAGTGAGATGGCGGTGCCGACGCGAATCTTGGCGCGCATCTTGGGGCCGGGAGCCTCGTAGAGCGCATCGCGCATGGTGAGCGCGGAGGTGGAGTGCTTGCTCATCGGAGGATCCTCACCTTCTTATCGATATAGTTGCCAATGTGGCTCACCACAAAGGCCGTGCCCAGGTAGCCGAGCGCCGAGATAAAGAACGCGGCGACGCCGCCGAGCGAGCGCGTGTTGATGTAGCTCACCACGCCGGTGAGCTCCTGCGGTTTAAGCGGCACCTGACTGCCGAGCGCGGTGGTGAGCATGACGGCGATAAAGAGGTTGGTCATGGGCAGCACGCTCGAGCGCAGCGCCTGCGGAATCACGATCTTGGCGAGGATACGGCTGAAGCTCATGCCCAGCGAGCGGGCGGCTTCCACCTGGCCGACACCGACGGTGTTGATGCCGCTCATAAAGTTCTCGGAGCCAAAGGCAGAACCCAAGAGCACTGTGGCGACGATGACGCAGGTGCGGTAGGGCAGGACGACCTTGAGCGGGGGCAGCGCATAGACGACGATAATGAGCAGCGCGATGCCGGGGATGTTACGGAAGACCTGGACATACAGGTCGCCAAAGACGCGCAGCGGCTTGAGCGGCGACACGCGCATCACGGTGACGGCGACGGCCAGCACCATGGCGATGGCAAACGACTCAAGCGTCATGCCCCAGGTTGCTAGCAGCGCGTCGATATAGTTCTGGCCATAGAGCGACCAGAGCTCGGAGAGACTCATGCGGACCTCCCGCCGGTAAGGAAAGGGGCTCCCGTGTGTACGGAAGCCCCGACAACTCAGTGAGGAAACAGTTTAGCGCAATAAAGCGCATCGTGCGTTTCCGTATGGTTTCGTAGCGGCCGTTACTAGGGTCGCTGCCTAGGCGCCGATCTCGGGCAGCTCGGGAACATTGGTGTCGCCCGTACGGTCGCCAATGCAGATCTGCCACAGCTCGGTCCAGGTGCCGTCATCCTCGATCTTCTTAAGGAAGTCGTTGACAAAGGCGACACCGTCGGAATCGAGTGGCAGGCCAATGCCATAGGGCTCCTTGCTGCCGAAGGGCTTGCCGGCAATCTTGTACTTACCGGGCTCGCGGACCAGGGCGCTCTGCTGCATGTTGTTGTCGATGACGTAGGCGTCAACGCGGCCCTGCTGAAGTGCCTGGCGGGCCTCCTCGTCGGTCTTGAACTCCTGTTGGCTGGCCTTGGGGGCGAACTCCTCCAGGATGGCGGGGCCGTTGGAGCCGGACTGGACGGCGACGTTCTTGTCGGCCAGGTCGTCGACGCTCTTGATGTCGTCGTTGTCGGCGAGCACCAGGATAGCCTGCTGGGTGTAGTAGTAGGGACCGGCGAAGGAGACGAGCTTCTTGCGCTCGTCAGTGATGGTGTAGGTGGCAAAGACAGCGTCGACCTGGCCGTTCTGCAGGACGGACTCGCGCGTGTCCGAGGTCACCTGGGTGATCTCGACCTTGTTCTCGCCCAGAATGTAGTTGGACAGGAGCTGTGCGATACCGGCGTCGAAGCCGCGGGTCTGACCGTCTTTCTCGTTGAGGAGGGAGAAAAGCGTGGAGGTCTGAACGCCACCGATCTTAAAGACACCGGCGTCCTTGACGGCCGTGGCCCAGGTGCTGGCGGCGATGGCGTCGTCATCGGCCTTGGGGCCGTTGTCGACGAGTTTGTCGAATGCCTTGGCATCGAGTATGGTGGAAGCCTCGGTATCTTCGGAGCTCTTGGAGGAGCCGGCGGCGGAACCCTTGTCGGCCTCGGCGCTGGTGTCGGAGCAGCCGGCAAGACCAAGGCCGGCGACGGTTGCGAAGGTGGCGGCAACGAAGCTGCGGCGGTCGAGAACGACCTGCTGGGAGAGGTTTTTGCTCATGGTAGAACACCTTTCTCAATAAAATCCCTAGCGGTTGAGTAGAGTTATACCCTATCGCGCTCAAATGGGTCAACACGAAATAACTCAGAAACATACTTACCTTATGGGTAATTCTTCCTACCAAAAAGGGACAGGCACCTTTGTGGTGGTTCTTGCAGATGTGGTGGCCTGCCTCGCTGCTTTGTCTCAATCTGTAACAGGTAGACGAGGAAATGGGTTCTACCTGTTACAGATCGAGATTTTCTCTTCAGGGGAATTCGAATGTCTCAATCTGTAACATCTGGACGGCCAGAAGGTCTCTATCTGTTACAGATTGAGACAAAGGTCAGGGACTAAGACGTCTTTTCTAGACCTGTAACAGTTAGACGGGAATTCGGGCCATAGATGTTACAGATTGAGATAATCGCGCCGCGAAAATAAAAACCTCCGCAGGGGTGCTTCCCTTGCGGAGGTTTTTTACTCGTTGAGTAGCCTTACGGCCTCGGCGGCCATGTTCTCGACCGTCATGCCGTTCTGAGCGAGCAGCTCGTTGGGGTCGTAGCGGTCGGGGAAGCCCTTGGCGATGCCGAAGGTGCGCGTGCGCACGGGCGTGCAGGCCAAGCAGCACGCGACGCGTTCGCCCCAACCGCCGTCCAAGATGCCGTCCTCGAGGGTGACGACAACGCGATGCTCGGCGGCAAGGCTGTCGAGGAACTCGCGGTCAAGCTCGGTTGCAAAGCGAGGGTTGACGAGCGTGGCCTCGATACCGTATTCGGCTGCCAAGCGGTTTGCCACGCGCTCGCCCAGCTCAAAGAAATCGCCGAGCGCGAGCACGGCCACGTTGCGGCCCTGGCGCACCACGTTGTAGCGCGCGACACCGTAATCGGCGTCCTCGGCAGGCGCCAAGTCGGGGCGGCTTACCAGGCCAATGCCGGGCACGCGAATCGCCACGGGATGCTCGCGGTGGTCGAGCGACCAGCTCAGCATGGATAGGTATTCCTCCATGCAGGAAGGCGCCAGGTAACGCATATTGGGGAGAGCGCCCAGCATAGAAATATCAAAGAACGAAAGATGCGTCTCGGATGTGGTGCCAAAGATCGATGCGCCAAACACCAGGATGGTTGCGGGGACATCGTTGAGGCACAGGTCGTGCCACAGCTCGTCGTAGGCGCGCTGCAAAAACGTGCCGTACACACCAAAGACTGGCTTGGCACCCGAGCGCGCAAGCGCGGTGGCAAAGGTCACGGCGTGCTCCTCGGCAATGCCCACATCGACGAACTGTTTGCCGGCGGCGGCGCGAAGCTCGGGTGTAAAGCCCATGATGTAGGGCGTGGCGGCCGTGATGCCCACGACCTGCGGATCGTGCTCGATGGCGGCGCTGAGCGCCTCGCCCGTAATGTCGGCATAGGTGCGCGGCGCAGGCTCGCTCGGATGGCCCGGGCAGAGCTTGCGCCCAGTCGCCATGTCAAACGGACCCACATGATGCCAGCGCTCGGGGTCGCTCTGGGCTGGCTCAAAGCCCTTGCCCTTTGTGGTGGAGACGTGCAGCACGATGGGATGATCGATATCGCGCAGCTCCTGCAGCGTGTCGACCAGGGCCAACACATCGTTGCCGGTGTCCAGATAGCAGTAGTCGAGCCCCATCGCGCGGAAAACGTTGCGCTCACAGGTGCCGTTGCTGGCGCGTAGCTCGGCCAGATTGCGATACAGGCCACCGTGGTTTTCGGCGATGGACTGGTCGTTATCGTTGACGATGATGATCAGGTTGCTGTCGAGCTCGGCGGCATTGTTAAAGCCCTCAAACGCCAGACCGCCCGAAAGCGAACCGTCGCCAATGATGGTGATGACGTTGTACGCATCGCCCGCCAGGTCACGAGCGTGCGCCAAGCCGCAGCCCAGACTCACCGACGTGGAGGTGTGGCCCATGGCGAACAGGTCGTGCTCGGACTCGTCAGGATTGGCAAAACCAGAGGCCTCGCCGTAGCGTGCCGGGTCGATATAAGTGTACGCGCGCCCAGTCAGCGCCTTGTGGGCGTAGGTCTGGTGCGAAACATCAAAGACAATCTTGTCGATGGGGGAGTTAAACACGCGATGGAGCGCAACCGTAAGCTCAACGACGCCCAGGTTGGGGGCAACGTGCCCGCCGACGGCGGCGGAGCTTTCGAGGATGGCGTGGCGGATCTCGCCGCAGAGCAGCGGAAGCTCGGCGCGATCGAGAGCCTTGACGTCCTCGGGCGTTGTCGTTTGCGTAAGCAGCATCGTTGTGGGTTACTCCATGCGAATCGTGCGCCGGCACTCCCTCGGCCGGCACAATTGCACAAGACAGTCTCGCACATTTTGGCGTTTGATATGTGACGGCGGCGCGGTAATTCGCCAACTGGTGGGGCAAAACGTTTTGTCCGATGCCATACTGGTAAATTCGATGATGATTTTATTCATTGCGCGCAGGCCGCGGCTTGCCGCCGAGCGCCGCCGGAAGGAGGCCGCATGTCCGATACCGTTCGTGCCGAGAAAATCGCGCGCGAGGTCGACGATGCCGCCCGTCAGCTTGCCCAGGCGGGCCGCTTGGACCTGATGCATGAGTTTATCCAACATGGCGATGTGACGGTCTATACGCATGTGACCTCGGTAGCGCGGGCAAGTCTGTCCTTTGCCGAGCGCCTGGGCCGCGTCGGTATCTCCGTCGACCGCTTATCGCTGCTGCGCGGGGCCCTGCTGCACGATTACTTTCTCTATGACTGGCACGATCCCGACCCAAGCCATCGACTGCATGGCTTTCGTCACCCGTTTTTTGCCTTGGCGCGTGCGGAGGAAGATTTTGAGCTGACGCCGCGCGAGCGGAATATTATCGTACGGCATATGTTTCCGCTGGTACCGGTGCCGCCGACGTGTCGTGAGGCATGGATTGTGTGCCTGGCGGATAAATGGTGCGCACTGCGCGAGACGATTGCCGGCCGTCTGCCGCGCAAAGGCGGCGCGAACGATTTGAACGAGGGCCCGAGTGACGGCTCGAGCAAAGAATCGAACGAAAAGAGGAGTGGGTAGACGGTGGGAACCGCGATCGACATGGCATTTGACGGCGCGACGCTTGCCGCCTGTCCGCTCTCGGCGCTGGTACTCTCGTTTGCCTTCTACGGTTTTTGCGGCTGGGTATGGGAGTCGACAGTCTGCGCCATGCTCAACCACGGACGCTTTGCCAACAGCGGCTTTTTGCTAGGGCCGTGCTGTCCCATCTACGGTGCGGGCGGCATTGCGTGCTGGTTGCTGCTGCGTGGAATCCCAGACGCCTCGAGCCAGTTTGTCGCTGCCGCGCTCGTATGCAGCGTGATCGAATATAGCGTGGGCGTGCTGTTGGAAAAAACGACGGGTGCCCGGTTTTGGGATTACTCGCATCTGCCGTTTAACCTGCACGGACGCATCTGCCTGTACTGGGCCTGCGCGTTTGGCTTGGGTGCGTTGTGTATTTGCCGTTTAGTGGAGCCGGCATTGCTGGGGC
Source organism: uncultured Collinsella sp. (assembly GCA_905199545.1). Classification (GTDB taxonomy): domain Bacteria; phylum Actinomycetota; class Coriobacteriia; order Coriobacteriales; family Coriobacteriaceae; genus Collinsella. Next base: position 81,927 of record CAJKGW010000009.1, read on the forward strand.
TGCTTGGCCATCTGCCGGTGCTAATCGTGCGCTTGGCCGCCTTTATCGTCGCGGTCGCGATGATGGTCGATGCGGTGTGCTCGTTGGCGAGCTGGCGGCGTCTGTCCGATCAGCTTGAGCGTGTGCGTGCCGACCTTGCCGACCGCATCAATGAGTCGCTTGCCGACGCCTCCGACTCTATGCTCGAACGTATTCCCGATTCGGCGATTGACTCGGTGGCGCAGACGCATATCCGCGGTCGCGCCGTTAACGCTTGGCTGGCCGAGCTGGGCGACGCGGCGCTCGATGCCCTGCGCGAGAAGACTTCGATGCCGACGTTTATCTCGGATGGTGCTCGCGGCCTGGCGCTTGCCGCCCGCCGCGTGGCCGATGCCGCGCCGAGTATGCCGCGTCCGTCGCTCGGTCGTCGCCTTGCCGGCAAGCGCATGAGCCGCCCGGTACCGAGCGTGTCACTCAGCCGCCGCGACCTACGCTTCTTTAACGCCTTCCCGCGTCTGCGCATCAATCGTTACGAGGGTGTCATTCGAGCTACCGACCTCCGCGACCGAGCCCGCGAGCTGTTCCGGCGCTAGCCAGAGCGGAGCCAAGCGAGCCCTTCTCGTTCGCACGTTTCCCGTTCGTTTCGCGTCCGTTGCCGCGCCGTTTCCAAGATTGCGGTGCCGTTTCCATTCGACAACGCAGCGTTTAACAACGCCGTATCTGGTCTACACCAGTTGCCCCTCGGCCGCATCATGAGCGCCGACAACGTTCATGCGACCAAGGGGGAGCGAATGTACGATACGGGATCGACAACGTTTATGCTCATCTGCACCATGCTCGTGTTTTTAATGACACCGGGTCTGGCGTTTTTCTATGGCGGCCTGTCCAGGCGCAAAAATGTCATCAACACCATGCTTATGTGCTTTGGCGCCATTGGCCTGGTTGGTGTGCTGTGGATTGTTGCCGGCTGGTCGCTGGCCTACGGTGGCGACGGTTCTAGCCCGTTTATTGGCGGCTTTGACCAGTTGCTGTGCCTGCCGGTGCTCAACCAGGTGCTGCAGGCGGCCGAGGGCAATGCTGCGGATGGTGCCGTCTACCCTCAGATCATCAACATCGCCTTCCAGATGGCGTTTGCCATGATCACCGCCGCTATCGTTACGGGCAGTCTGGCAGGCCGCGTTAAGTTTGGTGCCATGACGGCCTTCCTGGGCATTTGGCTGCTCGTGGTCTATGCGCCGCTCGCCCACATGGTTTGGGGCGGCGATGGTTCCTTTATCGGCGACATCATCGGCGCGCTCGACTTTGCCGGCGGCGACGTGGTACACATTTCGTCCGGTCTCACGGGCCTGATTCTCTGCTTAATGCTCGGCCGTCGTCGCGGCTTTGGCATGGTGAGCTACCGTCCGCATAACGTGCCGTTTGTGGCGCTGGGCGCCGGTCTACTTTGGTTTGGTTGGTTTGGCTTTAACGGCGGCAGCGAGTTTAAGGCCGACGCCGTGGCGGCACTCGCCATCCTCAACACCGTGACGGCCAGCGCGGCGGGCATGGTCTCGTGGCTTGTCGTCGAGCGCGTGCACACCGGTCGCCCCACGCTGGTGGGTGCCAGCACCGGTCTGGTTGCGGGCCTTGTGGTGGTCACGCCGGGTGCGGGCTTTGTCGAGCCGTGGGCAGCGCTGGTCATGGGCCTGATCGTCTCGCCCGTCTGTTACCTGGCCATCAGCCATCTTAAGACCAAGTTTGGCTACGACGATGCGCTCGACGCGTTCGGTTGCCACGGTATCGGCGGCATCTTGGGCGGTGTGCTCACGGGCCTGTTCTGCGTGCCGGAGCTCTCGTGGACCGGTAAGGGCGGCCTGTTCTACACGGGCGACGTGTCGCTGCTTGTCTCGCAGGTTCTGGGCATTGTGGTGACGGTCGTTATTGTGCTGGTGCTCGACTTGGTGATCGCCGCGGTGGTCAAGGCACTGTTCCACGGCAGCCTGCGTGTGGACGAGGCCGACGAGGCGCTGGGCCTGGATGCGAGTCAGCACGGCGAGAGCGCATACCCCTCATTCTCCGGACTCGATTAGCAGCTTCCCCAAGCACCGCACCTTGCCGTTCAATCGTCGCTCACGTACTTAAGTACGCTTCGCTCCTCTTTCACGGCAATCTGCGGCACTTGGGAAACCTGCTAAGACCAGTCAGTTGAACTTTTTTGATCTCTGAGGTTGGTTTACGGCACCTGGGAAACCCGCGTCTCATGTAAAGGGATACGTTGATTATTGAGAGGAATTCACTATGAAGAAAATTACGGCGATCGTTCGTGCTGAGAAGCTTGAGGTTCTCAAAGACGCGCTGTTTGCGGCTGATGTTCGCGGCATGACCATCAACCAGGTGCAGGGCTGCGGCGCGCAGCATGGCTGGAAGGAATACGTGCGCGGCAACGAGCTGCTCGTCAACACGATCCCCAAGGTGCAGTTCACCCTCATCTGCGCCGACGAGCATGTCGACGGTATCGTTGACATTATCTGCAACGTCGCTCGCACCGGTGCCGTCGGCGACGGCAAGATTTGGGTCGAGCCGGTCGAAGAAGTCATCCGCATTCGCACCGGCGAACACGGCCCGGCCGCGGTGTAGAATCGACCGTCTGCCATCCGCAACGTTAAAATGCTGCAATGAGGCACAAGACTTGCGTTGCGGATGGGCGGATTATGGGTCGCAATAAATATCCCGAGGAGACGGTCGCGAAGATTCTCGACGCGGCACTGGAGCTATTCTGCGCACAGGGTTATGAGGGGACGAGTATTCAAGATATCGTTGACCGTCTCGACGGCATGACCAAGGGCGCTGTCTATCATCACTTCAAGAGCAAAGAAGAGATTTTCAACGCCGCGTTTGATCGGGCGATGACTCCGATTGTTGAGCACCGCCGCTCGATGCTTGGCGTCGGTAATATGACCGGAGCCCAAAAGCTCAAGCGACTGTACGCTCCCGAGTCCGTTGTTCCACAAATTGAGCTATGGGCACGTATGCGTCCTGCAGCAGATCCGGTAAAAAGCTCGCGCCTACTGGCGATGCAGTACCAGGGCTCATTTGACGAGTCGGCCGATGGCTGTCTCTTGCCAGTGATCGAGGAGGGCATCGCCGACGGCTCCATTGCGTGCGAATGCCCGCGCGAAGCGGCGGAGGCCGTATCGTTGTTGGCGAATCTTTGGCTGCTGCCATTGTTCCGTCCGCTCGAGCCCAAGGAGCGAATGCTCGCTCGCGCACAATGTTTGGCGCAGATGGCTGCCGCGGTGGGGCTCGATTTGGGTAATGAAGTGCTTCAGACAACGGCGCAGATTTGGGACGTATGGGACCGCGCCGGGTGGTAATATAGATACCAACGGTATGTAATTGATTTGTGAGGGTAGCCACGGCTGCCCTTTTCAAGTCATTAAATACATACTAGTGGTATGTATAGGGGGTGGGCTTATGGCTGGGCTGAGAGACGTCGGCGTCTCGTTGAAATCAAAAACAGTGCGGTCAATCAGGCTCGCGGAACTTCTGGTTGCGCAGCTGTGCACGTATTCGATGCTGTCGGCGCTGTGCTTTGCGTATCCACTTTACTTGTTCGATTGCAGTGGATCGTCAACGTTATATGGCGCCGTCGTGGCGACGGCGTTCATACCCGGCGTACTCGCAACTCCGGCTGGTGGGATCTTAGCGGATCGGGGAAGACACCGCGAGGTCCTCGTGTCCCTCGGCATTGCTCTGATGACTGCATCACTGCTGTCTATCCCCATGAAGCGCTCGTTGCCTCTTGCGGTCGTCGTAGTAGCGATACTTTGTGTTCAATATGGTGTTCAATCGCTGCTAAAGCCAATGCTCCAAATTGAGACGGTGCGTATGGCGGGTGAAGAGAAGGTTGAGCGGGCCACTGCATTGGTTTCGCAGATGACCATGGTGAGCAATATCTTGGGTCCTGTGGTCGGGACGGCAGTCTATGGGTGCTTTGGCATCGATGCTCTTTGCACAACCGCGTCGGTGGCGTTTGCGATTTCAGCTCTCTTGTTTGGGGTCGCACTCAAGCAAAACGCCTCATCTGAAACGATGAGAGACGGCGCGACTCGCACGACATGCCGAAACGATTTTCGGGAGTCGATTCGGTATCTGTTGCAAAATGCATCATTGGTCGCTGTGATTTTGCTTGCGGCAGTTTTGAACCTTGCGTTGGTTGGGCTAACGATTGGCGCTCCCATTATTGTTACAAAGCATCTCGGTATGCAATCGTCCTGCGTTGGGATAGTTGAGGTTGCTCTGGGCCTGGGTGGTCTTACCGGCAGTGGCTTGGTCGGCATTTGGCCGCATCGTTTTTCTTTCAATGGCATATGCCGATATGTTGCGATGATCTGTTTTGGAGTCGCGCCGATTATTGTTACGCTGCTGTTCGGCGTAGATGTATGCGTGTTCACCGTGTTTGCGGTTGGTTCGGCATGGGTCATGGTGTGGGCGAGCATTACGTCGGTTGAAATCACCGCGTTTGTTCAGCGGGTAGCGCCGACTGAGCTCTGCGGAAAAGTGCTTTCGGTCGTTTACATGGTCCTTTCCTGCGCAACGCCTATCGGCCAATTGACGTACGGGGTTGCATATGATCGATGGACACCGGCGATTGTATTCGCAGCCATGTTGGCGGTGCTGACGTTGACGACGGCTCTGTTTTATCGGCTGAAAAATCGATTGCGGCGATTGTCTTAACGCGCTGGGGCACCGTGAATTTGTGAAGGCGGTGGTACGCCGCGCCGGGACGGCATTGTTTGGACATGCCTCTCCTTCGTCTACAATATCGGGCAGACGAAGGAGAGGCATGTCCATGATCAAGATGTTCGCGAGTGACTTAGACGGAACGCTGCTGAACGCCCTGCACGAGGCGGATGGGACCATCCGCCGCGCCATTCGCGAGCTGACTGAGGCTGGCCTGCACGTGGTTCCCGCGACTGGACGCTCGACGTTGCCGATCGGCGAGCATGGCTTTACGGGCTTGGCGCTTGACGCCTGCTGCTCCAATGGATCCATCGTGCGCGACAGCCATGGCGAGGTGCTCAAGACTTGGACCATCGACCCGCAGGTCACTGAGGAACTGCTCAAGGCGTTCCCGGACATTTGCTTTGATTGCTCCACGCCCGATGGCATGTTTTCGAGCGGTTCGTTCGAGATGCATCAGGCGGGCTTTAAAAAGGACAGCCCCATCAAGCGTATTGTGATGCGCGGCATGCGTGCGCGCGGCGGGTATCACGAGGAGCAGTATTTCGACCAGTCGATCGGTGACATCCTGCGCCACGATGTATGCAAGATCAATTGTCGCGTGACCTCGCCCGAGCTGGAGCGCGACCTTAAGGCGTATCTTGCCGAGCGCTCGGACCGTGTGGTCAACGCGCCGTTCGATCCGGTGATGTTCGAGATCACGGACGTGGCGTGTAACAAGGGCGAGAGTGTGGCCTGGCTGGCGGGCTACCACGGCATTGCCGAGGACGAGGTCGCGGTTTATGGCGACGGCGGAAACGACATCGCCATGCTCAAGCGTTTCCGCCACAGCTACGCGACCAAAAACGCTAGCGATGCAGCCAAGGTCGCCGCGAGCGCAACTATCGGCAGCTGCATGGTCCACGCCGTCCCCAAACACATGCTCGCCACCATGCATAAGCAGAGCTCCCGCACCATCATCGAATAATGTGACAAAGGGACTGCCCCCTCGTCACATTCCAAATATTGCCTTTACGTGTTGGTACACACGGTGTGCAATAATACTCGCACTGTGCAATAGCGCACAGGCTGAGTAACAAGGAGGACGCTTGTCCCAGCTCGAGAAATGCGATCGCCGGTCCCTTCGCTCGCAGCGTGCCCTTCGCCAGGCACTTGCCAGCGAGCTTGCCGAAAGCGGCGACCTTTCGCGCATTAATGTCGCGTCGCTCACCGAGCGCGCTGGCCTTACGCGCCGCACGTTCTATTCGCACTACCGCGATATCCCCGACTTTATCAATCAAATCGAGGACGGCTTGCTGGCCGAGATCCGTGAGCGCATTGAGCTCATCACCGCAGCTCAGCTGCCCGATCTCTATCACAATATCGACGAGCTCGAGCCGGCGCCCGGTTCGGTTGAGCTGCTGCGTTATCTTGCGGCCAACCGCGACTTAATCGGTGCGCTGCTGGGTCCGGGCGGCGACCAGGCCTTCATTAAAAGGATCATCGACACCGCGCGTGAGGCTGTGGTGCCGCGTGCGCAGACGGGCATTTTGGGCCTGGCGCTGGGCACGTTCTTTGACTACTACGTCACCTACGTCGTGAGCGCCGAGGTTGGCATGATTCAGCGCTGGTTTGAGCGTGGGCTCACCGAATCGCCCGAGGCCATGGCGCGCATTATGACGGTGCTCGCTTTTGTTCGTCCTGGTGACCTGTATGGCCAACCCATCGATATCAACGTGCCGGAATACGGCATGAAGCTATTGAACTTGCAGCTCGAGGACGCGGCCGACACCGCCGCAACCGTCGAGTCCAACAACTAAGAGGAGAGACAATGAGCAAACTCGTCGAGGGCATCAAGGATCGTATGGTCGCTGCCGCACGCGAGGCCGCGCCCGCCGTGGTGGACGCCGCGCAGAAGGCCGCGACCGCGGCTGCCGAGAAAGTTGCCGAGGCAGTTGCCGATGCCAAGAACGCGGCAGGGGAGACGTCCATCGCTAGCGAGCTCGCCACCGCCGCTGAGCCCGTGGCCGCCGCCCACGCCCCCGAAGGCGCGATTTTCAACTCCGAGGCCGCCCGCGGCAACCTGCACCTGGGCATCGACGTGGGCTCCACCACCGTCAAGCTTGCCGTGCTCAACGATGACAACCAGATCGTCTACGCCAAGTACCAGCGCCACCACACCGACGTCCGTGCCTGCGCCCGCGATCTGTTCGAGGGCGCCGCGACTGTGCTGCCGACGGCCCAGATGACCTGCGCCATCACCGGCTCGGGCGGTCTGCTGCTGTCCCAGTGGCTCGACTTGGAGTTTGTCCAGGAGGTCATCGCCAGCAAACGCGCCGTCGAGACCCTTATCCCGGCCACCGATGTCGCCATCGAGCTGGGCGGTGAGGACGCCAAGATCATCTACTTTGACAACGGCATCGAGCAGCGCATGAACGGCACCTGCGCCGGCGGCACGGGCGCGTTCATCGATCAGATGGCCACTCTGCTGCACACCGACGCGAGCGGCCTCAACGAGCTCGCGGCCAACGCCACCACCATCTATCCCATCGCCAGCCGTTGCGGCGTCTTTGCCAAGACCGACGTGCAGCCGCTCCTCAACGAGGGCGCCCGCCCCGAGGACGTCGCCGCTTCCATCTTCCAGGCCGTCGTGACCCAGACCATCTCGGGCCTGGCGTGCGGCCGTCCCATTCGCGGTAACGTCGCCTTCCTGGGCGGCCCGCTGCAGTATCTCTCCGAGTTGCGCCACCGCTTCTACCTCACGCTCAACCTGGACGAGGAGCACCGCATTGTGCCCCAAAACGCCCACCTGTTTGTGGCGAGCGGCGCTGCCATGGCGCACGAGTCCAACAAGCTCAGCACGTTCCCGCAGCTTATCGAGGCCATCGACAGCCTGGGTGACACGCAGGGTGCCGAGGTCGAGCGCCTGGATCCGCTCTTTGCCACCGACGAGGACTTTGCCGAGTTCAAGAACCGCCACGACCAGGAAGTCGTCCCCAAGGGTAAGCTCGACGGCTACACCGGCCGCGTGTTCATCGGCATCGACGCCGGCTCCACCACCATGAAGGCCGCGCTCGTGGGCGAGGACGGCCAGCTGTTGCACACCTGGTACGGCAACAACAACGGCGACATCCTGGGCACGGCCAAGGTCATCATGGCCGATTTCTACAATCACATCCCTGCCGGCTGCACCATCGGCCACGTGACCACCACGGGCTACGGCGAGGCGCTGCTCATCGAGGCCCTCAAGGCCGATTCCGGCGAGATCGAGACCGTCGCGCACCTGCGCGGCGCCAAGGCATTCCTGCCCGGTGTCGAGTTTATCCTGGACATCGGCGGCCAGGACATGAAGTGCCTGCGCGTGAAGGACGGCGTCATCGAGCACATTATGCTCAACGAGGCCTGCTCATCGGGCTGCGGCAGCTTTATCGAGAGCTTCGCCGTGTCCATGAACATGGACGTGCGCGCGTTCGCCGATGCCGCCATCCATGCCAAGGCCCCGGTCGATTTGGGCAGCCGCTGCACGGTCTTTATGAACTCGCGCGTCAAGCAGGCGCAAAAGGAAGGTGCCACGGTGGGCGACATCGCGGCCGGCCTGTCCTATTCCGTCATCAAGAATGCCCTGTTCAAGGTCATTAAGCTGCGCGACCCCAAGGAGATCGGCAGCCAGGTGATCGTTCAGGGTGGCACCTTTATGTCCGATGCCACGCTGCGCGCATATGAGCAGCTCACCGGCGTGCACGCCGTGCGTCCCGACATCGCCGGCTGCATGGGTGCTTACGGTGCGGCCCTGCTCGCCCGCGACCGCGCCGGCGCCGACGGCACCTCGACCATCCTTTCTGCCGAGGACATCGCGCACCTCACCGTGACGCAAAAACACGTCCGCTGCGGCCGTTGCTCCAACAACTGCCAGCTCACCGTCAACGATTTTGGCGGCGGCAGGCGTTTCATTACCGGTAACCGCTGCGAGAAGGGTGCCGGCCACAAAAAGCAAAAAACCGAGGCTCCTAACCTCTTTAAAAAGAAAAACGAGCTGCTCTTTAACCGCGAGGTGCTGAGCCCCGACGAGGCCCCGCGCGGCACCGTGGGTATCCCGCGCGCACTCAACATGTACGAGAACTACCCCTTCTGGCATGCGTTCTTTACGCGCCTGGGCTTTAGCGTGCAGCTGTCCGACCAGTCGAGCAAGAAGACCTACCAGGCGGGCATCGAGTCCATGCCGTCCGAGAGCGTGTGCTATCCGGCAAAGATGAGCCACGGCCATGTGATGAACCTTATCGACCGCGATGTCGACTTCATCTGGATGCCGTGCGTGCGCTGGGAGCGCAAGGAGGATCCGACGGCTGGCAACTGCTATAACTGCCCCATCGTCATGAGCTACCCCACGGCGTTGGCACTCAACATCGACGAGATCCGCGAGCAGAACATCGAGTTCCTGTATCCGTTTGTGCCGTATCACGACAAGACCGAGCTCAAGCGCCGTCTGTACCAGGTGCTCGCCGTCGACCGTGTGGCCGATGCGCAAGCCGGTCGCGGTCGCGTGCGTGGGCCCAAGATCACGCGCTCCGAGGTCGATGCCGCTGTCAACGCTGCCTTTGAGGCCGATGCGCGTTTCCATGAGGACATCCAGACCATGGGCGAGGAGGCTCTTAAGTGGGTCGAGGACCACGGTGGCCACGGCATTGTGCTCGCCGGCCGCCCCTACCATAACGACCCCGAGATCAACCATGCCCTGCCCGAGCTTATCTCGAGCTTTGGCTTTGCGGTCTTTACCGAGGATTCGCTCGCGCACCTGGTAAAGCCTGAGCGTCCGATTCGCGTCGTCGACCAGTGGATGTACCACAGCCGCCTGTATGCCGTCGCCCGTTTTGTGACGATGCGCAACGACCTGGATCTGATCCAGCTCAATTCCTTCGGCTGTGGCCTGGACGCTCTGACCACCGACCAGGTGCAGGAAATCCTTGAGGCCAGCGGCAAGATCTACACCGTGCTCAAGATCGACGAGGTGTCCAACCTGGGCGCTGCGCGCATCCGCATCCGCTCGCTCATGGCGGCGCTCAAGGACCAGGAGGCCGAGCGCTTGGCCGAGGCTACGGCAGCGGGCGAGGCCTACGAGCAGGGCGACGCCGCGCCGGTGGCACCCTCCATGGATGCTCCCGCATTCGCGAGCCGCAAGTACACGTTCGAGGCGCAGCGTGAGAGCGCCTCGACCGCATGGCCCAAGGTGCCCTTTACCGAGCAGATGCGCGAGGAGGGTTACACCATCCTGTGCCCGCAGATGGCGCCGATCCACTTTGACCTGGTCAAAGAGGTGTTCCGCGGTGCCGGCTACAACCTGGAGCTGCTGCCCTCGACTGACCACGATGCCGTCGAGGCCGGTCTGCGCTATGTGAACAACGACATCTGCTATCCGTCGATCCTGGTGACGGGTCAGATCATGGAGGCCATCGAGAGCGGTCGGTACGACCTGTCCAAGACAGCCGTGGTCATCAGCCAGACCGGCGGTGGCTGCCGTGCCACCAACTACATCGCGCTTATCCGCAAGGCCCTGCGCGAGAGCGGCCACCCCGAGATTCCGGTGATCTCGCTTTCGGCCGTGGCGCTGGGCGAGGACAACCCCGGCTTTAAGATTACGCCGGCGCTGCTTAAGCAGGCAGTCTACGCGGTGCTCTTTGGCGACGTGATGATGCAGATGCTCTATCGTTGCCGCCCGTACGAGGCAACGCCCGGTGCGGCGAACGCACTCTACGAGGAGTACATGGCGCGCGCCCGCAAGCTGGCGCCCAAGTTCAACAGGCATAACTACACCAAGCTGTGCCGCGAGGCCATCCGCGCGTTCGATACCATGCCGCTTGTGGGCGAGGGCACCAAGCCGCGCGTGGGCGTGGTCGGCGAGATCTTGGTCAAGTTCCATCCCACGGCCAACAACCACGTGGTCGACGTCATCGAGCGCGAGGGTTGCGAGGCTGTGGTGCCGGGCCTGCTCGACTTCTTCCTCTACTCCATGAGTAACGCCGAACTGCAGAAGGACGAGCTGGGCAGCTCCGCCACGACGCGTGCGGGCATGCAAGCGCTCATCAAGCTCGTGGACTGGATGCGTACGCCGGTGGAAGAGATGCTCGAGAAGTCCCGTCGCTTTGAGGCGCCCGAGCGCATCGGTGCCATGGCCGACAAGGCCCGCACGGTGCTTTCGGTGTGCAACAACATGGGCGAGGGCTGGTTGCTCACGGCCGAGATGCTCGACCTGATCGACCATGGTGCGCCCAACATCATCTGCACGCAGCCCTTTGCGTGCCTGCCCAACCACGTGGTGGGCAAGGCCGTGATCAAGGAGCTGCGCCGCCAGCATCCCGAGAGCAACATCGTCGCTGTGGACTACGATCCCGGTGCGTCCGAGGTCAACCAGCTCAACCGCATTAAACTCATGATCAGCGTGGCCAAGGAGAACATGCGCGCCGGTAAGGGCTTTAAGCTCGAGAAGGTGGCGCCGCTCGCGATGGACGAGGTCACTGGCCAGATGCGTGCCCACGACGGCTGCGCGAGCTGCGGACCGGCCAGCGAGGAAGCCGTTGCGTCGGTCGCCGAGCGTCTGGGACGCGGCATTAAGAAGTAACTGGCCTGCTATGGGCTAGATATGAGACAAACGGGCGGTAGCGTATCGACTACCACCCGTTTTTGCTGGACATATGTTGCGTAAATGCCCCAACTATCACCCTTTGCGAACTTAGATTTCGGAAGTATGCGGCAAAATCTGAATAGGCCGAGCACACCGGATATGTCCAAGCTCTGTACCTGCGGTTTTATTGGCGAAAAACCAGGATGTGCTCAAGAGTTCCGGAATTTGCCGCATACTTCCAAAAACGACGTCTCGGTGGCACCAAAAACTGTCCTCGGAACCCTGAGATAATGAACATATGTAGCCGTTTGCCGCGAAATACCGCCCGTTTATAGAACCCACCCCCAGCGTGCGTCATCCTTACGGTTGAATAAATACACATCTATGGAATTACGTAAGAGAGGACCGTTCCATGAGCTACAAGACCGTTTGTGTTGCCGGCGGCGGCGTGTTGGGAAGCCAGATTGCCTTTCAGGCTGCCTACTGCGGCTTTGATGTAACGATTTGGCTGCGCAGCGAGGGCAGCATCGGCCGCACCCAGCCCAAGATCGATCGCGTGCGCAAGGAGTACATCGCGGCAATCGAGGGCATGGCGGACGGTACGGGCGAGTGGTGCGCCGGTATCGCCGATGGCACCCAGCCCTTCGACAAGGAAGCGGCGCTCGCCGCCGTCGAGCGTGCCTACTCCACACTCAAGCTGGAGCTCGATCTTGCCAAGGCCGTGGCCGACGCCGACCTGGTCATCGAGTCTATGGCCGAGGACACCCAGGCAAAGATCGACTTCTACAAGAAGCTCGCCCCGGTTCTGCCGCAAAAGACCGTCATCGTGACCAACTCATCCACGCTGCTGCCGAGCACCTTTGCCAAGTACACCGGCCGTCCCGAGAAGTACCTGTCGCTGCACTTTGCCAACTCTATCTGGAAGAACAACATGACCGAGGTCATGGCACAGGACCAAACCGACAAGCGCTACTTCGACGAGCTCGTCGACTTCGCCAACGACATCCGCATGCTTGCCCTGCCCGTCAACAAGGAAAAGAACGGCTACCTGCTCAACTCCATGCTGGTACCGTGGTTGCTTTCGGGTCTTGACCTGTACGTTTCGGGCGTGAGCGACCCCAAGAGCATTGACCTCGCATGGACGCGTGGCACCGGCGCTCCCAAGGGCCCGTTCCGCGTATTCGACACGGTGGGTATCCAGACGGCCTACAACATCGTCATGCAGTATCAGAAGGTGCCGGGCTTGGTGAGCCCGCTGCTCAAGAAGATGATGATGCCCTACAACTTTAAGGCTATGGCGTCCGTCCTCAAGAAGATGCTCGACGAAGGTAAGCTGGGCGAAAGCTCGGGCGAGGGCTTCTTTACGTACTAAAAATGATCTCTTGGGGGCGGAAGCGTTGGGGATCTACGGTAGTATGCGACAAGATCTGAATAGGTCGAGCAAGAGCCGTAGCGCGCGTTGACGTTTGGCCAATAGAACGCAAAAATGCACCGTTCGCCGATACTCCTCTCGCGAGTGGTTGCCATATGGTTTGATGTTGTAAACATATGATTGCCGGCAGGCCGTAGGTGACGTTCGTCATGATACCGGAGGTACCAAGTATGTTTTGCACTCCGTTAAACAAGTATCGGGCTGGTTGACATGAACCGCCGTACTATCTCGATAGCCCTCGCAGTGGTCTGCCTGGCTGTGCTCCTGGGCGCTGCAGGGCAGTTTGCTATAAATCGAGAAACATCCTATATGCAGGAATGCGTTTCCGAAGGCTTTGCCATTGATGGTTACTATCGGGATGACGAAACAAGTCGGGAAACCCTGGCTTTTCTTGAGGAGGACAACTGTCGATGGCAGCTGGTCGACCAAGACGGAATCTGCACAGACGGGCAGTTTAAGCGTACGGATGACCCCAACATCCTGATATTAAAGAAGGAAAACGGCGAAGAATTCGGTGCGGTCCACGTGGCGTATATTTCGCGCCGACGCGATCAGGGCTTGCTCTACCTATTTAGAGATACCAGGGTGACCCGTTTTTATCTGGTGAGTACCGGTCCGGCGTTTACAGTGGAGTCTGGCGATGTCGATGCGGACAGATGATTCACGGCAATAAATCAGCGAGCGGAGCGCGGCCATGGACCGCGCCCCGCTATTTGCTCGTGGCCCGCGTCACGTCTGCGCCATGTCGTGACTCGCGGCTGCGCGCATCCATCCCACGTCGCGTATTACTGCACATCAAACTCCACGCGATCGAGCTCGGGCACATTGAGGTCGATGAGCTTGCGGGCTACACGGCGGTCGTGTGCCCCAAGCGCCTCGCTTGTCGTCACGTGGGCGACAACCTCGCGCTCGACAAGGCCCTCCTCCTCGCCTTCGGTGGCCGAGGTCTCGACGGCAACGGTGTAATCCTTAAAGCCCGGCAGCACCGCGGCAAGCTCGCGCGTGGTTTCGGTGACGCCGTAGCCGTCCTGCACGCCGGCCTGTGCCGAGCCAATGGACCCCGCGGTCATGACGATGCAGGGGATGGCAAAGATCACCGTACCCACGATGATGCGGCGGCGCACCTTGTGTGACAGCTCATCGACCTCGGCATTTTCCTCGGCGGTCACAATGCCGTCGCCGTTGAGGTCGCGCTTGAGCGGCACGCGCAAAAGAAGTAGTACGGCTTCGGCCGCCAGCGCGATAAAGACGACGTTGATGCCAAACTCGTAGAGGGCCGAGAGAAACAGCGACCCGCTCGCGATGGCGATGCCATAGCCCGCCGCGCACAGGGGCGGCATGAGCGCGGTCGCCACGGCCACGCCGGCGATGAGCGTGGCGGGTTCCTGGTCGCGCGAGTTGCCCAGTCCGCCCGCAAAGCCGCCCGCGAGCGCGACGGCAAGGTCCCACACAGTCGGTGTCGAGTTGTCGATGATGGCGGCCGTGGTGGTGCCAAGGGGCGAGAGCTTAAAGTACAGCGTGGACGTGATTAGACAAAAGACCATCTGCAGCGCGAGGCCGGCAATTGCCTCGACGGCAATCTCGCGGTCGAGCGTGGCGATGCCGTATGCCATGGCAAGGACCGAGCCCATGAGCGGACAGATGAGCATGGCGCCCACGATGGCAATGTCCGAGTCGATATCGAGGCCGATGCTCGCGATCAACATGGCAATGATCAGGATGCATAAGTGCGAGCCAGTCAGGCGCGCCCCGTTTACAAAGCGCTTGCGAATCACGTGATAGGGCGCGCGTCCCTCGCGTATGTTGAACGCCTGCTTAAGGAAACGGGTGGCATTCTCCATGGCCTCGCTGTGTGCAGGGCGTATACCGTGACGACGATGATGACGCTCGCGCAGCCGCTTGATCTGTTGTTTGTCGAGTTCCATGCTTACCTCGTTTAGCTTCTGAGCCGCTTCTTGCGTCTGTCGTCTTTACTCTACACCGCGTTAGGCGAGGTGTCAGACAAGGTTTGTTGACCTGGAAGTCAGGACAATCGACATGGCTAAAACGCCGTGAGGATCATAAGAGTCAAATAGACAAAAAAGCGCGGGGCCGGTTTGATTCCGACCCCGCGCTCTGCGCTGGTGCGTTGTTGTTCGGCCTACCCCAGCAGGCTTAAGCCCACGGAGACAAACGCCAGGATAACGCCGACGATGGACTCGCCGCCCAGCAGGCCGCTGGCGACAACCAGGCCCTGCTCCTGGAAGGCGGCGTCCTTGGCAGCCTTCTCCTCGTCCGAAAGACCGGCAGTGGCGTCGCGGCGTGCGGCCCACTTGTCGTAGGCGAGCTTGACGCAGGAGCCCAGGAATGCCGTGAGTGACATGTAGAACGGCAGGTACACGCCCAGGCCGATCATCATGGCCGGAATGCCGAGCCAGTACATGACGATGCCGGCGATAAAGCCGCCAACGAACCACGGCACGCTTGGGATGCCCGAGACCATGGTGGCGACAACGCTTGCCTGCGCGGCAACAAAGCTCTTGTCGGGGCCAAAGGCGTCCGGGCCATAGGCGGTGACGAGCGCGACCATGACGGCTGCGGCGACCAGGGCGCCCACGATGCCGCCGATGGCCTGGCCGATCCACTGTGCACGCGGGTTGGTGCCCAGCACGGCGCCGGCTTTAAAGTCGTTCATGACGTCGCCCGCAAGGCCGCACGCCACGGCTACGATGCCGGCGATAAAGAACAGCTTGACCTGAGCGATCTGTGCGAAGGCAGCCACGATGAGCATGACGATGAGGCCAAAGATCTCCATGGGGTCGATGCCCGTCTGGCCGCAGCTCTGTGCGCTCATAATGGTAGTGACAAAGGTGAACAGCGTCACGATGACGGCCGGGACGGGACCAAGGTCGAGCGCGATGGCGACGATCACGGCGATGGCGGCAGCGCCCAGGCCGATGATGCCGGCGTCGAGCTTAAGGGAGCCCGAGATGAGCGACTGCTCGTCGGTGTCGGTGGAGCTGTCGGCGGCAAGACCGCGGACGATGCCGGCGACCTGCGGCAGGATGTCCTTGAGGACGACGGCGACGCCAAAGCCCATCATGAGGCCCATGCCGAGCGATTTGACGATGCCTTGCGCAGTCACAACGTCGAATAGACCGGCAGCGGTGCCGCCCACGATGATGCCAAAGTTACCTAGCAGCGCGCCGGCAAACCAGAAGGCAACCGGGGCGAAGCCAACCAAAAAGCCGATGGAGAGCAGCATGGGCGAGTTATAGATGGCAAAGGTCACGCCGGGGATATTGAGCGTGCACAGCATGCTGGGCACCACGCCCAGAGCGTCGCGAAGCACGCTGTAGATGCCTGCGATGGCCATGGAGCCAAAGAGCTGCTTGCCGGTCTTGCCGCCGGCCTCGGTGGCGCGCAGTGTCTGAGCTGCGGCATTGCCGGTGGGAAACTCCAGCGCGGCGTCCACGATAAAGTGGCGGTGGATGAGCGCCGTTGCCAGCAGGCCCAAGATGGTGCCGACGAGTGCCACGATAAACATGTCGAGCCAGCTGATCTGGTCGGCATAGCCCAGCATCCAGGCGCCCGGGATGGTAAACGCCAGGCCGCCGGCGACCATGGCGCCTGCGGACATGATGGTATGGGTGACGTTTGCCTCGTTGAGGCTGGCGTTGCCCATGAGCTTCAGGAAGAACAGCGAGATGACGGCAGCGAAGACGATCGGCCAGGGGAGTGCACCCATCTTGAGGGCCGTGTAGGCCGAGCTTGCCGTGATGATCACGCAGCCAAGGACGCCTATGACGACGCCGCGCAGCGTGAGTTGCCCGCGCATCGAAGCGCGGTTCGAGGGATTGCTCATATAGAACTCCTTTGCGTATATCCGCTTCCCCCGGGAGCGCCGTTACGGATACGGCGCGGGAAGTCGGGTTACCAAGGGCCGCCGCGTGAGCTCGCAAACGACCGCGCACCAGTATAGCCGCAAGCTAGTCATTTTGGGATGACTGGTTTAGGTAGGCGATATACTGCTGGGCAGACGAAAGGAGCGCCGACGATGCTTAATGGGTGCGCATATATATTGACGGTCGACGTGGGCAACACGTTCATTCGCTTTGGCCTGTTTGCAGAGGATTCGGCCGCGGCGCAGGAATGTCCGCTTGCGACATGCGAGATCACGACGCCGTCGAGCATTACGGCCGACGAGGCACGCATGCGACTTGTACAGGTCATGGGCGCGCTCGCCGCCGATGCAGGTGTGCCCGGGGTGCTTGCACCCGCCGCGGCCGTGCTGAGCTGTGTAGTCCCGGCGCTCGAGCGCCCGTGGAAGGCGGCACTTTCCCGCACCTGCACGGGGCGCGTGCTCACCGTGGGGCCGGGACTTAAGACCGGCATACCCGTGCACTACGACGATCCGGCCGAGATCGGTCCCGACCGCATCGCCGATGCCGTGGCGGCCCGCGCCGTCTACGGCTCGCCGTGCATCGTGATTGACCTGGGCACGACGACCAATATCGAGGTCATCGACGCGCACGGTACCTTTGTGGGCGGCGTTATCGCGCCAGGCCTGGCCCTCGGCGCCCGTTCGCTTTCGGCGGCAGCAGCGCGCCTACCCCAGGTTGAGCCCTCGGCGCCAACGCACGTCATCGGACGCAACACGCGCGAGGCCATGCGCTCGGGTGTGGTTTTGGGCGAGGTAGCCCGCATCGACGGAATGCTCGACATGGTGCTTGCCGAGATGCGCGCGACCAAGGCCGCGGGGGAGGGCGATGTGCCCATCGTCATTACCGGCGACGATGCCGAGGCACTTGCGGCGCTGGTCGGCCATAGCCTGACGGTAGACGACGCGCTGACGTTGCGGGGTCTCGCCGAGCTCTACCGCATCAGCCAAAAGCCCCGCCGCGCGTAGGGCGAGGGGCTGTGGGATAAGCGCCCCCACCTTTCACCTGCTACAATGGGCCAAACTATTGCGATTGCGGAGGTGTCTGCCATGTCGGACGATCTTCATCAAACCGCGTCGGGCAAGCGCCGCGACGTTATTAGCTGGGACGAGTTCTTTATGAGCGTGGCCATCGCCGCGCAGCGCCGCAGCAAGGACCCCAACACGCAGGTGGGAGCGTGCATCGCCAGCACCAACCACCGCATCCTTTCGGTGGGTTACAACGGCACGCCCTCGGCGCTCAACGACGACTTTTTCCCGTGGGGTACGAGCGATGACCCGCTGCAGGACAAGCACAACTACGTGGTCCATGCCGAGGCCAACGCCGTGCTCAACTACCGTGGCTCGCTCAAGGACCTCGAGGGTTCCACGGTTTACGTCACGCTGTTCCCGTGCCACGACTGCGCCAAGATCCTGGCGCAGGTGGGCGTGGGCGAGGTCGTCTACCTCGACAATAAATATGCCGACACCGATGACGGCCGTATCAGCCGCCGCATTCTCGACTCCTGCGGCATCAGCTACCGCCAGGTCATCGTCGATGTCCAGATTGGTACCGGGGGACAGGCTCGGCAGTAGCGCGTGCCAACGCCAGCTGGCGGCAAAACAGCCAAAAGAGCCCCGTCCCAAATTGACTGCTCGTGAAAGTCGTGTCCGCACGCATGGCTGGCGCCTAAGCGGGTACATGGCTGTAGTAACATAGCCCCTGTCCGCGGGCGTGCCCGCGTTATTGTGAGAAAGGAGCCCCTGTGGCTGTTAACGAAGAGCTGCTTAAGAAGGTTCTTGAAGAGATTCGCCCCAACCTGCAGGCCGATGGCGGCGATATGGAGTATGTGGGCGTCGACGACGAGGGTGTTGTCAAGTTGGAGCTGCAGGGCGCCTGCGCCGGCTGCCCCATGAGCTCGCTAACCCTTTCCATGGGTATCGAGCGCATCCTGAAGGAGCATGTGCCCGGCGTTACCCGCGTTGAGCAGGTCAATGCTTCCGGCGAGGCCGAGGACCTGTACGACGAGTACGCGCCGTTCTAAGATGCGAAAGCTGCGGACGGTACGCTTCGCATAGACGTTACGCCCAAATATGCGGCTGCGAGCGTAAGGCCCGCGGCCGCATTTGTATGTAGGGAGCAGGGGGATCGATATGCTCAACGACCTCTACCATATGCTTGATCCCGTCGCGATCTCGGCGGGCCCCATCACCATCTACTGGTACGGCCTGGCCTACGTGGTCGGTGCTCTGCTCACGGCGGTCGTTATGTACCGCACGCAGCGTCGTTGGGGCTTCAACATTACGATTGATGACCTGACGAGCGTCGTGGTCGGCGCGGTCTTTGGCCTCATCATCGGCGCGCGCCTGTTTTACGTCGTCTTTTACGGCGATGGCTACTATTGGACCCACCCGCTCGAGATCTTTGCCACCAACGAGGGCGGCATGAGCTTCCACGGTGGCCTGGTCGGCGGCATCTTGGGCGGCATCATCGTGTGCCGCATGTATAAGCTCGACGCCTGGACCGTCGCCGACCTTGCCGTTATCGGCGCTCCGCTGGCGCTGTGCCTGGGACGCTGCGCCAATTTCGTCAACGGCGAGCTGTGGGGTAAGCCGACCGATCTGCCCTGGGGTGTGGTCTTTGGCGGCACCGCGGGCGATATGCCGCGCCATCCCTCCCAGCTCTACGAGGCGTTTCTAGAGGGCATTGTGCTCTTTTGCATCCTGCAGGTGCTCAGTCGCAAAAAACCGCTGCTGCCCCAGGGTACGTTTATGGGCGTCTTTGTGATGGGCTACGGCATCGTTCGCTTTTTGATTGAGTTTGTGCGCGTGCCCGATGCGCAGCTGGGCTATCTGCTGGGAGGCGTTATCACCATGGGCCAGCTGCTGAGTTTGCCGCTCGTGATCGCCGGCCTGGCGCTCATCATCTTCGCCCGACACCGCAATCGTCCCCAGCGTATCTACCTGGACGTCTAACCACCACAAAGGGGACAGGCACCTTTGTGGTGGTTTGCTGGGCAACAATGACAGAACCGTAACGTTTTCCCAGATAAAACCTGCCAAAATAAACCTGTCCCTTTTTGGCAGGTTTCTAGAAAGGCTTTTTTGACTGTGAAGGATTCCGACCTCTCCACAACAGCTGCGCGCGACGCCGCTCGCATTGTTTGGTTTAAGCGCTACCCCGCCAAGCAGACGCTCATCGCATTTCTGCTCGCGCTGTTGGCGACCACGGCGTTTTCCATCGATCCCGCGCCGGTCTCGAGCAACGCAGTCTTGGCGATTGACCCCAAAGCCTCGGGCATGCTGTACGTGTGCTACGAGGTGCTCCTCTCGTTTGCCGGCCATACCGACGCGGTCATGCTGCTTGCGCTTGCCTGCCTGCTCACTCTGCCGTTTCGCTACGTATTCTTTGGCCGCGGCGATGCTTGGCGTCCTTCGGTGATCCTTCCGTCGCTGTTCTTTGCCGTCTGCATGGTGTTTGGCCGCAGCTACGACCTCACCGATTCTGCCGAGATCGTACTCGGCGACAAGGCTCGCATCATCTGCGCCTGGATAGGCGGTGCGGGCTGGATGCTCTTGGCGGTCGTTGCCTTCTACCTGGCTTTTGAGTGTCTAGATTGGCTGAGCTCTCGGCGCATTCCGTTTTCCGAAGCGCACTTTGGCCGCGTATGGCGTGTGGCTCACGCCGTGCTCTCGGTCCATCCCTTTGCCGGGCCCTTCCTGGTGCTTGTGATCGCCTGGGCGCCCACGCTTATCGCTTCGCTGCCCGGCCTTTTTATGGGAGATACGGGTGCGCAGATTCGCCAGTGGTTCAACTACCCCAACGGCACGAGTGATTACTTGCGTCTGCTCAATCCCAATGTGTTGCTCAACGGACATCACCCCGTGGTGCACACGGCTATCATCGGTTCGTGCGTCCAGCTGGGGCTTTCACTGTTCAACAGTGCCAACGCAGGTCTTGCCATCTACACCTGCGCTCAGTTCGTCATCACGGCCGCCTGCATGGCCTATTCCATCTCGTCGCTGCGCAAGCTGGGCGTGAGCTTGCCGATCCGCGGCGTGATCTTGCTGTTCTTTGTGTTTATGCCCATGTTCTCCAACTACGCGGCCCTGCTTACCAAAGATGTGCTGTTTACCGACGCGTTTTTGGTGCTGTTGGTGCAGACCGTGAAGCTCGTGGCCTGCGGCCTGCCCCGTCGCGATGCCAATGCCGAGCGTGCGGGCGAACAGAGGCCCGTGCTCTTTGCGCGCCATGACTGGCTGCTGCTCGCTCTGGGTGCCATGGGTTCCACGTTTCTGCGCAACGGCGGCCTGGTGTTTCCCCTGGCGGCATGCGTAATCGCGGCGGCGTTTTGCGCATGGGACGCGCATGTGGCTCGTCGTGCAGTCAAGCAGGCCGGTGCTGCGCCTTCGGGCGCCATCCCGCGTTTCCGCTGGATGGGAGTTCTTGCGGTGCTTGGACTCTGCCTTGCCTCTAATATGTACTTCACCAAGGTGTTTATGCCGGCGCACGACATTACGCCTAGTTCCAAGCGCGAAATCCTCTCGATTCCGTTCCAGCAGACGGCTCGTTTCGTCCAAAAGCACGACGGCCTCAACTCGGGTGTCAACCCTACGGTTAAGGAGGACGGCACTATCGTGGAGGCTCCTCGCGACGGCTTGGTGACCGACGATGAGCGTGCCGTGATCGACCGTGTGCTCAAGTACGACAATCTGGGCCGCCGCTACAACCCGGATAAGTCGGACGCCGTCAAAAATTGCTTTAACGAGTACGCCTCGCAGGAGGACATCAAGGCCTATTTTGAGGTCTGGGCGCAGTTGTTCAAAAAGGATCCCGAGTGCTACATCTCGGCGCTCATCAATAACTACTACGGCTACTTTTATCCGAGTGCCCGCGATGCGTGGGTCTACAGCACGGCGCGCAGTGCCGAGATTATGGCGAAGCCCGATAACCTCAAGTACTTTGACTTCCATCCGGTCGATAGCAAGGTTGTGCGCTGGTGCGACCACCTGATCAACCTGTATCGCGTGGCAGTACAGCGCATCCCGTTTATCTCGCTCACCATGAGCTCGGCTACTTACGTGTGGATTATGATCGCCGTGGTGGTCTACCTGTTGCGCCGCCATTCGTGGCGCGGGCTGGCCATTTGGGTGCCGCTGCTGGGCGTGCTCGCCGTGTGTCTGATCGGTCCCTGCAACGGTTCGACCTATATGCGCTACCTGTATCCGGTTATCGCCTGCATGCCCTTTGCCATCGGCGCCACCATCACTCGCAGCGACCTCCTCTGGTCCTAATTTGGTGCAAAGGGGACAGGTTGCTTTGCACCAAAGGATGGCATCATCACGACGCCTTCATTTTGGGGTTTATCTCGCAGGCTAGTAGGTATATCATAACGACGTTTGTTTATATTGCCCGAGCATCTGCGCTGGGCTTTAGGTCAAAACCGATAGGAGACACGTATGTCCGGACACTCTAAGTGGGCCACAACCAAGCATCGTAAGGGCGCGCAGGACGCCAAGCGTTCCGCCCTCTTCTCCAAGCTGAGCCGCAACATCACCGTTGCTGCCCGTCTCGGCGGTGACCCGCTGCCCGAGAACAACGCCAGCCTCGCCGCTGCCGTTGCTAAGGCCAAGGCTCAGTCCATGCCCAAGGACAAGATCAAGTCCGCTATCGACAAGGCCTTTGGTTCGGGTGCCGATGCCGCCGTCTACGAGAACATCGTGTACGAGGGCTATGGTCCCGCCGGTGTCGCCGTCTACGTCGACTGCCTGACCGATAACCGCAACCGTACTGCCGCCGATGTCCGTTCCGCCTTCTCCCACGCTGGTGGCAACTTGGGCACCTCCGGCTCCGTCGCCTTCCAGTTTGAGCGCAAGGGCCAGATTGTCGTCGCCAAGGAGATCCTGGACGAGAATGCCAAGAAGGAGACCATGATCGCCAACGGTGCTGCCGGTGACGAGGATGAGTTCATGATGGCCATCGCCGAGGCCGGTGGCGAGGACTACGAGGATGCCGGCGAGGAGTGGATCGTCTGGACCGCTGCCAACGACGTCATGGCTGTCTCCAAGGCACTCGAGGAGCAGGGCATCCAGGTCAAGGGCTCCGAGACCACCATGGTTCCGACCACCCCGACCGAGGTCTCCGGTACCGACGCCAAGAAGGTTCAGCGCCTCATCGACCGTCTCGAGGAGCTCGACGACGTCCAGGACGTCTACAGCACCATGGACATGACCGACGAGGTCATCGCTGCCCTCGAGGAGGAGTAGCGCCTGCACGGGTTAAGCCGTGCATATCTGGGCATAATGAAGCGAGCATGCAAGCCTCGTGGAATAGATGAGCCGGATCCGCGTGCGTATGGCACCGGACCCGGCTCTTTTATAATGATGCGAATCGTTTTGCATTCTGTGGATCGAGATTTGAAGGGAGCGCCGCATGCGCGTGCTCAAACGAGCCCTAGCGATCGTATATCTTGCCGCCGCCGTCGTGGCGCTGGGCACGTTGGTCTGCCAGTTTTGGGGGCCATATACCTACCGCTTTATGCTGCTGATGCGTGACCCCATGCCGCGCATTGTCGTTACAGTGTGCGGCGGTGTCGTGGCGCTTGGCGTGCTGGCGGTCTTCTTCCGCCTGATGTTTGCTCGCCGCGAGCCGTCCTGCGTGCATCCGGCAGGGGAGCGCAATATCGAGGTCACGCTCGCGGCTCTCTCCTCGTGTGCCCGCGCTGCTGCCGAACGCGATGACCGCGTGATGGTCGAGCATATCGAGGCGCGTGTTCAGGGTTCCGACGAATCGCACGTTCGTTTTAAGGTCGAAGCCATCGCGCTCGATGATAAAGACGTCGCTTCCCTTGCCACTGCGATGCAGCAGCGTATCGAGCGGGCCTGCGACACCATGCTCGGTACGCCGGGCACGACTGCGCGCGTTCGCTTTTTGCCGTCCAAGACTACCGTCCAGACCGTGGAGGTTTCCGGTGAGTGATACCAACCAAGACAAGACCGCCCGCACGCCGCGCCTGACGATCGATCAGAACGCTATGCCGGCAGGCGAGTCCGCCGACACCAAGCCCGAGGCCGGCGAGCAGCACGACAGCGCCGCCAACGACTTTGACGAGGCCATGGGTCTCATCAAAGGTACGGGCGCTGCTATCTGGAGCTACGCCGTGCGCCACCCCAACACTACGCTCGGCGCCGTGGCAGGCTTTATCCTCGCCGTGCTGGTACTTACGTTGGGCCTGTGGGACACGCTTGTCATCGCATTCTTTGTGCTGATCGGCGCCGTGATCGGCCAGATTCGCGACGGCGAGAACGGTATCGTTAACTTCTTCGGCCGTCTGTTTAGCGGCCGCTAATATGTATTCGACTGTCGCATCCGTGGCAGGCATAAGGAGGAACCATGGCTTTTAACACGAAGGTCGATGTGGCCGATACCGAGCTCGAGGCGAATGAGGCCATCGCCGCCGAGGCGGAGGACGTAACGCTCGAGGACGAGGCGCTCGTCGAGGCAGAGTCCGAAGATGAGGCGGACGAGGATGACGAGGAGGCGGACGAGTCCGAGGACTCGCTGACCTATTCCAACGGCGTGATTGAGAAGATCGTCGCCATGGCCACCCGCGAGGTGCCGCACGTTCTGGGCATGAAGGGCAACCTCATGCACTTTGTGCAGGAGCAGTTTGGTGCCGAGAACCTGACCAAGGGCGTGACGGTCGAGGTCACCGACGACAACCGCGTGGTCGTCAACATCTCGGTCATCATCGAGTACGGCGCCTATGCGCCTGCGATCTTTGACGACGTTAAGGCGCGCGTCACCGAGCGTCTTGCCGCGATGACCGGCCTTGAGGTGGCAGGCGTCAACCTGCGCATCGAGGATGTCATCACCCCCGAGGAGTACGAGCACCGTACCAGCCAGCACGAGTAACCTACCAAAAAGGGATGTTTATTTTGGCAGGTTTTATCTGCGTAAACGTCAAACGGCCGGTCGCGCATGCACATGCGCGGCCGGCCGTTCTTTGTATGCCCCCGATGCGGGCATACCGCTCGTCTAACTAAGGGTTGCAATCTTCGCGTTCCGCGTTACCCTAATGGGCGCATTGTTTCCAAATTGTTAACGAGGGGTTGCCGTAATGGCCGACGAACACGAGACCGAAAGCAAGGCATGGGCGATTGAGGCCGCTGCGGCAGAGGCGGCGTCGCGTGCCGCCGAGGAGGTGCATCGTCCTCCGGTGGTGCCGATGGAGCGCGTTGTCGATCGCGATGTTATTGAGCAAGGCGAGCGCGCCGGCCGCAAGCGCAGCCAGGAACCAGGCTTTCCTCGCTTTTTTGCCGAGCTCAACCTGGGCCTGATCCTCACGGCCTTTGCCATCGTGGCTTTCAAAACGCCCAATCACTTTGCCTTCGGCGGTACCTCGGGTGTGTCGGTCATTCTTTCTACGCTGTTCCCGACTCTGCCCGTCGGCGTCTTTATGTGGATTATCAACGCGATCCTGGTCATCCTGGGTTTTATCTTTTTGGAGCGCAAGGCAATCCTTTGGAGTGTCTTTGCCTCGTTTGCGCTTTCGGCCTACGTCTCGCTGTTCGAGCTCTTCCTCCCGACGGATGTTTCGATGACGGGCGATATGTGGCTCGACCTGTGTTTTGCCGTTATCTTGCCGGCGCTCGGCAGTGCTATTGTCTTTGACATTGGCGCCTCGACGGGTGGCACGGACATTCTTGCCATGATCCTCAAACGCCGCACCACGCTCGAGATTGGCCGCGCACTGTTGCTGGTCGATATCGGCATCGTGACCATCGCGGCTTTCCTGTATGGCCCGCGCGTCGGCCTGTACTGCGTGCTCGGCCTGTTTGCCAAGACGCTTGTGGTCGACAAGGCCATCGAGAGCATTCACCTGCGCAAGGTCTGCACGATTATTTGCGCCGAACCGCGCAAAGTCGAGGAGTTTATCGTCAAGCATCTCAACCGCACGGCAACGATCAGCCGTGGCTATGGCGCCTTCTCGGGCAAGTGCGTCACGGTGATCATGAGCGTGCTGAGCCGTCGCGAGGCAGTGCAACTGCGCCGCTATACCCGCGAGATTGACCCTGGCGCCTTCATCACCATCGTCGACAGCTCCGAGATCGTCGGCAAGGGTTTCCGCGGAACGAACTAACGCGGTCGAGCTCATCAAACAATCGAATAGCGCCCTGCGCGTTGCAAATACGTCATGTTGGAGCATTTGTCCCCACATTGGGTGATAATGATGCTAAAGACATCGTTTGCGATCCAGATGATTCGCTCATGATACGAAGGGATGATTTCGATGTTCTGTTCGCAGTGTGGTGCCCCCATGGGCGACAACGACAAGTTCTGTGGCGCGTGCGGTGCTCCTAATGCCGGTGCCGCAGCCTCTGCCCCTCAGGGTCAGCCCCAGCAGTTTGTTCCGCAACCGCCCGTGGCGAATGCGTCCAAGGGCTGTGTGGCTCAGGCGTTTGAGGATATGACCAAGACTCCGGGCGTGCTGCAGCGCGTGTGCCAGATTGCCTTTTTACCGGCGCTGATTTGTGTTGTGTCGGTACTCGTGCTGTTTATTCCCGTTATTGGCGGCATTGCAGCTGCCATCGGCTTTTTGGCAGCTTGCATTGCGAGCGTGTGTGGTTCCGGCTTTGGTATTGAGTGGGGTCGAGATCTGTCGCTCAAGGTTGATGACGGTATGGATCGTCCACTCATGCGTTCCACGTCGTTTGGCCTCGGAGTCTTTTCGAGCGTTATCTCGGTCGTGCTCGAGGTTATTGCTGCCATTCCCGTTATCGGTGTAGTGCTTTCGCTGGTGGAGAGCGTGGTAATTGGCGCCGCGGGCTCGTATTCGTATTACGGCTCTTATGCACTCGAGGCAGCGCTGTTCGGCTCGCTTGGCCTGCTTGTCCTGGCTATGATTGCCACGGCGGTCTTGGGGGTCTTCTTTAAGATGTTCGCCGACATTGCCGTGATGCACTTTGCGGTGACCGGTCGTGTCGAGAGCGCGTTTTCGCTCGATAAGGTCTGGGCGGCCTTTAAGCACAACAAGACCAAACTGTTCTGCGCTTCGTTCCTTCCCGAGTTTTTGACGGGCCTGGTCGCCAACGTTGTCACATGGATCCTGACGCTCGTCTTTGGCACCATTGCCTCTGTCGGTATGTATAGCTACTACTACCGTCCTTCGGCTATTGAGGCGCTTGTTACCGGCGGTGGCATCACGCTCGTATTGTTCTTGGTGCTGACGGCGTTTGTCACGGTATTCCTCACGGTCTTTGGCAAGATGCTCAAGCATCGTGCCGTTGGCTATTGGGTAGCGCGTTATGCAGCTGAATGGGCTGATGAGGATAAGGATGACGTCCTGACCTTTGTGCTGCCGTTTGAGAAGAAGTCTGCTCCGGCTGGTTTTAGCGCCGACGCAGCGCCCGTATCCGATTCCGCTGCGGCGCCCGAGTCCGAGCCCGCGCCCGAGCCCGAGCCCGCGCCTGAGCCCGAGCCTGCGCCTGAGCCCGAGCCCATGCCGGAACCGGAGCCCGAGCCCGAGCCCATGCCGGAACCGGAGCCCGAGCCCGAGCCCATGCCGGAACCGGAGCCCGAGCCTGCGCCTGAGCCCGAGCCTGCGCCAAGCTCCGACGAGGACCCACAGGACGAGTAACCCTGCCACCTGCCATTTGGGGACGGGGTAGAAACGGTAGTAATAGCGCTTGACAAATAAGCGGGGACGGACGTGCCGAAACGTCCGCCCCCGCTTTGATATCGCGATGTGGCTATGACTGCGAGATGGCCGCGAATCGACTACTCGCCGCGCTTCTCCTCGCGGCGAGCGGCGGCACGTGCATCGTGGATGCCCTTGATCGCGGCATGGCGTGCCGTGCGGGCGTCATGGATGGCGTCGCGAGCCTCGGCCGTCGTTGCCTTGGCAGAGCGCAACTTGGCGGCCAGGTCGGGGTTGGTTTCGGCGACCGCGGTGATCGCGGGGCCGTCGAGCTCCTCTTGCGTGGGCTCGGCCAAAAAGTCGATGGCATACTGGGCGGCCACCATGGAGCCCTTTGCCAGCACAGTCTCGTCGATCTTGTAGAAGCAGGAATGTTGGGCGTACGTGGCGCCAATCTTGGGGTTGCGCGTACCTACAAAGGCGAGCACGCCCGGTACACGGCGCAGGTACTCCGAAAAATCCTCGCCCGAAAGTGTGCCGCGATAATGGCCTTCGCCGGCTGCACCCAGGCACTTGACCACGGCCTGACGACAACGCTCGCTCGAGGCGGCATCGTTTTCGACCTTATAATTGGCGATGGTGTAGTCGGTGAGCTCTGCCTCGGCGCCCAGAGCTGCCGCGGTATGCTCCACGATGCGGCGCATAAGCTCCGGCATTTCCTCGTGGGTCGAATCGCCGTAGGTGCGCACCGTGCCGGCGAGGTAGGCCGTGCCGGCGATAACGTTGCGTGCGGTGCCGCCGTGCAGCTCGCCGACGGTGATGACGGCCGGCTCGTAGGGGCTGATTTCGCGCGAGACGATGGTCTGCAGGGCATTGACGATCTCGGCGGCCACCATAACGGCGTCGTGGCCGCGCTGGGGCATGGCACCGTGGCATGAGGTGCCGCGGACGTCGATGCGGAACCAGTCGGTATTGGCCATGCGCGGACCGGGCTCGCAGCTCACGGTGCCGGCGTCGACCTCGCTCCAGATGTGCGCGGCGTAGGCGCCATCGACGCCGTCGAGCACGCCCGTGCCGATCATGAGCTTGGCGCCCTGGCCGTTTTCCTCGCTGGGCTGGAAGACGATGCGGACTTCGCCGTGGATGTCGTCGGTCATATGGCGCAGGATTTGCAGCGTGCCGAGCATCATGGCGATGTGGCAGTCGTGGCCGCAGGCGTGCATGCAGCCCTCGTTGACGCTGGCGAACTCCTCGCCGGTCTGCTCGGTGACGGGCAGGGCGTCGATGTCGGCGCGCAGCAGGATGCGGCGGCGTGGCGTGCCGTCCTCGCGATAGGAGTCGGGCGCGGTGCCGCGAAGGGTCGCCACAAGGCCCGTCTTAAGGGGACGCTCGTAGGGGATATTCATGGCGTCGAGCTGGTTGGCGATGTCAGAAGTCGTGCGCTCCTCGGCAAGGCTCAGCTCCGGGTGCTTATGGAAGTGCCGGCGCTGCTTGATGATATAGGGTTCAAACTCGGTAGCGATATCTTTGATGGCTGCGGTGACGTCGTCAGCCGCGCGAGCCTCGGTCGCCGCCATAATCTGCTGTGCCTTGGTCTTCGTCATGGTCGATTTGCTCCTTGCTGGGTTGATCGCAAAATCGTACAGGCTCTCTCCAGTATGCCACCTGCCGCTAGGGCTGGTAAAGTTGCCGTTTGCCGCTTGGGGTTTTGTTACAAGGGCGGGGGAGTACACTCGGGGGTGTTGAATTTCCTGCCAGAGATGGGGATGCCCATGCAACATATCGATCGGATTATCCGCTCCAAGAACGTCTTTACCGCGCAAGACGGCATCGATACCGCCCGCGAGCTGGCGATTGCCATCGCAGGCGACCGTATCTTCGCAGTCGGTGCGCCCGATGACGTGATTGCCGCCGCGCCTGCCGCTACGCCGGTTATCGACTACGGCGAGCAGTTTGTCTGCCCAGGTTTCCATGACGCTCATCTGCACTTCTTCCATACCTCGGTCGGCTCCTCGCCGTACATGCTCATGGATATGGGCACGTCCGAGACTGCGCTGGTGCAGCACGCGCTCGAGTTTTCCAAGGACCTGCCCGATGACGCTTGGGTTGTGACGCAGGGCTGGCGCGACTACCGTTGGGACCCGCCCGAGCATCCTACCAAGGCGTCGCTCGATGCGGCATTCCCCGATCGTCCCTGCGTTATGTATTCGGGCGACGGGCATACGCTTTGGCTCAA
This sequence comes from uncultured Collinsella sp., assembly GCA_905199545.1. Taxonomy (GTDB): domain Bacteria; phylum Actinomycetota; class Coriobacteriia; order Coriobacteriales; family Coriobacteriaceae; genus Collinsella. The sequence goes on from CAJKGW010000009.1 coordinate 111,429, forward strand.
CAGCCGCGCACTCGAGGCGCTCGGCGTCACACGCGACAGCGAGCCGCCAGCGGGCGGCAGCTACGACAAGGATGCAAACGGCGAGCTCACGGGCATTGCTCACGAGGCGGCTGCCATGCAGCTGCTACCGCGCTGCCTTGAGTGGCTGGGCGAGGATCGCATCGCAAGCGCTTACGCCGATCAAATGAGGCGGATGGCCGAGCAGGGCATCACCTCGATATGCGATATGTCGCTCATGCCCATGCCGGGCTGCGACTTTATCCGCGACGATGTCTACGACAAGCTGCAGGCCGCCGGCAAGCTGGGCATCCGCGCCCATTTGTTTCCCACGCTGCTGGATGACCAATCGCGCTTGGAAGAGCTACAGACCCGCTACGCGAACAACGCGCTGCTCTCGGCGCCAGGCTTTAAACAGTTCTTCGACGGCGTGTCGAGCGAGCATACCGCATACCTCACTGAGCCCTATACCAACCCGCGCTTCCCGGGCGACCAGGGCCGTCTGACAGTTCCTGCCGAGCGCATGCGCAAGCTGGTTCTGGCGGCAGCCGAGCGCGGCCATACCGTGCGCATCCACGTCATCGGCGATGGCGCCATCCATGCCGCGCTCGATATCTTTGAGGAGGCGGCAGAGCTCTACGGCCTGCCCAAGCACGGCCACAATACGCTTGAGCATTTGGAGAATCTGCTGCCCGAGGACATCGATCGTCTGCGCAAGCTCAACGTCATTGCCTCGAGCCAGCCTTGCCACATCACGCTCGACCCGGGTGGCCCGGAGCGCGACCTGGGCCCGGAACGCAGCCGCATCATGTGGCCGTTCGCGACCTATAAGCAGCGCGGCATCCGCCAGGCCTTCGGCACCGATAGCCCCATCACGGCCGTTACCAGCATGAACGTGCTCTACACGGCTATCACGCGCCAAGACCCCCGCAGCCACTGGCCCGAGGGCGGCTGGTTACCGAGCGAGCGTATCGACGCGGCAACGGCCCTGCGCAACTACACTCTGGGCAGCGCCTATGCAGCAGGTGACGAGCAAAATCTCGGCAGCCTGGAGCCCGGCAAATACGCCGACCTGGTAGTCCTAGACCAAAACCCGCTCACCATCGACCCCCAAGAGCTCCAAGCCACCAAGGTTCAGGCCACCTACCTGGCAGGCAACTTGATTTACGAGCGCTAGCCCCATACCCCACCTATAAGGGGCACGTTTCAGCAACGTGCCCCTTTCTTGTTCGCACCATCCGCATCGCCATTTTGCTGTACTGACTTTTCTGAATGCCGGGCCCGAATTAGTTAACCTGCCTCCCGTGTGGCTCCGGAGGGGCGGGGCATAAGGTTTATCGCGAGTTCCGCACGAGCCGAAGGCCACTTAATGTGGCCTTCGTGCGAGCAGGACTGCCCGAGCAGGAAACCTTATGCCCCGCCCCTCCGGAGCCACACGGGAGCCACTGCTAAGTTATCCCCCGGCATTCAGAAAATCTAAGTGCCAAAAAATAAGATTTTTTGACTCCGTGTTGTATAACCCGCCATTCGTGGGTACCATTCAACGCGTACGCAAACGAAGTAGGGAAACCCGCACGGCTCAACCGTGCGGCCCAAAAAGGAGGAAACAAGCATGTCGTCTTTGAAGCCGCTTGCAGATCGCGTCCTGGTCAAGCCCGACGAGGCCGAGCAGAAGACCGCCTCTGGTCTGTATATCGCCAGCAACGCCCAGGAGAAGCCGCAGCGCGGCACCATCGTTGCCGTTGGCGCCGGCAAGGTCAACGACAAGGGTGAGCGCATCCCCATGGACGTCAAGGTCGGTGACGTTGTCATCTACGGTAAGTTCGGTGGCAACGAGGTCAAGGTCGACGGCGAGAAGTATCTGCTGATGCGCGCCGACGACATCTACGCTGTCGTCGAGGCCTAGTCTCGTCAGAATCTCTGATTCGTCTTTGAACGCGATCGTCGCATAGGACTCGGAAGCGGCGACGCGAGTCACATTTCTTTTGGAGGATTACCTACCATGGCAAAGAACATTACGTTCAACACCGATGCCCGCGCCAAGCTCGCCAAGGGCGTCAACACTCTGGCCGACGCCGTTACCGTCACCATGGGCCCCAAGGGCCGTTACGTCGCTCTGCAGCGCACGTTCGGTGCCCCGACCATCACCAACGACGGCGTTTCCGTCGCTAAGGAGATCGAGCTCGAGGACAACATCGAGAACATGGGCGCTCAGCTGGTGAAGGAGGTCGCCACCAAGACCAACGACACCGTGGGTGACGGCACCACCACCGCAACCCTGCTCGCTCAGGCTATCGTCAACGACGGTCTGCGCAACGTCGCCGCTGGCGCCAACCCGCTGGCCATCCGTCGCGGCATCGACAAGGCCGTCAACGCCGCCGTCGCCGAGATGAAGAAGCAGGCCAAGCCGGTCGAGACCAAGGAGCAGATCGCTTCCGTCGGCACCATCTCCGCTGGTGACCCCGAGGTCGGCGAGAAGATCGCCGAGGCCATGGAGGTCGTGGGCAAGGACGGCGTCATCACCGTCGAGGATTCCCAGACGTTCGACATCACCATCGACACCGTCGAGGGCATGCAGTTCGACAAGGGCTATGTCTCCGCTTATTTCGTCACGGACAACGACCGCATGGAGGCCGTGATGAAGGATCCGTACATCCTCATCACCGACCAGAAGATCTCCAGCGTTCAGGACATCATGCCTGTTCTCGAGGCTGTCCAGCGCGCCGGCCGTGGCCTGCTCATCATCGCTGAGGACATCGACGGCGAGGCTCTGCCGACCCTGGTCCTCAACAAGATTCGTGGCGCTCTCAACGTCTGCGCCGTCAAGGCCCCGGGCTACGGCGATCGCCGCAAGCGCATCCTCGAGGACATCGCCGTCCTCACCGGTGGCCAGGCCGCTCTGGACGAGCTGGGCGTGAAGGTCGCTGACATCACTGCCGATATGCTCGGTACCGCTAAGTCCGTCACTATCTCCAAGGACAACACCGTCGTCGTCGGCGGCGCTGGCTCCAAGGAGGCCATCGACGCCCGCATCGCTCAGATCAAGGGCGAGATGGAGAACACCACCTCTGACTTCGACCGTGAGAAGCTCCAGGAGCGCCTGGCCAAGCTCTCCGGTGGCGTTGCCGTCATCAAGGTCGGCGCTGCTACCGAGTCCGAGCTCAAGGAGATCAAGCACCGCGTCGAGGATGCCCTGCAGGCTACCCGCGCTGCTGTCGAGGAGGGCATTGTCGCCGGTGGCGGCGTCGCCTTCATGGACGCTGCTCCTGCGCTCGATGCTGTCGAGATCGACGACCCCGAGGAGAAGATCGGCGTCGATATCGTCAAGAAGGCTCTGACCGCTCCGGTCGCTACTATCGCCAAGAACGCTGGCTTTGAGGGCGCTGTCGTGGTCGACAAGGTTGCCGAGCTGCCCGCCGGCCAGGGTCTCAACTCTGCCAACGGCGAGTGGGGCGACATGATCGAGATGGGCGTCCTCGACCCCGTCAAGGTCAGCCGCGTCACCCTGCAGAACGCTGCTTCTGTCGCCAGCCTGATCCTCATCACCGAGGCTACCGTCTCCGATGTGCCCAAAAACACTCAGCTTGAGGACGCTATCGCTGCTGCTACCGCTGGTCAGCAGGGCGGCGGTATGTACTAAGGCCGACAAGGTCTAGAACTCCCACCGGGAATCCGGGGGCGTGACGGGGTTTCTCTCCGGAACGTCCTCGGACATGCAAAGAGGCTCCGCATCGCGCTTCGCGCTGCGGAGCCTCTTTGCGTCCTGCGGAATGTTCCGGAGAGAAGACCCCGTCACGCCCCCGGATTCCCTGCGTTTACGGCCTTGAGGTCGGCGTGGGCGGAGGACTTGGTTGTTGGGAATACGTGTCCCGGTCGCTGTTTCGCGGCTTTGCCGCGAAAGGCGCGCTACTTTGGGATGGGTGGGGAACGCGGCTGCTGCGGCAACTGATCCCCGCCACAAATTACCCTTGGCATACTTGCACGAACGATTGCTCGTGCTACACTTGCAATTGCTGTTTCAGGGCGGGGTGAAATTCCCCACTGGCGGTAAATCGGGCGGTGCCAAAGGGGTGCCGTGGCGTAGGCGAGGCGTCTGCGACCGAGCCGATGAGTCCGCGACCCGTGTGTGCGTTGGTTCGCATGCCGGCTGAACTGGTGAGATCCCAGTACCAACGGTTAGAGTCCGGATGAAAGAGGCAGGTGATCTTATGTCTGAACAGTCGCAGCATATCCATTTTGAGAACACGAATAGGTGGAGCACCAAACAGCTCGTTACCATGGCGCTGATGTGCGCCTTGGGCGCCCTGTTTATGTATGTGCAGCTGCCCATCCTTCCTTCGGCGCCGTTTTTGACGTATGACCCGTCGCTGGTACCGGCGATGGTGTGCGGTTTTGCGTATGGCCCCGGCGCCGGCACTGCTGTTGCCGCCATGGCGATTGTTATCCATGCGCTCACCACGGGTGACTGGGTCGGTGCGCTTATGAACCTGGTGGCTACGCTGGGTTATATTCTGCCCGCGGCTATCGTCTACCAGAAGATGCATACCTATAAGGGTGCCGTGATTGGCCTAGCGCTCGGCGTCATTGCCGCTACGGCGTTGTCTATGGTCGCAAACCTTACCATTGGTGTTTGGTTCTGGTATGGCTCGGTCGATGTGATCGCCCCGCTCATGATTCCTGCCGTGCTGCCGTTCAACCTCATCAAGACCGTGCTCAACTCGGTGTTGACGCTGGCGGTGTACAAGGCGGTCTCTAATCTCATTACGCCCAAGAAGGACCAGGTCAAAGGCCGCGCATGATTGAGTGTCGGGGCGTTTCCTTTAGCTATGACGGTGCCACACCGGCACTCGACGGCATCGATCTGAACATCGAGGATGGCGAGTTTTTCTGCATCCTCGGCGGAAACGGGTCGGGCAAGTCGACGTTCGCCAAGCATTTGAACGCGCTGCTGCAGCCCGATACGGGAACGGTGCGCGTCAACGGCATGGACGCGTCCGATCCCGAGCTGGTCTACGACATCCGCTCGACTGCGGGCATGGTGTTCCAGAACCCGGATGATCAGCTGGTGGCGACGCTTGTCGAGGACGATGTTGCGTTCGGTCCCGAAAACCTTGGCGTGCCATCGGCCCAGATCGCGCAGCGTGTGCGAGATGTGCTGAAGGCCGTGGGCCTGGTGGGCTTTGAGCGCCACGAGACCCATGCGCTCTCGGGTGGCCAAAAGCAGCGCGTGGCGCTTGCCGGCGTGCTTGCCATGGAACCGCGCGTGCTCATATTGGACGAGGCTTCCTCGATGCTCGATCCGCGTGGACGCAAGGGCCTCATGAAGGCTTGCCGCGCGTTGCACGCTCGCGGCATGACCATCGTGATGATTACGCACTTTATGGAAGAGGCCGCCGAGGCCGATCGAGTCGCGGTGTTTCAGGCGGGGCGCGTTGCCATGCTCGGTACGCCCGAGGAAATCTTGACGCGGGCGGACGAACTTGCGCAGCTCAACCTGGACATGCCGGAGTCGTGCCGTTTGGGCATGGCACTTCGTGCGAAGGGCGTACCCGTTTGCGCGCAGGTGCGCGAGGCGGATATGGTTGCCGAGGTTGCGCAGGCCTATACCGAGCGGAGCGGGGCAGGCACTGCGGGGCAGCCTTCCGCGTCCCAGTTGGAAATCGCTGACGGCACTGTTCCGGTAGACAACGAGGGCAACGCGTCGGAGCCTGTCATCGAGCTATCCCATGTTTCGTACAGTTATTCGCTCAGTCCGCGCGAGCGTCGCCGCTGGCATAAGCGCTCGGCCGTTGCGGGCAAATCGAGCAAACAGGCTCTCTGGGGAAACGACCCCAGCAGCCCGTGGGCGCTGCGCGATGTATCGCTGACGGTGCGTCGCGGCGAGTTCCTGGGCTTAGCAGGCCATACCGGTTCGGGTAAGTCGACGCTGGTCCAGCATCTCAACGGTTTGATTCGCCCCCAGGAGGGTTCCGTTTACGCGTTGGGGCTCGACCTGGCAAACAAGAAAGATGCCGCCGCGGTTAAGGCCAAGGTCGGCGTGGTGTTTCAATATCCCGAGCGTCAGCTGTTTGCCGAAACCGTGACGCAGGACGTGGCGTTTGGCCCGCACAACCTTGGCTTGTCGCAGGCCGAGGTCGCGCGCCGCGTTGAGTCATCGCTCGCGCGCGTGGGCCTCGACTTGGCCACGGTGGGCGACAAGAGTCCCTTTGAGCTTTCGGGTGGCCAACAGCGGCGCGTGGCGTTTGCTGGCGTGCTTGCCATGGAGCCCGAGGTCCTGGTACTCGATGAGCCCATGGCGGGGCTCGATCCGGCGGCGCGCAGTGATTTCCTGGAGCTCATCGATCGACTTCACCATGGGGGCCTGACCGTCGTCATGGTCTCACACAGTATGGATGACCTCGCCAATTGCTGCGATCGTATTGTCGTGATGAACGAGGGCGCGGTGTTTGCTGAGGGCACGCCCGCTCAGGTTTTTGCGCATGCGGATGAGCTTAAATCAATCGGCTTGGGTGTTCCCGCTGCCCAGCGCATGGCGTTGGCGCTCGCGGAAGCGGGCGTGCCGCTGCATCGCGGCGGGCTCTATACGGTTGAGTCGTTGGCCGACGAGTTGGCAGATTTGCCGATCGGTCGCTCAGGCGGTTCTTCTAACGTCTCGGACAAGGCCAAATCCGAAACGGTCGCGCGAGAGGAGGGTTGCTGATGGAGGCGTTTTCGTTTGGCAGCTACTATCCGAGCGATAGCGCGATCCATCGCCTGGATCCGCGCACCAAGCTGCTCCTGGGCTTTGTGTTTTTGATCACGACGCTGACCGTCGGCGGCTTCCGCGGATTGGCCCCTGTCGCAATTTTCGTTGTGCTGATCTATGTCGTGTCCCGGGTGCCGGCTCGTCGCGTTCTGTCGTCGATGGCGCCGCTGCTGGCAATCGTCGTCGTGGTCGCGGTGCTCAACTTGTTTACCGATCAGAGTGGGCGCATCCTGTGGCAGCTCGGCTTTCTGCAGATAAGCGAGGGCTCACTGCGTTCTGCCGCCTTTATGGCGTGTCGCCTGACCCTGATGATGGCCGGCATGAGCGCCATTACGCTCACCACACCGACGCTCGACCTCACCGCGGGCTTTGAGCGTCTGCTCGCACCGTTTGCGCGCGTGGGGCTTCCGGCGCATGAGCTCGGCATGATCATGGGCATCGCGTTGCGCTTTATGCCGCAGTTCGCCACCGAGATGAAGCAGACGGCGGACGCGCAGGCAAGCCGCGGTGCACGCGTAACGGGTGGCCCGCTCGGCGGCGTGCGTATGCTCGGCAGTGTGGCGATTCCACTGTTCACGGGCGTGTTCCGTCATGCCGAGACGCTGTCTGCCGCCATGGATGCACGCTGCTATCACGGCGAGCAGGGCCGCACGCGTCTGCATGCGCTTGCATTTCGCCGCGGGGATGCGCTGGCTGCGGTGGTGACGATGCTGCTGTTTGCGTGTGTCATCGTCGTCAACCTTCAACTTGTTTAGGCGCGATTCGAGCGCAAGAAAGGGGTCCCTATGACCGACAACGACCGCACAGCTCAGCTTGAGCGCGCCTGCTCGTATCTCAGGCGCATTCCGGCGTGGTATCTGGCCACGACCGATGTGGCCGACGGGCATCAGCCTCGCGTGAGGCCGTTTTCGTTTGCCATGGTCGATGAAGGTAAGCTGTGGTTTTGCACGTCGCGCGACAAGGATGTGTGGGCGGAGCTGAGTGCGAATCCCAAGTTTGAGCTCTCGGGCTGGAAGCCGGGGGAATGCTGGATCGTATTGACCGGCGAAGCCGCACTTGAGGACGACGCAGTTGCGAGCGACAAGGTGCGTCAAGCGGGTTTTAAGCACATGGTGGGCATCGGCGAGGAACACGAGAGTGCCAACGACGGCCGCCTTGCTTTCTTTTCGGTCCGCAACATTGCCGCGCGCTTCTGTGATATCGACGGCAGCGAGGAGCGCCTGGAGCTCTAGCGCGTCTCAAATTAACTACCCGTTCCGAATTAGCTAGCGCCAGGAGGACACATGGACGGATTGAATACGGTGTTGGAGTATCTGACGTCGGTGCCGGCATGGTATTTGGCGACGAGCGTTGACGGACAGCCTCATGTGCGTCCGTTTTCGTTTGCGCAGATCCAGGACGGCAAGCTGTGGTTTGTAACAGCGCGCACCAAAGATGTGTGGCAAGAGCTGCTGCAAAACCAGCGCTTTGAGGCCACGAGTTGGTGGCCGGGCCATGGCTGGCTCATCTTGCGCGGGCGTGCCGGCTTGGATGACCGGGCTTTAGGCGAAATGCGCGAAGCTGGGTGGAAGCATCTAGAGCGCCTGGGCGAGCACTATGAGGGGCCTAACGACCCCACGCTCGTCTTCTTTAGCGTCGAGGATCCCGAGGCTTTTATCTGCAATCACGACGAATGGGTGCCGGTCGAGCTCTAGCCAGCTGGCTCATCCTAACAACTTGGTTTCGCATGGGCGGGCCCCGTATTGCCCGGCGCCGTTAGGAGCGCCGGTCAATACGGGGCCCGCTCCATTTGTCAATTCCTTCAAGCGAATGTGTCGGGAATGTTTCAATGCATGAATATGCAAGCCATTTACGTATTCATGCATCTTTTGGTGCTAAAGTTTCAACCCACTTCATAACGACGGCTGCGGGATGCGCATTGGTGCATAACTGCAGACAAGGAGTCTGATATGTCTGTAAAGGTTGGAATCGTCGGTGCGGCTGGATATGCCGGCGCCGAGCTCATTCGCCTCGTCCTCGGTCATCCCGAGTTTGAACTTGTTGCCGTTACGTCCAACGCCGATGCCGGCCAGCCGCTGTCCGCGGTGTATCCGAGCTTTGCTGGTGTGAGCGATCTGGTTTTCACCACGCATGATGCCCCCGAGCTCAAGAACTGCGACGCGGTCTTTTTGGCCGTGCCGCACACGGCTGCCATGGCACAGGTGCCCGCGCTGCTTGCATCGGGCGTCTCCTGCTTTGATCTTTCGGCTGACTACCGTCTGAACGACGCGTCCGTTTTTGAGGCTTGGTATGCCGCCGAGCATGCGAGCCCCGAGCTGCTCAAGACCCGTGCCTTCGGTCTGCCCGAGCTGTTCTGCCAGGACTTGGAGACCGCCGCATCCGACCATGCCGACGGCAAATCCGTGCTGGTCGCCTGCGCCGGTTGCTATCCCACCGCAACGAGCCTTGCCGCCGCGCCCGCCGTGCGCGCGGGCTGGGTGGCCGAGAACGGCCCCGTGATTGTCGATGCCATTAGCGGCGTGACGGGCGCCGGTAAGTCCTGCAACGCCCGCACCCATTTTTGCAGCGCCGACGAGAACTTGGAGGCCTACGGCGTGGGCAAGCATCGCCACACGCCCGAGATTGAGCAAATCCTTGGCCTGACCGATCGCGTCGTCTTTACCCCGCACCTGGCACCGCTCAAGCGCGGTCTGCTCTCCACGGTGACGCTGCCGCTCACGCCGCAGGCTCTCGATACCTTGACCCTTGAGGACGTTGTCGACCATTACAAGCAGTTCTACGCCGGTCGCACCTTTGTGCGCGTGCTCGATGCCGGCCAGCAGCCCAAGACGGCTTCGGTCGTCGGCACCAACGCTGCCCAGATTGGCCTCGCGCTCAACAAGCGCGCGGGCGTGCTGGTGGCGACGGGTGCTATCGACAATTTGTGCAAGGGCGCTGCGGGCCAAGCAGTCCAGTGCGCCAATATCGTCTTTGGCTTTGACGAGCGACGAGGCTTGCCCACAGTGGCGTGCCCGGTGTAGCACATTCGATTGTTAACGATTTGGTAGTCGGGCATCGAATGGGGCGCCACTCTTAAGCTGGTCTCATGATCACGACTGGCATGGCGCACCAACCGATGTCCGTTTTTTGTTTGACATAAGGAGTCATAAAGACGATGAATACCGAGCTGTTTGATATCAAGATTCGCGCCGTCGAGGGTGGCGTTACGGCTGCGGCTGGTTTTAAGGCTGCAGGCATCCACGCTGGGTTCCGCAAGAACCCCGAGCGTCTGGATTACGCGCTCGTCGTGCCCGATAAACCCTGTCCCGGTGCTGGCGTGTTTACCACCAATCGCTTTTGCGCGGCGCCCGTGCAGGTGAGCCGTGCCAACCTGGGCGGTACCGACAAGGGGTACGGTATCATCGCCGGCATTTCGGTCAACTCTGGCAATGCCAACGCCGCCACGGGTGAGACCGGCCTTGCATGCGCGCGCGAGACGTGCAGCATCGCATCGCAGGTCATCGGCTGCGAGCCTCAGCAGATTCTGATTGCCTCCACGGGTGTGATTGGCCAGATTCTGCCGATCGACACGTTTGAGACCGCCATTCCTGCTGCCTACGAGGCGCTCTCCGCCCACGGTGGCGCCGATGCCGCTCGCGCCATCATGACGACCGACACGCACTCCAAGGAGTACGCCGTGTCCTACGTCAGTGAGGCTGCGGGTCATGCGAGCAATGTCTATACGGTAGGCGGAATGTGCAAGGGCTCGGGTATGATCATGCCCAACATGGCCACCATGATCGCAGCTATCACCACCGATGCCCCCGTCGAGCCGGCGGCACTTCATGCCCTGCTGCTCTCGACCGTCAAGCAGACCTTTAACAAGGTAACGGTCGATTCCGACACCTCGACCAACGACACCTGCATCATGCTTGCCTCCGGTGCCGCTGCCGCAGATGCCGAGCCTATCGTCGAGGGCTCCGATGCTTTTGACGAGTTGGCATTTGCCGTGCACGAGGTGTGCGAGAGCCTGGCGCGCAATATTGCCGCCGATGGTGAGGGCGCATCCAAGCTTGTTACGGTCAACGTTACCGGCGCCGTGAACGACGAGGAGGCCGATATCGCCGCCCGTGCCGTTGCCAACTCGCCGCTCGTTAAGACCTGCATCGCCGGCCACGACTGCAACTGGGGCCGCGTTGCTATGGCGCTTGGCAAGTGCGGCGTGAAGTTTAATCAGGAAGACGTTTCCATCGACATGATGGGCATGCCTGTCTGTCGCGACGGTCTGACTGTTCCCTTTGACGAGGACGAGGCTCTACGACGTTTCGAGGCGCCCGAGATCGTGATCTCGGCCGACCTGGGCGCAGGCGACGCGGCAACGACCGTGTGGACCTGCGACCTCACGCATGAGTACATCTCCATCAACGGCGACTACCGTTCCTAGATTCCGGGCACGCTGCGCATCTTGCCGCGATTGCGGACAGCGGAGCACGGCGCGATAACGATATGAAAGACGAGGCAGATTATGAAATTCGCACGCGATTGTCGTTCGAGCGAATCCAACGAAGCAACCGCGCAGCTGCTGTTCGAAGCGCTGCCGTGGATTAAGAACCTGACCGGCAAGACGGTTGTTATCAAATATGGCGGAGCCGCCATGGTTGATGAGCAGCTGCGCCGCGACGTGATGAGCGACATCGTCCTGCTCAAGATCATCGGCATGCGCCCTGTTATCGTGCACGGTGGCGGCAAGGCCATCAACGAGGCGCTTAGCCACTACGACATCCCCGTCGAGTTTATGAACGGCCAGCGCGTGACCACGCCGGCGACCATGGATATCGTGCGCGAGGTGCTGGGCGGCAAGGTCAACCAGGAGCTGGTCGCGGCGCTCAACCATCACGGCAACCTGGCCGTGGGCGTTTCGGGCAGCGATGCCGGTACGCTCATCGCCGAGCCGCTCGACCCCGAACTCGGCCGCGTAGGCAAGGTCACGCACGTCAACACCGACTATATCGAGCGCCTGCTCGATAGCGAGTACATCCCCGTCATCGCTACCGTCGCGGCGGGGGAGGACGGCGGTTTCTTCAACATCAACGCCGATACCGCCGCCGGTGCCGTTGCGGCGGCGCTGCATGCGCATAAGGCGATCTTTTTGACCGACGTCGACGGCCTGTACAAGGACTTTAGCGATAAAGACTCACTCATCTCCAACCTAACGCTCGACGAGGTTAACGAAATGCTCTACGGCGGCGAGGTCGATAAGGGCATGATTCCCAAGCTGCGTGCGGCCGTCGATGCGCTTGCCGGCGGCGTATTTCGCGCTCACATCATCAACGGCACCACGCCGCATTCGCTGCTGCTGGAGCTGCTGACCGATGCCGGCGTCGGCACCGTGATCCATTCCACCGAGACGGCTTACGAGTTCGATACGCATCCGCATCCGCTTTCGACGTTTGCTGCGCGTCTGACCGAGAACCTCGACGAGGTCGAGAAGCTTCAGACAGTCTAACTGACCCGCAGCCGCCCCATTTCTGCACCCATAGGCCTGCGCCGTCCGGCGCTCAACGAAAGGCATCCCATGTCACTTGCAGCTCAGCAATCGCTTGAATCCCATTACGTTATGCATACCTTTGGCCGCTCTCCGGTCGAGTTTGTCGAGGGTCACGGCATGAAGCTCACCGGCGACGATGGTCGTGAGTACCTCGACTTTCTTGCCGGCATCGGCGTGTGCAGCCTAGGTCATGGCGACCCGGCTGTGCTCTCGGCGCTCGAGGCACAGACCAAAAAGCTCATGCATGTCTCCAATTACTTCTACATCGAGCAGCGTGGACAGGTCGCGGCGCTGCTGTCCAAGCTTGCTAACGACGACGTAGATGGTGCGCGCGTGCTTGCCGATGCCATTGTCGCCGGCGATGAGACCACGGCAGCTGCTCTTGGTGCCCCGGCTGCGGATGAGCAGGTTTGGGAGACCTTCTTTGCCAACTCCGGCGCTGAGGCCAACGAGGGCTCGATGAAGCTCGCGCGCCTGTACGCCAAACGTGCCGGTAACGGCGGCAACACTATCGTGTGCATGCGCGGCGGCTTCCACGGCCGTACGCTCGAGACCATTGCCGCCACCATGCAGGATTGGCTGCAGGATAGTTTCCGCCCGCTGCCGGGTGGCTTTGTGGCCTGCACGCCCAACGATATCGATGAACTGCGTGCGATCTTTAAGCAGCTGGGGAGCGAAATTTGTGCCGTGATGCTCGAGCCGATCCAGGGTGAGAGCGGCGTGCACCCCATGACCGAGGAGTTTATGGCGGCAGCGCGCGACCTGGCACACGAAGTGGGCGCCGTGCTTATCGCCGACGAGGTCCAGTGCGGCATCTTCCGCTCCGGCAAGCCGTTTGCATTCCAAACCTATGGCGTGGAACCCGACATCATGAGCCTTGCCAAGGGCATTGCTGATGGCGTGCCCATGGGTGCCGTCGTGGCAAAGAAGGAGATTGCCGACGTGTTTAAGCCGGGCGACCACGGCTCGACCTTTGGCGGTAGCTGCTTGGCCATCGCGGCGTGTGCCGCGACGCTCTCCGCGCTCGTGCACGGCGATTATGCCGACCATGTTGCCAAGGTAGGCGCCTATATGGAGGCAAAGCTCGCCAAGCTGCCGAACGTGACCGAGGTGCGTGGCCGCGGCTTGATGCTCGGCTGCGATCTGGACGATACTGTGGGTGATGCACACAACGTTGTGGCCCGTGCATTGGGGGCTGGTGCCGTGATTAACGCTACGGGTGCCCATACGCTGCGTTTCTTGCCGCCGCTCGTCTGCGAGGAAGCCGACGTGGACAGTCTGATCGAGATCCTGTCGGACGTTTTGGCCTAACACAGCGAAATAACTTAACTTTGACCGGGTTCCGGACTGCGGACGTGCCCTATGTGGCATGATTCAGCGGTCTGGAGCCCGTTTTGCCTTAGATTTGCTAAGGCGGGGAGACCTGCTGGTCAAATAACATTAAATATGAGTACTGTTACCGATTTGGTCGCAGCAATTTTGGACTAATAAGACCAGATGGCAAGTCGAAATGGCGATGAATGCACGATTTTGATCCAATTGCTAGTCCTTATAATGGACATATGTTTCGTAACTTAAGCAAATACTATCTTTTGATATGTTGTAAGCAAGGTGGCAGTACTCATTTTTGCCATTTTCTGGCCACGGCCTTTGTGACAGTCGTGCTGGCGGGTTCGAATCCCATGAAATGGGCCCAAAAAAGAAAGGCTCCCATTGCTGGGAGCCTATCAAATCAGTGGTGGGCGATGAGGGATGTCGCGTGCGGCTGACGCCGCCCGCTTTCGCTTCGGGCCTGCGGCCCTCGCGTGCTGCGCTGGAAAACGCTTCGCGTTTCCTCAGCTTCGCACCCTGTCGGGTTCGAATCCCATGCGCTGGGCCCAAACAAAAACGGTCCCCTTGCGAGGACCGTTTCCAATTCAATGGTGGGCGATGAGGGATTCGAACCCCCAGCCTTGTGCGTGTAAAGCACCTGCGCTAACCGTTGCGCCAATCGCCCGTGCGGAGAGAGTATAGCAAAACAATCGCCTCATTCATCTCATATCCATTAAAGGTAACCGTCGCGTGTCGCAGCCCTTGATTCTCATCTTCATTGCAACAGCCTCAGGACTCAGCGCAACGCGTTGC
>CAJKGW010000010.1:0-104880 GCA_905199545.1 uncultured Collinsella sp.
TTCCCGCGTTGCGCTAGCTGCGGAAACGCGGGGCCCGTTCAGGCTGTTGCGTTGAAATTGAAAATCAACCTCTCCATACGCCTCTACAAAAACCTGTACCTTTTTGCACAACAAAAAAAGCCGCCCTAACCAGCGGCTTTTCTTCTATAGATAACAAAAAAGGCGACCGCCCGCGAGGACGATCGCCTTTGTTAATTCTTGTATGGTTTGTGCTAGGCGCGAGTCTTGATCTCCTCGGTCACCTTGGCAACAAACTCGTCAACGCTCATCTGAACGGTCTCGTTGGAGCGATCGCGGACGGAAATGTTGCCGGCCTCGACCTCCTTCTCGCCCAGGATGAGCATGTAGGGCACGCGGTCGATGCTGCGGGCCTCGCGGATCTTGTAGCCGATCTTCTCGTCGCGGTCGTCGCAGACAACGCGGATGCCGGCCTCCTCCAGCTTGGCACGCACCTCGTGGGCGTAGTCGCGGCTCTTCTCGGAAACCGGAAGTGCCTTGACCTGCACGGGAGCCAGCCAGGTGGGGAACTTGCCCGCAAAGTGCTCAATCAGAATACCGATGAAGCGCTCGATGGAGCCAAAGCACACGCGGTGCAGCATGATGGGGCGCTTCTTGGTGCCGTCGGCGTCCACGTACTCCAGGTCAAAGTTGAGCGGCATCTGGAAGTCGAGCTGCACGGTACCGCACTGCCAGGTACGGCCGAGCGAGTCCTCCAGGTGGAAGTCGATCTTGGGGCCGTAGAAGGCGCCGTCGCCCTCGTTGACCTCGTAGTCCATGCCCAGCTTCTCCAGAGCGGTGCGCAGGCCCTCCTCGGCGCGAGCCCAGTCCTCGTCCGAACCCATGGAGTCCTCGGGGCGGGTGGAAAGCTCAACGTGGTACTTAAAGCCAAACTTCTGGTACACGGAGTCGATGAGGTTGACCACGCCCACGATCTCGTCAGTCAGCTGGTCGGGACGCACAAACAGGTGGGCGTCGTCCTGGCTAAAGCAGCGCACGCGGAACAGGCCGTGCAGGGCGCCGCGCAGCTCGTGGCGGTGCACCAGGCCAATCTCGCCGGCGCGGATGGGCAGCTCGCGATAGGAGTGCGGCTTAGAGGCGTATACCAGCACGCCGCCCGGGCAGTTCATGGGCTTAATGCAGTACTCCTCGTCGTCAATGACGGTGGAGTACATGTTGTCCTTGTAGTGGTCCCAGTGGCCCGAGGTCTTCCACAGCTGTTTATTCATGATGAGCGGCGTGGAGATCTCCACGTAGCCGGCCTTGTGGTGGATCTCGCGCCAGTAGTCCAGCAGCGTGTTCTTAAGGATCATGCCGTTGGGCAGGAAGAACGGGAAGCCGGGGGCCTCGTCGCGCATCATAAAGAGGTCCATCTCGCGGCCGATCTTGCGGTGGTCGCGCTTCTTGGCCTCCTCCAGCATGTGCATGTGCTCGTCGAGCTCTTCCTTGGTGGCAAAGGCGACGCCGTTGATGCGGGTGAGCATCTTGTTGTCCTTGTCGCCCTTCCAGTAGGCGCCCGAGACGCCGGTAAGCTTAAAGGCCTTCAGCGCCTTGGTGTAGCAGATGTGGGGGCCGACGCACATGTCGATGTAGTCGCCCTGCTGGTAGAAGGTGATGCGGGCGTCGTCGTCCAGGTCGCCGATGTGCTCGACCTTGTACTTCTCGCCGCGCTCCTCCATAAGGGCGATAGCCTCGGCGCGGGGCTTATCGTACACGGAGAACTTGAGGTTCTCCTTGACGATCTTCTTCATCTCGGCCTCGATCGCGGGGAAGTCGTCCTCGCTGATCTTGACGCCCTCGGGCAGGTCGACGTCGTAGTAGAAGCCGTTGTCGGTCGCGGGGCCGTAGGCAAAGTCGGCCTCGGGGTACAGGCGCTTGATGGCCTGCGCCATGATGTGCGCGGCGGAGTGACGGATGACGTGCGTGACCTCGTCCTGCGGGAGCTCGGCCACCGAACCGTCATTGTAGAGTGCCTTCATGGGTATGTTTTCTCCTCTCGGATGCCTGATGCAAGTGCGTGCGATGCGCTCGGCGTTTTTGACTTGCATCATTATAGGCAGGTTGCCTTGGTATACAAGCGCCCGCCGCACCTTAATGGCACGGCGGGCGATTTTCTACGCATGCTTCATCGTGTGGGGCGGGGTATGGGGCGCGTGCGGCTTGCGGCGTGCCCGTGGCTTGCGACCGGCCCGGCGATGGATGCGTTACTGGATGCGAGTTCGGCAGTAGGGGCAGACCTTCCAGTGCGCATCGAGCGGACGATGGCAGCTGGGGCAGACATTGCGAACCTGGGTGTCGCACACCGGGCAGACGACGAAGTCCTTCTCGATGGGCGCGCCGCACTGCGGGCAGGTGCCGTACTGGGCAAGCTGGCGCTCGCGCAGAGCCATGTCCAGCTCCTGCTCCTCGCGGTCGGACGCATAGGAGTGCGGGCGCAGGACCAGGTAGGCGATGAGGCCCACAAACGGGATGAGGGCGATGATGCCCCATGCCACGTAGGCGCTGGCGCCGCGGCGGCGAGCGTCGATGAACACATAGACGACCGACAGCACATACAGGGCGATGATAAAGCCAACGAAGGCATAGACGACGCCCATAAGCTGCGGCGACATGAGCTCGGAGATGTACTTGGACATTACGGGTACCTTTCGGAATATTAACAGTCCGGTCAAGTTTACCACGGGGTTTGTTTATATGGGACCACGGCTAGGGGCGGGGCTGGTGCGGACACAAACATCTCAATCTGTAACAGTTAGGACCGGAATCCGGGTCTAGATGTTACAGATCGAGACACAGAGGTCCCTCCCCGACTTCAATCTCGATCTGTAACATCTTGGGCTCCAAAACCCCTCTTACTGTTACAGATCAAGACGAACGGTTGCCGTAGCTGTCGGCAGACGAGGCCAACATCCGTGCCGGGTCTCCCCTCGTCTGCCGTTGGCGGGTGTTGCGGGGCTGTTCGCCGCATTGCCGCTGCGCTAGGGGCGCGCAGACCGTAGGATAGTCTTATTGACATCCTGTCAACTCGTCTGGGAGGCACTGTGACAGAAACGTTTGATATCGCTATCGTGGGCGCGGGCATCACCGGATGCGCCATCGCGCGGCAGCTCGCGCGCTATGACCTATCCATTTGTGTGGTCGAGGCGGCCAACGACATTGCACTGGGCGCCTCGAAGGCCAACGGCGGCCTGGTGCACGCCGGCTACGATCCGGCACCGGGCACCGTAAAGGCACAGGTCAACGCCCGCGGCTGCGAGCTGTATGGCACCTGGTCACGGGAGCTGGGATTTCTGTTCTGCCGCACCGGGTCGATGGTGTTGGGCTTTAACGACGAAGACCGCGCGCATCTGGAGCAGCTGCGCCAGAATGGCCTGGCCAACGGGGTGCCCGAGCTGTCGATCGTCGGACCCGACCGCATCCACGAATTAGAGCCGCGCGCCAGTGCCGATGTAACGTGCGCGTTGTGGTGCCCATCGACTGGGTTTGTCGACCCGTTTGAGGTTGCCATCGCCGCACTGGAGAACGCCGTGGCCAACGGGGTGACGTTTATGCGGTCTGCGCCGGTGGAAGCGATTGAAGTCGCGGGCTCGGGCGACGACGCGCGCTTTACGTTGGCGACGCCCGCCGGAGACGTGCGCTGCCGCTACCTGATCAACGCCGCGGGCAACGGCGCCGCCGACATCTCGCATATGGTGGGCGCCGAGGAGTTCCAGATGGTCTGGCGTCAGGGCAACATCGTGGTGCTGGACAAGGAGCCGCGCGCGCTCATGCCGCTCTACCCTGTTCCCACGCCGGTTTCCAAGGGCGTTATCGTGACGGGGACCGTTCATGGCAACACCGTGATTACCGCGACGGCCGCCGTGCGCGAGCCGGGCGACACGCAGACCTATGCGAGCGATGTAAACGCGCTCCTGAACGGCGCGCGCAAGCTGGTGCCCGACCTGGAGACGCGCCGCGTGGTTCGTGCGTTTGCCGGCGGGCGTCCGGTCATTCGGGGAACGAACGACTTCTTTATTGGACAGTCGGCCGTGGTGCCGGGGCTCTTCCAAGCGGCGGGCATTCAGTCCCCAGGCGTGGCGAGCGCGCCTGCCATTGCCGAGCGCATGGAGCTTGTGATGCGTGAGGCGGGCGTTGCTTTGCGCGAAAGGGCCGATTGGGACCCGATTCGCCGCGCGCCGGACGACTTTGACCGCGTGCCGCTTGCGCGCAAGGAAGAGCTCATTGAATCCGACCCCGCTTGGGGGCAAATCGTCTGCCGCTGCGAAACGGTGCCCGAGGCCGAGATTGTTGCCGCGATCCGACGCCACCCGAGCGCGGTTTCGGTCGAGGGCGTCAAGCGCCGCTGCCGCGCCGGCATGGGTCGGTGCCAGAGCGGCTTTTGCCAGAGCCGCGTGGTAGCGATCCTGGCGCGCGAACTGGGCTGCGACCCCAGCGAGGTGTTGTTGGAGGATGCCGGATCTTGGCTGGTCCAGGGACCGCTGAAGGGGGTACGCTAGGATGGCGACGTTTGATATGCGCGACGAACGCGCGGAGGCTCGAACCGCAGAGGTCGAAGCCTCAGCGCCCGTGCAAACGCAGGCCTTCGACGCGGTCGTTATCGGAGGCGGACCTGCCGGCATGGCGGCCGCGCTTGCCGCACACAAGGCCGGCGCACGCGTGGCCATCGTGGAGCGCGAGCAGCATCTGGGCGGCATCCTCCGCCAGTGCATCCACCCCGGCTTTGGCCTGTCGCACTTTAAACAGGAGCTCACCGGTCCCGAGTACGCGCAGCGCTTTATCGACCAGGTGCACGCAACCGACATTGCGCTGTTCCTGAACAGCATGGTGCTTGGGATTGATTCAGGCGAGCCTGCGGAAGGCACCGCGGTCCATACCGTCACGCTCATGAGCCGCGCCGGCATGCTGCAGCTCACCGGGCACGCCGTCGTTCTTGCCATGGGATGTCGCGAGCGCACGCGCAGCGAGATCAAGATCTCTGGCAGCCGTCCCGCCGGCGTGTTTACGGCCGGCCTGGCGCAGCGATACATCAATATCGAAAACCTCAAGCCCGGCTCGCGCACCGTCATTTTGGGCTCGGGAGACATCGGGCTTATCATGGCGCGCCGCTGCACGCTTGAGGGGATTTCCGTCGAGGGCGTGTACGAGCTCATGCCGTACGCCAACGGACTGCGCCGCAATGTGAAGAATTGCCTGGACGATTTTGGTATTCCGCTGCACCTGTCCACCACCGTCACGCGCGTGATCGGGCACGACCGTGTGGAGGCCGTCGAGGTAAGCCAGGTCGACGAGCACCTGGCACCCATTCCGGGGACCGAGCGCATTGTTCCGTGCGACACGCTGCTGCTTTCGGTGGGATTGATTCCCGAGAACGAGCTTTCGGTTGCCGCGGGCGTTGAGCTTGACCCGCACACGCGCGGCGCCGTGGTGGACCAGAGTCTGCAAACGGGCGTGCCGGGCATCTTTGCCTGTGGCAACGTGCTGCACGTGCACGACCTGGCCGACAACGTGACGACCGAGTCCGAACGCGCCGGTGCAGCCGCGGCGGCGTACGCGCTGGGGAACGGCGCGGATGACGAAGTGGGCGCTGCGGGCACGGGCTGCGAGCTCACGGTCTCCCCCGCCGGCATCGCAGGCTACGCACTGCCGGGCCGCATTACGACCGTCGGGCTCACTAAACTTAACTTCCGCGTGCGCCGACCCGTCGACGCCGCCCGCGTGCGCATTCTAGCAGGCGACGAGGAACTGTTCGCCGGCAAGGTCCGCCCGTTTAAACCGAGCGTCATGGAAAGCTTCCCGCTGCCGGCAAAGGTGATTCAGCATGCGCTCGACTTGGGTGTTAGCGAGATTGTCCTGTCCGTCGACCCCGTTGAGGAGGCGCAGAGTCATGAGCACAAACGCGATTGAAACGCTGCAGTTCAACTGCACCACCTGCCCATCCGAGTGCCTCCAGACCGTAGAAATCGAGCGCGACGCCAATGGCGCCGTGGTGGAAGTGCGCTCCGTAACCGGCAACAACTGCCCACGCGGTGATAAATTCGCACATCAGGAGCTCACCTGTCCCATGCGCGTGCTCACGACGACCGTGGCCGTCTCCGGCTGCGATGAGGCCCTGCTGCCCGTGCGCACCGCCGATGCCATCCCGCTGGCACTCCACGCCCAAGCCATGAACCTCATCCGCGGCGTGGTCGTCGAGGCCCCCATCCGCATGGGCGACGTCGTGCTGGAGAATCTCCTAGACACCAACATCAACCTTATCGCCAGCATGAACATCGACCCTGCCTAGGTAGCTCATTTGGGACGGGGCACTTTTAGCTACCCCGCTCCCTTCTTTTCGGTTGCAAAAGCGCCCTCTTGGCTGCTATCGGATTTGTGCCATTTCAAAACTACCCCGGTTTACGGGGCTGATTCGGAGACCCCCATCCATACAGGCATTTTTCGATTTTTGATAAGCCGTCTACCTGCGGTTTTAATTTCGCAATTTTTCCCATGGTCAAGCAATACAGGTCCAGCCCCGTAATCCGCCATAGTTTTGAAACCAGCCCATTTGGGACGGACCTCTTATGGCTACTTTTACCTATCATTCCGCATGTTGGACGCAGCTAAAATAGCCCGTCGCAAATTGACTACCCTGGCATTGGGGATACCATGGTGGCAACCTAGCGAAAGGATGTTTCATGGCACATGTCGATGACCAGCGTGTGGCGCGCGTGCTCGATGCGCTCGAGGCTCAGCACCCCGGCGCACAGCTGCTCGTAAACGACCCGTGGTCAATCTATTACCTGACCGGCTTTTATGCCGATATGTTCGAGCGTTTTTGCGGCGTGCTACTCGTGCGCAATGCCGAGCCAGTGATCTTGGTCAACGCCCTGCACCAGCTGCCAGAGTATGACAATGCCCGCGTTGCCTATCACACCGATACCGACGTCGTGACCGACGCCATCACTCGCGAGGTCGATCCGACCAAACCGCTCGGCATCGACACCGTCATGCGCTCCGGCTTTTTGATGCCGCTCATGGAGCGCCACGCCGCCAGCGAGTTTTTCCTGGGTGACTTTGCCGTCACCGCCGCACGCACCTACAAAGACGCTACCGAGCAGGAGCTTATGCGCGCGTCCTCGGCCGCCAACGACGCCGTGATGGCCGACGCCATCAAGCTCGTCCATGAAGGCGTGACGGAGCGCGAAATTGCCGATCAGATGCTCGGTCTGTACCGCAAGCACGGCTGCGAGGGCTTTAGCTTTCCGCCCATCGTGAGCTTTGGCGCCAACGCCGGCGACCCGCATCACGAACCCGACGACACCGTGCTCAAGCGCGGCGACGTGGTGCTGTTCGACATTGGCGGACGCCGCTGCAACTATTGCTCGGACATGACGCGCACGTTCTTTTGGGGCGAGCCGGACGAGGAAACCGCACGCATCTACGATATCGTGCGCCGCGCCAACGAGACCGCCGAGGCGCTCATCGCACCGGGCGTGCGCATGTGTGACCTGGACCGCGCCGCACGCGACGTGATTGAGGATGCGGGCTATGGGCAGTACTTTACGCATCGCCTGGGGCACTCGATCGGCCTGCAGGACCACGAGCCAGGCGACGTCTCGCTCGTCAACGAGCAGTTCGTGGAGCCGGGCATGACGTTCTCCATCGAACCGGGCATCTACCTCCCCGGCCGCACCGGCGTCCGCATCGAGGACTTGGCCCTAGTTACCGAGTCCGGCGTCGAGATCCTCAACGCCTACCCCCACAACCCAGTCCGCCTAGACTAGCCAATGTGCCAAAGGGACAGTCCCTTTGGCACCTTCCGCTAACGCCGCGCCACGAAAACGGGCTATCTACTACGTTTAACCCGCATGGGTCGACCATGTGGGTCTTTTTTGAAAACCAGCAAGTCGTCTACCTGCGGTTTTGATTTCACGATTTTCCGTGTGGTCGAGGGTAGTCGCCAAAACGTAGTAGATAGCCCCATTTCGTGGCAAGCGAGTCAACTCGGGGCACAGGGCAGCCAAAGAAGCCCCGTCCCAAATTGACTGCTTTTGAGTTGCGGTGATATACGGACTGTTTGAGGCTTCTTGCTTGTAAAACAGTCCGTTTTCACCGCAACTGATGTGGGGATGGGTTAGCGGAGCAGGCCGGCTACTTCGCCGGCCAGGGTGATGGTGCCGGCGGCAACGAAAGCCTCGCCCGCGGCATCGAAGGCTGCGAGGGCCTCGGACACGCTGGGATACACGCCCGCGAGCTTATCGGCGTCCATCAGGGCAGCGAGTTCCTCTGCCGGCAAGGCGCGATCGGAATCGGTCTGCGTCACGACCACGCGCGGGAAGGCCGGGACCAGCACGTCGACGATACCCGCCACGTCCTTGTCGGCCAGCGCGGCACACAGCAACGTGGGACGATTTTCCACGCACGGATCGATCTCGTCCAGCGCGCTCACAAAGTTCTCGCAGCTCTGGGGGTTATGGCAAGCATCGATTAGTTTAAGCGGATCGGTCCCCAGCACATCAAAGCGACCCGGTGTGGGGCAACCCATAAGCGACGCATCCAGCGCATCGTGGTCGAGCTCGCGACCCAAATACCCCTCGCACAGCATAATCGCGCACGCGGCATTCTGCGGCTGATAGGCCGGCTTAACCATGCTCGTCGTATAGACCGCACGCGGCGTGGTGCAGCTAAACTCAACCGTGTCGCCCACATGCGCCGGCACCTTGGTCGTGGCATGGTTCACCACGAGCGGCACGATGCCGCACTCGCGACAACGTGCATCCATCACGCGCTGAACGCTCGCCTCGTGCGTGCCCTCGCCCAGCACAACCAGGCGTCCGGGCTTGATGACCGCAGCCTTCTCCCCCGCAATCGCCTCGAGCGTATCGCCCAAAATGCGCGTGTGATCGAGCCCGATGCCCGTAATGGCAACGGCAACGGGATCGGTCGCACTCGTGGCGTCCCAACGTCCGCCCATGCCAACCTCGAGCACGGCAACATCCACCGCGGCCTCGGCAAACACGACAAGCGCGGCAGCCGTCAGCAGGTCAAACGGCGTGATGGTATAGGCGCGCTCCCCCGCCGCCACACGACGAGCATTCATGCGACGCCCCGCCTCGACGGCGGCGGAAACGCCACGGGCAAACGCCTCATCGCTCACGACGTGCCCATCGACCTCCATGCGCTCGGGATAGCGCACCAGCTGCGGCGACGTATACAGCGCGGTCTTGAGTCCCTCACCACGAAGAATGGCAGCCGAAAAACGCGTAGTCGAAGTCTTGCCATTGGTACCGGCAACCTGAATGCAATCGAAATACTCATCCGGACGTTCCAGCTCATCGAGCATATCGACAACCGTCTCGAGCAGAGGACCAGCATCCCCAGAAATCCGCCCCGTATCAGCAGCCAGCCCAACAGCCTCATCAAACGAAAGCAAATCAAACGAGAACGGCACAGAATACGACCCCGAACGTTTAGCCATAACCCAAAGTCCCCTCAACATAAAAAGAGGCCCGTAAGCAACAACGAGCCCCTCCCATTCAAAATATCAGCCAAACACCGCTTTGCAGCAGAATCAAGGCTACAACACAGCGGTCCTAACAGGCAGATGCAAGCAACCACGTAACCGCCATGGGAGCGGTTTGGGGCTTTGCTCGTTACAAGTTCCGCACGAGCCGAAGGCCACTTAATGTGGCCTTCGTGCGAGCAGGACTGTCCGCAGTAGCGAGCAATGCCCCAAACCGCGTCCCCCAGTACCGCTTACGAGAAGTCAGCAACCTGAGCAGTCAGCGCCGCCAGGATCTCCTTGAGCTCAGCTGCACGGTCTCTCTTCTTCTGGACCACCGCAGGCGCGGCCTTGGCCACAAAGCCCTCGTTGGCCAGCGTCTTCTCGCAGCCAGCGAGCTCCTTCTGGGCCGCGGCGATCTCCTTCTCCAGGCGTGCCTTCTCGGCCGAAAGGTCAACCTTGCCCTCGAGCACCACAAAGACCTCGACGCCGCTGTCGACCACGGCGATGCTCGCGGCCGGCTTCTCGACATCGGTGCCCATGACCAGCGAGGCGGTGTTTGCCAGCGGCTCAATGGTCGAACTCAGGCTCTCGAGCTTCTCGATGTCCTCGGCACCGGCGCGCACGACCACGTCGAGCTCGGCCTTGGGGCTCAAGCGATAACGCGAGCGCGTGGCGCGGGCGGCGGAAACGACGGCACGGCACAGCTCAAACGCGCGCTCGGCGTCCTCGTCGACATACTTGGCATAGTCGGCGGGCTCAGGCCACTTGGCAATCATGAGCGCCTCGGCGCGGTCCATGTTGCCCTCGGCGTCCAGGTCGAGCACGCTCGCCGGCATGTTGTCCCAGATCTCCTCGGTGACAAACGGCATGAGCGGGTGCATCAGGCGAATGGAGGTGTCGAGAACAAAGATCAGGTTGCGCTGCGCCTGCAGACGGCCCTCGCCCTTCAGACGGGCCTTGGTGACCTCGACGTACCAGTCGCAAACCTCGTTCCAGAAGAACTGCTGCACGCCGCGGGCCATGTCGCCAAAGGTGTAATTCTCAATACCCTCGGTGACCATCTTGACGGCCTTGGCCAGGCGGCTGAACATCCAGGCGTCGGCCGGCGTCTCAACGACGGGCTCGCCGGGCGTGTAGCCCTCCATATTCATGAGCAGGAAGCGGCTGGCGTTCCAGATCTTGGTCACAAACGACTTAGCCTGATCGGTGCGTGGGCTGTCGATGAGCTTCTTGGTCTTCTTGTCGATGTTCGCGTCGAACTTGACGTCCTGATTGTTGGTGCACAGCGTGAGCAGGTTGTAGCGCATGGCGTCGGCACCGTACATACCAATGAGGTCCATAGGGTCAACGCCGTTGCCCTTGGACTTGGACATACGGCTACCGTCCTTGGCAAGAATCGTCGGGTAGATGACGACGTCCTTAAACGGCACCTCGTCCAGGAAGTACAGCGAGCTCATGACCATGCGGGCGACCCACAACGCGATGATGTCGCGCGCGGTGACCAGCGCTGTCGTGGGGTGATGGCCCTCGAGCAGCTCCGGCTTTTGCGGCCAGCCCTGCGTGGCGAAAGTCCACAGCTGCGAGCTGAACCAGGTGTCCAGCACGTTCTCGTCCTGATGCACGTGATGGCCGCCACACTTGGGGCACACGTCGGTGTCCTCGGTGAGGGCGTCCTCCCAGCCGCAATCCTCGCAGTAGAACACGGGGATGCGGTGGCCCCACCACAGCTGACGGCTGATGCACCAGTCCTTGAGGTTCTCCATCCAAGTGGTGTAGGTCTGCGTCCAGCGCGCGGGGTGGAAGGTCACCTTGCCGGAGTTGACGGCGTCGAGCGCCGGCCCCTTGAGCTTGTCGACGGCCACAAACCACTGCTCGGACAGCCACGGCTCCAGGGCGGAGTCGCAACGGTAGCAGTGCATGACGGAGTGATCGAGGTCCTCGACGTGATCGAGCAGGTCGTGCTCCTCGAACCACTTGATGACGGCCTCGCGGCACTCCTCGCGGGTCATACCGGTGAACTCACCGTAGCCCTCGACGACCACCGCGTGCTCGTCGAAGATATTGATCTGCGGCAGGTCGTGGGCCTGACCCATGGCATAGTCGTTGGGGTCGTGGGCCGGGGTGACCTTGACGAAGCCGGAGCCAAAGTTGGCGTCGACATGCCAATCCTCAAAGATGGGGATCTCGCGGTCGACGATGGGGAGCTTGACGGTCTTGCCCACAAAGGCGGCCTTCTCGGGGTCCTTCGGGGAGACGGCGACGCCCGTGTCGCCGAGCATGGTCTCGGGGCGCGTGGTGGCGACGACGATGTAGTCCTGGCCGTTGACCGGCTCGGTCAGCGGGTAGCGCAGGTGCCACAGATGGCCCTTCTCGTCCTTATACTCAGCCTCGTCGTCCGAGATAGCGGTGGTGCAGTTGGGACACCAGTTGACGATGCGCTTGCCACGGTAGATCAGGCCGTCGTGGTACCAGTCGCAGAAGACCTTACGCACGGCCTGGGCGTAATCCTCATCCATGGTAAAGCGCTCGTTGTCGAAGTCGACGGAGCAACCCATGCGCTTGATCTGCTCGACGATGATGCCGCCGTACTCGTGGGTCCAATCCCAGCAAGCGTCGACAAACTTGTCGCGACCGATCTCCAGACGGCTGATGCCCTCGCTCTTGAGCTTCTTGTCGACCTTGGTCTGCGTGGCGATACCGGCGTGGTCGGTACCGAGCACCCAGCGCGTGGACTTGCCGCGCATGCGGGCCATGCGGATGATGGCGTCCTGGATGGAGTCGTCGGTAGCGTGGCCCATGTGGAGCTTGCCGGTCACGTTGGGAGGCGGAATGGTGACGGTGCAGTCGCCCACGCCCTCGCGGCGCTTGTAGTAGCCGCCGTCGAGCCACTTCTGCAGGATCGCCGGCTCGTTGGTCGACGGATCGTAATTCTTGGGCATCTCTTCCATATATCTCTCCCTGTCCCGCCGGTGAGGAATGTAGGCCCGATTTTCGCTCGGTCAGGTCCCGGGCTCGCACGAAGACCACATTAAGTGCTCTTCGGCTCGTGCGGAATCTACGAAAATCGGGCCTACATTCCTCCCCTTAGGTATCGATTACTTCAGTCTGATATGACTTCGCTGAGGCTTAAACAAACACACAGAATAACACAGGTAGTTGGGGTTATTGCGTATATATAAAATAGCCTCCGACCGCGGGTGGTCAGAGGCTATTTGCAAACACGTTTTAGGCTGGTTTAGCCGTAGATGCGTTGGGGCTGTTCTTCGCCCTTAACCGCCGCTTCGGTTACGACGACCTTGGTAACGCCTTCCTCGCTGGGGAGGTCGAACATCGTCTGCTGCAGCACGTCCTCGCAGATAGAACGCAGGCCGCGGGCGCCGGTCTTGCGGGCGAGCGCCATGCGGGCGATCTCATGCAGGGCCGCATCCTCAAACTCAAGCTCAACGTCCTCGAGCTGGAACATCTTACGATACTGGCGCACCACGGCGTTCTTGGGCTCGGTCAGAATCGACACCAAGTCGTCCTCATCAAGCGCCTGCGTCTGGGTGACGACGGGCGAGCGGCCCACGAACTCGGGAATCATGCCAAAGGCATTAAGATCCTGCGGGAGCACCTGGCGCAGCAGGTCGTTCTCGTCGACCGAGGTGGGGCCGGCGATCTCGGAGTTAAAGCCAACGCCCTTGTTGCCCACGCGGTCGGCGATGATCTTGTCCAGACCCACAAAGGCACCGCCGCAGATGAACAGGATGTTGGTCGTGTCGATCTGCAGCAGCTCCTGCTGGGGATGCTTGCGGCCGCCGGTGGGCGGAACGCTGGCCACCGTGCCCTCAAGAATCTTAAGCAGCGCCTGCTGAACACCCTCGCCCGAAACATCGCGGGTAATGGAGAGGTTCTCAGCCTTGCGGGCAATCTTGTCGATCTCGTCAACGTAGATGATGCCAACCTGTGCGCGCTCAATGTCGCCATCGGCAGCATTAATGAGCTTGAGTAGGATGTTCTCCACGTCCTCGCCCACATAGCCGGCCTCGGTGAGCGCGGTGGCATCGGCGATAGCAAACGGCACCTCAAGAATGCGCGCGAGCGTCTGGGCCAGCAGGGTCTTGCCGGTACCGGTGGGACCGAGCAGCAGGATGTTGGACTTGGCGAGCTCCACCTCGTCCATATCGTCATCGAACTGCGAGCCCATGTCGTCATCAAATGCAGACACCGCAGCGCCGCCCTCAATCACGCGGCGATAGTGGTTGTACACGGCCACCGACATGGCGCGCTTGGCGTCCTCCTGACCCATAACATAGGCCGAAAGCTCGTCATAGATCTCGTGCGGCGTCGGCACGTGCGTGATGACCTGACGGTCGTCCTCGAGCTCAAAGCCCTCGGCCTCGGGGTCAACGGCAGGCTGGGACGCAGCCTGGCCGTGGTCGTTGAGGAAGCCCGGCAGCTTGCCGTTGCGGGCGGCGTCCATAAAGTCCGAAGCCAGCGACTCCTCAAGGATTTCGGAGCAGGCGGCGACGCACTCGTCACAGATAAAGATGTTGGTCGGGCCCTTAACAAGGCGGCGAACCTGACCCTGCTCTTTTCCGCAGAAGGAACAGCGGATGGGGTTGCCGTTCTCGTCGAAGTTGTCCTGCATGTTACCGGCCATCCTAGGCGTCCTTCGCGGCGAGGTCGCGCGAGGTGACGATACGGTCGATCAGGCCGTAGTCGAGGGCCTCGGCAGCGGTCAGGTAGTTGTCGCGCTCGGTATCGGCCTGGACCTTCTCGATCGGCTGGCCCGAGGCATCGGACAGAATCTGGTTGAGCTCGCGGCGGGTCTTCTTGATCTCCTCGGCCACGATCTCGATCTCGGTCTGCTGGCCCTGGGCACCGCCGCTGGGCTGGTGAATCATGACCTTGGAGTGCGGCAGGCAGAAGCGCTTGCCCTTGGCGCCGGCCGAAAGCAGCACGGCGGCCATGGACGCGGCCATACCGACGCAGATGGTGGAGACCTGTGGCTTGATGAAGTTCATGGTGTCCAGAATCGCCAGGCCGGAGTAGACCTCGCCACCGGGCGAATTGATGTAGAGCGAGATATCCTTCTCGGCATCCTGGCTCTCAAGATGCAGTAGCTGGGCAACGACCAGGTTGGCGCTGACGGAGTTGATCTCCTCGCCCAAGAAGATGATGCGATCGTTGAGCAGGCGCGAATAGATATCGTAGCTGCGCTCGCCGCGCGGCGTCTGCTCGATAACGTATGGCACGAGGGCGGAATCGAACTTAGCGATCATACGCATCTCCATTTCTCTTACGGACCAATAGTGGTTCTAGACAAACGTACGGTGCCCGCATGCTATGCATTGGCTGGCACCGTACGAAGCAACCGGATAACCGGCTTATAACTTTACCCCATCACGGGCACATACATGCGCTCGCGTGCAAGGTGGCGAGAATTACTCGGCGTCCTTGGCGGTCTCGTCGACCTCAGTCACCTTGGCGTTCTCGACCAGGTGATCGACGGCCTTGGAGCGACGGATGGACTCGCGGACGGCAGGCATGCGGCCATCGGCGATGAACTCGGCCTTGGAAGCCTCGACGTCCTTGACGCCAGCCTTCTCGAACTCGGCGTTGATGTCGTCCTCGGTGACCTCAATCTTGAGCTCACCGGCGAGAGCGTCGAGCGCCAGGGACTCACGGGCAACGTCGTTGGCCTGCTTGTGCAAGTCGCCGATGAACTGCTCCATGGTCAGGCCGGAAGCGGGCAGCCAGGTGTCCAGCGTCATGCCGCGGGCAGCGAGGTTGGACAGGAAGTTCTGGCCAAGCTCCTCAAAGACGGACTGCTCGTAGTCGGCGTCCATCTCGTCGAGCTGCAGGCGCTCGGCGAGAGCGGAGACGCAACGGTTCTCCTTCTCGGCCGGAAGGCGGGAAGCCTTGTCCTGCTCGATCTCGATCTTGATGGCGTCGCGCATAGCGTCGATGCTGTCGAAGCCGAAGTCGGACTTGACAAGCTCGTCGGTGAGCTCGGGGGTGTTGCGGACCTTGATGCCCTTGACGGTGACCTCGACGGTGTGGGTCTCGGCCTCCTCGCCCTCCTCGACCTCGTCGGTCCAGGTGACGGTCTTGACGTCGTCAACGTTAGCACCGATCAGAGCCTCGTTGAACTCGGCGGGGTTGCTGTCGCTACCGGCGATGAGCATACGGCCCTCGGCGGCGAAGTTATCGGCGTTCTCGACGGCCTTGAGATCGACGGTGACGTAGTCCTCGGCCTCGACGGCGCGACCCTCGACGTCCTCGAAGGTGGCACGGTAGTTGAGAAGCATCTCGACCTGGTTGTTGATCTCGGACTCGGTGACCTCCGCGGGAGGCATCTCGATCTCGACGGCGTCGAAGGAGGAGAGCTCGGCGGCGGGACGCAGGGAGAACTCGACGGTGTAGGTGTAGTCCTCGTGATCCTTGGCGAGGTCGAGCTCCTTGTAGTCACCGCTCTTGGTGGGGACGATGTCCAGCTCGTTGAGGACGGCGGGCTCGTTGGCGGCGATCAGGTCGTTGGTGGCCTGAGCGAGGGTAGCCTCGGCGCCAAGAGCGGAATCGATGACCGGACGGGGAGCCTTGCCGGCACGGAAGCCCGGGAAGCGGTACTTCTTGGCGGTGTCCTTGTAGGCCTTCTTGATCGCGGCGTCGACGTCGGCGGCCGGGATGGTGACCGTAGCGGTGAGCTTGGCGTCCTTGACGTCAGAAGCGGTGATGTTCAACACGTTCCTCCTCATACTGCCCAGCTTATCTGAGGTGCTGGTACCTTTATGCAACAAAGAGTCGCGACGGCCGAAGCCGACGCAGATGCGTTGGTGCGGGCGAAAGGACTCGAACCTTCACGGGAATCCCACCAGAACCTAAATCTGGCGCGTCTACCAATTCCGCCACGCCCGCATGAGCGCACAGACTAGGAATGATAGCAGATACGAACGACAAGCGCACGCACACGTTTTACAGGCTCACGACCTCACCACGAGTGCGAAAGGCGGGGCGAGTTGCCCCGCCCCGCCCATTACGACTTGTTCGCCGACCCGCTACTCCCCCAGCAGGGCCTTCTCGGGCGTGATCGGCAGCGAGCGCACCTGGTGGCCGGTGGCGTGTGCCACGGCCGAGGCCACGGCGGCGAGCGGCGTGTTAATGACGACCTCGCCGATCGACTTGGCGCCAAACGGGCCCGTCGGCTCGTAGCTCGGCTCAAAGGCCACGCGAATACTGCCGATGTCCAGGCGCGTGGGCAGCTTGTAGCTCATAAAGTTGCCGGTGCGCAGGCGGCCGCGGTCGTCGTGCTCGACGATCTCGTAGAGCGCGTGGCCGATGCCCTGGGCAATGCCGCCCTCGGCCTGGACGCGCGCGAGTGCCTCGTTGATCACGGTGCCGCAGTCCACAGCCGCCGCGTAGTCCACCACAGTCACCTTACCGGTGGCCTTGTCGACCTCGACCTCGGCAATGCCGGCCATAAACGGCGGAGGCGAAACGGGCAGGCAGGCAGAAGCATGCGAGGTGAGCGCGTCGCCGCCCGCGATGTTCTTGACGCACAGGTTGGCAAAGTCGCGCAGCGTGAGGTAGCGGTTCTGCTCGCGCGCGGCACGCTCGTCGGACAGGCGCACGTACTGGCCGTCGAAGACCACGTCGACGGCGTCCACATCCCACATCTGGGCGGCCTTGGCACAAATCTTCTCACGCAGCTCGGT
Organism: uncultured Collinsella sp.; assembly: GCA_905199545.1. Classification (GTDB taxonomy): domain Bacteria; phylum Actinomycetota; class Coriobacteriia; order Coriobacteriales; family Coriobacteriaceae; genus Collinsella. Next base: position 17,179 of record CAJKGW010000010.1, read on the forward strand.
CGCGGCGTTCTTGGCGGCAAGGCCCGTCACGTACGTGCCCGAGCTCGCGTACGAGCCAGCGTCGAACGGCGACACGTCGGTGTCCACGCCGCGTACCACGATGAGCGAGCTCTCCACGCCCAGCTCCTCGGCGGCAATCTGCGCCAGGATCGTGTCGACGCCCATGCCGTTATCGGTAGCGCCGGTGCCGATGGTAATGAAGCCGTCCTCTTCCAGGCGCATATCGATGCCGGCGATGTCGACATTGGAAATGCCCGAGCCCTGCATGGTGAGCGCACAGCCCAGAGCACGCACGCGGTCGCCCAGGTCGACGGCCAGCGGCTTGTCGCGCCAACCGATCATGTCCATCGCGCGCAGCAGGCAGCGGTCGAGTGCGCAGGCGTTGAGCTTTTCGTTGTAGTACTGCGGCATGATCTCGCCCTCGCGCACGATGTTCTTAAGGCGCAGGTCGGCGGGGTCCATGTGCAGCATGTCGGCGAGCTCGTTAACGGCGCTCTCCACGGCAAACTGGCCCTGGGTGGCACCGTAGCCGCGATACGCGCCGCCGCGGTTGGTATTGGTGTAGACAGCGTCCCAGCTAAAGCGGCTCGCCTTCACATGGTTGTAAATCGGCAGGCTCTTGTGGCCCGAAAGGCCGATCGTCGTGGTGGCGTGCTCGCCGTACGCTCCGGCGTTGGACAGCGTGTGCAGGTCGATGGCCGTGATGGTGCCGTCGTTCATGGCGCCCAACTTGACGGTCATCTGCATCTGGTGGCGCGAGTTGCCCGCGGTGATGGTCTCCTCGCGGGTGTAGCAGCAGTAGCTCGGACGGCCAGTCTGCTGGGTGACGAACGCCACGAAGATCTCGCAGCAGCCCGTCTGCTTGGAGCCAAAGCCGCCGCCGATGCGCGGCTTAATGACCTGCACCTGCGACTGCGGAATGTCGAGCGACTGCGCGACCATGCGGCGCACGTGGAAGGGCACCTGCGTCGAGGTGGTCACGGAGATGCGCCCAAACGCGTCGGTCGTCGCGAAGGCGCGGAAGGTCTCCATGGGCGCGGTCTGCGTGGCCTGGCTGGTGTAGGTGCGCTCAAAGACGATGTCGCTCTGGGCGAAGGCCTCGTCCAGGTCGCCAAAATCGCTGGTACCGCTGCACACCAGGTTGCGTGGGACATCGCCGCCCTGCGGGAACATAAAGGTCACGTCGCCCTCGGGGTGGACCACGATATCGTTATCGAGTGCCTGGGTAAAGTCGAGCAGGGGCTCGAGCACCTCATAGTCGACCTTGATGAGCTTGAGCGCCTTGTCGGCAGCCTCCTCGGTCTCGGCAGCGACGATCGCCACCTCCTCGTTTTGGTAGCGCACAAGGTTCTCGAGAATCAGGCGGTCGTAGGGACTCGGCTGCGGATAGCTCTGACCGGCGATAGTAAAGCGGCGCTTGGGCACGTCCTCGTAAGTGTAGACGCCCACAACGCCGGGCACCTTCAGGGCGCGCGACGTATCGATGGAGCGGATCTTGGCGCGGGCATAGGGGCTGCGCTTGAGTTTGACGATCAGGGCGCCGGCGGGCACCATATCGCCCGTGTAGACGGGACGGCCCTCGAGCAGCGCCTTCGAGTCCTTCTTGGGCTGCTTATGGGTGATCTGCTTGTACGAGACACCGTCGCAGCTGGTGTCGTTGACCGGCAGCTCGGGCATCTCAAAGCCCACATGCACGCCGGACTCGTTAAGAAAGCGGACGATGGCGCGCAGCTGGCTCTCATAGCCGCTGCAACGGCAGAGGTTGCCGGCGAGCTGGCGTGAGAGTTCCTCGCGCGTGGCGACGAGGCTCGGGTCCTCCTTGGCGGCGCGTGCAAGCGCCAGCACGTTCATGATGAGGCCGGGGGCGCAAAAACCGCACTGCTCGGCGCCTTCGGCAGCCATCGCACGGGCAAGCGCCTCGGACTCGGCTTTGAGGCCCTCGAGCGTGGTGATGGAGCGGCCCTCGATGCGCGCGGCGGGAACCGAGCAGCTCAGCACCGGGTCGCCGTCGAGCCACACCGTGCACAGGCCGCAGTTGGTGGTCTCGCAGGCGCAGCGCACCGACGAGCAGCCCTGCTCGCGCAACAGTGCAAAGAGCATGGTGTCGGGGGCAATCTGAACCTTGACCTTACGGCCGTTGAGCGTAAAGGAAAGATCGATGAGTTTGGCAGCCATTAGCGCACCTCGCTAGAATCGACGCCGGGCACGCGGCGGCAGGAATACTCGTCCGTGGCGAACTTGGGGATCTGCACGGTCTCGAGCTCGCGGGCAAGCGCGGCCGAAAGCTCGATGCCGGCGGCACGGCGCACAGCCTGGATGGCGAGCGGGGCAGAGATGCGGCGGCGGTAGTCGGCCGAGCCCCACAGGTTGGTGCCGTAGCTCAGCGAGCGCACGGATGCGGCCAGGGCGCGAAGCTCGTCCTCGGAAGGATGCTCGTTCACCAGGCCGCACGCCTCGCCCTGCAGCAGAGTCGCGTGCAGCGGGCGGGCGCCCACGGTGACGTGCCAGGTGTTGTCCCACCAGGCGGCGGTGACGTTCAGCGAGGGGAAGTCGGTCGCGGCCTTGCGCACGGCCTCGTAGCTCGCGCGGTAATCATGCTTGACGACCACGACGTGCTCGATCACGTCGCGCACATAGCCCATATCCACGAACTCCGCGAGCGGCACGCGACCGGCGCCCGTCAGCTCAACATAGGAATCGAGCGCGAGAAAGGCGGAGAGAACGTCCGAGAAGCCAAAGCGGCCGTAGATGCTGCCGCCCACCGTGGCGGTGTTGCGCAGCTGCACGCCCACGATGTCGTGGACGGCGAACTCAAAGACATTATTGACAAGCGCGTTGAGCCCGGCATGACGCTCGAGCTGGCGCAGGGTGCACATGGCACCGATGCGAAACTCGGTCTCGGTCTCCTCGATATGATCGAGTCCGCAGGCCGAAAGGTCAATCGCCGTCGCCACGCGACGCGAACCCAGGCGCATCCAGATGCCGCCGCCCACAATCTTGTTGTTGCGGTTCTTCTGCAAGAGCTCATAGGCTTCGGCCGCGTTTCCAACACGGACGTAGGTACCGAACTTGAGCACGTTCTCCCCCATCTCTTCACTTGTCCAGTACCTTTAAGTGTACCAAACGAGGGGGCACAGCTCGTGTCGGGACAAAATGAACCGTTTTCCTCCGTCGCATGCGGATCAAAAAAGGCTCCCAGCCAAGATGACTGGGAGCCTTCTGCGATGCTATGTCGAGCGAAGATTTAGCAGACGCCCTGGGCGAGCATGGCGTCGGCGACCTTCAGGAAGCCGGCGATGTTGGCGCCCATGACGAAGTTGTCCTCCTCGCCGTACTCCTTGGCGGTGTCGTCCACGTTGTGGAACATGCCGCGCATGAGCTGCTCGAGCTTGCCGTCGACCTCCTCGAAGGTCCAGGACAGGTGCTCGGCGTTCTGGCTCATCTCCAGGCCGGACACGAGCACGCCACCGGCGTTGGCAGCCTTGCCGGGCATAAAGGCGACGCCGTTCTCCTGGAAGTAGGTCGTGGCCTCGATGGTCGTGGGCATGTTCGCGCCCTCGCCGACCACCTTGCAGCCGTTGGCGACGAGCGCCTGGGCGTCCTCGAGCAGCAGCGTGTTCTCGCGAGCGCAGGGCAGCGCGATGTCGCAGGGAAGCTGCCACACGCCACGGCCGTCGCCCTCGTGCCACGTGGCATTGGGCTTCTCGTCGACGTACATAGCGAGCGTGACGCCCTTGTCGTGGCCAGAGCGCTTCTTGTTATAGACATGCTCGAGCACGGTGTAGTCGATGCCGTCGGGGTCCTCGACCCAGCCGTGGGTGTCGGAGCAGGCCAGCACCTTGCCGCCGAGCTGGGCGACCTTCTGGACCGCGTAGATGGCGACGTTACCGGAGCCGTGAACGACGACGTTCTTGCCCTCGAAGGACTCGCCGCGGCTCTTGAGGTACTCGTCCACAAAGTAGACCAGACCGTAGCCGGTGGCCTCGGTACGGGCGAGCGAGCCGCCAAAGGAGAGGCCCTTGCCGGTAAGGACGCCGGTCCACTCGTTGGTCAGGCGCTTGTACTGACCGAACATGTAGGCAACCTCGCGGCCGCCAACGCCCAGGTCGCCGGCGGGAACGTCGGTATTGGGGCCAATGTGGCGATAGAGCTCGGTCATGAAGGACTGGCAGAAGTGCATGATCTCGTTGTTGGACTTGCCCTTGGGGTCAAAGTCAGAGCCGCCCTTGCCGCCGCCCATGGGAAGGGTGGTTAGGCTGTTCTTGAGGATCTGCTCCAGGCCCAGGAACTTGAGCATGCCCAGGGTGACCGTCGGGTTAAAGCGCAGGCCGCCCTTGTAGGGTCCAATGGCAGAGTTGAACTCGACGCGGTAGCCGCGGTTGACCTGGACCTTGCCCTGGTCGTCGACCCAGGGAACACGGAACATGACGATGCGCTCGGGCTCGACGAGGCGCTCAAGCAGGGCGGCCTCCTCGTACTCGGGATGGGCGTCGAGCGCCGGCTGGATGGTGCCGAGGATCTCGGTCGCGGCCTGGATGAACTCAGGCTGCTCGGGATAGCGGGCCTTGAGCTCGTCGAGAACTTTCTGCGTGTAGCTCATGCTTCCTCCAATTGATGGAAAAGAAAAGTGTCGTTCGAGGCGCCCCATGCGCCCCGAGCTTTATCGAGTATGGATAATATCGCACTGTTGCAGCAAAGTTTCGCATAAGCCGACGAGCAGATGTTTCGTTTTGATTACGATGCAGGTAGAAGCGTTTTTGAGTGCCTGACGCGCAAAACCCGTGTTTCAAACCTGTTTCGTCCACGTGTTCCAAACCACCACATTGAGGACAGGCACCTTTGTGGTGGTTTTGGTGGCTAGAGGACGAGCTGATGGTAGTCGGCGGGGGTTATGCGGCCTTCGGTGGCAGCGCGGAAGGCGGCGAGCGCATCGCCCGAGAACGGCATAGCCCAGCACAGCCCGCAACCTGCGGTAATGGAGCCGGGCAGCGGCATGATGCGCCCGGGCACGCCGGCGGCAAGGCAAAGCTGCTCGCATTCCATCACATTGAAGGTGCTGTCGAACGACACGATGATCTTGCGTTCGTGGTCGAGGGCATCACCGGACGGGCCTTCGCGGTGTGCCTCACGATACGCCGCGGCAGCCGCTTCCTCTTCCGAGGTATGTCCACAGCCACCACATCCGCAGGTACAGGGTTCGGACCCGTCGCAAGCGCAAGGCTCTCCCGTGTCGGGGCAAATATCGTGAGACATGGCATCTCCCATCGTCTAGGCGAGTAACTCGGCCGCCGCAAACTCCTCGGGCGTATTGACGTTCTCGAAGCAGAGCGTCGAGCCCGCGGCCTTAACAATCTGCGGCTCATCCATATAACCAGCCTGAACGCGATTGATCAGGCAGCGAATGCGCTGGCGGTCGCAGGCAAGCAGCTCGTGGGCAACCGGCGCACACGCATCACAGCGCCAGACGGCGCAAAGCGGCTCAATCCCCCGCTCCTCGCGCGGCACGCACACATCGAGCGCCTCGGTCTCGACACGATCGGCAAGCGCGCCGATCAGTTCCGGCGAGACAAACGGCATGTCGCAGGCGACGATCGCCACGAGCGGCAATCGGGCCGCGGCCAACGAGCTCGCGATGCCACGCATGGCACCGGCGGGACCGTCGACGTCCATCACCACGCGGGGGCGCAGGCCATCAAACATAAGTTCCTCAAGATAGGCAAGCTCGCTGGGACGCGAAGTCGTCACAACCAACTCGCCGGCAATTGGCGCCAGCCGACCCAGCACGCGCTCGATGAGCGGCTCGCCGCAAAACGCCATGCGAGCCTTATCGCGGCCCATGCGCGACGACAACCCGCCCGCTTGAACGACACAAGAAAGATCGGCCCGTCTTACGGTAGTCATACGGCAAAACACCTCCATCGGCATGCTCGAAACCCGGTGCACGAAGCTAAATACAGCCGCCGAAATAACGGCGCTTCGAAAAGCTCGTGCAAAAACAAAACAGCGCCTTTGCGGCACGCAGCAAGACCGCGAGCACAAAAGCGCTGGTAGCGTATGGCGGGAACGTATGTGAATCGAACACATCCAAGACGTTTTGCACGCCTCGCAACGGTTTTGAGGACCGCGGAGCCCACCGGAGCCCATCCGTTCCCAAGTGCGGCGGTATTTTACCAAACCGAGCAGCCAATCTAGCGCAGGGAGCGCAGGCCGCCGGCCTCCTTGTCGAGCACCGTGAAGCGCACGGCATCCAGGTGCTCCAAGATGCTGATGGCACGCTTGCGCGACACACCCAGGGCCTCGCGCAACACACTCGTGGTGGCAGCGCCACCGGCTGCCTCAATGGCAACGGCAACAAGCTCGCGCGCATGGGCTTCCGAGATAGCAGACAGGGCAACGTCGCGCTCGATCTTCACGATGGAACGGTTAAGCGAAAGCTCGCGCAGAGCTCGCGTCATGGTGTCGCGATCGAGCTGCAACTGCTCGCCTACCTCTGGCAACGTCGGCGCATCGAGGCCAGCTTCGTCCAGCAAGGAAACGATGCGCTCGCAAGCCTCGTGCACCACGCGCGCCGCAGCGGCGGCCGAATGCGGGTCGAACACCTCGGCACCCTCGGCGGCGCACACGCCACGCGAGCAGCCCTCGGCAATCAGAGCCGCGGAAACGCATTCATCAGCGGAAGGCCACGCAGCATGGGCAACGGCGCCGGGCGTAAAGCCCGTCTCCTTGGGAGCCGCGGCATGCATGGCCGACAAGGTCGCTGCCAGTGCATCCATCGCGGCGTCGAGCACCACGGCGTCCGCCAAGAGGCCCGAATCACCCGCGGCAAGTTTGCGAACGGAGCCCTGCGCCACCAACCCGCGCAGTACGGCATCGACCTCGCCGACGCCAAGATCCAGCGCCTCGGCAACATCAACCGCCGTAACCGGCAGCGCCTGCAGCGCCAGCCAAGCGCCCACACCGCCCGCGGTATCGCCGGACTCGAGCGCAGCATACAGCGCACGCTCCCCATCAGCAAGCTCGCGCGAGCGACGGCAGCGCGAAAGCAGCACGCGCCCGCCGCCGATAAGCATCACGGGCGAATAGGACAGCACCACGGCATGATCCCCGGCACGTAGCGGCAGCGAGTTTTCCAAGCGCACCTGAACAATACGGGTCTCGCCCACCGCCATGGGGGCCTCGCCCTCCATGAACATGATGCGACCGACAACCTCGGCCGTACCCGCCATCACATGCACGCGCGCGCCCGACTCGAGCACGCGCGGCTTGGCACCCTCGCGGCCCAGGTAAGTGAACACCATCATAAAGCGCATCGTCTGGCCAAAGCGACCCTGCACGCCGAGCATCTCTCCGCGATCGAGCGCGGCGACGGCATCGCCCACCAAGTTGAGCGCCACACGCTGACCGGGCAATGCCCGCGGCGTATCGCCATGCACCTGAATCCCGCGCACGCGACAGACCGTACGCGACGGCAGCGCGACGAGCTCATCGCCCACCGCAACCGGCGCATCGTGCAACGTTCCCGTCACCACGGTACCGGCGCCCTTGATCGTAAAGCAGCGGTCGATGGGCAGACGCGGTGCGGCATCGGTGAGCTCGGCACGGGCACGGCAGACATCCCAGCAAGCAGCAACCTGCTCGTCGAGCGCGGCCAGCAGGTCATCAATCCCCGCGCCGGTCTTGGACGACACCGACACGATCGGCGCGTCGGCAAACACGGTACCCGAAAGAAAATCGTCCACGTCGAGCTCGGCAAGCTCGGTCATCTCGGCATCGGCCAGGTCGCACATCGTCAGCGCGACCACCATGTGTGTGACGCCCAGCAGCTCCAGCACATGCACGTGCTCGCGGGTCTGCGGCATCACGCCCTCGACGGCCGAAACCACCAGCACGGCCACGTCGATACCCGTGGCGCCCTGCACCATGGCACGCAAGTAATGCGCATGGCCCGGCACGTCGACCAGGCCAACGATCTTGCCACTCGGCAGCGCCAGCTCACCAAAGCCAAGCTCAACGGTCATGCCGCGACGACGTTCAACTTCCAGGCGGTCGGGGTTTTTACCCGTCAGCGCCTCGATGAGCGCCGACTTACCGTGGTCAACATGTCCCGCCGTACCTACGATAACGGGACACTCCACCAGTGCTTGAACCTCACTCATCGAGCAATCGCCTTCTCAACGCACGCGACGAGCGTCGATGCCGCCGTCTCGATATCGCGGTCGCCCACGAGCGTGCGCACATCAAACAGAATGCGGTCGTGCGAGGTGCGCGTGACGACCGGCGTATCGAAGTCTTGGACGAGCGAGCGCTTGAGCGCATCGACGGACAGGCGCCCGTCGACCGGGCAGACGGCCACGCACATCGTGGGCAGCTCCACGGTAGGCAGCGAGCCGCCACCGGGGGTCGACGATTCCTCGACGATCTCCACCTGAACGGCGCACGGGCAACCGACCTTATCGAGCCCGACAACCATACGATCGCGAAGCTTGCGGGCACGTCGTTCCAAATGGGCCTGCGGCAGCGTAAGCATACTGAGCACCGGAATATCACGGTGGGCAACATCGGCGCCGTCCATGTAGATACGCAACGTGGCCTCGAGCGCAGTAAGTGCCAACTTACCCGGGCGCAGGGCGCGCATAAGCGGATGCGACCCACAGGCCTGGACCAGATCGCGACGGCCCATGATAATGCCCGCCTGTGCGGCACCGAGCAGTTTATCGCCCGAGCACGACACCAGATCGAGCCCTGCCGAAACCGAAGCCGGCGTGGTTTCTTCGCCGCCGCGAACCAAGATGTCATCGGGCAGCAGCGCGCCCGAACCCTGGTCCTCGTAGAACAGCAGGCCATGCTTGTGAGCAAGCGCCGCAAGCTCCCGAGAACCCACCTCCTCGTGGAAACCCTCGATGCGATAGTTAGAAGGATGGACCTTAAGGATCATGGCCGTATCGGGCGTGATGGCGCGCTCGTAGTCCGACAGGTGCGTGCGGTTGGTGGCGCCGACCTCGACGAGTTTGGCGCCCGAAGCCGCCATGACGTCGGGAATACGGAAGCTGCCACCGATCTCGACGAGCTCGCCACGGCTGACTATGACCTCTTTGCCCGCGGCATGGGTTGCCAGCACCAGCAGCACCGCAGCGGCGTTGTTGTTGACCACGAGAGCGTCCTCGGCACCGGTGAGCGAGCGGATCAGTTGCGCAGCGTGCTCCTTGCGCGACCCGCGCGAACAGGTGTCGACGCTGTACTCGAGCGTGCTATACCCGCGCGCAACCTCGGCCACGGCCTTTGCCGCCGACTCCGCAAGCGGGGCACGGCCCAGATTGGTATGGATGACCACACCCGTGGCGTTGACGGCGGGGCGCAGGCTCGGCAGTGCGGAGCGATGCGCACGCCACTCGATGGCCGAGGCCAGGTCGCGCTTAGAGCGCGGGGCGGCACCGGCGCGAATGGCGGCGCGCTCCTCGTCGAGCTCGGCCGTCACGGCAGCATGGACCACCGCGTCGCAGGTCTCCCCCGCCGCCTTCACCACCGGCCACTCGGCAAGCAGCTCGTTGACGGAAGGAATGGCGCGCAGGCGGGCGCGCACCTCATCGGACATGTTCTGGCTATCGCTCATGTGCGGCCTTTCAAAAGAAACGTGGATCAGTCAAATACATCAGCTGAGTCAATTACTCGTCATTATCCCCGCGCGCCGCGATCTTTTCCACGCGAACGGCGTTTTCCTGGGTGAGCGCGGCGCCCGTCAACGGGTCCCAACGTAACGGCGTATGGTCGAGCGGGCCCACACCCAAGGCTTGAGCGCCACCGGCATCGGCGCCAAACGAACGCCCACCGGGGGCGGCCGAGGTGAAGATGCACGCCGGATGCAGATACGGCGTCGTCTCCACACGCACGCGGTCGCGGCCCATATCGCTCACGAGTTCGACGATCTCGCCGTCGGCGATGCCCATGTGCGCGGCAGCATCGGCATTCATCTGCACGGCATCCAGGTCCGACCCAGCCTCGGCGGCACCTTGGGCTGCAAGCCTTCGCGAGGTATGCGACTCAAAGGGACGGTTGCCGCTAATGAGGCGAAACATCCCCGGGCCCGGCTCCACCATGGGAGCGATCCAATTGGGTACACGACCCAGGCTGGCTCGTTCCCATACGTCGCTTGCCAGCGCAATTTTGCCGCCATCCAAGGGAATCGCCGGCTCGCCCGTACGCGACGGCAACGCAACACCCGTGTCGGCCCAGCCGCGCTCCTTGAGCTCGTCCAGATTGATCCCAAAAGGCGCCACCTGGGCAGCCGCCAGATCGTCAGACGTAAACTGGAAGTACTCACCCGCGCCACACGCCTGCGCCAGACCGGCAAAAATCTCCCGACCGGAACGTGTGTCGTCATGCTGCACAGGCAGCACGGCGTTGCGGTAGAACACCCGCGAATCGTTGACGCCCACGACTGTGCCCACACCGCGGTCGGCCTCCAGATACGTCACATCGGGCAGCACGAAGTCAGAAGCGCGCGCTGTCTCGGACCAGCGGATATCAATCGTCACGAGCAAGTCGAGCTGCTGCAAAATACCCAACCAAGCCTGCGCATTGCCATAGCCCGCCCCGGGATTGCTGGCGTAAACGATCAGCCCGCGCAGGTCCCCGCCCAGAATCGACTGGCCGATGGTCGTGCACAGACCGCGCTCGGGGTCGACCAGAGGATAGCGTTCGGACCCCAACTTGGGCTCACGCGGCATCGACGGCATCGCGAAGCGCGCAGGGTCCAAGTCGCCCAGCGCAAGCGGCGTGGGCGGATTTAGCGCGCCGCCCGCATGTCCAATACAGCCCAGCAGCACATCGACCATGCAGATAGCGCGCGCGGTCTGGGTGCTGTTGGCATACGCGATACCGATGCCACCATGAAAGCCCGCATCCACCACAGCGGCGGGCGCGGCGGCAGCTAGATCGCGCGCCGTGGCGGCAATCTCTGCGGCCGGCACGTCGCACATCGACTCGGCCCACTCGGTCGTCCAAGCACTAGCCGCCTGCGCCAGCTCGTCAAAGCCCGTGGTATAGCGGGTCACGAACTCGTGGTCATACAGGCCCTCGGCAATCAAGACATGGGCAATACCCAACAGCAGCGCCAAGTCGCAGCCCGGGCGCACGCGCAACCAGCGGTCGGCAAGTGCAGCCGAGCCGCTGCGCCGGGGGTCGACCACGATAATCTTCGCCCCACGGCGACGGGCATCGTTGAGCGCGTCAACGGCCCCCATCGTCGACGAATCGACAATGGAACGTCCCAAATACATGATGCAATCAGTATGTGCCAGGTCGGAGGCGGGGCTGTAGCCCAGGCTGTGCTCCCAGCCGGTAAGTCGGCTTACCTCGCAGGCGCCATCGGCACCGTACACGTTGGGCGAACCCAGCGCATGCATAAAACGATACGCCCAGTAGCGGTCGAACGAGGGCACGCCGAGCGTCATGCCCAGCGCGCGCGGACCACACTCGTCAATAATCCCCCCAAGGCGCGCCGCAATCTGCGCGAACGCCTCGTCCCACGAAATCGCATCGAACCCCGAGCCATCAGCTCGTCGGCGCATGGGGTGCACAATGCGATCGTGCTCGTCAAACGGCATTGCCAGGCGATGCCGTCCGCGGGTGCACAGGGCACGCGCCGCGCATGGATGCCCCGGCACCGGCAACTCGGCCACCACGCAGCCGTCCTCAACGCGTGCCGCAAAGGCGCAATCGGCATAGCATCCCCCGCATGTGGTCACCACGGCGCGACCGTCACGCTTCACAGCAGATGCCATCTCGATTACCCCTTTCATCAGCCAAACACAACAGGCCAAAAGCCCGGCAACGGGCCCCAGACCCAAAAAGCCTCCCGCACGGCAACGCCCCGCGGGAGGCCTAACGTCAAACAGACGATACCTTACGCCTCGGACTTCTTGGCGTAGATAAACCAGTAGCCGAGCGCGACCAGAACCGCGCCGCCCACGATGTTGCCCAGCGTGGCAGCGGACAGGTTAAACGCAATGCCCGCAGCGTTGAGCGCATCGGCGCCGGCGACGTCGGCGCCATAGCCGCATGCATGCATCACGGCGCCCATGGGCAAAAAGTACATGTTGGCGACGCAGTGCTCAAAACCGCAGGCCACAAAGGCGGCGATGGGCAGCAGAATGCCCACAACCTTATCGACCACGGTCTTGCCGGCGGTACCGATCCACACGGCCAGGCACACAAAGATGTTGCACAGGATGCCGCGGAAGAAGATCGTCACCCAGTCGATCGTCACCTTGCCGGCGGCGACGCTCACCATGGAATTGGCGACTGCCTCGCCGTTGAGTTTGTAAATGCCGGCCATGTACACCAAAAAGACGATGAACAGAGCGCCGACAAAGTTACCGACCCATACGACGACCCAAGCCTTGAGCATCTGGACCAGGGTGATCTTTTTGCTCTTGAGCGCGCAGACCATAAGCGAATTACCGGTAAACAGCTCGGCGCCGCACACCAGTACCAGCACCAGGCCCAGGCAAAAGCACAGGCCGCCCACGACGCGCTGAGCGCCCCAGCCGAGCGTGCTATCGCTCAAGAACACCGTAAAGAACAGGCCGCCGAAGGCGATGAACGCGCCGGCGAACATTGCCAACAGAAAGGCCTTTGCGACCGGCAGGTTGGCCTTGGTCACGCCGGCGGCCTCGGTCTTGGCCTCGATCGCAGCGGGCGCCAGGCAATCGGGAGCGGGGTACTCCACCTTGGAATCTGCCATGTCAATCACTTCTTTCCTAACAAAATGGAACAAGTGCTCCTACTGCTCTTGCCCCAAGCGGACAAAGTGGGAAAAGTCGTTGGCGGCCACGGCGTCGTACACGGCGTCGACGGCGTCAAAGACTTCCGGGGACATGGGGTTGTAGAACTCCGTGTCGCCCGGCTGAATCCCGACGAAGACGATATCATCGCACGATTGCTCAATCTCTTCGATCAGAATCGACAAGGGAAGCGAATGCGTGGTGAACATCGACTTGCGGGCCACATCGCGTTTGTCGAGCAAACGGATGGACCCGACGGGCAGCGCCATGTCGGCGGCATCGACCAAGACCAGGCGCGGCGGACGCTCGCGCTTGACCTCGATGATGTCATCCTCGGGCGTTTGGCCCCCGTCGATGGTGTACCAACCGGCGATGGGTGCGTCCTCCATCTTTTTGGAGAGCACGGGGCCGGCGGCATCGTCGGCACGCAGTACGCTTCCCGCCGTGAGCACGATGCCCGCAAACGGGGCGCCGTTCACACGTCCATCCACAACGCAACCCATTACTGCAACCTCCCCGTCAGATACACGCCCGACACATCGCGCACGCGCTCCACCAGATCGCGAAACTTCATCAGAAACGCGACCTGCTGGGCATGCAGGCCAAAGTCGTCGTCGAACACCGAGATGCCGGCCTTGGCCGACCCGCGAAAACCGCGCTCGTCGAGCAGCGCATCGCAGGCCTCGAGCAGCGACGGCACCGCCGCCTTGTCGAGCTGGCACTCACCAAAGGAGCGGATGGCCTCGAACTTGGTCTTGGCCTCCCCCTCCGGCAGCGCGTCGACGAGCGAATAGAACACATCCACCGGCACCGATAGGCGCGGCTCAAAGCAGTCGAGCACGCCGGTGTGGTGGCCCACGGCGAGCGTGTAGTACAGCACGTCGCAGGCCTCCTGGGGAACGTCTTCCTCGGTCTCCACAAACTTACGCGTGAGCTCGTAAAAGACCACCTGGTCGGGCGCATGGCCCAGGGAGGGGTCGACGACGCCCTCGGCGGCCTCGTCGCTTGCGCGCGAGGCATCGCCAAAGGAGCCGCCGAGCATGCCGGGGCCCGCAAAGTAACCAGAGCGGTCCGTGAGTTCCATCTAGCGACCTCCGGCCAGCACCAGATCCTGCAGCGCCGAGTACACCTCGACGCGGCGCGGATCGTCCTGCTTGTCGATGAGCAGCGCCATGGCACCGCGGATATCGCCCTTGGGCGCACCCTCGAGCGTATCCATAAACTCGTTGGCCAGGTCGCGGCCATAACGGTAACCGCTCATGGCGCGAGCTTCGCGCTCGATGGCAACACGCAGCTTGTACGGCACGCCGGGGTGCAGGATATCGGCCTGCTCGCCAGCGGCCTCCACCGTGGTCTCGGCATGGAGCTTTTGGTCCAGCAGGCCAAGTGCCATGGCAAAGCCGTAGACGGTCTGCGCGGGGCTGGGCGGGCAGCCGGGGATGTAGACATCGACCGGCAGAATCTTGTCCGTGCCGCCCCAGACGCAGTAGTTGTCGTAGAAGATGCCGCCGGTGCAGCCGCACGCGCCATAGGACACCACGATCTTGGGATCGGGTGCGGCCTCAAAGGCGCGCAGCGCCGGCATGCGCATGGCGCGCGTCACGGCGCCGGTGTACAGCAGCACATCGGCGTGACGGGGCGAGGGCACGACCTTGATACCAAAGCGCTCGACGTCGAAGACGGGCGTGATGGAACCGAAGATCTCGATCTCGCAGCCGTTGCAGCCGCCGCAGTCAACACGGTAGACGTACACCGAGCGCTTGATCTTCTTAAGAAGGGTCGCCTTGGCCTTCTCGATGCTCTCGTCGAGCTCGATCTTGGTCGGGCGGTACTGAAGCCGCTCGGGCAAAAGCGTGGGTTCGGCCATGGTTACTCCTCCTTCGTATCAAAATCCATGATGATGCCCTCGACCGGTGCAGGTCCAGCGGGGATCTCGGGCGCATCGGGGTTGAGCTCGCGGTCGACATACTCCGGGTTCACGCCGTGGCCGCCCAGATACTCCATGCCGGGGCCCTGGGGCTCACCGGACGCAAGCGTCTCGTTGGCAGCCATGCCGCGCGCGTTGCCGGTCTTGACGGCCGAGGCGGCGCGCAGGGCGTCGAGCTCGCGCTTGCACTCCTGGCACATACCGACGGTACGGGCGGCCTGCTCGGCCTCCATGCCGCCGGCTTTTTGCAGCAGGCGCTTGGCGTAGTCAATCTCCTTGTGCGGGGCAAACGGCTTGCCGCAGCGCGAGCAGTGCTCGAGCGTATAGACGCTCTTGCTGGTGAGGTCATCCTTGCTCATAACGGCCAGCTCAAACTCCTCGGTGAGCTTGATGGCCTCCATGGGGCAGGCTTCCTCGCAGCGGCCGCAGAAGATGCAGCGGCCGTAGTCGATCGACCAGGTAATGGTATCGGCCGCAAGGTCGGTGTCCATGCGAATGGCATCGGCCGGGCACGCCACGCCGCAGGCACCGCAGGCGATGCAGAGCTCGGCATTGTGCTCGGGCTTGCCGCGCATGTCCTTATTGGTGGGGAACGGCGCAAACGGGTACTTGACCGTCGCGTCGCCGGCCTTGGCGTTAACCTTCCAAAGCTTCAGCATATTAGAGCGCCTCCTCATCGAGCGGAGCGGCCACGGTGCCCTCGCCCGCAAGCGGCGACTTGTCGCGCCAGACGTTCTCGAACTGCTCCTTGTCGAGCACGTGGTCGCGCTTGGCGGCGACATCGGTCACCGTCACGCGGTCGGTGCAGGAGTAGCACGGGTCGAGCGAGCCGACGATCAGCGCCGCGTCGCCCACGGTGTTGCCGCGGAACATGTAGCGCAGGACCGGCCAGTTGCTGTACGTGGCGGCCTTGGCGCGCCAGCGGTAGCACTTCTGGTTGTTGCCGAGCATCGCCCAGTGCACATCCTCGCCGCGCGGCGCCTCGGTGGCGCCGATGGCGTACTTGTGCGGGGTGTACTCCCAATCCGTGGTGAGGATGGGGCCCGACGGGCAGTTCTCGAGCATGGTCTCGATCATGTCGATCGAATCGTAGACCTCCTGGATGCGAACGGCGGTACGGCCGAAGGCATCGCAGGTGTCGGCCGTGGCGGCGTGCATCTTTTGGACGTCCGGATCGGCGTAGCCGTCGAAGGGATGGTCAAAACGCACGTCGCGGGCATAGCCCGAGCCACGCATGAGCGGGCCGACCGGCGAGAAATCGCGTGCGATCTTGCGGTCCAAGATGCCAATGCCACTCGTACGCTCAATAAAGTTGGGCGTGGAGAGCAAGACGTCGACGAGTTCCTGAACCTCGGAGCGCAGCTGGTGGATGGTCGTAAGCGTGGAAAGCTTCTGCTCGGCCAAAATGTCTCGACGCACGCCGCCGATCACGTTGAGACCGTAGGTCTTACGGTGACCGGAGAGCTTCTCGGCCAGGTCCATGGACTTCTCGCGGACGCGGAAGAACTGCTGGAAGCCGGAGTCGAAGCCCGTGTAGTGCGATGCGAGGCCAATGTTGAGCAGATGCGAGTGCAGGCGCTCGACCTCGAGCATGATAGCGCGGATGTACTGGGCGCGCGGCGGGACATGAATGCCCTGGGCGCGCTCGACGGCCTCGGCATAGGCCACCGAGTGGGCGCAGCCGCAGATGCCGCAGATACGGTCGGCGAGGAACGTCACGGCATCATAGTTCAGGCGCGTCTCGGCAACCTTCTCCATGCCGCGGTGCACGTAGAACAGACGGTAGTCGGCGTCGACGATCGTCTCGCCCTCAACGAACAGACGGAAGTGGCCGGGCTCGTCGGAGGTAATGTGCAACGGGCCCATGGGGACGAGCGTCGTCTCCTTGCCCTTGGTATCGGCCAAGAACTCGTAGTTTTCCATATCGCTCGCGGGAGCGGGACGGAAGCGGTAGTCCATGGAGTCCTTGCGCAGCGGGTACAGGCCGCTGGGCCAATCGTCGGGCAGCACCAGGCGACGACGATCGGGCAGACCCTCGGGAATCAGGCCGAACATGTCGCGAAGCTCGCGCTCGCCCCACACGCAGGCGGGGACGAACGGCGTCACGGACGGGAACGTCATCTTGGCGGGATCGACCTCGGTGCGCACGGTCACCCAGCCGGGGTCCTCCCCCTCCATGGAGATGACGTAGTACACGGCGTAACGGCCGCACAGACTGCGCTCATCGTTGCCGATGATCACGGGAATCCAACCGTAGCGCTCGTAATACAGGTAGTGGACGGCCTCGGGCAGCTTGTCCTGCTTGACGGTAATCGTCAGCTGGTCCTCGCACTGCCACTCGACCTTCTCGATGCAGCCCGGAACGGCGCGGCGCAGGGCCTCGACATGGCTCTCGCAGCGACGGGCATACACCTTGTTCTCAGTTTCAATCATTCGTTACTCCACCTCGCTCTGAGCGGTCTCGGTACCGAACACAGCGCGGTACATCGGCGTCGCGTGAAGTTCCTCGGTGCTCTGCTCGAGCACGATGCCGGTCGCGGTCTCCACACCGTGCACGAGAGGCAGCGGGGTGGCGATGCCAAACCACAAGATCATGACAGCCAGGATGATTTCGGGGATAAGCATGAGCGCCGGGGCCTCATGCTTGCCCATGCCCTGGGGCGCATGGCCGAATACCGACTTGAGTGCGATGCGGGTGAGCGCGGAGATGGCCACGGTAAGACCGAGGGCGACCACGACGACCAGCCACATGGGACCGGCGGTAACACCGGCGACAAAAGTCAGGAACTCGGAAATAAACATGCCAAAGGGCGGGAAGGCGGCAAGGCCGAGCAGCGCCAGGATGGCGAGTGCGGCGGTTGCGGGTGCAACCTCAACGACGCCTTGAATCTTGGCCAGGCTACGCGTGCCAAAGGCATGCTGGATGTTGCCGGACACGCAGAAGGCAAGCGTCTTGGTAAAGCCGTGGAACACGCAGTGCAGCAGGGCCGCGGCGATACCCAGCGGGCCACCGATACCCAGGCACAGGGCGATAACGCCCACGTTCTCCACAGACGAGTACGCAAAGCGGCGCTTGAGGTCGTCTTGGCGAAACATCGAGAGTGCCGCCACCAAAATGGACAGCGTGCCGACGATCAGCAGCAAAAGTTGCGGATACTCGGCGCCCACGGCCTGGATAGTAAAGCCGTAGGAGCGCATGATCACAAGCATGGCGCACTTAAGCAGCACGCCCGAGAGCAGGGCCGAGACAGGGCTCGGGGCCTGGGAGTGGGCATCGGGCAGCCAAGTGTGCATAGGGAACAGGCCGGCCTTGGTGCCAAAGCCAATCACGACAAACGCAAAGGCGAGGCGCATGAGCGTCGGGTCGAACCGGTCGGCATACGGCAGCACGCACGACAGGAATGCGGCCTCGTGGGCGTTGGGAATCACGTCGGCGGCGTTGGCGTAGATCAGCAGCGTACCGAACAGGCCGAAGGCCACGCCGGCGGTGCAGACCATCGCATACTTCCAAGAAGCCTCGAGGGCCGTCTTGTTCTTGTAGATACCCACGAGGAACACGGTGGAAAGCGTGGTTGCCTCCACGGCGGCCCACGTGAGGATCATGTTGTTGGACAGGCACGCGAGCAGCATGGTGAACACAAACAGGCTAAACAGCGCAAAATACTGCTTGGCGCGCTCGGCGGGCATGGAGCCCTCCTCGATATCGGCCTTTACATAGGGCAGCGAGAACAGCCCCGTAAGAAAACCGATAAAGCCGATGAGCAGCACAAAGATGGCGCCCAGTGAATCGAGGTGGAACCACAGGCCAAGAGCGCTCGCGGTTTCGCCGCTCATAAGGACGTCGCCGGCCGTCATAATCGACAGCACCAGGACGGCTGCGACGGAGACCAGGTTGAGACCGGCAAACACGTTATAGGACGTGTTCTTGGGCAAAAACGCCATGACCAGCGAGAACACCAAAGGAGTCGCGAGCAGGGCGAGAATCAACGTTTCCATGGACTACCCCCTCAGCTCGGACAAGTCGCGCGCATCGAGCGAGTGGGAGTCGTCCCAAATGCGACGCACGACGATGGACATGATGATGACGGCAAAGATGGCGTCGGTGGCGATACCGATCTCGATGATCTCGGGAGCGGTGGGGGCCAAAAGCGCGAGCGTCACGTGGCTGCCGTTTTCCATAAGGCAGTATCCAAAGATCTGCTTCATGATGTTGCGCTGCGAGATGATGCAGGTGAGGCCCACAAAGAAGTGAGCGAAGCTAATGGCGAGCGCAGGCGTTGCGACCTCGGCCGTGGGCAGGCTGATCTGCGTCACGACGGCAAAGCAGATCGCGACCTCGACGGCGATGATGCAAATGGCCCACGCGGGCTTAAGGCCGGCCTTGAGCGATGCGTCGCTCGGCTCGCCCATCTTCTTGTATGCGCGGTTGAGGATATAAGGGACCAGGACGACCTTGGTGATAAAGGCAGATCCAGCCCACATAAGCAGCTCCTGCGCCCCGGTGGTGACACCGAGCGTGGCGAGCAGCCCCACGAGCACCAGCGACTGCACCGCATACCAGCGGATGGCATGTTTGATGTTCTTGGAGACGACCACCATGGTGGACGTAACGATCAGAAGGCCGCCAAGGATGTTGACGATCGAATAACCCATGTCGTTCTACCTCCTAACCGATCCAGCTGGCCGAAAGCGGGCCGCTGACGATGACCATGATGATGAGCACGATGAACACGAACGCCATCGCGCGGGGAAGCGGGGCTCCCGCAGCGACCTCTTCGCTCGGCTCGCCGGGCAGGCAATAGCCCATCCACTTAAGGAACCAGGCGAAGGTGGCGACGGTTTCGGCGACCATGATGCACACGAGCACCAGGATCGCGACGTTGCCGGCACCCACGGAAAAGCCGCCGGCGATGATCTGGAACTTCGAGAAGAACGTGTTCATGGGCGGCACGCCGGCAATGGCGAGCGCGGCGACACCAAAGCCCACGCCCGAGATCGGGTACTTCTTTACGATGCCGCGAAGCTTGGGCAGCATACGCGTGCCGAGCGTAAAGGAGAACGAACCGGCGATCAGGAAGAACAGCGTCTTGGCGAAAGCGTGGTTAAAGATGTGGCACACGGCACCGTCAAAGGCCAGCTGGCTGCCAAAGACCGAAAGGCCCAGACCAAAGAACACATAGGAGAGCTGGGCGATCGTGGAGAAGGCCAGCAGACGCTTCATATCCTTTTGCGGCAGGTACATCAGGAAACCAAAGAGCATGGTGACCATGGCGTCGATAATGGCAACCCAGCCCACGATCTCGGGAACCTCGCCGGCAGAGACGAGTGCACGCGCGAACACGCACACGCCGACCTTAACCATCGAGGCGCCATGCAGGTAGGCCGAAACAGGCGTCGGCGCCTCCATGGCCGAAGGCAGCCACATGTACATGGGAACCTGTGCGGACTTGGCCCAAGCCGCAAACAGCACGAGCAAAAGGACAATGGCCTTGAGCTTGGCGTCGAGGCCGGCAATCGCGGTAATGGCGAAGGTGCCGGTGTGGGCAAACACGATGGCGGCGCCCAGATACAGGCCGAGCGCACCGATATGCGTGATGATCAGGGCCTTCATGCCGGCCTTCTTGGCCGTAGGCGACATGTAGTAGCTAATGAGGCCCCAAGAGCACGCACCCGTGATCTCAAAGAACACGAGCTGGCCCAAAAGGGTCGAGCTATACACGAGGCCGGCCATGGCACCGATGAAGGTCGCGAGATACGCGTAGAAGCGACGACGCGGCGCATCGGGATGCTCACGGTTATTCTCGCTCATATAGGGAATCGAATAGATCACGACAAGCAGGCCGATACCCACAAAGGCGGGCGCGAGCAGCGTGCTCATGCGATCGAAAGTGAATCCCATGACGAGGGTCTGCCCAAACGAGATCAGGGGGACCTGCGTGTCGGGCATGCCGGCGCCGGCGAAATTCGCGGCGAGGGCGATGGTGCAGACCGTCGAGACGGCGGCACCCAAAACGCTGAACCACTTGGCGTACGGACGGGGGAACAGGGCGACGAGCACCGAGGCCACCATCGGGGCCGCGATCGCGACCAAGCCGAGAAGGGACAGACTGACTGCAAATGACATTGTTTCTCCCTTCTCCTACACGCCGACGACCACGAAGACAAACGCCAGAACGGCGATGCCCACGACGGCCCAGGTCTGATTGCCGAGCACCTTAAAACGCGAACGCGAGCAGGAGTTCTCGATCACGCCGCATACGACAAAGTCGATCAGGCACTTCACCAGGAAGATGACCGCGCCCAGAACGGCCGCGGCGCCCACGGTCGCGGGCTCGCCCCAGGGGACGAAGATCGCGCAGAACCAAGCGACGACCAGGACCTGCTTCATAGACATGGCAAGCTTGGCCATGGCGAGCGACGGGCCGGAAAGCTCGGCGAGCGGACCTTCCTGAAGCTCTTGCTCGGCCTCGGCCTGATCAAACGGCAGCTTGCCGAGTTCCATGTAGCAGGCGATCGCAAAGGCGATGCCGGCGAGGATCACGGCGACCGGCGCGTCGATGGCGCCCGTCATGATGTGTTGACCCATGGTGGCGATGTCGGTGGAACCGCACACCAGGGCGGCGGCAAACAGCGCCAGCAGCATGGACGGCTCGATGAGCACGCTCATGAGCAGCTCGCGGACGCCGCCGATACCGGCGTAGGCATTGGACGAATCCACGCCGCAGAGGGCGAAGAAGAAGCGGGCGAGCGCCAGGCTGTACATGATGGTGATGGCGTCACCAAAGACCGGGATGGGGCTTTGTGCCGTAAAGAGCGGCAGGCCCATAGCGAGCATAAAGGCGACGGCGAAGAACAGCGGCGGCATAATACGCAGCGCAAAGCTTGCGTCCTCGCTCTGGGACTCGGGGCGCGCAAAGAGCTTGGCCAGGTCGCGGTAGTCCTGCATGATGCTGGGGCCGCGACGGTTGTGCATCTTGGCGCGGATTACACGGCCGAGACCGGAGAAGAACGGTGCGACGGCCATGACGACCACGCCCTGCAGAACGGCAAGTACGATGTTGTTCATGCTCTCCCCTCCTTAACCCATTTGCACGGCGAGCACGAGGAACACCACGAGTGCCGCGACGATATAGCAGATATAGATGCTGTAGTTGCCGCCCTCGAGCTTAGTCGCGAGGTCGGCGAGCTTCTCGACACCCTTATGCGGGGCATCGACGAGAACCTTATCGGGTACGGGCTCCACAGCCTCGGCCACACCGGTGAGCTTCTGGAAGAAGTGCGCGATGGACCAGCAGACGGCCGTGCAGCGGTCGCGCAGCGTGTAGAGCGGCTGCATAAACCAGGACACCTCGGAGGCAAAAGTCGTGGCCACGACGGGCATATGCTCGTTGGGAGCATAGCCGCATGCCCACGGCTGGGACTTCTGCACCTTGCCGACGGTCTTGAGCTTGCGATAGCCGCAGGCAAGACCGACGAGCACCACGAGCGCAATAGCGATCGCGGGCGTGGAGGTGGCAGCGCCGGAGTACTGGTTCATGAGCTCCATGCCCTCGGCGGCAAACACGCCACCGTACGGATGCAGCACGGACGCGGCGACATCGACCAGCACGGGCGCGATCACGGGAGCGCCAATGCCCAGCACGACGCAGATGGCCGCGAGCAGGCCCTGCGCAAACACCATGGGGGCGGGGACCTCCTTGGCATTGGCCGCGGCCTCGGAGCGGGGCGCGGAGGCAAAGGAGACGCCATAGGCCTTGACGAAGCACGTGACAGCCAGCGCGCCGGTAATGGCAAGCGCGACGGCAGCAAACACGGCCACGATCATGACGGCCTTGTCGCCCTGCATGGCGGCGTTAAACAGCGACTGGTAGGTAAACCACTCGGACACAAAGCCGTTGAAGGGCGGGATGGCCGAGATGGCAAGCGCGCCAACGAGGAAGCAGATGGCCGTTGCCGGCATACGACGGAACAGACCGCCCATCTTCTCCATATTGCGCGTACCCGTGGAGTACAGCAGCGCACCGGCGCCCAAGAACAGCTCGCCCTTAAACATCGCGTGGTTAAACGTGTGGTAGAGGGCGGCCATCAGAGCCAGGACGGCGATGCCGACCGAGTCGAGCGCCATGGCGGCCATGGAGGCGCCGACGCCGAGCAGAATGATGCCGATGTTCTCGACGGAGTGATAGGCCAGCAGGCGCTTGATGTCATGCTCCTGCAGGGCGAAAGCCACGCCGAGGACCGACGAGATCGCACCGAAGACCATGACCATAAGGCCCCACCAGACCTGAACGCCCGAGGCGGAGAGCAGGTCGAGACCAACCTTGAGGATGCCGAAGATACCGATCTTGATCATGCCGCCGGACATGAGGGCCGACACGTTGGACGGGGCCTCGGGATGTGCCTTGGGCAGCCAGCCGTGCAGCGGGATGATACCGGCCTTGGCGCCAAAGCCAAAGAAGGCGAGCACGAAGCACACGGATGCGACCGCGGGGCTAAACTGCGTGGCGCGGAAATCCGCAAAGGCAAACGAGCCGCCGGCGAAGTTGGTCATGGTAAGGAAACTCGCCATGATGAGCACGAAGCCCACGTGCGCGATCACAAAGTAGAGCCAACCGCCGTGGATGGAGTTCTCGTTCTCCTCGATCACGACCAGGAAGTACGAGGTCAGCGACATGAGCTCAAAGGCGACCAGGAACCAAAACACGTTGTCGGCGGTGATGACGAGCATCATGGACGCCACAAAGGTGTTAAAGAAGAAGCCGGCGCGACCCTTTTTGCCCGGGTACTCATCAAAGTAGTTGAGACCGTAGATCGAACCGGCAAACGCGAGCACCGAGATGAGCGCCACGAACAGGCCGGACAGCTGATTGAGCAGCAGCTGGAAATGGGCAAACGGGAAAAACACGATGGTGTCGACCGACGTGACATTGCCCAGCACGGCCTGGATACCGGCCACAAACGAAAGCACCGCGGCGACGGCACCGATAAGGCAGCCTGCGGTCTTGGCGGCGTTATCGGCCTTGATCAGCAGAACCGAGGCGAGCGCACCGATGCACGAGACGGCAAGCGATGCGATAAACAGCGTCATGCTATCCATTGCTTACGCTCCCTTCTGCTTTCTCGGACAGGCCCTGGGCCACAGCGGTAACGTCGACGGCCGGACCGTTTTCGATCGAGCGCAGGCGCTTGGCCTCGTCGAGCTCGCGATCGGCCGCACCGCCCATAACGGTCAGCGCCTTGGTGGGGCACGCCGCCACACAATGCGGGCCGTCCGGATCGAAGGCGCACAGGTCGCACTTCACAGCGCAGGTGTACTGGCCAGGAGCCCACGTAAGCAGGCTGCTCAGGGACTTAGGATACGAAGGCGTCGGGTCGCACATGCCTGCGACACCGGCGATAGACGTGCCATCGGGATGGATGGCTCCAAAGGGGCACGCGATGGCGCACAGCCTGCACCCGATGCACTCCTGCTCCTTCACGTGGATGCGGTCGCCATCGTGCTCGATGGCATTCACCGGGCAGACCTCGGCGCAGGGGGCACCCTCGCAATGGTGGCAGGCAAGGGCGGCCGAAATACCGCCGGTCTTCACGAGCGCCAGGCGCGGCGTATCCTGAAGACCCTGCATCCGGTGAGCGTCGGCACAGGCGGACTGACATGTTCCGCAGCCGATGCACCTCTCCGGGTTGATGTCGATGAAGCGGTTCATCCCCACTTCCTTTCAAAATAACGGGCCGGGCTCCCGAACGTACGGGACGCCCGGCCCAAAAAGCCAACGAGAACGGGACTACACGATTTGATTCACGTGCGTCTCGTCGTCGAACATGGCGGCACCGGGCTCAACGTCCTGGGGAGCGGCGGCGTCGACCAGAGCCTGCTTGAGCTCGGTGTACTGACGCTCGACTTCGCCCTCGGCCCAGACCTGGTCGGCAATGGCGTCGACCTGGCAGGCGGAGAACTTGTCCTCGGGCGTATGCGAGACCGGGTCGACCTTGTGCATGGTCAGCTCGTTGCACTTGCCGATCCACCACTGGTAGGTCATATAGACCGTGCCCTTGTTGATACGGTCGCTCACGTCGGCGCGGCTGTATACCTGGCCGCGGCGGCTGTGAATCGAGACGATGTCGCCGTTCTTGATGCCGCGCGCCTGGGCGTCCGCGGGATTCATGCGGACAAAGCCGGGCTCGTCGGCAAGCAGCGCCAGCGTCTTGCAGTTGCCGGTCATCGAGCGGCAGCTGTAGTGGCCGACCTCGCGGACGGTGCACAGGATGAGTGGGTACTCATCGTCGGGAAGCTCGGAGGGCGCCTCCCAGTCGTGCGCCATCAGGTTGGCGCGGCCGTCCTTGGTGGTGAACTTGCCACCAGCGAACATGTCGGCCGTGCCGTGGTCGTTCACATCGGTGCTCTTGACCGGCCACTGGGCGTAACCGCCCTCGGGGGCCATCTTCTCGTAGGTCGCGCCCACAAAGTTGGGGCACAGGCTAATGCACTCGTTCCAGATCTGCTCGGTGTTGTCGTAGTGCATGGGGTATCCCATACGCGTGGACAGGTCCGCGAAGATCTCCCAGTCGTGACGGCACTCGCCCTTGGGCGGAACGGCCGCGTCAAAGTGCTGGAAGCTACGGTCGGATGCGGTAAAGACACCCTCGTGCTCGCCCCAAGAGGTGGCAGGCAGGATGACGTCGGCGAGCATGGTCGTCTGCGTCATAAAGATGTCCTGGCAAATGAACAGATCCAGCTCGGAGAGCGTCTTGCGCATACCGGCCGAATCGGGCTCGGTCTGTACCGGGTCCTCGCCGTAGTTGTAGAAGCAGTGCACCTTGCCCTCGTCGACCAGGTGGCCCAGGTCGGTGAGCTTATAGCCCTCCTCGAGCGGGAGCTTTTCCTCGGGCACGCCCCAAGCCTTGGCAAACTTGGCACGCACAGCCGGGTCGGTGACCTTCTGGTAGCCAGGGTACAGGTTGGGCAGCATGCCCATATCGCAGGAGCCCTGGACGTTATTCTGACCGCGCACGGGCGCGAGGCCGGAATTGGGTTTGCCGATCTGGCCGGCAACGCAGGCGATGGAGGCGATGGTGTGCACCGTCTTCAGGTTCTGCTTCTGCTGGCATACGCCCATGCCCCAGCCAATGATGGCAGAAGGCTTCGCCGTGGCGTACATCTCGGCAGCTTGGTGGATCAGCGCGGGATCGACACCCGTGATGTCCTGTACGGATTCGGGAGTGTAGTTCTTGATGGTCTCCCACCACTCGTCAAAGCCGTTCGTGTGCTCGGCGACGAATTCCTTGTCGTAGAGGCCATCGTTGACCAGACAGTTGGCAAAGGCGTTGAGGAACGCAACATTGCAACCGTTCTTGATCGGAAGGTAGAGATCGGCGATACGCGCGGTTTCGATATGGCGCGGGTCGGCGACGATGATCTTGCAACCCTTTTCTTTGGCTCGCACGATACGCCTTGCGACGATGGGGTGCGAATCGGCAGGGTTATAGCCGAAGAGGAAAATGCAGCCCGCATCCTCCATACCGGGGATGGAGCATGACATGCAACCTGAACCAACCGTGTCCATCAGACCGAGGACAGTAGGGCCGTGTCAAGTACGGGCGCAGTTGTCTACGCTGTGGGTGCCAATGCACGCACGCGTAAACTTCTGCATGACGTAGTTCGCCTCATTGCCGCCGCCTCGCGAGGAGCCGGTGGTCATGACAGCGTTAGGACCATATTCGTCAATTATGGCCTGCATCTTAGATGCGGTGAAATCCAGTGCCTCGTCCCAGCTTACGCGCTCAAGATCCGCGCCCTTGGTGCGGCGGATCATCGGGTGCAGTACGCGAGGAGTCAAGATCTTGGTGTCGTTGATGAAGTCGTAGCCACTCATGCCCTTAAGGCACAGCTCGCCCTGGTTGGTGATGCCGTTAAGCGGTTCGGTACCCACGACCTGGCCGTTTTGGACCAAGAGGTTAAACTGGCAACCGGCACCGCAGTACGGGCAGATCACTTTATGCTTCTCCATGACACCCTCCTTCCTTTCTCTGCTACCGATTAATCGGTACGTATTTGACAATCGTCGGGCCTGTATGGCCGCCCGCCTACGCCTCGTTTTCGATGGTGGCGCGGGCACGCTCGGCGGTCAGTTCCGCCAGGCGCTCCTCGTCTACCAGGGTGAGGCCCTTAGTCGGGCACGCCTCGGCACACGCCGGACCGCCGGGACGGTCCACGCACAGGTCGCACTTGAGCACGAAGCTCTTAGTCTGCGAACCCACGCGCACGTCGCCCATCAAGACGGGGACCTGCGTGGTCGCCACGCTCACGGCGCCAAAGGGGCAGGCCATGACGCAGCTCTTGCAGCCGATGCAGTTGTCCTCGTTGACGCCGATGCGATGGTTCTTTGGATCAAAGAACAAGGCGCCCGTGGGACAGGCCTTGGCGCACGGGGCATCCTCGCAGTGATGGCAAGCCACCGGTGCGGAGATCTCGTACGTACGCGTCACGCGCAGGCGCGGTGCGGCGATGTTGCCGGGGATGTCGTGTGCCTCGATGCACGCTGCCATGCAGGTTTGACACCCAATGCAGCGCGAGGAATCGGCCACGACTCGTTTATTGCCCATGTTGTTCACTCCCTCCTGAATCCCATGCCGGAGAGACCCTGTCGACGTTGCCCCGGACCGCCCGTGGTCCGACATCGGCGTATCGAGCGCATGCGGCGAAACAGGCACTCGGTAGAATATCTCCAACGGTATACAGGTTAAATATACGCAGTTGCAGGGGGTAAACTTGAGTATAGGCCCTGCATTACGGGTGTATTGCAGGAGTTTGGGCTGGTTAGGATTATCCTCAATAGGATATAAAGGCGAGTGTATTACACGCGTACGCTGCAGAGATTTTTACGCGCTCTCGTTTTGGATGTACTACGCTTGTATTCGTGTTAATGGTTATCAACTTGAGTGAAATAAAGTAATCGTTATAAGATGCTCAAGTATCGGCACATGCCGCATTTGACCGACTATATTGCACGCTCATTAAGGGGGCCAGTGATGTCATCGACTCAAAAACGAGCCATCCTGCAGGTGCGCATTCGCGAGGAAGACAAGCAGCATGCCGAACGTCTCTACGACGCCATGGGCACATCGCTCGCCGAGGCCGTACGTCTATTTGTCGCGCAGAGCATTTTGATGCGCAAGCTCCCCTTTCAGCCGGTCGCCGTGCGCTCAAAGGACGGCACCGCCGCCTATGGATCGCTCAAAGCATATGGGGACCCCAATCGCCGCTCCAAGGAGCGCAATGTCTGGATTGAATACCTTGCTACAGAAAGCGACGATTCGATTTTGGGTCCCGAGGAAGTAGATATCCATGAGTAGCACCATCATCGACGAGACCGTCATCCTACGCTACCTGCTTGACGACGACGAAGTTCTGTCACCGCGCGCCGCCAAGGTCATCGCCACCCGCACCGCTCGTGTCTACCCCGAAATCATCACGCGCGTCGTGGTCACGCTGCGCGACGTCTATAAGGTTCCCCGCGTTGAGATTGCTGCGGCCATGAAAAGGCTGCTCGATGACGTCATGGTCGACGAGCCCACCGTTGTCGCCCTTGCCATCAAACTCTTTGGCAAGACCCATATGGACTTTACCGACTGCCTCCTCGCAGCCCGAACCGCCATCTACAACGATGATGTCGTGAGCTTTGGCAAGCCCATCATCCAAGGCATGATCGATTACCGCCGCAAGCGCCAAACCGCAGCCGAAGCCCGCAGCCGCAGCATCGACTCCACCATCGACAAGCTCCGCCACCGCCCCCGCAGCTAGCCCCATCCCCTCCTAAGTTGCGGTGCGGGATCGATTTCCGTCACCCGGCACACTTATGAAAATGGCTCTGTTCCCAAAAGGAAGCAGAGCCATTCATCTATCTTGTGGAGCGGGCGACGGGAAGTCCAAGGATTTGCGAAGCAAATCCTTGTTTCGCTGCGGGCCTTCGGCCCTTGCGTGCTGCGCTGGAAAATGCTCACGCATTTTCTCAGCTCCGCACCCTGGCGGGTTCGATTCCCGTCGCCCGGCGCGTAAACGAAAACAGCTCTGATCCCCAAAGGAAACCAAAGCCGTTAAAACAATTCTTATGGAGCGGGCGACGGGAATCGAACCCGCGTCATCAGCTTGGAAGGCTGGGGTTCTACCATTGAACTACGCCCGCAAGATATGGTCGGGACGACAGGATTTGAACCTGCGACATCCTGCTCCCAAAGCAGGCGCGCTACCAAACTGCGCCACGTCCCGAAGGTGTTGAGCAGCTAAGGTCTAAACCTTGCGTGTCCCAAAGCGAAGGAAATTATAGGGGAGACTCCCCGCCTGTGCAAGCGCAGAAACCCTAGCTCCTCGAATGTGCAACAAACTTGCTGTGGAGCAGACCGATCACAAAGGCAACTACGGCGACCGGCGCCCACGCGGCACCGATGTCTGCAAGGGGTAGCGCATCAAACGGCAGCCACGTGCCCGCAAAGAACGCATCGCGGACCGAGGTGATCACACTCTGCACAGCAACGACGCCGCCGACCCAGACCCACACCTGCGGATGAGCGTCGCAAAAGCCGTGCACCAGGCCCATAAGCACCAGCACAATGGCAACGGGGTACAAAGCGTTGAGCATAGGCACCGAGAACATGAGGATCACGTCGAGACCCACGTTGGAGAGCACGCACGAAAACGCTGCGAACACAAAGGCGAGAACCGCAAAGGGACGGCGCATGGCCTCCTCGGAGGCCTCCGCTCCCCCTTCGACCACATACGTCTCGCAGAAGTAACGCGAGCAGCAGCTGATGAGGCCGATGCACACGTTCATGCAGGCAAGGAAGAAGATGGCGAAGACCACGACCGTGCCGGCAAGCCCAAAATGCATGGAGGCCGAACGGGCGAGGATGGCGGCGCCGTTGGTAGCGTCGGGCATCACGGTGCCGAGCTGCATACCGGCAAGGCCCAAGCCGCAGTAGATGATGGCCATGAGCACGCCGGCGATAACACCGGAACGCGAGATCTCGAAGGCCACGCGCTTGTCATCGGTAACACCCAGCTCGTGGATGGTCTCGGCGATGATGATGCCGAAGGCAAGTGACGCGAGCAGGTCCATGGTCTGATAGCCAGTCAGAAAGCCCTGCACAGCGGCGCCTGCATCGTAAGGGGCCTGCGGCGCGGCAGCCGGTCCCAGCGGCGAGATCACGGCAGCACCCACGACCAGCACGATGAGCGCAATGAGCGCAGGGCCCGTAATGCGGCCGAGCACGCGCGTGATGACGCCTGGACGTAGCGTGAGCGCAAACGCGACGACGAAGAACCCGATGGCAAACACCAGACGTGCCGTGCCGAGCGAAACGCCCTCGGGTAGCAGCGGCACCAGCATTTCGAACGCCGTAGAGCTTGTGCGCGGAATGGCCAGGCACGGACCGATGGCCAGGTAGACCGCCGCAACGAAGAATTCGCCAAACTTAGGATGCACACGCCCGGCCAGCTCTCGGGCCGTGCCAGCGAGCGCGACGGCGATAAATCCCATAACGGGCAGACCGATAGCGGCAATCAAAAAGCCGATCATGGCAACCGGCGTGGCAGAACCTGCCTGCAGCGCCAGCAGCGGCGGAATAATGAGGTTACCGGCGCCAAAGAGCATCGAGAACAGCGCAATGCCGACGGTAACGACATGGTCGGAACGCAGACCGCGCGGGGCGGATGAAGCCATAGGCACACCTTTCGGGTCGAAACAAAAACGGGACGGGCAAAATACCCGTCCCGCAAGTATAAACGGTCCAGCAGCTTTAGCAGGCTAAATTGCGCAGAGCATCGATAGCCGTGTCGACTTCTTCGGTCGTGTTGAAATACCCAAACGAGAAGCGGACGACACCCTGGCGCTCGGTATCTAACGCACGGTGCATGAGCGGAGCGCAATGGGCACCGGGGCGCGTCGCAATCCCCCACCCTTGCATGAGCGCGTCCGAGATCTCGGCCGAGTCGATATCACCCACGTTGAGTGAGACGATCGCCGAGCGCACGGGCTGGTCAAACGCACCGTAGAGCGCAATGCCGGAGATTTCGCGAGCACCGGCGAGGAAGCGCTCTGCAAGCGAGCGCTCATGCGCCGCAATCGCCTCGACCCCGCCTTGCGCCTCGATAAAGTCGAGACCGGCAGAAAGTCCCGCGATGCCGTGGCCGTTGAGCGTGCCCGCCTCAAGACGCGTGGGCCACTCAAGTGGCTGCAGTGGGTCAAAGCTGTGCACGCCCGTGCCGCCCATGGCCCACGGAGACACGTCAACGCCCTCCGCCACGGCCAGGCCGCCGGTGCCTTGGGGTCCCATGAGCCCCTTGTGGCCGGTAAAGCACACAATGTCGAGCCCCATGGCATGCATATCGATACGCGCCGTGCCGGCAGACTGAGAGGCATCGACGATCACCAGCGCACCGGCCGCATGGGCCATGGCCGCCACGCGCGCAATGTCGACCGCGTTGCCGGTCACATTTGAGGCGTGCGTCACCACCACGGCACGCGTACCGGGCGTGACTAGCCGCTCGAGCTCGTCGTAGTCGAGCGCGCCGTTCGCGTCGCAACCCGCATGCTCAACCGTCACACCCTGCTCTGCCGCCAAGCGATTGAGCGGACGTAGCACGGAGTTGTGCTCGAGCACCGTCGTGACCACGCGGTCGCCGGGGCGCACCACGCCACAGATGGCGGTGTTGAGCGCCGCCGTAGAGTTGGGCGTAAAGCACACATGGTCCGCCCTCGGGCAACCTAAAAGGCGCGCGAGCTTGGCACGGCAACCGTGAATCGTACGAGCGGCATCGAGGGCACCCGACGTGGCGCCGCGCCCGGCATTGCCGAGCGAGCACATCGCCTGCGTCACGGCATCGATGACCGTCTGCGGCTTGTGCATGGTCGTCGCCGCGTTATCCAGGTAGATCATCGCACGACCTCCCACATATCAATCACGGTATAGCCCTCGGTGGGAACGCCCGCCGCGGCGAGTTCGCCGCGCAGCAGCTCCTCATCGGCAGGCAACGCTTTCCACGCCAGACCACAGCCGGCAGCGACCTCCCCGGGCACGGGAATCGTTCGCCCGGGAAGGCCGCGCTCGATGCACAGGGACTCGCAGCCCATGGCGGCCGCCGTGGTGGGAAACGTGATGACAAGCGCCGGGCGCTTCTCCCTCATGGCAACTCCAACCAATACGCTACGGGCGCACGACGCGCACGGCCTGCTCCATCTTCTCCACGATCACGTACATGTTGGTGACCTCGCCCACCGCAAGCTGGTCTTTAATGCCATAGTGGTCGAGGCAGGTACCACAGGTGAGAATCTCGACACCCTGCTCGGCCAGGCCCTTCAGGTCGTCGAGCACCGGCGAGCCCTCGACGGTGAGCTTGGCGCCGCCGTTGTAGAACAGCATGGTCGCGGGCAGCTCCTCCTGCTGCGTCACGGCAAAGATGAAGGCCTTCATGAGCTTGTGGCCCAGCTCGTCGTCGCCACGGCCCATGCAGTCGGTGTAGACGGAAATGACGAGCCTGCCCTTGCCGGCGCTGGCATCACAGAAGGCAGCGCCATCCTGCTCGGGATCGGCCATGGCAACGGCGCCAGAGGTCGCCACGGTCACGTGCCACTCGGCGTCAGAAACCTTCTCGACCGAGGCCGTGCAGCCTTTCTCCTGCGCCATCTTGGAGATGTTCTTGACGGCGGTCTCGTTGTCGACCGAGGTCACGACGGCGCCCTCGCCATCGAGCTGCTTCAGAGCTTTGAGCGTCTTGACGACGGGCAGCGGGCAGGCATCGCCCATGGCATTGACTTCAATCTTGGTAGACATAGCAAATTCCTTTCGAAAGAGCCGTTCTAGAGAACGGCAAACAGTTACATAAACGTGCGGGCTAGCGAACAACGCGGACGGCAGGACCGCCCGGCTCCGCCTCGCACACGCGCCCGACAACGGCCGCGATGCGCCCCTCGGCATGCAGGCGACGCGCAAGCCCATCCACATCGGCAGCAGGCGCCGCGATGAGCAAACCGCCCGAGGTCTGCGGATCGTACAGCGCATCCAACATGCCCGGCTCCAGGTCCTCGTCGGCAGCCACGCGCGGGCCAAAGAAGTCCTGGTTGCGGTAGGCACCGGCAGGAATAATGCCCAGACGCGCCATATCGAGCACCTGGTCAAAGAGCGGCACCGCCCCCGACGTAAGTTCAATCTGCACGCCCGAGCCCTCGGCCATCTCGCACGCATGCCCGATCAGGCCAAAGCCCGTGATGTCGGTGCAGCCGTGAAGCTCGAGTCCCTCGGCCAGGCGAATCGGGGCCTCGTTGAGGGTACGCATCGAGTCAAACATGGCTGCGGCCTCGTCCTGCTCGATGAGCTCGCCCTTAATGGCCGTGGTGATGATGCCCGAGCCGATCGCCTTGGTCAGCAGCAGAACATCGCCCACGCGTGCGCCGCTGTTGGCGAGCATGTGGTCGAGTGGCACAAAACCGCTCACGGACAGACCGTACTTGGGCTCGTCGTCGTTGATGGTGTGGCCGCCCGCGATGGAGCAACCCGCCTCGACGCACTTATCGGCGCCGCCCGCCAGAATCTGACCGGCAACTTCAACGCCCAGGCAACTGGGTATGCAAAGCAGGTTCATGGCATGGCTCGGCCGCCCGCCCATGGCGTAGATGTCCGACAGCGAGTTGGCCGCAGCGATCTGGCCAAACAGGAACGGGTCATCGACCATCGGTGGGAAGAAGTCGATGGACTGCACGAGCCCCAGGTTCTCCCCTACGCGGAAGACGCTCGCATCGTCGGAGGTATCGAACCCCACGAGCAAGTTGTCGTTATGCACATTGGGTAAGTCGCCCAGGACCTGGGCGAGGGCTCCGGGAGCCAACTTAGCGGCTCAACCGCTCGCGGCCGTCATGGACGTGAGCCTCATGGTGTCCTTAGCCATACGAACCCCCTTCCAACAAATCAACGACTTTAAGTATACGCGCCAGGCACGCTTCCCAAGAGACCGCCGACGGCTCGAACGTCGAAAGCGGCGCCGCAAGCGCCTGCGCGATAGCATCTGCCAGTGCGCGCTCAAACAACGGAAGGTCGGCCGCCACGGGCGTGTCGACATCCGTCATACGCGGCGACGCCACCCACGTCACGGGAGCACCGGGAAGCATCGCCTCCATCCAGGGACGAACGCCGGGCAAATCGGTCGCCACAACTTTGCAGCCGCACGCGAGGGCCTCGATCGTCACGAGCGGCAGACCCTCGTAAAACGAAGGCAGCACAAAGACGTCGGAACTGCGGTAGGCACGCACGAGCCCATCGCTATCCAGGCGCCCCGCCAGCGTCACCGGCACATCCGAGGCCGCGGTCAAGCGCTCGATACGCGCGTACTCGGCATCGTCCCCGCGGCCGCCCACAAGTACCAAGCCAGATGGGCGGACGCCATCGTCAATCGGCAATGACACAGATCGAACCAGCGACTCGACGCCCTTTTTAAAGCAAATCTTGCCCACGTACACAAGCGATCCCGGCTGCCTCGCCACGCTTGCATCGCGGCAGAAGACGCGATGGTCGTAGCCCGTCCCAATCACGTGGATGCGATCGGCATCGACGCCGCACACCAGGTCAATCTGCTCAGCCTGCTCAGCATGGAGCGCAAAGACGGCATCGAGCCGACGAACCGCACTTACGATGCGATCGCGTTCGAGCGTATGCGAACGCAGCTGGCGCAGGTCGGTCGAATGACACACGGCAACAACCGGCACGCCTCGGACGCACTCGCGCGCCAATGCGGTCACCAGATACAGGTGATGGCAGAGCACCAGATCGGGCCGAAACTCAGCCACCGCTCGATCGATTGCAGCAGCAAATGCCCGCTCAAATGCCTTGAGCATCGAAGGCGTCAGATCACGATAGCGTGTGGAGGGATAGGGCATGACATCGGACATGCCACAGATGGGAAACGGCAGCTCGGGCGACTCGAACGGTACGGCAAACACGGCAGCACGCCGGTCCAGCTCGCCTTGGGTATCACCCGGTGCCGCGCCGCAAAGCACGGCGGCGCGATGCCCCGTCTCGATCTGCTCGTGTACGAGCGCGGCAAGGTAGGTGCCGCTGCCAGTGCTATCTGGTTTTTGTGCCGAGATATTGAGGATGCGCATGTCGCGGTACACCCCTAGGCCAAGGCGGCGGCGCGGACAGCCGCGCCGATCGCTCCGGCAAAGCGAGCCTGGGGCGAGGTGGTCACCGGCGACCCCAGTAGCTCGCCCAACCGCTCCACCACGAAGGCGTTCTCGCACAGGCCACCGGTCAGGTAGTACGGGGCGCCCGCGGCCTGCCCGGCCATGGTCGCCACGCGCGAGACCACGCTGTCGATCACGCCACGCGCAATGTTCTCGCGCGGCTCACCGCGACCGATCAGGCTGATGACCTCGCTTTCGGCAAACACCGTGCACATGCTGCTGATCTTGGTGGGCTCGCCGGAACGCGCCAGGTCGGCCATCTGCTGCTGGGAAATGCCTAGGCGGTCGGCCATGATCTCCAGAAAGCGCCCCGTGCCGGCGGCACACTTGTCGTTCATGGCGAACTTGGCCACGCGGCCGCCCTTGAGTTGGATGACCTTGGTATCCTGGCCGCCCACGTCGATCACCGTGCCCTGCTCGCCAAACAGGCGGACCGCGCCGGCACCATGGCAGGTGATCTCGGTCACCACCTTGTTGGCATAGGGCACCGCGACACGGCCGTAGCCAGTCGCGATCACGCGAACATCCTCGCCCGTCACGTCATAGCCGGCTGCGGCGAGCTCACCGCGTAGGCGCTCGGCCGCATCGACCGACGAATACCCCGTCGGCATGACGCAGGTCCACGCAATGGCGTTGTCCGTCTCCACCACCGCAGCCTTCGCGGCCGTCGAGCCTATGTCGATACCAATGCCAACCACGGCATCCTCCTTCTATGCGGCAAAGCAGCTATCCCTTTGCCGCATTTGTCCTACAGGGTCTCGATAAAGGCAGCGATGCGCGTCTCGATCTGGCCCATGTCACCGTTGCTGTAGTCGGTCTCGATCTTCATATACGGAATACCCGCGCCCTCGACAGCCTCCTGCATGCGCGCACTCTCCACGTTAAAGGTGTGGCAGGCCTGTAGCACGCTCTCTACCACGCCATCGACATGATACTTCTTGCACATGGCCAGCGTGTTTTCCATACGACCGTCGTTGGGCGTCATGACCGAGCAGTTGATGTCCAGGTAGCGGTCGGCGATGGCGCGCAGGATATCGGGAGCCTCCGGGTCGATCATCATGGCCGCCGTGCGCTCGCCCGAGCAGTCGTCCATGCACACGACCACACCGCCGTTGGACTCGATAGTACGGCCGATCTTGTTGATCACGCCGCCCACCGGGCAGCCAGTGATCAGAATGCGCTTGGCATCCGCCGCAACCGGGCGCTCGCCCGCGTCGTAGGTCTCGCGCAGCTTGGCAACCTTTTGCTCCAGCTGCTGCGTATAGGCCTCGATATCAAAGCTGAACGTACCGGCAAACATGGTGCTCATCAGGTCGACGCCGCTCATGGCCGCCGGCTGGTTGGCCTGCAGCGCAAACATCTCGAGCTGAGCCGCACGCAAACGGTTGCGACGACGGACGGCAGCGCGCAGGTCATCGTCGGTAATCGTGATGCCGTAGAAACCCTCGAGCTCCTCCTTGAGCAGGCGGCACTCCTCGTACCAGCCTTCACGCTCGTAGGCGCGATCGCGACCCTGCGGCAGGTGCAGAATGTGCGTGCGCTTGAGCTTGTTGAGCAGCTCGTACATCTTCTTCTTGCCGTCGCAGGTGGTCTCGCCGATGATCATGTCGCTAAAGTACGTAAACGGGCACTTTTGCGAGTAGGCAAAACCGTAGGTCGACTTGATGAGCGGACACAGGTTTGCCGGCAGCACCTTCTCGGCCTCGGGAATCACCTCGTCGGACGTACCGCACAGAGCCACGCTCGAGGCGCCCGCGGCATCGATAATCTCGAGCGGCGTATAGCTGCACAAAAAGCCGACCAGGCGATTACCCGCCTGCTTGTAATCCTTAACGCGAATAAACGCCGCCTTGCGTTGTTCGTTAAACTCCTCAAACGTGCTGGGCAACGGCTGCTCAATACTTTCCGACATATAACTCCTAAACCTTTTAACCAACCAAGGAAGCGGCTTTCCCAGGTGCCCGAGGTTGCCGTGAAAGAGACGCGCCGCGTACTTTCGCACGCAAGCGACGGTTTGAACGGCAAGATCGGGTGCCTGGGAAAGCCGCCGGGACGGATAGCCCTAAATGGTTTCCAAGAAGGCCTCGATCCTGGTTTGCAGTTGGCCTGCATCCTCACCGGCGTAGTCGGTCGTGATGTGCATAAACGGAATGCCGGCTTCCTCGGCGGCCTTCTCCACGGCAAACGACTCCATCTCATAGAGCGTGCAGAACTGCAGGGCCACGTCGACGATGCCGTCGGCATGCAGGTCCTTGGCCATCTGGACAATGTCCTTCATACGCTGGTCGTTGGGCGTAAAGACGGCGCAGTTGATCTTAAAGTAGCGCTCGGCGATGGCATCGAGCATCTCGTCCACCGTCTCACCGGACTCGTCGACCAGGTCCTTGTAGTAGCGCGAGCCCGTGCAGGACTCCTCGCCCACCACAACGCCGCCGGCTTTCTCGATGAGGTTGAACAGCTTCCAGTTGGGCACGGCCATGGGCGTGCCGGTGTACAGAATGCGCTTGGTCCCCTTGGGCGCCACGCCCTCGCCGGCCTCGACACGCTGCTCGCACTCAGCCGCCATATCGTTAATGGCTCCGGTCAGACGTGGCGTGTCGTCCATAAAGGCGGCCTGAACGGTCAGCAGGCTGTCCAGACCGCTGATGGGCGCTGGGTCGGCAGCGCGCGTGGCAGCGAGGCGCTGCAGGGCGCGACGCTTCTCATTGACGGCGTGGATGGCGGCCTTCAGACGCTCGGGCGTAATCGTGACGCCGCACTCTTCCTCGATCTTGGCGGCGAGCTTCTTGACCTCGGCCTTCCAGGTCACAAGCGTCGACTCATCGTGTACGTTGGGAATATCCATGACGTACATGTTCTTTTGCGTGGCAAAAAACTCGTAGGCTTTCTTCTTGCCATCGCAGGTGTTCTCGCCTACCACCAAGTCACTCGACTCAATGTAGGGGCAGACCTCGCCCAGCTTAAAGCCGGCAAAGCTCTTGATAAGCGGGCAGGTGTTGCGCGGCAGATGCTCCTCGACCTTATCGGTTGCCCAATCGGCACCCGAGCACAGGCCCACGGGAATGCCGTCGCAGGCGAGCACAATCTCCTCGGGCACGTACACGCAGAACGAACCGACGATCTTGGTGGCCTCGCCGGCCTCCTTCTTGTCGAGCATCTCCTTAATACGGCCGCTGTGGATGTTGGTAGCCACAAAGTCCAGGTAGGACGTGGACTTGGGGCGATTGTTCTGCGTCAAGAACATATCGCCGTACATCTGGCCCACGGCGCCCAGCAGCATGTCGTGGTCGGCAAGATTCATGCCGAGGCTCTCCCACATCGGATGGAAATCAAATTCTTCAGCCATGACGGTTCCCCTCTCGAACCAAAAACGGATAACAGCGGTATCGATGCACGACGGGCGGCGATTGCCCTGCCGTGCTCAAACCCGGAATTTTGGGGAACCTGCTTTGCGGTTGACTATTTAGTTGTGCGTCGTCTCTCCCGGAGCCGTGAACACACCTGCTCATATGCGGCTCCGAGCGATATATAGGGCACGCGCGGCAACGCGGCAAATGTATGTCGTCTGCGGCATGTGCGCACCCTCCTTTACAAGTTAAGATCAACTATATCAACGGTCATCGACCATGCGAACACCGTTGACATTCGTACGACAGCGTTGTGTGCCACCGTTAATAAATTATTATCCTGATTGATAAGAGTTTGTCATCTCTCATTCGACGAACGGCAAAAACAAAGCCGCCGAGGCTTATATCCCCGACGGCATTACCCGGCGCTATCGACAAACCAAATGAATCCTGCTCGCATCAAAATGCATGCGCAAGGTCTCCCCCGCCTGCGGCAACTCCTCTACAGGCACGCCCACCTTGTTGACCTTCCACTGCAGGCGAGTCGGCGCATCGATGCGCGGCGCATCCAACAGCACCAGGCGCTCAAAACGCGAATCGCTCACGCGCGCCACGTGCAGGTCGTAGCTGTTGCGACCCCGCTCAGCGCGATTGTCAACATGGAAGTAGCTTGCGCGAATGCCCAGGTACGCCACATTATCGGGAACCTCGCGACCCACGTTAAAGGTCATGCCCCAGTCGAGGGCTTTAACTTCTTCGTCGCCGATCTTGCGCGCCCGGCTTGTGTTCTTGCAGCCCGTCAGGCGCAGTGCAGCCAGGGTTTGCGGCCGGCGGACCACGTCCTCGACGGAGTCGATCTCCTCCACATGCCCGTTATGCATCACACAGATGCGCTCACACAGGCGGCACGCCTCGTCGATGTCGTGACTCACGTAGAGCACGGTGCGGTTGCACACGTCGAACAGGTCGAGCATGTTCTGCTCGAGTGCGCTCTTAAGGTAAGCATCGAGTGCGCTCATGGGCTCGTCGAACATAAAGATGCCCGGGTGCGCCGCCACCATGCGCGCAAGCGCCACGCGTTGCTGCTGACCGCCCGAGAGGCGCGCGGGATAGCGGTCGACAAAATCGGCCAGACCGAAAATGCCCAGATAGCGCTCGGCGAGCTTTTTGCGCGCGGCGGCGTCACCCGCGTCCTTTACACCGGCGCACACGTTATCAGCCACCGTCATGTTGGGAAACAGCTGATAGTTTTGGAACAGCAAGGCACACTTGCGCTCCTGGGGCGACAGGTTGATACCCGCCGCCGAATCAAAAAAGGTCACGCCATTGACAACGATCTTGCCCTCGTCGGGCGTCTCCACACCGGCAATGCAGCGCAGCGTACAGCTCTTGCCACAACCCGAGGCGCCCAGCAGCGCCACGCGCTCCTCGCCGGCCTCAAGCTGCATGTCGAGAGTGAACCCCGGATAGCGCTTTTTGATATCCAGAACAAGCGACATGGCTTATCGACCTCCCTTTGCAACCGTGTCATCGCGCATAAGCTCGGCCAGCGCCTCGCGATCGATACGCAGTGCATCGCCGCCGACTGGGTCGAGCGAATCGGTCTGGCCGCCCAGCTGCTTGGCCTGCTTGCGCTCCGCGCGGGACAGGCCGCGCTCACGGTACTTTTGCGAATGCGCCGTGTACATATTGATGAACAGAATGACCAGGAAGCTGAACACGATTACGACGATGACCCAAAAGAGCGCCACCGACGTGTTGCCGCCCATCCACTCAAAGTAGATGGCGATGGGAATGGTCTGCGTAATGCCGGCATAGTTGCCCGCAAAGAACAGCGTGCAGCCAAACTCTCCCATGGCGCGGGCAAAGGCGAGGACCGTACCGGCGGCAATCGAGGGCCAGCCAAGCGGCATCATAAGCTTGGTAAAGATGCGACGCTCGGACCATCCCAGAGTTCGCGCGGCATCGAGCATCTGCGTGTCAAGGCTCTCGAAGGCTCCGAGCGCCGTACGGTAGACCAGGGGAAACGACACCACCACGGCAGATATCACCGCCGCGGGCCACGTAAAGACGATCGAGATGCCGTGCGCGATGAACCACTGGCCCACCCCGGTCGAGCGGCCAAACAGCATGAGGAGCAGAAAGCCGCAGACCGTGGGCGGCAGCACCATGGGAATCGTAAAGACCGAGTCGAGCAGACCCTTGATGCGACTCGAGGTACCCATAGTCTTCCACGCGGCGAACAGGCCCAGCGCAAAGGAGATCAGCAGGGCAAGGCCGCTCGTTTTTATGGACACCCAAAACGGGCGATAGTCGATGTCGCCCAAAAAGGAAGCCAGAGAGGTCAAGGGCCCCTGCTCATCCCGTAACGCGACAGACGATGCCTCTACCATTTGAGCGCTATCAAGCCAACGCGCGCCGCCCTTGGCATCACCCGAGGCTGATGCAATCACCACATAGCGGTCCCCATCCGCACCGCGCTCGTCAAAGCCATAGGTATACCCGCCGGCATCAAACGTTGTTTCCGCCGTGACATACCAAGGAAAATCCACGTCCCCTAGCTGCGCACCTCCCATGCAGTTTGCGCTGTCGAGCTCACAGACGAGGGCCTTGAGACCCAATACGCACTCGTTATCCTGCGGATCCAATCCATACTTCTCGACCGCCTTGGGCGATATCCACGCCACAACGCGATCGGCAGCAGGCGCCACTACAAGGTCCACGTCCTCGTCAACGGGAAACCGGTAGCCCTCAGGCTGGCCCTCCATGGCACGAGCGGTCCCCTTGGCCAACCGCTCAAAACCCTCGATCCCATAGGAAAGCCCATGAGCGGTCGCAGCAACCTGGGCCCCGTCCTCAGCGTCCCCAGCAAACGCAAATCCTGGCACCCAGCAAAGGACGAAGGTCAAAGCACAGGCGACAAGCATGCGGAATCTATTAAGCACGAAAAGCTCCAAGCGAATACAAGGACGGAGTGAAACACAAAACGATGGAATTATCGCGCCAAGCCGCACTACTCGGAAAGCTCAAAGCCGTACTTAGCCCAAATCTTCTGAGCCTTCTTGTTGGTCAGACAGAAGTCAATGAACGCCTTGGCCTCGTCGGCATGCTCTGAGCTATCGGCAACGGCACCCGGGTACACGATGGGCTTGTGCGAATCCTCGGGGCACACGAAGGCCTCCTCGATGCCGTCGTAGCGGTAGATGTCAGAGCTGTAGACAAAACCGGCCACGCAGTCGCCTGTGGACACATAGACGGCGGCGGTACCAACTTTGTCTGCCAGCGCGACCTTGTCGGCGATCTCGGGCGCATACTCGCCGTCGTCGCCCTCGGTGCCGGTATAGAGGCCCACGGAAGCCAGCGCCTGGTTGGCGTACTTGCCGGCGGGGACGGTCTTAGCGTCGCCAATGGCGATCTTGCCATCCAGATTCGCGACGTCGGCGATGGCCTCGACCTTGGTGTCGGAGCCCTCGGCGCGAATGATCACGAGGTCGTTGACGAACATATCCTCACGGGTGCCGGCGTCGACGAGCCCGGCGGCTTCGGCGTCGTCCATGGTGCCCTTGGAAGCGGTGATGAGCA
This sequence comes from uncultured Collinsella sp., assembly GCA_905199545.1. Classification (GTDB taxonomy): domain Bacteria; phylum Actinomycetota; class Coriobacteriia; order Coriobacteriales; family Coriobacteriaceae; genus Collinsella. The sequence continues at coordinate 59,045 of CAJKGW010000010.1, forward strand.
CATCGGCCGTGGCGCCGGCACGCATCTGCTCGACGAGGTCGCCGGAGCCCTTAAACTGCGTGTCGGCAAAGGTGGTACCGGTCTGGTCGGTGTAGAGCTCCTGAACCTCGGGCAGAGCCTTCTCGAGCGAGTTGGCAGCGAAGACCTGAAGCTCGACGGTTTCCTTCTTGGAAGATGCCTTGGCGGAGCCGGCATCGGAGCCGGCGGGCTCGGAAGACTTGTTGCCCGAGCAACCAGCAAGGCCAAGGCCAGCGGCAGCGGCGGCAGAAAGCGAGATGAAACCGCGGCGTGAAACCATATCGAACATATTCAACCCTTTCGGACGTTTTGCCCGGACGCCACACCGCGGGCTTTATTCTGCAATCAGATTATACTTCTGCGGGAATAGTGATAGTGAGAAATTATTCTCGCCAGAGAATATAGTTTCAAGTTACCGCGCACCTCGGCGTCGCTTCGGCGGAAAACAAAAGCGGAGCAGCCGTTCAGGTCGCCCCGCCGCAGGTAAACCGCTTAGTTGGTATGTCCGCCGCCCGCTGTCATCTGAGCCGCATGCTCCAGCTGGTCCGCTATGGCCTCCCAGCTTTCGCGGGCGGCCTTCGTAGAACCGGGAAAGTTTACGACAAGTGTATGACCTCGTTGCATGCAAATAGCGCGCGAGAGCATGGCGCGGCGCGTCTTGGTCATAGAGTACGCACGGATTGCCTCGGCAATACCCGGCACATCGCGGTCACAAACGGTACGCGTCGCCTCGGGCGTCACGTCGCGCATCGAAAGCCCCGTGCCGCCGCAGGTGAGTACGACATTGGCGTGACACTCATCGGCGGCTTCCACAATGGCATCACCGATCTCGCTGACGTCGTCGCGCACGACCACATGCGAGGCGACCGTCCAGCCCTGCGCCACGATGAGTTCCTCGAGTGCGGCTCCAGCCTCGTCCTGGGCAAGATCGCGCGTGTCCGAACACGTCACGATCGATATCTTCAACTCCACAGCATTCCTCCTACAACACGGCGCCCTCGGGCAGATCGACGCGAACAACGTCTACGACATCTCCCGCCTTGAGTTCGCACGGTCCTTCGTCAATACGCAGCAGGCAGTTGGCCCGCTGCATCGTGCCGAGCAGCGCCGAATTCTGCGTCTTAGCCTCGGTCACCAACAACTCACCGGTCTCGGGGTCGCGCAAAACCGTGGCGCGATCGAAGAAGCGTCGGTCCTGGCGCTTCTTCACGCCGTGCGTCAATATCGCCCGCTGCATGGGACGCGTACCCTCGGCAAAACCGCGCATCTTGCGGATCGCCGGACGGGCAAGCATCTCAAAGCCTACATACGCCGCGGCCGGATTGCCTGAAAGTCCCAGGTAGGGCTTATCCCCGAGCAAGCCAAACGTGATGGCCTTGCCCGGACGCATCGAGATGCGATCGAACAGTACCTCGCCCTCGCGCCGGACGAGCGCCGTCACGTAGTCGTAGTCGCCTGCCGAGGCGCCACCGCTCGTAATGACAAAATCGCACTCCTGCGCGGCGCGATGCACCAGCTCGGCAATCGCCTGCTCATCGTCGGGCGCAATGCCGTAGAACACGGGCTCAGCGCCGGCATCGAGTGCCTCGGCCATCAGCGCCGAGGAGTTGGAATCGCGAATCTGACCGCGCGCCGGCACATTGCTCGGTGCGACCAGTTCCGTGCCCAGCGAGATGATGCCCACACGCGGGGCAGCGTGCACCTTCACGCTCGCATATCCGGCGCTTGCCAGCAGACCCGCGCCCGCCGGAGCCACGACCTCGCCGGCGTGCATCACAACATCGCCGGCATGGGCCTCCTCGGCGGCAGAGCGAACGTTCTCCCCTACCTTGGCAGGCGCCGAGAACCTCACACGCGAGTCCTCGTTGCCATCGCCGTCGAGCACATCGACGATCTCGTATTTCACCACGGCGTCGGCACCTTCGGGCACCGGCGCGCCTGTCATAATGCGGACCGCCTCGCCCGCGCCGATAGCGCCCTCAAACACATGGCCCGCGGCCTCGTGTCCGATAACGTCGAGCGTCACCGGCACCTCGCCAGATGCCTGCGCCAAGTCCGCCGAGCGCACGGCATATCCGTCCATAGCGCTGTTGGCAAACGGCGAGATGTCGATATCGGCCACCGCGTCTTCGGCCAAGGGAAAACCAGCCGCCTGCCATACCGGGATCTCGATGAGATCTGTCGGAGCAACGTGCGACAGAACAATCGACTGCGCGTCCTCCAGCGGAATGAGTTTCTCTGCCATGTGCACCTCTTAATGCTACGGCGCACAACAGTGGCGCCGGTTCTTTATGCTTGTCTCAGTATAATCCCCCGACGCGCGACCGCGACTTGGCCTGTACCCGCAAATACACCTGTCGGTTGCAGGCCGCGAAACGGAATGGAAACCAACCCACCGGCTCGTCGCGTTTACCACGTTCTATAATGCTCGTGTTGCAACCAAAAAGAGGAACGTATGGCTCATAACGACAAACCCGAAAGCGCAAACGAGGCGCAGGATCATTCCCAGCCGCTCGACGACGGCGGCTTTTTCTCCCTTAACGACGTCATCATGGCAGGCAGGCAACAACTCACCCGCTCCGAGCATCTCTTGGCTGCCGACACGCGCCGTAACGCCCGCAACCTACTCGCGAGCGCCAAGTTGCTCGTACTCGTCGTCATCGTCTCGCTCGCCATGGGCGTTGCCGCTTGGGCGTTTTTGGCCTCGCTGAATATCGCGACCGACTATCGCGAACACCATGCATGGATTTACGCACTGCTTCCCGTTGTGGGCGTTGCCACCGCATGGGTGTACAAAAACCACGGCCTTGCTGCCAAACGAGGTAACAACCTGGTCATCGACTCCGCTCTAGGCACACGCCTCATCCATATGCGCATGGCCGTCCTCACCTTCGTCTGCTCCACGCTCACGCACCTAACGGGCGGGTCGGCCGGTCGCGAGGGCGCCGCGGTGCAGATTGGCGGCACCATCGCCAGCAACATCTCGAGCCTCGCCCACCTCAAAAAGCACGACCACCACGACCTCATGCTCGCCGGCATCTCGTCGGCCTTTGGCGCCGTATTCGGTTCGCCCCTTGCCGGAGCTTTCTTTGGCATGGAGATGTGCTTTATCGGCAAGATCGACTACACCGCGGGCATCTACTGCCTCGTCGCATCGTTTACCGGCTACTTTACGTCGCTCGCCCTGGGTACCGAGTACGAAGCGAATGTCATCGCCAGCGTTCCCAACATGACACCACGGACGGTTGCCATCGTTGTTATCAGCGCAATTATCTTCGGCCTGACGGCACGCCTCTTTGCCTGGTCGGTTCGAACCGTCAAGAGCCTGTACGGTCGCTTTATCACCAATTACCTCGTTCGCGCACTTATAGGCGCACTCGTGGTTTTGGTCGCCTATGCCCTCCTCGACGCCTGGGACTACGCCGGCCTTTCCACGTGGCTTTCGGGCGCTGGATTTGCAGGCAACACCACCCTGGCGGACGCAGTCATCAAGTTGGTCGTCACAGCGCTTACCCTGGGCGCGGGTTTCCAAGGCGGCGAGGTCACGCCCCTGTTTGGCATCGGTGCGGCACTCGGTGGCTGGATCGGTTGCCTTACCGGGCTCGACCCCAGTTTTCTGGCGGCTCTCGGCATGCTAGGCGTGTTCTGCGCCGGCCTCAACGTGCCCATCACCACCTGCATGATGGCCATCGATCTGTTCCACGGCACAGCCGCCGGGTTCTTTGTCATCGTGGCCTTTATCAGCTACCTAGCCGGCGGACACCGCGGCGTGTACCCCGCCCAGCGCATCATCTCACCCAAGCGCCGTTCGCTTATTGTGGACGAGGGCGGAACGGTAGCGGATGCTATCGAGCGCCACAACGACCTGATAGAGTAGACGTTAGTATTCGCTGTGCAGCCACAATCGGGGGTAATTCGACCTGAGCGCGACCGCACTGTCATGTCACACGCCGGGAGTCGCCCCATGCACGCAACTGATTTTGGTCGCACGCTCATCATCGCCAACCCCGCCGCCCAGTCGGGTGCGGCGCGCGAGGTCGCTGAGCGCCTGCAGCGCTTTTTAGACATGACCGCGCGCTCATCCCAGTTTGACTTGGTACTTACCGAGCGCATGGGGCATGCCAAGGAACTTGCCGCACAGGCCCAGGGCTACCGCACCGTTATCGCCCTTGGCGGCGATGGCGTGATCCACGAGGTCGTCAATGGACTCATGACGCAGGAAGAAGCGGTCCGGCCCGCCCTTGCCGTCCTGCCCGTGGGCTCCGGCAACGATTTTGCCCAAACGCTCGGCATCGACGATTTCTCCGGCAAGGATTTTGGCGCGCTGCTCACCTGCGAGCTGCAGCGTCAGGACATCGGACGCATTCGCTCATGGAGCCCTGCTAGCGGCAGCGGCGAGGCTACCGTCGAGTACTACGACCAGACGCTTTCGGTCGGCATCGATGCCGCCATCGGCCTTGGCACCACCGAGCTGCGCAAAAAGACCGGCTTGACGGGTGCTCCGCTCTACACCCTCTCGGGACTTGAGCAGTTTGGCCTGCGCTATCGCAACTACCCCATGACAGCCAGCTTTGACAGCGCGCCCGCTGAGCGCATGAGGACGATCATCATGGCGATTCAGTTGGGTCCCACGTATGGCTCGGGCTATCGTATCTGCCCCGATGCCGACCCCTGCGACGGCATGCTCGACGTCTGCTACGCATGCGGCCCTGTCCCTCGCGCGGTTGCCCTGCCCATGTTTCTTTCGGCCAAGGACGGCCACCATACCAAGTTGCCACCGATTCGCATGCGCCGCTGCCGCCATGTTGAGCTCACCTTTGAGGAGCCCGACTACCCCATCCAGGCCGACGGCGAGCCCGTTGTCGCCTCGCGCATCGAGGTCGACATCCTCAGCGGCGCCCTCCTCGTCTGGCACCCCACCCACTAGCCATCCCTAAGTTGCGGTGAAATAGGGACTGTATATGCAGATAAAGCCGCAAAACAGTCCCTATTTCACCGCAACTTATTGAGAAGATCATTCCTCCCCGCCCGGCTTGCGACGGTTGGCCTTTTTAATCGCGTTGAAGTGCTTGTCATTGAGCCTCCGCTGGCGCGAGCGCTGAGGCACCTTGGTCTTTACGCGTCGGCGCGGTGGACGCCCGCGACGCTCAAGCTCAGCGCGCAGCTTACGCAGGCAGCTACTACGGTTTTGGAACTGACTGCGGCTCTCGCGCGCCGTCACGGTAATTCCCGAAGGGATATGCTTCATGCGCACCGCCGAGTCCGTCGTGTTCACGCCCTGCCCGCCCGGACCCGTCGCGCGAAACACCTGCACCTCGCAATCGCGCGCCAACTCCTCGGCCGACATCTCGGCATAGCGCGCATACTCGCGCCATCCCATCTTGTTCTCATCCATATCAACACCTCCCCTCATACAAAAAATGTGACAAAGGGACAGTCCCTTTGTCACATCGCATACCAATCGCTTGTGTTGCGCGCTTAGGCGAAGGTGATCTCGCCGGTCTCGCAGTCCATATCGGCGATACGGGCCAGGCTCTCGACGCGAAAGCCGCGCTCGCGGAGCTTATCGCCGCCGCCCTGGAAGCCCTTCTCCACCGCAATGCCAATACCGGACACCTCGGCACCCGCAGCCTCGCAGATCTTGATAAGACCCTCGAGCGCGCAGCCGTTGGCCAAGAAGTCGTCGATGATCAGAACCTTGTCGCCCTCAGACAGGAAACGCTTGCCAACGATGACCGGGTACTCCTTCTGCTTGGTAAAGGAGTAGATGGTCGTGGCGTACTGCTCGCCGTCGAGGTTGATGGACTGTGCCTTCTTGGCAAAGACCACCGGCACGCCGCCAAAATGCTGAGCCGCGATGCAAGCCATACCAATGCCAGAAGCCTCGATCGTCAGGATCTTGTTGATCTCGACATCCTTGAACAGACGGGCCCACTCGGCGCCCATGTGGTCGAACAGCTCAACGTCGCATTGGTGGTTGAGGAAGGCATCAACCTTAAGGACGTTACCGGCCTTTACGATGCCGTCATGGCGAATACGATCCTCAAGCTCCTGCATGGCGCAACCCCTTCTCGCGGCAACGATACCGCGCGATTAATAAACGTTGTTCGATAGTCTACCACGGACCGACCCCCGCCCGTCCCACAAGCCGCATCGCACCACAAACCAGTTTTTTTGAGACGGCGCGAATACGTGGCAGGCAGCCTCCTAACACGCTAATGGCGGGCGCGCATCCTCACCAAACGAACCATCGAGAGGACAAAGCCCACGGCTGCCACGGCCATCAACACATAGAACACCGAACGAAAACCAAACAGGAACACATCCGGACGACCTGCAACAAAACTGGTCACGGCCTCGCCCATCGCCACGCTCATCTGCCCATACAGGATATTCGACGCCACCGTAATGCCCACTGCCATACCCGCATAGCGCGCCAGGCTACCCAGGCTGCCAGCAAAGCCGAGCGCTTCGCGCGGAGCCGAGCCCATGTACAGTGAGTTATTGGGGCTCTGAAAAATCGACGTTCCGCACGACATAAACGCGACACAGCACACGATCACAGGGATGGAAGAGTGCTCGTCGAGCGTACTTACCGCAAAGAGACCGCACACGTACACGCCCAGGCCCACCGCCGTGGGGCCCTCGCAGCCAACGCGGTCCGAAACCGTACCCGAAAGCGGGCCGATAAAGGCATTCACCATCGGCAGCGCCAAAAAGAGTAGTCCAGAGATGTCGGAACCAAAGCCGTGGGCGTCCTGAAAATAGAACGGCAGGATAAACTCGGATGCGCCAATACCAACGAACACGATGAGCATGCAGGCGAGGTTGATGGTGAAGGCCGAATTTGCAAAGCAGCGACGAGCAGCCTCGATCAGGGACATGGGGCGCTCGCCAGCCTCCGGCTTAACATGCGGCAGCGTATAGAGCCCCACGATAAACGAGATGACGCCAATGGGCAGGTTGATGAGGAAGATGCTCTCCCAGGGAAAGCTTGCCACCAGCATGCCGCCCAGCACGGGGCCACACATCATGCCGAGGGCCACGAAGGTCGCGAGAATACCCATGGCACGACCGCGCTCGCGCGCCGGAAACGACTCGGTGATGATACCCATGTTGTTAGCCATGGCCGCCGCGCAGCCGACGCCCTGCACAATGCGTGCCAGAATAAGAACTTCGAGCGAACTCGAAAGGCCGCAAAGCAGCGAGCCGGCCGAAAAGACGATGACGCCCAGCTGGAATACGCCCACCTTGCCGCGCACGTCGCCCAAGCGGCCAAACGGCAGCATAGCCACGCATGTCGCAAGCAGATACACCGAGCTTACCAGCTGAATGCGATCGAGGCCCACACCCAGCTCCTTTTGTATCACGGGCAGCGCCACGGTCACGACGGTCGAATCCAGACACACCATAAACGTCATGATGAGCACGGTAAACAGAATCGCCCACTTGTTCTTGCCATGGGTGTCGCCCTCAAGGGCAATGTGCTCGCGGCGCAGCTGCTCTGCAGTTTTCTCCATATCCATCCTTTCGAGTGGTGCAACGCAAAAACGGGGCCCCAATCGCCTGCGAACAGTCGCGATTGGGGTCCCGCCTACGGAATCGGAACTAAAGGTCGCCGAAGCTTTCTGCCAGCATCGGCGACTTGTGCGAACGCTAGCCTAGCACTGCTCGAGCGCCTGCTCAAGGTCGGCAATCAGATCGGCCGTGTCCTCGAGGCCGCACGACAGGCGCACCATGTCGGCGGAGATGCCGCAGGCGATGAGCTCCTCATCGTTCATTTGGCGATGCGTGGCGTTAGCGGGATGCAGGCAGCAGGTGCGGGCGTCTGCCACATGCGTGGCGATCTGGGCGAGCTTAAGGCTCTTCATAAAGGTCTCGGCCGCCGCGCGACCACCGTTAAAGCCAAAGCTCACGACGCCGCAGGTACCGTTGGGCATGTACTTCTGAGCCAGGTCATAGTACTTATCGCCCTCCAGGCCCGGATAGCTCACAAAGCGCACCTTGGGATGACTCTGCAGGAACTTGGCAACGGCCAGGCCGTTCTCACAATGACGCGGCATGCGTACATGCAGGCTCTCGAGCGAGCTGTTCAGGAAGAAGGCCGCCTGCGGGTTCTGCATGGGGCCGAGGTCGCGCATGAGCTGAGCGGTTGCCTTGGTAATGAAGGCACCCTCGCGACCGAACTTCTCGGCATAGGTCACGCCGTGATAGCTCTCGTCGGGCGTGGTGAGACCCGGGAACTTGTCTGCATGGGCCATCCAGTCAAACTGGCCGTGGTCGACGATCACGCCACCCAGGTAGGCCGCATGCCCATCCATGTACTTGGTGGTAGAGTGCGTGACGATGTCGGCGCCCCACTCAAAGGGACGGCACATCACGGGCGTCGGGAAGGTGTTGTCGACCATCAGCGGCACGCCGTGGTCATGCGCGGCCTTGGCAAAGCGCTCAATATCGAGCACGGCAAGGGCGGGGTTGGCAATCGTCTCGCCAAAGACGAGCTTGGTATTGGGCTTAAAGGCGGCCTCGAGCTCCTCATCGGTGCAGTCGGGGGCAACAAAGGTGCAGGTGACGCCCATACGACCCATGGTGTGGGCGAGCAGGTTGTAGGTACCGCCGTAGATGGCAGAGCTTGCGACCACGTGATCGCCGGCACCGGCAACGTTAAAGATCGCGAGGAAGTTCGCAGCCATGCCCGAGCTCGTGAGCATCGCCGCGGTACCACCCTCCATCTCGCAGATCTTGGCAGCGACCAGATCGCACGTGGGGTTCTGCAGGCGGCTGTAGAAGTAGCCCGACTCCTCCAGGTCAAACAGCTTGCCCATGTGCTCGGACGTGTCGTACTTCCACGTGGTGGACTGGTAGATGGGCACCTGGCGCGGCTCCGCATCGCCCGGATGATAGCCGCCCTGAACACATGTAGTTCCGATGGTCTGCTCGCTCATATCCAACTCCCTTACTTGGGTTTTGTTTTTATTCGGTTTACGATACCGCTACCCCGCACCCCTCTCAACCCATCCCGCCGATAGGTTATGGGACAAATTAATCAGGTTTATTTGTCCCAAATCTTAAGAAAGTGTTCGATGGCGAAAAACAATGAGATATGCACTGCGGTCTCGATAAGCGAATGCGCCAGCAAGGGTACCATAGGCGGGTACACCGCAATCAAGGAGACACCGATGAAGCAGATTGATACCACTCAGCTCAACACTGCCACCTGCCAGGCTCAGGCTGCCGAATACCACGCCCGCGGCTTTAACTGCGCGCAGGCCGTCGCCTGCACGCTCGCGCCCGCCGTCGGGCTCGACCCCCAGGTCGCCTTTACCCTCACCGAGGGCTTTGGCGCCGGCATGGGCGGCATGACCGAAACTTGCGGTGCCATCTCGGGCGCCGTGGCCATCATGGGCTTTGTAATGAGCGATGGCATGGAAAACCCCAAGACCAAGGGCCAGACCTACAAACTGTCGCGCGAGATTGCCAAGCGCTTTGGCGAGAAGAACACGACGACCGTCTGCGGCACGCTCAAGGGCATCGGATCGGACAAGGGTCCGCTCCGCAGCTGTCCCGGTTGCATCGACGATGCCGTCGAAATCGCCTGTGATGTACTAAAGCAGCTCGCCGAGTAAACGGCAGCGACATAAAACGACGGTCGGTGTGCTTGGGATCCGTCCAAAAGCACGCCGGCCGTCGCCGTTAGAACTCGGCAAATTCGGGAGTGCTGACCTCAATCTCCTCGCGCCCCGCCATAAGCTCGCGCATCTTAGCGCAAAACGACTCCTGCTCCCCCGCCTTAAACACCAAATGAAGTGTCACGGCATCCGCGTACTCGGTATCCGAAACCTTGGCACCGGAATCCTGGGCCAAGCGAAGCACCTGCTCATACTGCGGATAGGCCACATGCACGTCAACAGGCACGACACTCGTCATCTCGACGATCTGCCCGGCCTCCTGAGCCGCGGCCACCGCCGCTTGCGTCGCCGCAGTATAGGCGCGAACCAGGCCGCCCGGCCCCAACAGCGTGCCGCCAAAATAGCGCGTCACTACGCAGCAAACATTTTTGAGCTCCGCACCGCGCAACACCTCGAGCGTCGGCATACCGCTCGTGCGGCTCGGCTCACCATCGTCGCTCTGGCGCTCGCGTCCATCGACCAAAATCCACGCGGGAACATTGTGTCGAGCGTCGTAATGACGTTTGCGAACCATCTCGATAAAGGCATTCGCCTCGTCCTCGGACTCAATATGGACCAGCTGGGCAATAAACCGGCTCTTGCGGTCCACAAACTCGCCCGAAGCCTCAATATTCGATTGCAGAGTAAAATAGCTGTCCAACAAAGCCCCTCAACAAAATAAAGCGCAGCAACAAACAGCCTCAATAATACGATAACCCTAGTAAAAAGAATGGCAACGCCGATGATTCCGTCAACGAAAGCGAGAACCCGTCAGCGCGAGCAAGGTGCCTTGAAAGCCGAGGGCATTGACCTTATGGTCATGCCCGAAGGTTTGAAAGGCAGATTGCCGCGCTGACGGGTTCGCAGCGTCAACAAAGTGCCGAGTGGGCCGATAAGCCGGGTTCTGTCGTGAACGGTCATTTATCTTGTCTGCACGTTACCGTGCAGCTCCACGCACGCTACCCGAACGCGGACCGGGCCGGCCCATAGCGTTCCTATTCGCGCTTGCTCCGGATGGGGCTTGCCAAGCCGCCGTGTTGCCACGACGCTGGTGGTCTCTTACACCACCGTTTCAGCTTTTCCCTTTACGCCTTGCGGCGCAGGTGGGAGTCTTCTTTTCTGCGGCGCTTTCCGTCGGATCACTCCGCCCGGCCGTTAGCCGGCATCCCGCCCTCTGGAGCCCGGACTTTCCTCACGCGTGCCGCAAGCAGCACATCGCGCGACCGTCTGGCCCACTCAGCAGTGCAAGAGTGTAGCACACCGTTGCCGCAGGCAATGGCACAACACAAGCGTTCGACACGATAAACCAAGAAGCGCCCATGCAGTACAATAGGGTCGTCGATGGGCAACGTCGTCAGTCGAGACGCGACCGCGCTCCGCACCCCTCCGTCTACTCGGTGTGTTCCCGCCTCCTCCCCGAGGCGGGATGTCGGCATTTTTCATGCACCGACAACCCAATAGCCTGTGGACAGCCCGGACATCATTGCGCACGAGCAGCATCGCGCGCATCAGCAGCAAATGCAAAAAGGGACCCGTCCATTACGGACGGATCCCTTAAAACAAGTGATCGTCAAACCGATTTACTCGGCGTCGGTCTCCTCGTCCTTCTTCTCGGAAGGCAGCGGGGTAACCTCGATCTCGACGCCCAGAGTCTCAGCAGCGGACTTCATGGACAGGGAGATACGACGACGGTCGAGGTCGATCTCCATGACCTTGACCTGAACCTTGTCGCCCACATGGGTGACCTGAGAAGGCTGATCGACGTGCTTGTTGGCCATCTCGGAGATGTGCACCAGGCCCTCGATGCCCTCGCCCAGATCGACGAAAGCGCCGAACGGGACAAGCTTGGTCACAGTGCCCTCGACGATAGCGCCGACGGGGTACTTCTTGACCAGTGCGCGCCACGGATCCTCGGTGGTCTGCTTGAGACCCAGGGAGATGCGCTCGCGGTTGAGATCGACGTCGAGAACCTCGACCTCGACCTCCTGGCCGACCTTGACAACCTCGGAAGGATGGTTGACGTGGTTCCAGGAGAGCTCGGAGATGTGGATGAGGCCGTCGATACCGCCGAGGTCGACGAAGGCGCCGAAGTCGACGATGGAGGAAACGGTGCCCTGGAGACGCATGCCAGACTTGAGCTTGGACAGGATCTCGGAGCGCTCGGCCTTACGGGACTCCTCAAGCACGACGCGACGGGAGAGGACAACGTTGTTGCGGTTGCGGTCCATCTCGATGACGCGGGCCTCGATGCGGGTGCCCATGTAGGAGGTGAGGTCCTTGACGCGACGGAGGTCGACGAGGGAAGCGGGCAGGAAGCCACGCAGGCCGATGTCGAGGATCAGGCCGCCCTTGACAACCTCGATAACCTCGCCCTCGACGTTCTCGCCGGAGTTGAACTTCTCCTCGATGCGGTTCCAAGCACGCTCGTACTCGGCACGCTTCTTGGACAGGACCAGACGACCGTCCTTGTCCTCCTTCTGGAGAACCAGGGCCTCGATGGGATCACCGAGTGCAACGATGTCTGCAGGGTTAGCGTCCTTGCGGATGGACAGCTCGCGGACCGGGATAACGCCCTCGGACTTGAATCCGATGTCAACGAGCACCTCGTCATGCTCGATCTTAACGACAGTGCCGTTAACGAGATCGCCCTCATCAAAGTCGGTAATCGTACCGTCGATGAGGTTGTTCATCTCCTCCTCGTTGACATCGTCAAGAGAGAAAATGGACGAGTTCTGAATCTCACTCAAAGGTGGACCCCTTTCGAACTACGGGGCCCCGATTGCTAGGACCTACAGATGGGTGCGACAAGCACACAACGTTTAGGAACACTCGGGAGCCGACAGATACTGATGTGACGCTTATGCAATCACGTCCGTATAGATTACGGGGAAATCGCTTCGATTTCAAGCGTGAACTGCGATTTTTTACTCGTATGGAGACTTTTTCGCAATCTTGTGAACGACTGTCTCCACAAGTTGACGATGAGCAGCTAGGCACACTGCTTTGGGGTAAAGTATCCCAGACATACGATTCTGGAACGATTTTTCGAGAAAGGTGCCCGCGTGCTCAAAGCAGTCGTTTTCGATATGGACGAGACGCTTCTTAGCATCAACCTCAACGCGTTCATCCTTCGCTATTTTAAGGATGTCTCGTCGATGCTCGCGGATATCGGACGTCGCAGCCGCGGGGGCACGATGGCGCGCCTCGGCACCATCCTGGTCGACCTCAACGCCAATCGCCGCAGCAGCACGGACAATCGCACCAATCTTGAGTTTTACCAGACCGAGGTCGAGCGCCGGTGCGGCATTTGCCTCTCGGACCCCCTCATCTACGAGGCGTCTACCTACTACGACCGCGAAGTCCTGCCACACAAGAACGATGACATGATCAATGCGAGAGCCATGCCAGGCGCACATGCCGCGCTCCAGGCCGTACAGGATGCAGGACTGCGCTGCGCGCTCTTTACCAACCCCAGCTTTCCGCAGGGGGCCATCGAATGCCGCATGGGCTGGGGCGAGCTGACAGACGCGCCCTTCGAGCTCGTAACGCACATGGGCAACGCCACGCGCTGCAAGCCCGATGCCACATATTATCTAGAGCAGCTGCAGGTCATGGGGCTCGAGCCACATGAGGTCCTCATGGTGGGCAACGACCCCAAGCGCGATTTCCCCAGCCCCGACTGCGGTATTCAAACCGCCTATGTGGGCCAAGGAAAGCCCGGCCGAGCCACCTGGCGTGGAACCATGGAAGACTTCGCCCGCGACTTTAACGCCGTAGTAGAAGCCTTCTACGAGCACCAAATAGCCGACGAACTAAGCTAGTCCCCAAATCAGGAATGGGGCGCACATTTGCCCCACGCTTCGTTACGTGGGCAACGGCTTGAGGGCAAGATGCGATGCCCCAGTGTCCTAGGCCGTGATCATTTTGACGCGTTCGCCGATTTTGGCGTCGCGCTTGTCGGAAATAACAGTAAAGCCCTCCAGGTCGCACACCTTTACATTTGAAAACACGTGGAACTTGGAGCTATCGGCGAGTACGTAACTCGCTTGGGAATTCTGCATCACGATACGTTTTTTGATAGCCTCGGGATAACCTGGCGTCATGATGCCGCGGTCCTCGTCCACCGCGTTGACACCTATAAACGCCCGGTCAAAGTACAGCTCGCGCAGCGCGCTCTCAACCATAGGACCGGTGAGCGAGCAGGTAACGGGGTTGAAGTCGCCGCCAATTACCACCACCTTAGCAGCAAGCTCGCCCGTAAACCGACATGCATAGCCGTTGGTGGTGTAGATAGTCACCGGCTTGTCGACGAGCAGGCTCAGGAGCGCCGTCGCGGTGGTACCGGAGTCGACATAGACCGTCTCACCGTCCTCGACCTCCGCTGCCGCACGACGCGCGATCAGGTCCTTCTCACTACTCCGCTGCGCGCCCTTTTCAAAGACACTCACCTCGCGAGCCGCAGAATGCAGTTTGACCGCACCGCCGGTCAGATACTCGATGCTCCCCCGCTTCTCGAGCTCCTTGAGGTCGCGGCGCAGCGTAGACATCGACACATCGGGCATAAAGGCCGCGAGCTCATCTATCTTGAGCAGGTCAGCCTCCTTTAGCTTATTAAGAATCAGTTCATGGCGCTCATACGGAATCATCGGCGTTCCTTCCTTTTCATCTATTTTCAAAGTTTAACCTAATCAAGCCAATCAAAAGCAAAAAGGGCCGCTGCGATATAAGCAGCGACCCCTTATTAGATGGAAGTCGGTCTTAGCCTTGGGCTCATGACTCGTACCCCCAAAGCAAGACTAGGCGAGCTGATCGTCCTTGTCGGTGAAGATGTAGCCGAGTACGCCGGCGACAACAGCCGAGATAACCATGCCGATCATGGCGAAAGCGAAGTTTATCGGATCGGAGGAGACGAAGGCCGGGAACGTAGTGACGGAGCCAAAGACAAAGGCCGTGGTGACGACCTTGAAAAGGCCGAGGAACGCGCCGCCGCAGGCACCGCCGATGATCTGAGCCAGGAAGAGCTTCTTGTTCTTGACAAGCATGCCGAAGAGCGTGGGCTCGATGATGGCAGAGAGGCAGATGGTCACGGCACCGGTCATGGCAAAGCTCTTGAGCTTCTGATCACGGGCCTTGAGGAAGACGCCGAGGGCACAACCGATGACGGCAAAGTTGCAGGCAAAGGTGGCCGGGCAAATGTAGTCGAAGCCGTTGGAGGCGATATTGTTAATCATGATGGGGTTGACGGCCCAGTGAATACCCATCGAGACGAGCACGGACCAGCCGCCGCCCACCAGGATGCCAGCAAGCACGTTGGAGCGGGCGATGAGCCAGTTGACCACGAAGGCGATGCCCTCGCCGGCATAGACGCCCAAGGGGCCGATCACGAGCATGGTGGCGGGAACCATGATAATCAGCGAGACCGCGGGAAGCACGACGAGCTTAAGGGTCTCGGGCACATGCTCATCCAGGAACTTATAGAGGAACGAGTAAACCCAGATGGCGATGATGGCCGGGATAACGGTGGAGTTGTAGCTCATAAGCACCACGGGGATGCCGAAGAACTCGCTCATGGCGCCGTTGCCCGCGTCGCCCATCAAGCCGATAAAGTCGGGATAGAGCAGACAGGCGCAGATCAGGGCCGACAGATACGGGCTCGCACCGAAGCGTTTGCCCGAGGAGAAGCCCAGAAGCACCGGCAGGAAGTAGAACACGCTCATCGAGAGGGTGTAAAGAATGGTGTAGGTGCCCGTACCCTCGGTGATAAGGCCGAGCTGAACCGCAAGGATCAGCAGGCCGCGGAGGATACCGGAGCCGGCCATGGCGGGCAGCAGCGGAGCAAAGACGCCCGAGATGGCGGAGAAGATCCTGGAGACGATGCCCTCATCGGAGGAGGCGCTCGTGGAGACCTCGGCGTCCGAGCCCTTGACAAGCGGCTCGAACTTCTCATAGAGCTTGGGTACCTCGGTGCCAATCAGCACTTGGTACTGGCCGGCTGAGTTGACGGTGTTGACCACGCCGTCGACCTCCTTGACGGCCGCGTCGTCACACTTGGAATCGTCACGTAGGTTCAGGCGAAGACGAGTGGCGCAGTGCGTCATGCCCGAGATGTTCTCGGGGCCGCCCACGGCGGCAAGAATGCCCTCGGCAGTAGCTTCCCAATCACGTTTCATAGAATGATTACCTCCCCATAGCGCAGAAGAGCTCGCGCACGAGCGCGGCCGCTGCAAGTGCATCGTTTGCATCAATCACGGACTGTATCTTTTCCTGGCCCACACTTTCCAAGGAGTCATTCATAAGCTTCATCATAGCGAGGTTATGAGCGCACTCCCCTTCCGCATCCTCGATAATTGGGAACGTATCGAAGTAGATAGCGTGGTCAAAGGCGTATTTCTTGAGATAGAAGAGCATTTCGAGCGTCTTGACAGGCGTAGCCATGCCGATCATGAGTCCGTCGTCCATCACGCCGTAGCCATCGTTGAGGTGAATGCCGTAGAGCTTGCCGGCACGACCGAAGATATCGGTAGCCATCGCGGGGTTCTCGTGCTTCATGAGCATGTGACAGTAATCGAGCGTAACGCCAAGATTCTCGCGGTCCACCGCGTTGAGGATCATGCCGGTGAGGCCCATCGTATCGATATAGGCGTAGCTGCGCTCCTCATAGGGCTTGTACTCGATGGAGATATGCAGGTCGGGCGCATAGTCGCAAACCGCCTGGAACGCCTTAACGAGGTTGTCAAACACGCGGGTGTAGTCGATCTGGAAACTGTAGTCAAAGCCATCATGACCGAGCCAGATCGTCACGGTATCGCCGCCGCAGGTGCGACAGTAATCACAGGCCTCATAGCAGAGCTTAAGTGCCTCCCCAGCGAGCGTAGGATCCTGATTGCCCAGGTCGCCATTGATAAAGTCGCTGCGAAAGCGAAGAGCAGTGCCGTTGAGCTTGAGGGCATGCGCGTCGAGCTTGTCCTTCATCTCCTCGGCGGGGATGCCCACCACGTGCTCAGGGTAATTAAGGTCCACATGGGTGAGGCCGACGTGCTGGAACTGGTCGAAGACGCGGTCGATGTTCTTCTCACCGGTTCGGTAGTAGGAGTTGATGCGGGTTGCGAATTTCATCGCTGAGCTGCCTTTCCTGCAAGGAAACGTTCAAACGGAAAGCCCCGACCGTTGCGCGCGTTTGGGCAGGCGCCTCTTCCGTAACAACAGTCTATTGCAAGTAATTCTCATTCGCAATCACGTTTTTTCATGCATATTCATAGCTTTTCATAGTAATTGGGTAATATACCAGCTTTTACCTGCACTTTTAGTTAATGCAACATTTTGACAATGAGTGAAACTGAATGACTATTCCTGACTCCAACTACCGTTTACCGTCAAATGCCAACCGTTCACCGGTAAAGAAATGCACCTGTCCGCTATGCAGACAGGTGCCTTACAGCCACAAGCACGATGGTTTCAACAGCAAGATGGAGCGCCCCAGAGCCCCTAGCAGTCGACGACGGTTTTGCCGATCATGATGTTGAGGATCTCGACGTCGGTGTCCTTCATGCCTACACGGCCCACATAGCCCATGCTGGCAATCGTCTCCTCCACCGTATCCTGGATCAGACCCTCGCCGGCACGGAAACCACGGCACTGCATGGCCATATCGTGGCCCAGAATCGCTGCATCGACAGCAGCCGAAATCTTGGCGGCGCAACTTGCCTTGGCGCCCTGTTTGAACCACGTGCGCAGGTCCTCGAGCGTGCTGCCCGCTGCATACACTTTGATTTTGCGACCACCCCTCGTGGTCACCGTGCAGCGGTCGCCGCTCTCGCTGTTCTCGTGCGCCGTGATCTTCTTGAGGTAATCGCGGCGAAACGCCACGACGCGGGCGTTGCTTATCTCGATGAACCAATCGTCGTCGACAAGCGAAGTGCCCGTGGCACCTCGGCTTGCTATCTCCTCGGAGAAGGAGAAACCGAGTTCGCGCTCCTGCCTGCCAATCTCGAGGATGCCGCGGGCCGGCATGCTGAGCATGACCAGGGGAAGCGCGACGCCGATGAGTAGGAACAGGAACGGGATGAGCACGAGCAGGCGCGCACCCTCGTCGGTGAAGACCGCCATGAAGGCGAGGACGAGCGAGAAGACGAGGGCCATGCCGTTGAAAACAATCGTCAACGGCTTGATGGCAGACCAACACAGGCCCGCCTTGGTCATGGGACCGTCGATGGCGTCCGAGACTTCGATGCCCTCTTCCTCCAGACGGGCGAGGAGGTTGAGCGAGCACACCCCCTCGAGGCTTATCGAGCAGAACTTCCGGTCGCCCTCGAACAGGTCGATCCTCATCATCTGCGCGTGAAGCGTTGCACGGGTGATGTTGCCAAACGTCGTCTCCTTGCGGATGCCGAAGGCGTTACGCGAGAGAATGCGCCCACCGTCCACGTCGATACGCGGGATGCTCAGCAAGGCCCAGATAGCCATACCCGCGAGCGCCATGGCATGACCGAACCACACAAGTTCGTGGTCCCACTCGCCCAGCGAGACGCCCTGCCAGACGTAGACACCCAGCATGAGCAGTTCGAACGCGACGGCGCAGCAGGCGATGATCGTGCGGATGGCTGCGGGCATGCGCACCGAGAAGCAATCGAGGCTGTCCGTTGCCTCGCTGCGCTCGCGCGCGCCGCGGCGGGCGACCCATGCAGTGAGCGGGCCGACGATGAACACGGTCATACCGACGCGCAGAATGGATTCGAGCAGATTACTCATAGGGGCCACCGCCTCGGGCTCTGGAGATTAACTGCAGGAAACGCTGCCAGAACGATGGGATGCGCACAACGTAAGGAGCCGCGTATCGGCAAGCGGCGGCATCGCAATCGCCCGGCGAACAGATGATGATCGGCGCCGGGCCAGACGAATTAAACAAAAGGGTGGTCGACGGCGCCCTCGCAGGCGCACCGTCGACCACCCTTCACGTCGCAGCGACCCTACGAGCCGTCCGAAACGAAACGCACTCCGCCAGAGCGCTACCCAATCTTGCGGATGCTCGGGATCGCCCAGGTGATGCCTGCTAGGATCACCATTGCAGCACCGATGAGCACGAAGCACGCGCTTACGCCGATGGCGTCCGCGAACAAGGTCGATGCGACGAGCCCCACGGGCATAGCCCAGCTGCAGACCGCTCCGTACAGACCGAAGACGCGGCCCATGCACTCGGGATCGATGCGCTCCTGCATGAGCGCCATCTGCGGCGCGCTGTACAGCGGACTCGAGACCCCCATCGCGAACGTAAGCCCCAGAAACACAACGAGCGCGGAAGGGGGCACGAGGCCGCCCGCGAGCGTGCCCGCTCCGAAGAGGCCGATGGCCAGCGTGCACGAAAGCGCGCGGTTCTTAAGGCCACCCGTCGCCCCGATCCAGCCGCTCGCCGCGATCATGCCGACCGAGAACGCGATCTCCGCGATAGCCGACTGCGTAGTGGTGCCCCCAAAATGGTCGAACACCATGAGCGGGAACAGCGCGGATATGGGCGAGAACAGGACCGAGAAGGCGAAGCCGATCCAGAGCATGGCGAACAGACCGTGATGGCGTTTGAGCTCGCGGTACCCGTTGGCCGTCTCCAATAGGAAGGCCCGCACCGCGTGGTGCGACGCCTCGGCGTTCTCCTCGGGCGTATGGCGCTCGGGCGCCGGCGTCTTGATGCCGGAGGTCGCCACCGCGATGCTCGCGAGCACCGCGCCGGCGACATCGAGCGCGATCATGAAGGTCAGACCAAACGCCGGGTAGACCACCGCGGCGATGGCGTTGCCGATGATATAGCTACCCGACTGCATGAACTGCAGCATGCCCGCCAGCTTGCCGAGCACCTCGGGCGGGGCGATGAGCGGTGTGAGCGCGTTGAAGGCGGGCGTATGGAGCGTGCTGCCCAGCGCACGGACGAACAGCACCGCTGCCACAACGGCGACAGAGAGGTCGCCCCGAAGCGAGCCGAAGACAAGCGTGAGGCTCACGGCCGCGATGAAGAGATCGGCGCCGATCATGAGACGCTTGATGGACGTGCGGTCCACGATGGTGCCCGCGAAGGCGCCGAGGAGCGCCATGGGCAAGAAGGCCGCCAGGCTCACGAACGACAGGGCGCTCGCGGAGCCGGTGGTGAGGGTGACGTGCCAGATGAGACCCATCTGCAGAATGGAGCTCGTGAGCACGGAGAAGAACTCGCCGATCCAGACGATGGCGAGCGAGCGCTTCCAAGAAGCGCAGGGATTCGGTTGTGTCATGGAATAATCCTTTGATGCGATCGGTGGTATGCAGCGAAGTACCGGTCGCTCACGCGACCGTGGCTAGAGCCAAATCCTCATGGAAGCAAGCATGGTGCAGCTCCCCTTTCCAAATCTCGAGGTAAACCTTCAGCCGTGAGTGGGGCTATTATAGGGACTTGCGAGCCAAGATGCAACAGGAAGACCTCTACGGAGCGTAGATGCCGGGCGCCCCGAACCGCTTATGCCATGAGAGACGGCATCCGATTCTCCTTGACTTGGTCTCAATGTGATATCACAATGCAATCAGCAGCCGCACGGACTGCTCGGGGATTCGCCTCCTCCCCATCGCAATCTGGAGCGCGGCGCCGGGGACGTCACGCAAACGCCGGCGCAGTCATGAAAGGAACTCACAATGAGCGTGGAAAAGCAACTCAAGGCCAAGTCGGGCTACGGCATGCTCGTCGCCGTGGCGGTGGCGCTCATCGCCATCATCGGCCTCTTTATCTGGAGCACCATCGGGCTCGCGAGCACACCCGACGGCGTCGACGCGCCCGCAGTCTACGGATGGGGGCTCGGCCTCAGCATCCTCGCGTTTTGCCTGTGGTTCATCCCGCTCAACGGATTCTTCTCGCTGCAGCCCGGCCAGGCGCGCGTGTGCATCCTGTTCGGCAAGTACGTGGGCACCGTCCGCGACGAGGGCTTCTTCTGGGCCAACCCGTTCTTTAGCAAGAGCATGGGCGGATCGGCCGGGATCGGCGATATGATCGAGCTCGAGATGAGCGATTCCAAGGCCGCCAAGGCCGCGGCGCAGAAGGCCGCCAAGGGCAACCCCACCACCATCTCCACCCGCGTGCGCACCCTGAACGGCGAGCGCCTGAAGGTCAACGACAAGATGGGCAACCCCATCGAGATCGCAACCGTCGTGGTGTGGCACGTCGCCGATACCGCCAAGGCGCTCTTCGACGTCGACGACTACCAGAGCTATGTCGCCATGCAGGCCGAGACGGCGCTGCGCCACGTGGCGAGCGTGTACGCCTACGACCACCTGGAGGACGAGTCCGATGCCGCCGGCGCCATCACGCTGCGCGCCAATGTGGAAGAGGTCTCCGAAGCCCTGCGCCGCGAGCTCGCGATGCGCCTGGCGCCCGCCGGCGTCGAGGTCGACGATGCACGTCTCACGCACCTCGCCTACTCCCCCGAGATCGCCCAGGCGATGCTGCGCCGCCAGCAGGCCGAGGCCGTCATCGCCGCACGCAAGAAGATCGTCGAGGGCGCGGTCTCCATGGTCGACATGGCCGTGAAGGAGATGGCTGCCGGCGGCACCATCGAGCTCGACGACGAGCGCAAGGCGCAGATGGCCAGCAACCTCATGGTGGTGCTCTGCGGTGAATCCGAGGCGCACCCGGTGCTCAACGCAGGCTCGCTGTACTAACCCCAACACCAATGAGTAATTTGGGGACGGGTGCAAAATTGCACATTCGACAAGAAGGCACGTCATGGCACGCAAGCAGTATCCACTCCGTATAGACCCCGCTATCTGGGAGGCCGTCCAACGCTGGGCGGACGATGAGATGCGCAGCGCCAACGGTCAGGTGGAATGGATCTTGCGAGACGCCCTCAAACGCGCGGGAAGGCTGCCAAAGAAAGAGCCCTCCTTCAAGGGCACGCCCAAAGGCGAAGAGGGCTAAGCCGGGAAGACAGGGCTCGGCCGCTGCCGACGTCGGGGCAAAGCCGCGCTCTGCCTCGCCAGCGCCGAGGCAGAGCTGAGCCCCGCCGCTCCAAAGTCGAGCCGAGCGGCGGGGCCAACACCAACCCAAAGCAAGCTCGCCCCCTCTATACGCACCAACCGGTCCCCGGAGGCATCCGCCTTTGGGGACCGTTCTTTTCCCAGCTAGATGTCGTATATAAAGCCTTTTGACAGCTCGATTTTGCCCCGTGGGGGTCAAATATAAAGACCTTTGATGGTACGATGCTCGCGTCAATGACATGGTGGCTCTCGACAGGGGTCACCCCGACCCTCTAGGGAGCAAACGCATGGAGCTGGGCTCGCACATCAAGGAGCATCGCACGGAGCTCGGACTGTCCCAAGACGATCTGGCGGAGCGCATCTACGTGTCGCGCCAGACCATCAGCAACTGGGAGTGCGGCCGTACGTATCCCGATGTCCAGAGCCTGCTGCTGCTTTCCAACGTGTTCGGGGTGACCGTGGACTCCCTCATCAAAGGAGATGTGGAAACCATGGCACAGGTAATGAACGAAGCGGTCAAGAAGTACAACGCCCTCTCCACAATCACGGTCGTGAGCGCGGTCGTGTTTTTGGTGCTGAGCGCGTGGGCGGCGTTCCAGTTCGAATGGGGCTGGGGCATGCACATCGCGCCCACCGCGGCGTTTGCCGCCGTGGCGCTCGTCGTGATGCTCGTGGCGTTCGTGTATATGGAACGCATGAAGAAGCAGCACGACCTCGTCACGTACCGCGAGGTGTTGGCGTTTAGCCGCGGCGAGCAGGTCGATCGCGACACGCTCGAGGGGCGCCGTGAGCGCGAGATGAACCCTTGGGTCAAGGGCACGCGCAACGCGGTGCAGATCATCATCGGCGCCATCGCCGGCGGACTGGTGGGCGTCGGCATCGGCATGCTCGCCAAGATGCTGAGTTAAAAGCGCGGGTACGCACCCGTTCCCCGAAATGGTATCCCCCTTTGCCCCCATTCTGAAGATGTATGCCAGAATGGGGGCGATTCCCGTTAGGAGGTGCCCCATGAACGTCACCGTACGCGCGTCCCTCATCGCATTGATCGCAATCGTTGGCGCCTGCTGGGCAATCCCCGTCCTCCTGGTGAGCATCGTCCCATCCGATGCCGGCATGATCGCCATGATGACGCTGATCTACCTCGTGCTCCCCGTAACTGCGATCGCCCTCGGCCTGCTCGCCGCGAACTCCGCGAGGACGCTCTTCTGGATACCCGCGGCGCTCGGGATCGGATCCGCGCTCCTGTTTCCCCTCGCGGTCGAGGGCAGCCGGGACCTTGCGTTCCATGGGGTTGCCTATACCGCAATCGGCTACACCGCCATGGGCCTGCGCACTTGGACGATTGCTCGACAGCATCGCTAAGCCATCGCCCCGCAAGCCTCCACAAGCCAAATCTCCCCGCGGCGATGACACGCATCGCAGCAACAATCATGCAGGTAAACCCCGTGCAAAACAGTTTTTGCAGCGCCCGGCAAGCCTTGCCGCATATGATGTACAACAGATTCGATAGCGCACCCTACGTGTTCGCGGGACGCTCCTTCACGACCGGGAGGTGACGATGGACATCAGCAACCAGATCAAGACGCGGCGCGAGGCGATGGGCCTCTCGCAAGAGCAACTTGCCGAGAAGCTCTATGTATCGCGTCAGACGATCAGCAACTGGGAGCGGGACAAGACGTATCCGGACGTCCAGAGTCTGCTCATGCTGAGCATCCTATTCGACACCTCCATAGACACGCTCGTGAAGGGAGACGTGACCGTTATGGAAGAGGCAGTCGAAAGAGATCGCAAGCGCATGGGAACGCGGATGCTATGGCTGGCCGTGCTGATGCTCGCGTTGCTGGCGGTGGCGTTCGCGCTGATACTGTCGCCGGCGTTTAACTGGATGGAGGGCACCTGGGGCGCCGGCGTCGCCGCGGCTGCGACGTTCCTGCCGGCGATAGCGGCGCTTGTTGTCGCAACCGTCCTCGAGCGCATCAAGCGCGAGAACGACCTGGTGACATACCGCGAGATCCTCGCCTTCATGAACGGCGAGGCGAACATCGAGCGCGATCCGCGGGTACTCCCCCGCCGCGCGTGGCCGACGAAGCATCGACTGGCGTACGACTTGCTGACCTTCTTCGCCGCGGCCGCCATCGGCGGAGCACTCGGCTTTGCCGTGTGGGGGCTGCTGAACTAGAGGCAGCATCTGCCGAAGTCCGCATCACGCGCGTCAAGAATCGGCGCTTTTGGGCGCCAGCGTTGCGCTCGTGATGCGGACTCGAAGGTGCCCGCAGCCGAAGACTTCAAATTGACGGCAAGCACTAGCTTGAGGCCCGCTCCACGCCGGCAATACAGCACCACCCAGCAAAATGCGGGCGGCCCCGGCACACCCGAGGCCGCCCGCTTCATTCAGACGGATGTCTTCGAACGCCTCTACTCCCTATCGCCGCATGCAGCCGCATCATTCTCATCGTCATCGTCGATAACGATAAGGGCGATAGCGGAGCCCAAGCTACCGACGACCCACGGGAGCCAGAACAGGCCGCCGATCCCCTCGGACGCATCCATGGCAGCACCGACGAACAGCCAGATGAGCGCGATGATGGTGGAGGCGAGCATGATCACGACGCAAGCCCTCTTCTTGCGCGCCGCTGTACGGCGATACTTGGGATTGCACGCGCGCAGATACGCCTCGCGGCTCTGGGGATCCAGCTGCGACAGCTCCTCCGCACTCAATTCGACCGTCTCGAGCCACTCCTTGTTGTACTCCGCGACATCCATGCGGCCCCACAGCATGCCCCAGTGGACAATCACCCCAACACCGACGGCGACCAGGACCATCATCAGCGTGTCGCCATATACCTGGACGTTCGCCTCCACCTCAAACAGCGCCGATACGGCGATGCCAAGAAGGATGATCGCGATACCCGAAACGATCGCGATCGAAGCACGACGACGCTCTGCCGCCTTTTGCTCTGAGGTGTAAAAGTCCGCAACATACGGATGGGCTTCCACAAAAGCCGCGTGCTCCATGCCGGATGGAATAAGGAATCCCAAGCCAGCGGCAACGAGCGCGAACAACGCCATGAGGACGATTCCGTCTGAGTGCAGGACCTCATCGGTGAAGACCGCGGCGGCGACCCCCAGGATGATGAGCGCCACACCGAGTGCGACCTTGCGGGCAAATGCGACCATGTGCTCGTCATAGCCGCATACATCCGTGTTGGGACCGACGGGGATCGCGGGCACAAAGGCGGATCCGATGTCGGACAACGAGTTCCGCCCGTGCGGAGCCTCGACGCGGACGACGGCGTTCCCATCGTTTTGCACGCCATCCGCGGCGCTCTGGCTCACGGCCGCGCGGCGCGACACGTCACCCTGCACCAGGTCATCGAGCGAGCACTCGAAGATCTGGCACATTTTGATGAGCTTATCCATCTCCGGGTAGGACTTCTCGGCCTCCCACTTGGTGACGGACTGGCGGGATACCCCAAGCAGCATGGCGAGCTGCTCCTGGGTCATGTGGCGCTCGGCGCGCAGATACTGAAGGTTGGTACGGAAGCTCATAGTAGGTCCTCTCGTTGGCTGGAAGCGGGCACGCGGGCGTCGTGATCTTGGCTCACGGCGACGGCGCGGGCGCGGCATCCCAGCGTTCGGTGCTTTCCTGCCGGCGACTTACACACTACGGTAGCCACATGGCGGAAACCACCAACTTGAGGCTTCATTTTACGCAACCTGCAGGCACCCTATGGTTGCAAACCGCAGGTAGATTGAATGGACGTCAAATTATTAGGAGCTTGCATCCCCTGTGAACTCAAACAATCCCCGCCGATGTTACGACCCGTTGCTTGCGGCAACGGACCATCTGCGGGCAGCATTGCGGTAACGTAGGAACCGGGCGAGAGAAAGGATCCGCCATACTGAACGAGAACATCCAGGCCCTCAGGAAATCGAAAGGGCTATCGCAGGAGGAGCTCGCGCTCAAGCTGAACGTGGTGAGGCAGACGGTTTCCAAATGGGAACGCGGGCTCTCGGTGCCCGACGCGGAGATACTCGTCGCCCTCGGTGAGACGCTCGACGTGCCGGTGAGCATAGACGAGGCGCGAGGCGATGGAGCTCTCCCAAGAACAGCTCGCCGAGAAACTCTACGTGTCGCGTCAGACGATCTCGAACTGGGAGCGGGACAAGACGTATCCGGACGTCCAGAGTCTGCTCATGCTGAGCATCCTATTCGACACCTCCATAGACACGCTCGTGAAGGGAGACGTGACCGTTATGGAAGAGGCAGTCGAAAGAGATCGCAAGCGCATGGGAACGCGGATGCTATGGCTGGCCGTGCTGATGCTCGCGTTGCTGGCGGTGGCGTTCGCGCTGATACTGTCGCCGGCGTTTAACTGGATGGAGGGCACCTGGGGCGCCGGCGTCGCCGCGGCTGCGACGTTCCTGCCGGCGATAGCGGCGCTTGTTGTCGCAACCGTCCTCGAGCGCATCAAGCGCGAGAACGACCTGGTGACATACCGCGAGATCCTCGCTGTCCGCAATGCAGACAGGTGCTTTACAGCCACAAGCGCGATAGTTTCAACAACAAGATGCAGTGCCCCAGAGCCCCTAGCAGTCGACGATGGTCTTGCCGATCATGATGTTGAGGATCTCAACGTCGGTATCCTTCATGCCAACGCGGCCCACATAGCCCATGCTGGCGATCGTCTCTTCCACCGTATCCTGAATCAGGCCCTCGCCGGCACGGAAGCCGCGGCCCTGCATGGCCATATCGTGGCCCAGAATCGCCGCATCAACGGCAGCGGAAATCTTAGCGGCGCAGCTTGCCTTGGCGCCATCGCACACGATGCCGCCCACGTTACCGAGCGTATTGGAGACCGTCGCGCCGATCTGCTCGCGCGTGCCACCGCACAGCCAGGTAATCGCCGCGCCGGCACCGCACGCAGCGCAAATAGCACCGCAAAACGCCGAGAGCGCACCAATATAGCTCTTGATATGCACAGCAATAAGATCGGACAGCATCACGGCGCGCACCAGGCGCTCGTGGTCGCAGCGCAGGTAGTCGGCATATTCCATAACGGGCAACGCACAGGTAATACCCTGGTTGCCCGAGCCGCACACAATGGCGACCGGTAGCGCACAGCCGTTCATACGGGCGTCAGACCCGGCGGCCGCACGCGCACGCGCACGGCAGGCGACGTCGTCGGCGCGAGCGCCCAGCAGCGTACGGCCCACCTCGGCGCCCCAAGCGTTCGCCAAGCCCTCGGCGCTAATAGCGCCGTTCAGCTCAATCTGACGCTCAACGGCAGCGCGGGCGCCCTCGATGTCGCCGTCCTCGATAAAGTCAATGATAGACTCAATCGACATGGGCGTATCGGCGTTATCGGCGGCACGCTCGGCCACGACGCGCTCGGCGCAGGCGGCACACTCCCCCGCCGACTTGCCACACACCGGAATGCCATCGAGTGTATGGCACGTAACATTGGTGTGATGGTCGGTGATCTCGACGACCGCAGTATGACCTCCGGCCGTGGCAGTCACCTTAATGTAGAGGTTGGGCACACCCTCGACAAGCGACACATCGCAGTAGTCGGCATCGGAGAGCAGCTCGGTCACGCGAGCACGGTCTGCATCGCCAACACTCTCGAGCACCTCGAGCGCGCTCTTGGCGTCACCGCCCACAGCACCCAGCACGGCCGCGGCCTCAATACCGTGCATACCGCCCGAGTTGGGCACGGTCACGCTCTTTACGTTCTTGATGATGTTGCCCGAGCAGGCAACAACCATATGTTCGGGTTCGCAACCGAGCGTCTGGCTCGCCAGCGCCGCCGCATAGGCAACGGCAATGGGCTCGGTGCAGCCGAGCGCACAGACAAGCTCGCGGTTCAAAACATCACAAAACGCGGTATCACGGATGGAATCGGTAGGCATAGGTATCTCCTACATGTATAACGGGTTGCTCTCGCAAGTATCAACTTCTCCATTTGATAACAAGGCACCAAAAACCGCAAGTCGAGTTCCGGCAGACGGCCGCCGGAAGCAAATTGGCGGCATTTTTCGTGATGGGCTGATGTTCGCGTCCGCTAAAGCGTTTGACCAAAAAACGCCCGAGTGTTTAGGCAAAAGACGCGCTATCATGCAGTCGAACGCGGTAAAACCTTTAGCAATTCCGCCGCACGGACCAGAGAGGAACCACTCATGAAGATCGGTATCGGCAACGACCACGCCGCCGTCGAGCTCAAGAACATCATTTCCGAGCACCTGAAGGAGCGCGGCTGCGAGGTCGTGAACTTTGGCACCGACACCTCCGAGAGCTTTGATTACCCCATCGCCGGCTACAAGGTGGGCAAAGCCGTAGCCAACGGCGACGTCGATCTGGGCATCCTGATCTGCGGCACCGGTGTCGGGATTAGCTTGGCCGCCAACAAGGTCGAGGGCGTTCGTGCCGTCGTGTGCTCCGAGCCCTTCAGCGCCAAGCTCTCGCGCATGCACAACAACACCAACGTGCTCGCCTTTGGCGCCCGCGTCGTGGGCTCCGAGCTCGCCAAGATGATCGTCGACGAGTGGCTCGATGCCGAGTTCGAGGGCGGCCGTCACGAGCGTCGCGTCAATCTCCTCAACGAGATCGACCAGACCCGCGGCCTCAAGGTCGTCGACGAAGCTTAAAGACCTGCAACGCCATACGCCAACGAAAACCCCCGTCCGGAACGCAATCCGGGCGGGGGCTCTTTATTAGATTTTTGGGGCATGCCTAGAAATCTACCTTTCGCAGTCCATGTGCGACAAAAGGTAGATTTCTAGCCATGTCCCAAAAATCTACTGGGATAAAAAGGGCACCGCGGATGGAGTTCCGCGGCGCCTAAGCCACACGCTAACAGCTTTAAGGAGTCAAAGCTGGTTTAGCCAAAGAAGCGCTTGATCTCGATCTCGGCGTTCTCCAGGCAGTCGGAGCCGTGAATCACGTTGGCGTTGACATCGACAGCGAAGTCGCCGCGGATGGTGCCGGGGGCAGCATCAAGCGGGTTGGTAGCGCCCATAAGAGTGCGCATCTTGGAGACAGCAGAAAGACCGGAAACGACCATCTTGACGACCGGACCGCTCGTCATAAAGTCGCAGAGACCGCCAAAGAAAGGCTTGTCGGCCAGATGAGCGTAGTGCTCCTCGACGGTAGCGCGCTCGAGCGTGGTCATCTCCATGCGCTCGATGACAAGGCCGCTGCGCTCAATGCGAGCAACGATCTCGCCGATCTTGCGATCGCGCACGGCGTCGGGCTTAATCATGATGAAGGTCTTCTCGATAGCCATAAGGTAGCCTTTCAAGTAGGTTCGCGCGTGCCCAAGTCCCATTCCGGCACTCGCCTGGACTGCATTGTAACAGAGTTTTAGCTGCAGTTAAACAAAAAGATGTTTATTGAAACGCTGCAATTAATTGAAGCGTTCCATATGTGTCACTTCTGTTTCGAAGCCCGACTAGAGTACCATCCGACTGCCCATCAACCGCACCGAACCGAGCGGACGGTCGGTTGTCGCCTGTGAACGTACCCCCCTTCACAACCTGCCCAAAGGTCCTACAGAAGTTCTCGACAAGCCCCTCCCCCATTACAACAAAATACAGACGCCCACATCAGCAGACGCCCGTAAGAAGCAAAAACGATTTATCAATAAATGGCCAATAAGCCTCAAGCAAACCCTTACTTTGCCCCGTGGCCCATCTCGACGACCTTGGTCAGCGACCCAAACACGCCCTCGTCGGCCACGAGCTGTACCTCGGCACGCTCCAGCTGGACGGCAACGGCAGCAGGAGCGGTACCGCCCTCGGTCGTGCGCGCAGCGACAATCGACGGGATATCGAGCGCCTCGGTAATATCGCGCTCAAAGAGCGGGCTTGCCTCCTGGAACACCTCGAACGGCAGGTCCTCAAGATTGCAGCCGCGCTTCTCGCACATCAGAACCAGATGGCCTACCACGGCGTGCGCCTCGCGGAACGGCAGGCCGCGCTTAGCCAGGTAATCGGCAACGTCGGTAGCCGCAAGGTGACCCACGCCGCACTCGCGCGCCATGGCATCCTCGTTGACAGTCCAGGTCGAAATCATGCCGGCCATAACGGACAGGCACTGCATGAGCGTGTGAGCGGTATCGAGCGCACTCTCCTTGTCCTCCTGCAAGTCCTTGTTATAAGCAAGCGGCAGGCCCTTCATGGTTACAAGCAGCTGCACCAGGTTGCCATAGACTCGGCCACTCTTGCCGCGGATAAGCTCGGCAAAGTCGGGGTTCTTCTTCTGCGGCATGATGGACGAGCCGGTGGAATAGGAGTCGGAAAGCGTGATAAAGCCAAATTCGGAGCTCGACCACAGCACGATCTCCTCGGAAAGACGCGACAGATGCATGGACATAACGGAGCCAGCGTAATGCAGATCGAGCAGGAAATCGCGATCGGAAACAGCGTCGAGCGAGTTAGGGTTCACACCCGCAAAGCCAAGTTCGGCAGCCGTCATCTGGCGATCGAGCGGATAGCTCGTGCCGGCAAGCGCGGCAGCACCCAGCGGGCAGTTGTCGGCGGCATCAAAGGCGGCCTTCAGGCGCGTAAAGTCGCGCGCGAACATCCAGGAATACGCCAGCAGATGATGCGACAGCAGCACGGGCTGAGCATGCTGCATGTGCGTGTAGCCAGGTAGAATCACTTTGTCGTACTTCTTAGCGGCATCCACCAGCACATGGCGAAGCGAAAGATTGGCCTCCATGAGCTCCTTGGCGAGCGCCTTGACGCCCAGGCGCGTATCGGTCGCAACCTGGTCGTTGCGCGAACGTCCGGTATGCAAGCGCTTGCCCGCCTCGCCGATGCGGCGCGTCAGCTCGCTCTCGATGGACATATGAATGTCCTCGTCGTTGATATCGAAGGTAAAGTTGCCCGCATCGATATCCTGCTCAATTCCAATCAGGCCCTCGGAGATCGCCTGCTCGTCCTCGGCAGTGATGATGCCCTGGGCGGCCAGCATCTTGGCATGTGCCTTAGAGCCGGCGATATCCTGCTTATAAAGATGTTTGTCGACCGGCAGCGACGCGCCAAACTCCTGCGTGACCTCGGCCACGCCCGCCTCAAAACGACCGCCCCAAAGAGCCATGGAACCGTCTCCTTTCATCAAATACCTAAACAAGCGCCCAAAGCAAGGCACCCTGTCGCTAAAGCGATTTATCAACCGCTAGTTTTGCACATCCCCCACCGTGCGCGGGTCCATGCAGCTAATTTGCAAAGAAGTGACGCACCTGGCACTTGGCGCCCTTCAACTCCCGCCAACCGCATTGAACATAATGGATACTCCTCGAATATATAAAGGTGTAAAGCCCTCAAATTGATAGAAAGAGCCCCGCCGGACAACCCCGGCGGGGCTCGGACTCAGCCGCAGATGCGGCATCATATATGCGGGCGGAACGTAGGGGCCACCGATGTTAAGAAGTGTCAGCAAGCATAACGAAAGGTAGGGACCCCGTGCGCCCGTTTTGTATCACGCGGATGGGCCGCGCGGATACCAAGGGAAGGAAAAGCCTTAGGCCTGGGCGGCAGCGGAGCTGGGACCCTGGACCTTAGCCCACGTCTTGAGCGACAGCGTGTCGATCTCGATAAAGCCGGCGCTGGCCTTCTCGTCAAACGTAGTGTCGCGGTCGTAGGTGGCCAGACCGTAGTCGTAGAGGCTAAAGGGGCTCTTGCGGCCGACAACGTGGCAGTTGCCCTTAAAGAACTTCAGACGGACAGTGCCGGTCACGAACTTCTGGGTATCGGCCATAAAGGCATCGAGCGCGTTTTTGAGCGGGCTATACCACTGGCCGTTGTACACGGCGGTGGCCCAATCCTGCTCGAGCTTGATCTTGGTCTTGAGCAGGTCGCCCTCGACGCAGATGTCCTCGAGCGCCTTGTGGGCGGTGATGAGCGTCAGGGCTCCGGGAACCTCATAGCACTCACGGCTCTTGAGGCCCACCAGACGGTCCTCGACCAGATCGAGGCGGCCAAAGCCATTGTCGCCGGAGATCTTGTTGAGGGCGATGACGATCTCGGAGAGCTTCATCTTCTTGCCGTCGACGGCGACGGGCTTGCCGGCCTCAAACTCAATCTCGGTGTAGGTCGGGGTGTCGGGCGTGTCCTCGGGATTCTTGGTCATAACCCAAGCGTCGTCGAGCGGCTCGTTCCAGGGATCCTCCAGATGGCCGCACTCAATGGCGCGACCCCACAGGTTGTCGTCGATGGAATAGGGGTTGTCGTTGGCACCCTCGGGAACCGGCACGTTGTGGGCGTGGGCATAGGCGACCTCGTCGGGGCGGCACTTCAGATCCCACTCACGAACCGGAGCGATAACCTTGAGCACGGGATCGAGGGCCTTGACGGCAGCCTCAAAACGAACCTGGTCGTTACCCTTGCCGGTGCAGCCATGGGCAACGTAGGTCGCACCAAACTCGTGAGCGACCTCGACGAGCTTCTTGGCGAGCAGCGGACGAGACAGGGCGGAGAGCAGCGGGTACTTGTTCTCATACATGGAGTTGGCGGCGATGGCCTTAGTCAGGAACTCATCGGAGAATTCGTCGCGCAGGTCGAGCACCTGGCAATCGAGAACGCCTAGGTCGAGTGCCTTCTGCTTCTTGGCTTCGAGGCCGGTCTCCTCCTGGCCCACGTTGCCGCAGACGCAAACGACATCGAGATTCTTCTCGTCTTGGAGCCACTTGACACATACGGATGTATCAAGGCCACCGGAATATGCGAGAACGACTTTTTCCTTGCTCATGGCTGTTTCCTTTCGCCCTTGGTAGCTAGTTAGAACATCGGTCAGTTGCAAGTCATTTCAAGGTCAAATACCGTGCAATATCAGGTTAAAAAGCAAAATCAGCACATACATGCCCTAGAAACATGCAGCAATGTCGTGCTAAAACCCAACGACCTCAAAATGACTCTGTTGAGGCAATTCGCCCCATGCGGACAGAGACGATTGTTATCGTCGTCGGGAAATTGCGCGCTGGCGTCGGATGGCATTGTCTGCAGTGGTGATGATCTTTACGAACTGCATCTGCCTCTCCTTTCACATATCGCCGGGCGCAATTCAAATATCGCAAACGGTACCTTTTCCTCGGTAAGCGGTTGTTTTTCCGTCTCCGTTTTCGATGGTCGCTATATTACGCTAAAGTGCCCGCAGTACAAGCGACAAATTCAAATTTCTGAAAAGTTTTTTCATTACTTTGTGAATCGTGATGCAAACAGGCTTCGTTCCTGCGAAAATACGCTCGATTACCAACCGGAGGGTTATTCCGCCCGAAACAATTTAGAAACGGAAAGGCGCTTTTATGCAAACTTACGAATCGGACGCCGCTATCGGCAACATCAAGATCCTTGCCGTCGATATGGACAAGACATTGCTGAGTGACGAGCGCGTACTGCCCCAGGGCCTCGATGAGCGCCTGGAAAAGCTCGCCGAGGCTGGCATCGTGTTCTGCCCCGCCAGCGGACGTCCCGCCCCCAAGCTCGAGGAGATGTTCGAGGGCATCAAAAACCGCCTTGCTTTCTGCCCCGATAACGGAGCCTGCGTGATCTACCGCGGCAACTATATCTATAAGAGCACTATCGATGTGGCGCTGTATCAGCAGGTCTTGAGCCGCGCCTCGGAGGATCCGCGCGCTGTCCCCGTCCTGTGCTGCTTCGACGAGTTTTACGTGCTTGCTCGCGACCATCAATACCACGACGAGCTCAGCGTTTACTACAACACGATCAACTACGTCGATACCTTTGAGGGCCTCGACGTCGACTCCAACAAGATCTCGATCTTCTTCCCCGCCTACGATGCCGAGCCCGCATTTCGCGAGGACTATAACCCCGCGTTCTCGGACCAGCTCTACGTCACCAATGCCGGCCGCGAGTGGATCGACTTTATGAACCTGGGCGTCGACAAGGGTTCGGGCGTCGCGCACCTGTGCGAGCAACTCGGCATCGATATCGCCGATGCCGCCGCCGTGGGCGATACCTACAACGACATCCCCATGTTGGAGCGCGTCGGGCATAGCTTTATCGTGGACAACGCCGAGGAGCATATGAACGCGCACGCCAAGTGGCGCATTCCGAGCAACAACGACGGGGGCGTACTGACGCTCATCGATGCCATCTTGGCGGCTCGTTAACGTTGCTCGTCGGACCTGGCCGGGCGAGGCGGGTAAGTTTTTCGTTCGGTCAGGTCCTGGGCTCGCTCGGAAAGCACATTAAGTGCTTTCCGGCTCGTGCGGAATCTACGAAAAACTTACCCGCCTCGCCCGGCCAGGTCCTAGGTTTACTTACTTGCCGCCGAGATGGCGTCTTGAGTGTCTAGATACTTAGCTGAAATGATTTGAGCAGAGGGGAGCCCCTTGTTGGAAGGGGCTCCCCTCTGTTTTGGTTACTGTGGGATAAATTAATCAGTAGTGTTTGTCCCAAATCTTAAGTATGTGGGGGCTTGCGTCTTGGGCGAGCTTGCCTTACGGAGCGCTTTCCTATTTGGCGTCGGCCCAGGTTATGCCGGTGCTGGCTTCGGCGATTAACGGTACGCGGAGCTCCACCACATGCTCCATGACGTCGCGGACCATGGCGGTGAGGCGCTCGACTTCGTCGACGGGGCACTCAAAGTCCAGTTCGTCGTGTACCTGCAGAATCATGTGGGCAGCAAAGTCCTCTTCTTCCAGACGGCGGCTCACGCGGGCCATTGCAATCTTGATGATGTCGGCGGCGGTGCCCTGCATGGGGTGGTTCATGGCCGTGCGCTCACCAAAGCCGCGGAGCTGCGGATTTTTGGCCTTGAGCTCCGGAATATGGCGACGGCGGCCGTACATGGTCTCGGCGTAGCCCGTCTGCTTGGCACGTGCCACCACGTTGTCGAGGAACGTGCGCACGCCCGGGTATGCCTCGTAGTAGCGGTCGATCATGTCGCGTGCCTCGGCCATCGAGATATGCAGCGACTGCGACAGGCCGTAGGCCTGCTGGCCGTACACGATGCCAAAGTTCACGGCCTTGGCGCGGCTGCGCAAATCGGGCGTTACCTCGGACACCGGTACGCCAAACACGCGCGCGGCTGTCTCGGCATGGAAGTCCTCGCCCTCGTTAAAGGCACGCACCAGGTGCTCATCACCCGAGAGATGCGCCAACAGACGCAGCTCGATCTGCGAGTAGTCCACCGCTAAAAAGACGCTTCCCTCGCCTGCCGAAAACGCCGTCTTGACGGTACGGCCCAGCTCCGAGCGCGTCGGGATGTTCTGCAAGTTCGGGTCACTCGAGGAAAGACGACCCGTCGCCGTGATGGTTTGGTTGTACGTAGTGTGCACGCGACCGTCACCGCGACGCAGCGGGCCCAGTGTGTCCAGATAGGTGGACTTGATCTTGGACTTCTCACGCCAGTCCAAGATCAGACGCACGATTTCGTGGTCACGGGCAAGGTCGCTCAGTACCTTGGCGTTGGTCGAATAATAGCCGCGCTTGGTCTTTTTGAGGCCCTTGGTCGGAAGGCCCATCACGTCAAACAGCACGTGCGAGAGCTGCATGGGACTGCCGATGTTAAAGGCCTCGTCACCGGCCAGGTCGCGAATGCTCCGCTCGACCTCGGCAATCTGGGTCGCCAAACCCTCGGACAGACTATGCAGGCGATCGGGGTCCACGAGCATGCCCGCGCGCTCCATCTTGGCAAGCACCGGCACGAGCGGCATCTCGATGCCATCGAACACGTTGGTGGCGTTCTCGCGGGCCATGCGGTCGCGCAGCGGCGCCACGAGCGCCAGCGTCAGGGCCGCAGTGCGGGCAGCAGGCGCAGGAGCGTCCTCGCCAGCACCCTCCGCGCCGCGCGCCGCAGGCAGCGTCATCTGCAGATAGGTATCGGCCAGATACGCCTCATCAAACTCAGAGCGGTCGGAATCCAACAGATAGGCGGCGACCACAGTATCGAAGATGCGCGTGGAATCGACGGCCAGCGGATCCATGAGCTCGGGCTCAGAGGAATCGATGGGCGAAAGCTCGTGCAGCAGCGCCTTCATGTCCGGGCTCGCCACGCGGCCCTCCATAAACAGGCGCGCGAGCACGCCGGCGATCACGCCGTGGGCAACGTTGAAGCCATCGACCACGGCAGACGCACCGCCGTCGCCCTCCTCGAGCGCAAGCAACCCCTTGGACGTCGCCAGCCACAGCGTGCGCGTCAGGCCAAAAAGTGCGCCTTCCTCCTTGTCATCGTCCACCACAGCGGCAATCCACTCGCCCGCATCAATCGCGCGAGCGACCTCGGCGGCGGCAGCAGCAAGCGCCTCGGCATCGCCGGCGGCGGCACGCAAAACAGCAGGCATCTCGAACGTGCTGGCAGCGGCCGCAGCCCCGCCCTCGCCGCCAATCAGCGCCAAAAAACGGTTCTGCATGGCCGTAATGCCGAGCGTGCCCAGCGCAGCGGACACCTCGTCGGCAGAAAACGCCGGGAAGGACGTCGCATCAAAGTCGAGCTCGACAGGCGCATCGGTACGAATGGTTGCGACCTTGCGGCTCAGCAGCGCGTCGTCGATATGCGCGCGCAGGTTCTCGCCCATCTTGCCCTTGACCTCGTCGGCATGTGCGATGACCTCGTCCAAGCTGCCGTACTGCGCGATAAGCGCGCTCGCCTTTTTGGGGCCGATGCCCGGCACGCCGGGAATGTTGTCGGACGTATCGCCCTTCAGGCCGTAAAAATCGGGCACGAGCGCCGGTGTAATGCCGTGATACAGGTCGTCCACGCTCTCGGGCGTCATAATCGCCACGTCGGACAGGCCTTTGCGGGTCGAGACCACGTTGACGTGCTCGGTCACGAGCTGATACATGTCGCGGTCGCCGGTCACCAGCAGCATGTCGCAGCCGGCTTCCTCGCCCAGGCGCGCCATGGTGCCCAGGATATCGTCGCCTTCCCAGCCCTCGGACTGCAAAATCGGCACGTTGAGCGCAGCGAGCAGCTCCTTAATCATGGGGAACTGCGCGTGCAGGTCGGGGTCCATGGGCGGGCGCTGCGCCTTATACTGCGGCAGCATCTCCATGCGCACGCGCGGCTTGCCCTTATCAAACGCCACGACCACACCGTCGGGGTTAAAGGCGTCGATCATCTTGAGAAACATGTTCAGAAAGCCAAAGATCGCGTTGGTGGGGCGACCGTCCGGCGCGTTCATGGTGGGCGGCACGGCGTGGAAGGCGCGGTGCATGAGCGAGTTACCGTCGATAACGGCAAAGGTGCGGTGCTTGTCAGACATATTGAATACCTCGCTTTGGGCTGGGCACGATTTGCTCCCACCAGTTTACACGCTCCCCGCCTCGCGGCCACCGCACATCAAGCTCCCCCGCCACCGCGCGCCCGCGCGTGATACGATGGCTCGCGGTACATTAACCAGCACGATCGATCCGAAAGGAGCCTGCGTCATGGAGCGTCCCTGCGCATGGAAAAAGTACACGCCACAGCAGATCGAGGAGCTCGAGGAGCTTTGCCGCGGCTATAAGAAGTTTTTGAGTGAGAACAAGACCGAGCGCCTGTGTGTCAAGGCCGGCATCAAGATGGCCGAGGAGGCGGGCTACGTCGACCTGGAGACCGCGATCGCCGAGGGCCGCGAGCTCAAGGCAGGCGACAAGGTGTACGCCGCCAACCACGGCAAGGACCTTATGCTCGTCAACCTTGGCACCGCCCCGCTCGAGCAGGGCTTTAACATCCTGGGCGCCCACGTGGACTCGCCGCGCTTGGACCTTAAGCAGAATCCCGCCTTCGAGGCCGGCGACATGGCCTACCTCGACACGCACTACTATGGCGGCGTCAAGAGCTACCACTGGGTCGCTTCCCCGCTCGCACTCGTAGGCGTCATCTGCAAAAAGGACGGCACCACCGTCGACATCAACATCGGTGACAAGGCCGACGACCCGGTCTTTACCATCTCCGACCTGCTGATCCACCTCTCGAGCGAGCAGATGGCCAAGCCCGCCAAGGACGCCGTCGACGCCGAGATCCTCGACGTGATCGTGGGCGGCCGCCCCGTCAAGTTTGACGAGGACGACAAGGACGCCCCCAAGGAGCCCGTCAAGCAGATGTTCCTGGATATCCTCAAGGAGCAGTACGACGTCGAGGAGGAGGACTTCCTCTCCGCCGAGATCGAGGTCGTGCCCGCCGGCTCCGCCCGCGACATGGGTCTCGATCGCTCCATGATTTTGGGCTATGGCCACGACGACCGCGTCTGCGCCTACCCCTCCATGCTCGCTCAGATCAACGTGGCAGACGTCGAGCGCACGAGCATCACGCTCATCGTCGACAAGGAGGAGATCGGCTCCGTGGGCGCCACCGGCATGACGAGCCGCTTCTTCGAGAACACCGTCGCCGAGATCATGACGCTCGCCGGCGAGAGCAGCCCGCTGGCCCTGCGCCGCGCACTCGCCCGCAGCCGCATGCTCTCCTCTGACGTGTCCGCCGGCTTTGACCCGGGCTATGCCGGTAAGTTCGAGACTAAGAATGCAGCTTTTATGGGTCGCGGCCTGTGCTTTAACAAGTACACGGGCAGCCGCGGCAAGGGCGGCTCCAACGATGCCGACGCCGAGTATGTGGCCCTCGTCCGCGACATCATGGACGAGGCCGGCGTGGACTTCCAGACCTGCGAGCTCGGCCGCGTCAACGCGGGCGGCGGCGGCACCATCGCCTACATCATGGCCGAGTATGGCATGAACGTCATCGACTCCGGCGTTGCCGTCCTGTCCATGCACGCCCTGTGGGAGGTCGCCAACAAGGCCGATATCTACGAGGCCTATCGCGGCTACAAGGCCTTCATCGAGCGCGCCTAACCAGCCCTTCATCAGTTGCGGTGAAATACGGACTAAACTGGCCCATAAACGGCCCAAACAGACTGTATTCCACCGCAACTTCCTTTTTGGCAGAGGAGAGTCCATGCTGCAGATCATCATTTCGCCCGCCAAGCAGATGCGCGCGGCCCAAGATGCTTTTGAAGTCCAGGGCATTCCACCTTTTGCGCACGAGACGGCTCGCCTCCACTGCGCACTGCTAGATATCGAACGAAATGAAGGCAGCGGCGGCCTGCAAGCGCTATGGAACGTGAGTGACAAACTGCTGGGGCCTTGCCTCAACACCCTGCATGAGTTCGGGCCCATCCTGAAAAACGGCGATCTCGACAATCCCGAACTCGCCCGTCACCTCTCCCCTGCCGTCATGTCCTATCACGGCATTCAATACCAGAGTATGGCGCCCGAGGTGATGGATTCCGCGCAGCTCGCATGGCTACAAGACCATCTATGGATCCTCTCCGGCCTCTACGGGTGCGTTCGTCCCTTTCATGCCGTCGAACCGTATCGGCTGGAGATGGGCGCGAAGCTCGCCGTTGACGATGCCCGAGACCTCTACGCGTTTTGGAGCGACAAGCTCGCGCGGGCTATCGCCCCGGCGGACTCAAACACCACGATCGTCAACCTCGCCAGCGTAGAGTATGCCAAAGCCGTTCTGCCCCACCTCGCGGGCGACGCCACGGCCGTCACATGCCTCTTTGGCGAGGGTATCCGCAACGGGAAGCCCATCCAACGGTCGACCGCCAGCAAAAAGGCGCGCGGCTCCATGGTGCGGTGGATGGCAGAAAACAAGCTCGAGGATGTAAGCGGGCTCACCGCGTTCGACGTTGGTTATCGTCACTTTCCCGAGCTTTCAAATAAAAACACTTTGGTCTTCCTGAACGAACAGGCCTTGTAGGACCACCGCTACTTTGAATGTGCTACCTAGGCACGGCGTCTATTCCGCCAAGCCGTCGGCTTTGGCAATTTCATTTGTCGAGCCGTCCTGATAGGTAATCTTGACGTACTCCACCTCGGACACTTTGACGCCCGACGGGGGCTCCAGGCGCCATTCCGTCAGCGCGATATCCATCGTCGTGGGAACGTCTCCTTGATTTTTGAGCTTCACCGTCAGCGTTTTGAGCGCCGCATCAAACGTCACGCGTTCGATTTCCTCACCTGGAATGGACCCACCACTCAGCTGCAACTGCACAAACTCATCGCGCGGGTACCAATAATCGCCCGGAACGGCGAGCGTATTGGCATTACCGCCAGTACTCCTCACCGTCATAATCGGTAGGCTATCATCAGCCTCGAACTCCCATGCAGCGCCGCCGCGACCACCA
Organism: uncultured Collinsella sp.; assembly: GCA_905199545.1. Classification (GTDB taxonomy): domain Bacteria; phylum Actinomycetota; class Coriobacteriia; order Coriobacteriales; family Coriobacteriaceae; genus Collinsella. The sequence continues at coordinate 98,850 of CAJKGW010000010.1, forward strand.
AACGTCCAGATACAAAAGGCAATCACCAACACGGCAAGCACCGCAAAACCAATCGCGACAAGGCCATGGTGCGCACGGCTTTCCTCGGCCGATACATCCCATTGCGTCTCTCGATATAGATGCTTGTCTTCCATGTTCGCCTCCCCGCAGGCACGCTCGTTGGCCCAATCGTACCCATTCAGGCTATACTTGAGCCCATGACATAACGGGGAGCTTGCAGGACAAGACGGCAGGCTGAGATTGGGCGCGCCCGCCCTGACCCGCAAACCTGATATGGGTAATGCCAACGAAGGGAGCCGTGCCAATGAGCACACAGACCGAGCCCAAGCTCGTCACGCAAATCGACTTCGCCCGCGCCGGGCAGATCACGCCGCAGATGAAGGAGGTTGCCGAGCGCGAGCATCGCGACCCCGAGTACATCCGCGAGCGCGTGGCCGACGGCCGCATCGCCATCCCCGCCAACATCGTGCATATCAAAAAAGGCATGCGCGCCTTTGGCGTCGGTGAGGGCCTGTCCACCAAGGTCAACGTCAACCTGGGCATCTCGGGCGATAAGGCCGATGCCGCCGAGGAGTGGAAGAAGGTCAAGATCGCCGAGGACTTTGGCGCCGACGCCATCATGGACCTCTCCAACTCGGGCAAGACGCGCCAGTTCCGCCAGCAGCTCATCGACGAGACACCGCTCATGGTGGGCACCGTCCCCATGTACGATGCCATCGGCTACATGGAAAAGCCGCTGGTCAAGCTGACCAAGGACGATCTGCTCGAGGTCGTGCGCGCGCATGCCGAGGACGGCGTGGACTTTATGACCATCCACTGCGGCATCAAAAAGTCGGTCATCAAGACCTTTAAGGAGACTGGCCGCCTCATGAACATCGTCAGCCGCGGCGGCTCGCTGCTGTTTGGTTGGATGGAGGTCACCGGTAACGAGAACCCCTTCTACGAGTTCTACGACGAGGTGCTCGAGATCTGCCACGAATACGACGTGACGATCTCGCTCGGCGACTCCTGCCGCCCGGGCTGTCTCTACGACTCCAACGACGCAACCGAGACCGCCGAGATGATCGAGCTGGGCAAGCTGTGCAAGCGCGCCTGGGCCGCCGGCGTCCAGGTCATGGTCGAGGGCCCGGGCCACATGGCGCTCGACGAGATCGCTGCCAACATGAAGCTGCAGAAGCGCCTGTGCCACAACGCCCCGTTCTATGTGCTGGGGCCGCTGGTGACCGATATCGGCGTGGGCTACGACCACATCACCGCCGCCATTGGTGGCGCCATCTCCGCGAGCTCGGGTGCCGACTTTTTGTGCTACGTGACGCCGGCCGAGCACCTGTGCCTGCCCAACGCTCAGGATGTGCTCGATGGCCTCATGGCCACCAAGATTGCCGCACACGCCGCCGACATCGCCAAGAAGGTACCGCACGCCCGTGACATGGACGACAGGATGGGTCAGGCACGCCGCAAGCTCGACTGGGACGCCATGTGGAAGTGCGCCCTAGACCCGGTCACCGGCAAGAAGCGCTACGAGGAATCCCCCGCCGCCACCGAGGGCACCTGCACCATGTGCGGCAAGATGTGCGCCGTTCGCACTGTCAACAAGGTGTTCGAGGGCACGACAATCGACCTCGGCATGGAGGACTAACCCTGTCGCCGCGACCGCTTCTGGCGGCGAGCTGGTACCTGTCAATTGTTGACGTGTGAACATTTGCTTACATTTGCGTAAAGATTGCATCGCCCGCCCGGGTTCGACATAGAGTCGGCCCGGGCATCTTTATAATGCTGGCTTAAAGACCCATTTGATTCCGACCGAACAAGGGAGCGAACATGGATCGCAGCAAGGTACCTGCCGTCCTGTCCATCGCAGGATCCGATTCCAGCGGTGGCGCCGGCATTCAAGCCGACATCAAGACCATTACGGCGCACCGTCTGTATGCCGAGACGGCCATAACCGCCATCACAGCGCAAAACACCCTGGGCATCACCGCCGTGCAGAATATCTCGCCAGATATCGTCGCCGCGCAGATCGACGCCGTCTTTGACGACATCCGCCCGAGCGCCGTCAAGATCGGCATGGTTTCTTCTGTCGAGATTATCGAAGTCATCGCCGACCGCTTGAGCGCCTGGAACGCAACGAACGTGGTCGTGGACCCCGTCATGGTAGCCACCTCGGGCGCTCGACTCATTGCCGAGGATGCGGCCGAGGCGCTCACGCGTCGCCTGTTCCCGTTGGCGACCGTCATCACGCCCAATATCCCCGAGGCCATGGCACTGCTCGACTACGAGGTCGATTCCGAGCGCACGCAGCAAAATGCCGCCATGCTTCTCACCCGCCGCTTTGGATGCGCGTCCCTCGTTAAGGGCGGGCATTTTGTCAATGAGGCCAACGATGTGCTAGCCGAGCCCGCACCGCTCGATGACGAGGGCAACCACCTGGGCGATCCGCTCACCACGTGGTTCCGCCACAAACGCATCGAGACCGGCAACACGCATGGCACCGGCTGCACGCTCTCGTCCGCCATCGCCTGCGCGCTGGCACAGGGCATGGATCTTGCCGACGCCGTCAACGCCGGCAAGGCCTACCTAACGGGCGCCCTCGCCGCCGGCCTGAACATGGGCAAAGGCTCTGGCCCCGTCAACCACATGTGGAATTACTAGCCCTGCAGCAAAACCACCACAAAGGGGACAGGCACCTTTGTGGTGGTTTTTCTTGTTACGGCCAATCGTCTGCGAGTTGGATGCCGAGCAAGCCCGAAAGTGCGAGCGCTTGTTCGGCATTGACTGTCAGGCCACGCAACTCACGGTAGTCACCCGAAACAACGGGAGCCTCAAACGTGCAGCGCGATACATCAACACCACATAGCGGTGTCTTGAACACATCAACTCGCGTCAGGCCGCAGCTATCCAGGCGCAGCTGCCCCAACTTGGCCCCCTGGAGCGCCGCCTCGGTCAGGCGCACATCGCACGCCGTGATGGGGCCAATGCGTCCCTCCGAAAGGTTCGCGTAGCTCAGGTCGCATGATGCAAACGAAACGTTCGACAGGCGCGCCTTGACCAAGTTGAGCCCCGGCGCCGAGCAATCAACAAAGTCGCATCGGTTGAGCCAGCAGCCTTCCATATTGCAGCGGATAAAGCGACAACCGCGAAATACGACGTCACGAAACGTCGAACCACTCCAGTCGACGCCATCGAATACGCAGGAGCGGAACACGATGCCGTCAAAGGTCGCACCGTTCGCCACGTCATAGGCGAGCTCCAGCTCCTCAAAAGCGGTATTTGAGACAAGCTCATCCCCCTCGGCAAACAGGTCAATGAGCTCATCCATGCCCATGTGGCAGCCAAGCCGCTCGTTTACCCGGGCAAAACCACCACAAAAGTGCCTGTCCCCTTTGTGGTGGTTTGGGGCTGCGCTACTCACCGAGCATCTCTTGGAGTTTGGCTGCCACGGCATGTCCCAAGCTCTCGTGGCTTTCGGGCATCATATGCAGATAGTCGATATCGCCCGGCTCGGCAAAGTCGGCGGCATTCAAAAAGTCGCAGCCAAACTGCTCGGCTACGTGCGCGTAGTACTCGGCAAAATGCTCCGAGGCCTCGACGGAATGCTCGTCAAAATCGGTCATATACACATCGGCGATTTGCGGCTTGATCTTGATGGGAGCCATCAGCAGAATGCGCGGACAAGGCGCAGCGTCGGTCCACGAAAACGCGCGGACGGCGCGAATCAGCGCCATGGCGCCACGGGCTATATCGGAAGCCGTCACGTTAAAGACCGTCTTGCAGTCGTTGGTGCCCAGCATGATTACAATGGCGTCCAGCGGCTTATGGGCCTCGAGCAGCATCGGAAGCGCGCGAATGCCGTTGAGGTTAGTGTCCAGGTGGCACATATCGTCGCGCACCGTCGTGCGGCCGTTGAGCCCCTCCTCAATCACATGCCAGCCCTCGCCCAGGTCACGCTGCGCCACGCCGCACCAGCGCACATCCTGCGCATAGCGCACCGCGGTGCCGTCGCGCATACCAGCCGGATCGTAACCATAGGTGTTGCTGTCGCCAAAGCATAGAACGTTTTTCATCGTAAGCTCCCCACTCAATAAAAAGCCGACGGGAGCAGCCCCCGTCGGCTCGGCATGTCGCATCACGCGCACAGTTTACAAGTATTTGCGCCAGTCGTCGTCATCCTCATCGTCCTCGGCAGCGGCCCGAGCCTGCTCGGCGGCACGGGCGGCCGCAGCGCGGGCGGCAACCTGGGCATAGGACTCCTCGTTGCGCTCGGGGAAGTTTGCCAACACGTGCTCGAACTTGGCGAAGTCCTCGTCCCAGCGCGTAGAGGGCACAGCAAAGAAGACCTGCTTGACCTTGAAGTCGCCCGATGCGAGCTCCTTGCGGAAGAGCTCAGCCACGGCCTCGGCGTCAAAGCCGTTGTTGTCGCAGCCCCAAGCGCCCAGTACGAGCTTCTCGCGACCCAGCTCGTCGCAGATGGCGAGCACAAAGCGGATACGGTCGCGCAGCGCGTCCAGCAGCGCATCGTCGCTCACGCGGTACTCCTGGCGTGCGCGCTTGGCATTGGGCGCGGCGGCCACGATCACATCGGCATACGCATGCACGTGGTTGCGGTCAAAACGCACCGCAGGCACTACCAGCGCACGGTTGCGGTAGAGCTCGCAGTTGATATTGCGGCGACGGTTCTCGCCGTACCACTTGCGCTGCTTGTCGAGCACGTTGTACAGATACGAATCGGCGCAGAGCGTAGCCTCCTGGCCCAGATAGCCCTGGATGTAGCCGCCACCCGGGTTGGTGAACGAGGCAAAGGCGAGCACTGCCATGTCGCAGAACTGCGCATAGCCACGGCCGTTGTCCAGAATGGCCTGCGTGGCGGAGGCATCAAGCACGGTGACCTCGGGCAGAGTCGGAGCGGGCTCCTCGGCAGGCGCCGACTCGGTCTCTGTGGGTTCCTCGGCAGGCGCAGAATCGTCCGTGACCTCGGTCTCGACGGACGCAGCCTCAGCGGCCTCGACCTCGGCGGACTCAGACTCCTCGGCAACCTGCTCCTCGGCAGCCGCAGCCGCCTGGGCCTTGGCCTTCATCGCCGCGACAAAACCGGCAGGCATACCGTCGAATTCGCGCACGCCGGCAAGCGAGCGCTCGATATCCTTGGCACACGCCTCGGACACAGTTGCCACGTGACGCTCGGCGGCCTTGGCACGGGCCTCGCGCTTGGGGTTGGGCTGCCCTGCGCGGCCGGTCCTGCGGTTACGGTTCCTGTTGTCGACGTCTGCCATAAGTGGTCACCTTTCCTGTCGCTGCCGTTATCGGCTTTTTCACATCCATGATACCCCGCCGCGTACAAAAAAAGACGGCCCCGAATGGGGCGGTGAATTAAGAAAACATTTTAGCAAGGAACGGTGTAGCTAAACGGCTATGCCGTTCTTTGCTGTTTTTGAGTTGTATTTTGGGCTTTTTCTTTCGCCCGTCCAAAATCAAATGCACCGATGAAGTTATATACAATCGTGATTTCCCTTGTCTTGGATTTTTTGTCGGTATGGGAAACTTCGATACGATCTATAAACTCCCGTAGCATAGCAGCGTCAAGCTGCTGCATATCGGTGTACTTCTTTACTGCGCTGATAAACGCTTTAACGTTGGTCTTTTGTTTTTCCTGCTGCTTGATTTCTTCCCGTAGCACTTCTGCCATAGCTTTTAGATTGCTCTGCTCCAATTCGTAATCATGGGACATTTTGATAAACCGTTCGTCAGACAATTTCCCGGTTACATTGTCCTCATATAAATGCTTAAACAGATTATCCAACTCGGCAATACGGTTTTCAGCTTTGGAAAGTGTTTCGCGCTTGCGGGAAAACTCTGCGTCGCGCTCTCGCAAACGGCTGTCTGCTGCTTCCTGCACAAACTCGGCTTCATACTCTGTTACATAGTCGATTGCTTCCCGTAGGTTTTTCAAAACGATTTCATACAGAACAACATTTTTGATTGAATGGGTCGTACACAAGTCTTTGCCTTTCCGATAGGTTGAACAGATAAAATA
>CAJKGW010000011.1:0-63036 GCA_905199545.1 uncultured Collinsella sp.
TAAACATCTCGGGCGGCTCGGCTCCGCTGCAGCTTGGAAGCAAGGCAGGGGCGATTCAGGCCGATTTGGGCGCCCTGCTCTCGGCGGCGCGGACGGCGAAGGTATTTAAGCCTCCTTGTTAGTCTCTTTGAGATATTCCCCATCGCCCACGGGCTCTAACCACTCGTTGGAGGCCTCCTCGCCCGGAACCTCCAGCGCGAGATGGGAGAACCAGCTCTCGGGCGCGGCTCCGTGCCAATGTTTCACACCCGGGGCGATGTTGACCACATCGCCAGGGCGCAGCTCCTGTGCCGGTTTACCCCATTCCTGGTAGAACCCTCGACCAGCCACGCAGATGAGAATCTGTCCGCCGCCGTTTTTGGCGTGGTGCACGTGCCAGTTGTTGCGGCAGCCGGGCTCGAACGTCACGTTGTAGACGCCAACCTGCTCGGTTGATAGAGGCGCGAGATAGCTTTGCCCGATAAAGTACTTCGCGAATGCGTCGTTAGGGGCACCGATGGGAAAGGCCATCTCGTTTTGGTGCTCGGCTTTTGCATCAGCGGCATCGTCATCCGCCCAGACCTCCTTTGCCATGCGGAAGGCCGCCCATGTCTTGGGCCACCCCGCGTAAAACGCGGCGTGGGTAAGGATTTCCGCTATCTCCGCCCTGGTTACACCGTTATTCTTTGCGGACATCAGATGGTATTGGAACGAGGAATCCGTCAGTCCCTGTGCCATCAGGGCCACCACCGTCACCACGCTGCGGTCTCGAAGGGAAAGCCCGTCTTCTCGACTCCACACCTCGCCGAACAGCACGTCATCATTGAGCTGTGCGAATTTGGGGGCAAAGTCCCCCAGGGCATCCCTGCCTGCCGCCTGTTTAATTGCCATGATCGATCTCCCCCTGTCGATGGTTTAGGTGCAAATCTGTTTCCACATTACGGAACACCCTTTGCAATCCCTGTTCTAATGACGAGAATGAAGGTAATACCTAAACCTGACTTTAGGTCAAGGAATGAATTCGAGATTGATTCGGAGGAACCATGTACACAATCGGACAGGTTTCGGAGATGTTCGGTTTGCCCGCCTCAACGCTGCGCTATTACGACAAGCAGGGATTGTTCCCGGCATTGGAGCGGACGTCCGGCATTCGGCAATTCGGCGATACGGAACTCGAGGCGCTTCGGGTCATCGAATGCCTCAAGAAAGCGGGGATGGAGATCAAGGACATCCGTCTATTCATGGAATGGTGCGCGGAGGGTCCATCGACATACCCTAAACGCAAGGCCATGTTCGAGGAGCGGAAGGCCCACATGGAGCTAGAGATCGCGAACATGAACCGCGCGCTGGACATGCTGAAGTACAAATGCTGGTTCTACGGACAGCTGAATCAGGGCGAGAATGAGACTAAGCTGAGGGCCATGATTCCCGACGGTTTGCCAGAAGATATCAAAGAGGCCTACGAGAACGCTCACGCTCGATAGTACCAAAAACGCCCCTTCTGAAACTCAACCATTGTTTAAGATGTCACAACTCAGACAACAAGACTGGTTGCCCCGGTACGCAACGGGAGGGTCGACGCGGCTGGCATCGACCCTCCCATTTCCCAAACGGCATAAAGCTACTTGCTCACAACCGAGATGCGCTGGGCGACGTGGTTACCGGACTCGATCTCATCGACCATGGCAATCGCATAGTCAGCGTACGAGAGCGTTGACTCGCCGCGGCTGTTGAGCGTGAACTCCTCGCCCGCCAAGATATACTCACCGGTGCGCTCGCCGTCGGCCTGGAAGTCAGCAGCAGGGGAAATGAAGGTCCACTTGAGGCCGTCCGTTTCGCGAAGGTGAGCAAGGATTTTGCCGGCCGCGGCGGACAGCGGCTTCCAGTCATCGGGAAAGTCCGGGCCCATATCGACGGTGACCGTATGCTCGGGGTTGACGAACAGCGAGCCCGCGCCACCCACGATGAGCAGGCGCACATCGGTGCCGACCAGCACATCAGCCAAGTGGATGCCCGCGTCGGTGATACCGGGGATGGTCTCGGGCGTCCAGCCGCCCACGGCGTCCACCACGGCGTCGAATCCTTCGAGGTCTTCCGTCGTGAGCTCGAGTGCGTCTTTGATGACGGAGTTCTGAGCGGCGGTCCTATTCTCGCCGCGCACGATGGCGGTCACGTCGAATCCGCGACGCACGGCTTCCTCAACGATGAGGCTGCCGGCCCTGCCATTCGCTGCTACAACTGCGATTTTCTTGGTCATCATACTTTCCTTTCAACCTGCGGCACTCGCCGCCGCTTTCCTTGCAGCTCATACGATACGCGTCAAAGGTATATAATGGAAAGTAGGCACATAAAGGTGCTGTAAGCACCAAAAGGAAACTAATGTAAATGACGTGCATGATTGCAGACGGAGGTTTCACGAATATGACAACACCGACTTTGGAGAACCTGCCTGCCTGCCCAGTGGAGACAACGCTTTTGCTCATCGGCAACAAGTGGCAGGTGCTCATCCTGCGCGAACTCTCGCTCAAAGGCACGATGCGCTTTAAGGAGCTGCAACGCTCGATCGGCAAGATTTCGCAGAAAGTTCTGACCAGCAACCTACGAACCATGGAGGAAACGGGGCTCGTTCATCGTGAAGCGTTCGCAGAGGTGCCCCCACGGGTGGAGTACTCGCTCACCGACCTGGGACAGACACTCAGACCCGTTCTTGACGCAATGAGAGCTTGGGGCGAGAACTACAAGGAGCAGCTCCGCGGTGGCGGGCTTCGATAAGTAGCTCCTACTGGTTACACGCCTACAGAAACCCCTCCGTCCTATCGCCATCACGGGAAACCCTCCTCCTTGGTTCTCGCCGCAAACGGCTTCGAGGCCGCGCTGGCGGTCCCGGCACGGCTGGAGTCGGCCCGCGCGAGCAGCGGAAAGGGATACACGCCCTTTACCAAGGTAGATTGCTGCTTTCATTTTCCGTTCCTTTCGCAGTATTCTCAATGCAGGTGCGCGGCCTGCGCGCATGGCGCCTAGGGGGCGTCGCCGTCACATCGTTTCATTCGCGCCTCTCTTTAGCGTTGGCAAGACGTCGGTTCGTGCCGTTCGGGTGCACGCAGGTTTTGATAATGCGCACCATCTCATCGATAGGCGTTTCGCAGCCGCTCCGAATCCAGTCCTGTACCACGGCGGAGAGCCCATGCACATAAAAACTGATGACGAAGGCCCGCTGCTCGCTGGGATAGCCAAAGCGCTCCAACACTGGGTCGATGATGTGCTTCGCTAGGGCCTCGAATCGCTCCTGAGCTTGCAGCGTATGCCCGTTTGCGAGCATCGCGCGATAGATGGAGCAGTTGTCTTGGACGAACTCGAGGTAGGGCCTCAGATACTCGTCGGTTACGAAAACGAGCTCATCGAGGGAAGCCGTACGGATAGCCCCGATCGTGTCTGCGGCGCTTTGTTCAAAGCGCTCGAAGAACTTGGTGTTCACATGCTCCGAACACTCCTTCACGAGGTCAGGGACACCCTGGTAGTGAAGGTAGAACGTAGAGCGCCCCACCCCGGCCTTCTTGCAAATCTCCTTAACGGTTATGAACTCCGCGCCCTTGTTCTGCAGCAAGTCGAGCAAAGCCTCGTCCATAAGCTGCGCCGTCGTAAAGTATCTGCTCTGCTGCCTGTTCACCCAAGCCTGCCTCTCCCTGATGCCAAAAGCTATTCGCCGGCAATTCCCTTGGCAAGCTCCATTATCTCAAAGGCGTATTTCTTCTTAGAGGTTTCCAGAATCCAGCGATACAGAACAAGGTTCACGCTTGCGCCTGCGATACCCAAGATACCAAGGACGATTCCGAGCACAAACAACGTGCCCTCGCCAGGTCCCAGCACACCCATGGTCAGGCACATGCCCAAACCCAACAACAGCGAGGAAGCGATGCCAAAGCTGTAGGCGAAGACGTTCGCAGGGCGCTTTGCTTTGGCATCGAGCTTCTTGAGCGCGGTGAGCTTGGAGGCGCTTTTGGGCGCGTATTGCTTGGCGATCGATTCCGCGCAGATCTTGTCGGTGTCCATGTTTTCTTCCTTTTCTCTATGGCTTGTTCGACAACCCAAGAATAGGAAGAACGTGCAGGCGATTGAAGAACACAAACGGGACGTTGTGTCCATGTTCGGCTCGGGCCGGTACTGAACGGTCTCTCGCAGAGCGCGTCGGTTGTTCATTGCGAGTCGCCGATGGGACTTTCAGATGATGAATCGGCCCGATCTGAATTCTGGCTTGAAGTGGGGTGATTCGACGGATTCCCAAAGTGCGCCTTGGTATACCTCCGGGATTCTTTGGCCTCGATGACCTTTCCAACCGCACTTCCAAGTCATCGCGGCGTGCTCGTTAGATCCTTCGGCCGCTCCGCCTGCATTTGGCGTGGCGACTGGGGAGGAGGTTGCGTCGACGAATATGCTCAGGTCTCGTCCCAATAAAATTCCGCTAGATAGAATCAGAACCACCCTTAAAAAGGGTGGTTTGCCCTTAGGGTATAACCCACGGGCCCCGGGCTCGCGTCTAAAGGCGCGGGCCCGGACTTCGTCCAGGCCTAGTGCATCTTGACCCGTGGCGCGCCGGTCGAACCGGCAGGATCACCTCCTCTTGAAGGGGTCCTCGTACTCCTTCACGCTCAGCTTGTCCAGCGCGATGTCGTGGGACTCCTGCTCCCTGATGTACTTGGCGATCGTCGCCTCGTTCAGGCCGACGGTGGACACGCAGTGGCCCTCCGCCCAGAACTTCCTGTTGCCGAACTTGTACTTGAGGTTGGCGTGCCTGTCGAATATCATCAGCGAGCTCTTCCCCTTCAGGTAGCCCATGACGCTCGCGACGCTGTACTTCGGCGGGATCGCCAGCAGCACGTGCACGTGGTCGGGCATCAGGTGCCCCTCGATTATCTCGATCCCCTTGTACTCGCACAGCTTCCTGAGGATCTCCCCTATGTCGCTCCTGATTTGGTTGTAGATCACTTTGCGCCTATACTTCGGCGTGAACACGATGTGGTACTTGCACATCCACTTCGTGTGGGAAAGGCCGTAGGCCTTCTGGGCCATGGCGACCACCCCTTCGACTCGAATTCTTTACGGCCTGAACAATCGTCAATATCGGTCGGAGGGGTGGCTTTGTAAAGCCCCTGGTACGCTACTGTTGCCAGCGTGGCTTAGCGGACTGGCGAATCCCGCCCCGTGCGCGTCATCATCCAATCAAATGCCCTGGCAAGCAGCAGCACCGCCAATCACGCTACGTTCTTACGGTGCCCTCTGCGATAATATTAGCGAATTGTGTTTTCACCTCGCAGCTACGGAGACATTAGATGATTACGCTGGACAATCTTCGCGACGCACTTAGGGCTCTGTGCTACGAGCCGTCGGGCGACGGCACCGTTTATCAGAAATCCTGGGAAGAGACCAGCGCACAAATCACGGTCGATTTTTCCAAGAAACGCATCGGCTACCCGAAAGACCTGGGGTTCAAGGTCAACAAAGACACAACTTGTAACTTCTCCGATAACGAGAACTTCGTCGTACTCGCCTGCGTAACCATGCTCCTCGACAAAGGATATCGCCCCGAATCACTCGAGCTGGAGCGCGAATGGGCCCTTGGGCACGAACAAAAGAGCGGCCGCGCTGATATCTGCATTAATGACGAGAGGGGCGACACACTCGCAATCGTCGAATGCAAGACCCCTGGAACCGAGTTCAAAAACGAATTCAAGAACATGCAGTCAGACGGAGGGCAACTCCTCTCCTATTGGCAACAAGAGCGCGCGACTCGCTGGTTGGTACTCTTTGCATGCGATTTCATCAACAACGAAATCGTGCCAGACCAGGTTTCAATTAACTGCAGCGATGACGAGAACTTCATCGCGCTCGCCAAACGCGATGACACCATTGCGCTCTACCGCGACGCCCATACAGTGGAACAGCTCCATCAAGTTTGGACGGAAACGTACAACCAACAAGTCGAGGGAAACATCCTCTTTGGCGATAGGTCGACGGCATACCACCCGATGGTTCCTCCCCTTCTCAAGAAGGACCTTGTCGACTTCAGGGCCGAAGACAGCATCGTCAACCGCTTCGAGGAAATCCTCCGCCACAACAACGTCTCCGATAAAGAGAACGCCTTCAATCGCCTTATCGCGCTCTTTATCGCGAAGCTCCAAGACGAGCTCTCGAAAATGCCAACCCAGGAGATTGAGTTCCAATACCGCCAAGGACGCGACACCTACGAAACGCTCCAGGACAGGCTCCAGAGACTCCACTCAGACGGCATGAGAAAGCTCATGCGGGAAGAGGTCCTGTACGTTCCCAACGACTACGCCGAAAACCTCATAAGCAACTATACGGGCCAGCACCGCAAGAAGCTCATCGAGGAGCTGAACGGCACGCTGCGCAAGCTCAAGTTCTATACCAACAATGACTTTGCGTTCAAAGACGTCCACAACGAGGAACTCTTTCTTCAGAACGGCAAGGTACTCGTAGAGACGGTGCAACTTCTACAGCCGTATCGCATCGTAGGAACTCAAGACATTCAATTCTTGGGCGACCTCTTCGAACAGCTCCTTAATCAGGGCTTTAAGCAAAACGAGGGCCAATTCTTCACACCTGTGCCCATCACCCGTTTTATTTGGAAGTCACTCCCACTCGACAGCATCGTGCAGGACGAGGCTGGTGCCGTGCACTATCCACGCGTTATCGATTACGCCTGTGGCGCGGGGCACTTTCTCACGGAAGGATTCGAAGAAATCTCCGACGCCGCATGCCAATATGATCCGACCATAGAGGATGACCTCGGAGACGCCGACTGGGTCAGAGACAATCTCGTCGGCATCGAGAAGGACTATCGACTCGCTCGCGTTTCCAAGGTCTCGTTCTACATGCATGGCGCAGGGCAGAGCAACGTGGTCTTCGGCGACGGACTTGAAAATTATCCCGACAAGGGAATCGACAGCCGAACCGACAGGGGACGCTTCGACATTCTTGTCGCCAATCCCCCGTACTCTGTAGCGGCCTTCAAACCGCATCTCAAGCTTCACAACAACGAACTCAAAGTGCTGGAAACCATCAGCGATAGCGGCTCGGAAATCGAGACCCTCTTTGTCGAGCGTGCGGCACAGCTTGTTCGGCCCGGAGGCTACGCCGCCATCGTCCTCCCCACCTCGATCCTCGACAAGAGCACGAGCTCGAGTTTCATGGCCGCACGCGATGTGCTTTTGAGCTCCTTCGAGATCGTCTCCATCGCCAGGTTTGGATCAGGCACATTCGCGGCCACAGGAACAAACGTCGCAATTATGTTCCTACGTCGCTTTGACGAGATCCCGCCCCGCAATGCGAACGCACTTGATTTCGTTGACGCTGTTTTTGAGCGCAGGAAGCTCACTGGCTGGAGAGACGAAAGCGCTTTCAACGCTTATCTCGGCACAATTAATGTAGACGGAGATACTTACCGGGCTTTTCTCGCAGGAGAGGCTAACTGGAACGAATGGGCAAACACTCGCCACTTCAGCGTTTATTGCCATCTTTTCGAATCATCGAAGGAGCTCAAGACCCTTCGGAAGAGCAAGACTTGGAAGGCGGCCGACAAGAACTCACGGCTCAAAGCAGAGAACGAGCTGTTCTATCGCCATGCGCACAAGGAAGAGCGCAAACGCCTGCGCGTTTGGGGTCTCGTCTGCGGCGAACAGACGCTCATCATCAACTCACCTAACACGACCAAGGAAATCGCCTCTTTCCTTGGCTACAAATGGAGCAATCGCAAAGGCAACGAGGGGATACAGCCCATCGATGGTGAGGGCGTGCTCTATTCGGACAACGAATCGGACGACACGAACTCGCTAAGCGGCATCATCAGAGCATGGTTCTCCGGCGAGCAGGTTGAGCCCGGCGACCTTGCCCAGTACTACTACTATGCCAAGACCGCCGATTTCATTGACTTTGATGCCGATAAGTTCGACGAGACTCTTACGATTCCCCGCTCTTTCTACAAGCCCCGCTCGTTCGCCCAGGGCACCGTAGTCAAGACGCTTAGAGACATCACATCCTACGTTACCAACAGCGTGGCCCAGAGTTCCATCACCACCGACACTTACGTAACAACGGAAAACATGGTCAAGGACCGTGGCGGCATAACCGCCTATGGCGGAGAGCTTCCGGCAAGTGATGGCACCGCATACAAGAAGGGAGACACGCTCGTCTCCAATATTCGCCCCTATCTGCAGAAGATTTGGCTCGCAGACCGCGATGGGGCGTGCTCCAAGGATGTTTTGGTATTCCGAAGCATAAATACCGACAGCCTATTGCCCGAGTTTCTCCATCTGCTCCTGTGGCAGAAGGACTTCTTCGACTACGATATGTCCACCTTCACGGGAACCGGCAGGCCTCGCGGAGACAAGGATGAGCTGCTCAAATACCCCATCCCAGTCCCGACGCTCTCCGAGCAGAGAGCCCTCATCGACGATTTCAATCGCTTAACAGATGAAATCAATAGCAAACGACAGCAAATCGCCGCTCTCAAGGAGAGCGTCAAATCACGGTTTGTAGAGATATTCGCATCCTTTGATGGCTGTGAAAAACTCCCGCTATGCAACTGCGTTGATTGTGTCGAGTCCGGAAAGAGCCCAAAGTGTCTGACGACTCCGCGAGCTGGATCGGAGCCAGCTGTCCTTAAGCTCAGTGCCGTTTCTACTGGTACATACTGCGAGGATCAGAACAAGGCGCTTCCGCTCGACAGCGAGCCTGTTATTAGCAAGTTTGTGCGGGATGGCGACATCCTTCTCGCTCGCAAGAACACTCCCGAGCTTGTTGGGCGCTCTGTTCTCGTTAGGCATACTGATGGCGGTATCATGTTTCCAGACATAGTGTTTCGTATGCATCCGTTGCCTATCGTCGACGGGGCATATCTCTCTCATCTGCTTTCCGAAACGATGCTTAATTCGATTCGTTCGCTTGCGCATGGCTCTGCTAAATCAATGAGTAGTATTCCAAAGACCGAACTTGAAAAGCTGTTGATTCCGATACCACCCGCAAGCCTTCAGCGCCAGTTCGCCGACTTCGTCACCCAGGTCGACAAATCGCAATTTGCACTCGAGCAAGAGGTCGACGCCCTTTCCGCAGAGCGCGACGCCCTTCTAGACCGATTCCTCGCGTGATACGTTCCTCCCATCCATATCGGGATGGGAGGAACTGATGCACACGACGATCGAAATAGCAAACGCGGTTCTCACAAAAATGCAGGCACTCGTTAGCGGCGAAGTGCTTTCGTATCTCGAGAGCGTCCTTATGAGCGAACTCAGGGGCATCGAACTTGAAGTGAACGCGCTCAGCAATGTCGAAGACGAGGCCTCAAAGTACATGGAGCGATTCCTCGCAGCCAAAACCATCGAGGGATGCTCGCCTAAGACCATCAGGTACTACAAGGCCACACTTACAAGGGCGCTCGAAGCAATCAAAAAACCAATTGTCCGGATTAGTTCAGATGACTTACGAACATACCTGAGCGAATATCCCATGGGTAATAACGCAGGGAGCATCACCGTCGACAACGTCAGGCGCATCCTGTCGTCATTCTTCTCTTGGCTTGAAGACGAGAACCATATACTCAAAAGCCCTGCACGACGCATTAAAAAGATTCGCTCAAAGAGAACGGTCAAGTCCGTATATTCTGATGAAGAACTTATAGCCCTCACAGACGCCTGTTCTTGCAAGAGGGATCTGGCAATCATCAACCTTCTTAGTTCAACAGGGATGAGAATAGGCGAACTCGTCTCGCTCAATCGAGAAGACGTTGATCTAAATCGGCGAGAGTGCATTGTACTCGGAAAGGGCAACAAAGAGAGAGTCGTCTATTTTGATGCGACTACAAAGCTGCACCTAAACAACTACCTGCAAGAACGCAGCGATAACGTCGCCGCGCTATTCTGTAGTCTCACAAAGCCGAGTTCTAGGCTGCAAGTAAGCGGAGTCGAGCTCCGCCTTCGCTCCTTGGGAACAAAAGCAGGCGTCAAACACGTCCACCCACATAAGTTCAGGAGAACGCTGGCCACCAAAGCAATTGGAAAAGGAATGCCCATCGAGCAGGTGCAGAAGCTGCTTGGCCATCAAAAGATTGATACAACGTTGATGTACGCAATGGTCGATCAGGACAACGTAAGGGACTCTCATAGAAGGTATATCTGTTAAGTCAAATCACGGTTTGTAGAGGTATTTGGCGATCCGGTCGATGGTAAAAATTGGCCTTTCGTTAGGCTTGAAGACCTCTGTACCAAGTTGGGTTCCGGAGCAACGCCACGAGGTGGCAAAACGGCATACAAGGCCGAAGGTGTTCCGCTGGTCAGAAGTATGAATGTTCACAACGGTCGTTTCGTGTGGAAGGACCTTGCTTGTATTGATGATGAACAAGCCGCAAAACTAGAAGGCGTCACGCTGATGAAGGGTGACGTGCTTCTGAATATTACTGGCGCTTCGGTTGCTCGTTCATGTCTTTTGCCAGATGAATTGGCTGGTGGACGTGTTAATCAGCATGTCTCAATTGTCAGAGTCGACCAAAAACGGATGCTACCGGTGCTATTGAACACGGTGCTGATCAGTGATTCGTATCAGAGACTCCTGCTAAACGGCTCAAGAGCGGCTGGAGCAACAAGGGAGGCAATTACCAAAGAAGATCTAAAGAGAATGACGGTTCCCTTGCCTCCCCTTGAGCTTCAGCAAGAGTTCGCCGACTTCGTCGCCCAGGTCGACAAATCGCAATTTATCATCCACCAAGATCTTCACGGCTTTTGAAAAGACAGATAGTTACATGTCCAACGCTACAGAAGCCCGAGGACCGTCGCCTTTGATAGCATCTCGTAGGCTCGCGGATATGTCTCTTTGTCGCGCTCGGCCATAAATGCCCAGTTCGCCGTCACGTCAGCCGCTCTCACCATAGCCACCTTGAAGGAGTCGACATAGGAGACTGGAATCTTGGGCAGCCAGTCGCTAAATACAGGAGGGTAGGAGGTCTGCCACGTTGGATTGAACATGCCGCAGCTCAGCTCCTCATCAATCGATTCTGCCAGGTTGTACTTTCCGTCGATCGAAGTCGAATGCTCGTCAACCACAACAGAAACCGCGTCAACCTCACTCGCGGCAATTCCCTGAAGCCCCAGCGCGTCAACGATGCCGGACTTCACGCCACGCTTTAGAGCGTAGTCAAGATACCTTTGCTTGCGCCTTTTCGAGCTTGAATTCTCAGAGCAACTGCAACACCCCTGAGTAGTGGACCTCGTAGGGCGTCCTGAACCCCAGGCGCTTGTGGGGCCTGCGGTTGATGGCATCGTACACCCGCTCGACCTCCTCGTCCGAGACCGCAGAGAAGCCGGTCCCCTTCGGGAAGTACTCGCGCAGCAGACCGTCTGTGTTTAGTCAAGCCTGATTTTCGGGTTGGGGCTGCGGTGGAAATCCTGGTCCTCTTTTGGTCCAGGATTTCCACCGCAGCCCCAACCCGTAAATTGAACGCTATCAAACACAGATGCCGTCGCGAAGTCGATGTCGCGCGTGACGCGGCCGTCGGGGATGCGCGCGAGCAGCCCGCTTCCGCCCTTGAGGATAAACCGGCCGTCGGGGTTGCTGAACACCCTGCGCAGGAACCGGTCGCGCAAAGCCCGACGACAGCCGTCCCCGGGGTCACCGCCCCTGTCGCGAACGGCCCTCTTCAGGGCCCTGTCGAGCTGACCGCCGTTCTCGTACGTCATTCTTCCCGCCTCCTAGCTAACGAATCGTACAGGCTGGCCCCCGCCGGCATCCCGGCTTTTGCCCCCCGGCGTCGATTTTCTCCCTCAGCGCGCCCTCGTCTTCGACGAGGCCCCTTTCGAGCGCGTCCGCGAGCACGTTCGCGACCAGGCTCAGTTCCTCCCCGGAGTCTATCAGGTCCACCACCGTGAGCCAGGGCCTCGTCGCCGGGATGTCCGAGACGATCGCCACGTCCTTCGGGTCGAGGCGGCGCTTCCTGATGAATCAGGTTCGGGCGCTTAGTCTGCTTTCTCTCGGGCGTGCAGAACTCGTAGGGCGAGGGGCTGACCTCGCCGATGCCGTAGAGCCATGCAGCCGTCGCCCCCATGGCGACGGGGCGCCTCCCCGGGTCGATCGACAGTCAGGCCGCGAGGACGTCCTCCTCCCGCGTGCTCGGTGAGCCGCCCATGCGGTAGACGCCCTTCGCGAGCCTCTCTATGTTGCCGAGCCCTTCCAGCCTCGAGAGCGCGTACCGCACGACGCCGAGCACCTTCGCCTGCACAGATGTGAAGAGCCCCCTTTGGGAAGAGGCGATGTCGTTGGTGGCTCGCATGACTTCGATTTATTCCATGCTTGCATTGTGGAAAATAATGCAACAATGCAAGCAATACGCTCAGAATACACGGCGTTATTCGGCGGCATTCGGGGTCACTGAAACTGCGGAAACCGATTTTCGCATTTCTTTATTCCCATTTGTTGACCTGGGCGAATGCAATTGAAGAGGGCTTGAATCCGCCTCGCAGTTTCAAGTCAGTTTCATCCGCTCGAAATCGGCCTTCGGGGGACCCGAATTGTGAATTATTCCCGCAGGGCCTAATTATTCCCGTACCGCCGAGTACTCCGTTGTACCGCCCAGTAGGGACACACGGGAATAATTGGGTCGTTTTCCCAGGTAAAGATGCAAAAAGAAAGCCCTCGAACCAAAGGGTTCGAGGGCTGTTATTCCCACTATTTCGCTGGTGGCTTTGGTTCTGTCGTCCCGTCATTCCAGTTGCACCCAGTTTTCGGCATCGACACGGAACGCGTGCCGCCGAATGACGCGATGTCGCGTCTCGTCGGCTTCGGGGACAAAAGCTGGGACAACTTCAAAAACTTTTTTCAAACTCAGGGCTTTGAGTTTTTGTTTTTGTCCCAAAGGAGCTTCCGGCCGTGATTCGGATGCCCGATTGGGCGGAATCGCCCGTTTCTGGAACTCAACCGCAGCATCACGCACAAGCCACTCGCAACAACTGCAAATGATTGGTCGAGGGCGGCTTCCAACGCGATTCCAAAGCCGCAGGTCAGGCGACTGCGCTGCTGGCAGGGAAAGGGAGTCGTATCAGGCGGCTTGCCCATGAGTCGACGATGAGGCCTTCACCGAATGTCGAGAACATGCTGGTAAAATAGGCAATACTTTTTATGACAGGAGAACGAGCATGGCCGAACCCCACGATAGGAAGCCGATCCTCACGATCGAGCAGCAGATAGAGCACCTCAAGCAGAAGGGCGTAGCCTTCGAGCTGTGTTCCGAGGAAGAGGCCGAGGACTACCTGCGCGACAAGTGCAACTTCTTCAAGCTCGCATCCTATCGCAAACTCTTCTCGAAATACGAGGGAGGCCCGCGCGACGGCCGCTACGTAGACCTCGACTTCGGCCAGCTACGCCTGCTCGCGGCGCTCGACCAGGAGCTACGCCACGCCCTGCTCGGCATGACGCTCGACATCGAGCACTTCCAGAAGGTGACACTGCTTCGCGAGATGGAGGACCGTGGAGAGGACGGCTACGCCATCGTGGCCGACTACATGGCATCGCTTACCACTGCAAACAGGGAGTACCGCCTGCGCGAGCTCAAGATGAGCGGCCGCAGCCCCTACAGCTCGAGCCTCTACGCGAAGTACTCCGGCGACATGCCTGCCTGGGCCTTCCTTGAGCTCACCTCGTTCGGCACCCTCATCGACTTCGTGCGCTTCTGCGCCAGGCGATGGGGCGACAGGCGCTTCGAGGCCTCCCACTACGACCTCAAGCGCGTGAAGTCCGTCCGCAACTGCGCCGCGCACGGCTCGTGCCTGATCAACTGCTTCGCCGAGAGGGGCGCCGCCCGGGGCTCGGCGTCCAGTGGCGTCTCCCGAAGGGTCGCCGCCGTGGGAATCCCCAAGGCGACCAGGAGGAAGTGGATGGGGAATACGGCCATGCAGGAGGTCGCGACCGTGCTCGTGGCGCACTCCGGCTTGGTACCCGAGGGCTCCTCGCGCTCGCGCGCCGCATCCGAGCTCGCCGAGATGTTCGCCAGGGCCGACGGAGAAACCGAGGCGCTGCCCGACAAGGGGCCCGACGCCGCAGCTCGCTCCGCGCTCGAGTTCCTTCGCAGGTTGACAGAATCGCTCGGGTTGGTAGAATAGCCTGCAGATAGCAAAACCTTCACGGTTTTAGGGGCGGACTTGCGCAAGCGACTCTGCCCTATTTTTATATTCACTCGCTATAGGAGACGGGTGATACCTGGGTCAATGACAGAACTGAGAAGCCCGGAATAATGGAGCCAGTTAGAAACCCTCGGGTTTGCGGGGCGGGATCGTGAGAGCGATTCTGCCCTATTTTTTCCTCCGTCTGCCCCAAACCAAGTAGTTCGAAGATAGCCTGTAGGTGTCCTCCTGGGCGCCTTTTATTTTCAGGGAATCGGCCGCTTCATGAACGAGCGACCGGCTTGACCTAGATCGAACCGCCTTCATCTCCGCCTAGGCGCCGGCGATCAACATCGTAAATCCGCGCGTGCTACAATGCGGGCACCAGAGATGAAAACACAGTCCCCGTCGGGTAGTCGTGGGCGTGCGGGAGTCCGCATCAGTAACCTGCCTCCTTGGCTGTCCCTTCTCTGCATGGTCATCTACATAAAGGAGGAACCAACCATGCAGATCAGCGTGTCATCCACCCTGACCGTATATCATGACGGCCAATTCTGGGTCGGGCTGGCGGAGCATGTCGAGGACGGCAGATACGGCGTCGTCCGCATCGTCTTCGGTGCAGAACCGTCCAATGAGGAAATCCTGCAATTCGTTACAAGCAAATGGGCGAAGCTCTCGTTCTTCGGTGACGAGGCCACGGAAACAAGCAAGCCCGCGAAGAATCCCAAGCGACGCGCTCGCGAGGCAGCGAAAGCCCTTAAGCGGCCCGCGGTGAGCACCAAGGCACAACAGGCGCTCGCAGCACAGCGGGAAGCGATGAAGCGGGAGTCGGCTCAAGCAAGAAGCCAGCGTCGCGCGGATGAGGCGGAGGCGCGCTTCGAGCCACTGCACTTCACAGCTTGTTTCTCAAGTATTTGGGACGCACACGCGGCGTTCAAAAATGCGGAGCGACTCCACATGGCTCGAGACTGAGCCGAGGTGCCCTACTTCTCGCCCTCCAGCAGCCCCACGATACGGTCGATGTCGACGGCGAAGCGGGGCCTTCCCTCGCGCTCGCAGCGGTCGAGGTACGCCTGGCACTCGGAGACAATGCGCTTGGTGTTGCCGTCGATGATGCGCTGGAGCGTCTCGTAGTAGGCCGAGCCCTCGGTCCTGAAGCGGCGCTGGTAGGACTTGGTTATGGGGAACATCTTGATGTAGTGGATGCCGTGGCGACAGCCGGGGCTCGTCGTGGGGCGGGGTGGCAACGCAAAGTACTGGTCTTTGGGCACGTTGGGGGCGATGTTGGAATGCAGCGGCACGGCGAAGTCCCTGCGCTTCCCGCGGAAACGTAGCCTCACCACCACGATGCAGGGGAGATTGTGCTTAAGCATGAGCTCGCGGTCGCCCTCGACGAGGTCGAAGAAGTCCTGGGAGATGGATACGATCTTCATCGGTTGCGCCCCCTCATACGAAGCGGGGCCCGCATCGCTGCAGGCCCCTACAGGTGGGCGATATTCTACGCCTTGCGGCACCCCGTCGCCCACGGAGGTTAAACGTACACGTAAGCCGTACTCTGAAAGCCGCGGCTTCCGGCAAGTAGTTTATGCCACGAAAGGTCGCTTTCAACGCGCATAGCTCGCAAAATAACACTCGCTGGGCCGTCACCCCTGGCAGTTGCCCTCCAATCTTCATTGGAGTCAGCAGGTCAATTCATATAGTTATGGGGGGGGTATCCTAAAGGAAATCAAATTTATACCCCCATAACTAAGGATTTTTCTATTCCCACTCAATGACTAGGGCCCTGGTGTAATTGGCTGGACCACCGTTCCGGGAACCGGTATCGACCTACCTGTCCGCCGAGCTCTTTCTTCAGCTCCAGCCTAGTATCTGATTCGCGCCGTTATAAGCGAAAACCGAAGAGATGCGTCTTAGCCAAGAAAAGAAGGTTAGCCTCATCTTACTGCATGATTCGTGTGTTATAGTTAGATTGCTCTAACTGTTTGGGGGCGACAGCCATGCACGAACGCGAGGGTTTCTGGGAAAAGAACGCCGGTCGGTATGACCGTTTCATGCGAAACGACCGGGCGGCGTATGAGAAGATGTATGGGCTGATCCGGCCGGTGGTGAAAGCAAAGACCGTGCTGGAGGTTGCCACCGGCACGGGGCTTATCGCAAAGAGCGTCGTGGATGCGGCGGCGCGCATCGAGGCTACGGACGCCTCTGCAAAGATGATCCTTGAAGCAAAGCGGGACAATCAATCCGCAAAGCTGCACTTTTCCGTGCAGGATATGTTCCGCCTGCCCTATGCGCAGAAGTCCTTCGAAGTGGTGATCGTTTCCAACGCACTTCACATAGTACCGCATCCGGAAAAGGCCCTGCAAGAAATCAGGCGGGTGCTGAAGGACGACGGCGTGCTCATCGCGCCAACCTTCACCCACGCGGGGAACTCGGTTTCCGGCAAAGCAAAAGCCTTTTTCATGAGTATGGCGGGATTCCCCCTCCACAGCAGGTGGACAAGCGGGGAATACCTGCGTTTCCTGCGTCAAAACGGCTGGGCGGTGCAGAAAAGCGCGGTGCTGAAGGCCTCGTTCCCGTTGACCTATGCGGAATGCACGAAATCGGAGGGGCCAGATGTCGTTCTTTGAAAACACCCGCAAGCCCGTGGGCCTCGGCGGGAAACTTATGGTTGCCATGATGAATCTGGGCCACAGCCCTGTGGCGCGGTGGGGACTTCAGTTTCTACGACTTACGCCAAACGCAAAGGTGCTGGATTGCGGCTGCGGCGGCGGGGCAAACATAAAACGGCTGCTGAAAAAATGCCCGCATGGCGTCGTCAAGGGCGTCGACTATTCGCCCGTCAGCGTGGAGAAGACTAGAAAGCTCAACCGAATTGCAATTCAGGAGGGGCGTTGCGCCGTTCTGCAAGGCAGTGTGGCGGATATGGTGTTTGAGGATAGCTACTTCGATGCCGCCACGGCCTTTGAGACCGTCTATTTTTGGCCTGATTTGCCCCGATGCTTCCGTGAGGTCTGGCGGACGCTGAAGCCAGGCGGGACAATTCTCATCTGCAACGAGAGCAATGGCGATACGGACAAGGACGAGAGGTGGACGCAGATCATCGGCGGCATGACCATCTACAAGGACATTGAATTAAAGGCATGTCTGGAGCAGGCGGGTTTTCACGAGGTGCAGATACACAAAAAGAAAAAGTGGCTCTGCGTCACGGCGCGGAAGTAAGGGCATCAAGCACGGGCATTTTTGCATCCATCCTGCACATGGCGATAGGCATGACGGTCATAGCGGCTATGCTGGCGACAATTATGACAGTTTTTATTCACTGAGGAAGAAACCTATGAAATGTAAAATTGAGAAAAACACCGTGCAGGAGACGCTGATCCTCCCGCTGTATTCCCGGAAGCTGTGTACGGAGTTGTACCCGAACCTTTACAAGGATGAAACAGCGGTTCGTCTGCTCGGCCAGATCGACTACGACTTTTCAGAGGCAGAGAAAAACTCCCGCAGCCTGATGCAGCGCTTTGGTGCGCTGGAGGTGGCCATGCGGCAGGGTGATCTTGCTTTCGAGGTGCGGGATTACCTGAAAGACCACCCCAATGCGGCGGTTGTCAATCTGGGCTGCGGGCTGGACAACACCGGCAGAACCTGCGACAACGGTAGATGCAAGATCTACAATCTGGACTTCCCGGATGTGATTGCCTTGCGGCAGCAGCTGCTGCCCGCCGGGGAGCGGGAGCAAAACATCCCCTGCGACCTGAAAGACCCCGCATGGTTTGACAAGATCGATGCCTCCGGCGGGGCGGTGTTCTTTGCCTCCGGGGTGTTCTATTACTTCCTGACCCAGCAGGTCCGGGAACTGGTGCGGGGGATGGCGGACGCTTTCCCCGGCGGTGTGCTGGTCTTTGATGCTGCCAATCGGACGGCAGTAAAGATGATCGCAAAAAC
This sequence comes from uncultured Collinsella sp., assembly GCA_905199545.1. GTDB lineage: Bacteria > Actinomycetota > Coriobacteriia > Coriobacteriales > Coriobacteriaceae > Collinsella. The sequence continues at coordinate 18,078 of CAJKGW010000011.1, forward strand.
ATGGCTTAAGACTGCAAAAATCAAGGATGTGGGGGCATATTTTGCGGTTTCGGATGCCGCCAAGGAAATCGGCACGTGGAACAGCCGTCTGCAGGTCACAAGTCGCGGCTATATGCTGGGTTACAACGATTTGAGAGACCCTTCTGTCAGCAGCTTTTTCCGGTTTCTCGCAAGGGTCGGTGACAACGGGATGAAAATGCAAATCGTGAAAATTAGATTTTAAAAGGCAAAAATGAAGCCCATTCACTTTGACGTTGAAGAAGACGGCTTTTACGGCACATATTGGGCGTGCAAGGACACACATACAGCAGCGGACACGGATTCGATTGAAACCGTGCCCGCAATCTAATACTATATTATTTTATCGAACGTCTGTTCTATTCCCACTCGATGGTCGCGGGCGGCTTGGACGTAATGTCGTAGCAGACGCGGTTGGCGCCAGGGACCTCGGCAACGATGCGGCCGGAGATGCGGGCCAGGACGTCGTAGGGCAGCTTGGCCCAGTCGGCGGTCATGGCGTCGCTGGACTCCACGGCGCGCAAGATGATCGGGCGCTGATAGGTGCGCTCGTCGCCCATAACGCCAACGGACTTGATGTCGGGCAGGACCGCAAAATACTGCCAGCAGCTGTGCTCGGAGTTGCGCTCACCGGTCTGCTCAAACAGACGCTGATTGTAGGCGTCGAGCTCCTCGCGCACGATGGCGTCGGCGTTTTTGAGGATCTCGAGCTTCTCCTTGTCGACCGCGCCGATGATGCGGATGGCAAGGCCCGGGCCCGGGAAGGGCTGGCGGAACACGATGTGGCCCGGCAGGCCGAGCGCAAGGCCAAGCGCGCGGACCTCGTCCTTAAAGAAGTGATCGAGCGGCTCAATAAGGTCGAAGTGCACGCCCTCGGGGAACGGGATCAGGTTGTGATGGCTCTTGATGGTGGCCGTCTTGCCGCCCGTCTTGCGAGCGCCGGACTCGATGATGTCGGGGTAGATGGTGCCCTGAGCCAAGTACTTGACCGGCTTGCCGTCGCACTCGAGCTGCTGCGCCACGGCGAAGAACTCTTTCCAGAACTGCGTGCCGATGATGCGGCGCTTCTCCTCGGGCTCGGTCACGCCGGCCAGAAGCTCGGCATAACGGTCCTCGGCGTGGACGTGGATAAAGTCGACGTCAAACTGCTTGGTGAAGACCTCCTCCACCTGCTCGGGCTCACCCTTGCGCAGCAGACCGTGGTTGATGAACACGCAGGTCATCTGCTTGCCCACGGCGCGGGCGCCCAGCGCAGCCACGACGGAGGAGTCGACGCCACCGGACAGGGCCAGAATCACGCGGTCGTCGCCAACCTTCTCGCGGAACTCAGCCGTCATGGTCTCGACCAGGTTGTCCATGCTCCAGTTGGGCTCCAGGCCGCAGATCTCAAACAGGAAGTTGCTCAGCAGCTGCTGACCATACTCGGAGTGCTTGACCTCGGGGTGGAACTGCGTGGTGAAGATCTTGCGCTCGACGCACTCCATGGCGGCAACCGGGCACACGTCGGTGCTGGCGGTAACGGTAAAGCCCTCGGGCACCTCGGACACGGCGTCGCGGTGGCTCATCCACACGGTCTGCTCCATAGGCGTGGAGTTAAAGAGCTTGGCGCCGGCCGTACGCGTGATGGTAGCGCGGCCGTACTCGCCCACCTCGGAGTGGCCGACCTTGCCGCCGAGCGTCACGGCCGTAATCTGATGACCGTAGCAAAAGCCCAGGACGGGAAGGCCCAGGTCAAAGATGGCGGGGTCGATGGACGGAGCGTCCTCGGCGTACACGGAGGCCGGGCCGCCAGAAAGGATGAGCGCAGAGGCGTTCATCTCGCGAATCTCATCGGCCGAGATGTCGCAGGGAACGATCTCGGAATACACGTTGAGGTCGCGGACGCGACGGGCAATGAGCTGACCGTACTGCGCACCAAAGTCGAGTACGAGGACCTTTGCGGAAGCCTTTTGATCCATGGTTTCCCCCTCTTGTTGGCGGGGAGCCGGTGCCCACCCGCGTGAATGAACGAAAATAACTTTCATAGTGTACACGTTATATGGGGTTTCTCGTCCCTCGCAGCCATCAGCGCACGGCAAACGCACGACCTGGGCCCCTATTTGGCTCCAATTGAAGTGTTACCAAACGTTACAGATGATGTAATACGTTTGAACATCGGACGCCCTGTGCCACAATACTGCCGAACGACTCCGCCTCTGCGGCGGCAAATACGATAGGAATACCAGCATGAAGCGCATCCTTCTCATCGCCACGGGCGGCACCATCGCATCGACCGAGGACGGCAACGGCCTCTCCCCCGCCCTGACCGGTGAGGAGCTCGCCCAGAGCGTCCCCGAGATCTCGGGCCTCTGCGAGCTCGACGTCGTGCAGCCCATGAACATCGACAGCACCAATATGCGCCCGAGCGACTGGATGCGTATCCGCGACGTCATCGTCGAGGGTTATGCCGACCACGACGGCTTCGTGATTCTGCACGGCACCGACACCATGAGCTACACCGCGGCAGCGCTTTCCTACCTGATTCAGGACAGCCCCAAGCCCATCGTGCTCACCGGCTCGCAAAAGCCCATGGGCAATCCATTTACCGACGCCAAGCTCAACCTGTACCAGAGCCTGCTCTATGCGCTCGACGAGCACTCGCACGACGTCTCGATCGTGTTTGGCGGCGTAGCCATTGCCGGTACGCGCGCCCGCAAACAGCGCACCATGAGCTTTAACGCGTTCATTAGCGTCAACTATCCGCCCATCGCCTATATCCGCAACGACCGCATCGTGCGCAACGGGCTTCACGGCACGCATCAGGGCGAAAACCCGGTGCGTTTCTACGACAGCATCGACCCGCGCGTATTTGTACTCAAGCTCACGCCCGGCGTAAACCCGGGCATCCTCGACGCCCTTGCCGATAGCTACGACGCTGTAATCCTTGAGACCTTTGGCATTGGCGGTATCCCCGAGTTTGGCGAGTCGGGCGAGTCGTTCCAAGAGGCGATTTTCCGCTGGGTCGATTCGGGCCGCACCGTCGTTATGACCACGCAGGTCCCCGAAGAGGGCCTTGACCTGGGTGTTTATGAGGTCGGCCGTGCCTACGCCGATCATCCGGGCATTTTGCGCGGCGACGACATGACCACCGAGACGCTCGTGGCCAAAACCATGTGGGCACTCGGCCAGTCACGTGATGCGGCCGAGATTCAGCGCCTGTTCTACAGCCAAGTCAACCACGACCGCATCCCGATGGCGTAATCCCTAAGGCAGCTCCACTTATCGCAGCCTTAAACGACAGGTGGTCCCCCTCGGACCGTGCAAAAATCGGAGTATTCTGCAATTTCTCCTCCGGAGGCATAGAATCAGCCGATTATTAGACGAACTTTTAGGACGAAGGGTCCGTCTAGTAAATATTTATTCCTCATTTTTATTTAGAGTGTGGATTATCTACTGTCAAAAAGGCAAAGCCAGCCGCTCGAGCTACCATCTACGGCCGAACTGGTGCTGAATACTCGCGATTTTGCACATCGCAACCAGGGGGACCCGCCCAAAGAGCGTCAAATACAGCGGGGGAACGCCCTATTCGATCCCCTCGAGAAGCTCTGACACCGTCATGCCGAGTGCGGGCGCGATCTTAAATAGAACCTTGAGCGTGAAATTTGCCGTCCCATCTTCGATTCGGTCGAGGTAGGGTCGGCTGATTCCTGTCGCCACACAAAAATCAACCTTGGAGATACCAAGGTCCCTGCGTGTCTCTTCGACCCGCCTGCCAAGAATCTGTTTCGCACGTTCGTCCATGCAGCCGAGTTTGAAATGGAGCTGAACAAAAACGTAAACTATAGTTTACGTTTTGCCGAATACACAGGAGTTTTCTATGTCGGGTTCTTCGGTCCGCATGTACCGAGCCACGCTTCGCACAAACAGCGCACCGCCCAAGCTCGTCGTCGTTGAAGCCGAATGCCTTTCGCCCGATGAGCGCACAGCATTTGCATTGCTATCAAGTCGCGTCGCCGCCGTTCTGGTCCCTTGCCCGGCGCAAGGCGAACTTGCCATCCAATGCCAAGCGCACAGCTGCTCGCTCAATCAGGCTGCCGTAATCGCAACCAGCCAACGCGGCCTGCCGCTCCTTTTAGAAGCCGGTATCGCACTCGCCCTCCGCGGCTCCGGATACGAAAACGAGGCCGCCGCCGATATGGTCTTTAAACCACGATCGAGCGGCGGCCTCGCAGCAGCCATTGAATATGCGTGCAGGCTCGTTGCCTAAAAGGACAAGCTAGAAACCAAAGCCAAAGCCTGTTCCGGTAATAGCCGAGTACATAAAGTAGACGTTGATTACGTTGAGGAACACACCCGTGATGCAGCCGTTTCGCAGGTAGCGCTCGCACACGATGCGCGCCATGGCGGCGGAGTCATCATTGTTTTTAGCCTGACGTCCTGCCGTAAAGTACGTCGCCACGCTCAGCAGCAGGTTGAGCACCGGCAGTGCCAGCAGCTCGTAGCTCTTGCCCCAGCGCGTCACCTCACCGGCCGCGTTAAACTTCGTTGCCACCTCGGGACCAATGTTGGGGATAACACACGCTGCAACCACCAGCGGAATCACCGCAAGTACGAGCAACGCAATACCCATGTAGCCAGCTTTTTTGCCATATTTAAACATATGCGTCGTCCTTACACGTTAAAGCGGAAGTGCACGACGTCGCCATCGGCCATGACATACTCTTTGCCCTCGATACGCAGCTTGCCGGCGGCCTTGGCGCCCTGCTCGCCACCGAGCTCGATGTAATCGTCGTAGCCAATGACCTCGGCCTTAATAAAGCCGCGCTCAAAGTCGGTGTGGATGACGCCGGCGGCCTGCGGAGCGGTTGCGCCCTGACGAACCGTCCAGGCCTTGACCTCCATCTCACCAGCCGTAAAGAACGACTGCAGGCCAAGCAGCTTGTAGGCGGCCTGCGCGAGCACGTCCAGGCCGGGCTGCTCCAGGCCCAGGCTCTCCAGGTAGTCGGCAGCGTCCTCGGGATCGAGCTCGGAAAGCTCGGCCTCAATCTTGGCGCAGATCGGCAGCGGCTTGACGCCATCGATGGGCGCCAGGTCCTCGTTGAGCATATCCTCGTCCACGTTGGCCACATACAGGATGGGCTTCATGGTGAGCAGGAACAGGCCCTTGGCGGCGGCGCGCTCCTCGTCAGTCATCTCCATGGATGCGGCGCGCTTGCCCTCGTTGAGCCAGGCAAGCAGACGCTTGGCGACCTCAAACTTGGGCATGAGCTCCTTGTCGCGCTTGGCCTCCTTCTCGAGCTTGGGCAGCTGCTTCTCGAGCGTGCCCATGTCGGCCAGGATGAGCTCGGTCATGATGGTGTCGGCATCGCCGGCGGGATCGACGAACTCGCCGGTGCGGCCCACCTCACGCATGACGTTGGGGTCCTTAAAGTAGCGCACGACCTCGCAGATGGCGTCGGTCTCGCGGATGTTTGCCAAGAACTGGTTGCCCAGACCCTCGCCCTCGTTAGCGCCCTTCACCAGACCTGCGATGTCGACGAACTCGACCGTAGCCGGCACAATGCGACCCGGGTTGACGATGTCGGCGAGCTTTTGCAGGCGGCTATCGGGCACATCGACGATACCCACGTTGGGGTCGATCGTGGCAAACGGGTAGTTGGCGGCAAGGCCGGTCTTTTTGGTAAGCGCGGTGAACAGCGTCGACTTGCCCACGTTGGGCAGGCCCACGATACCGATGGAAAGGGACACGACAGCTCCTTTTGATACAGGTACTTCAAACTGCATAAGTATAGCGCCGCCGCAGCATCCAGGCGAACCCGGACGCCACGGCGGCGCAAATGAAGCAGAGATAGGGGTCGCTGACTAGTCTGCGAGCTTTTCCACCTGATCGAGCATCTTATCGAGCTTGGCCTTTGCCTCGGCCTTGACCTTCTCGGCCTCCTCGTGAGCCTTCGCCTTCTGGGCGGCCTTTTCCTCGGCCTCGGGATCGGCGACGACCAGATTGGACGCATCGTGTTCGACCAGCTTGAGCGCATGTTCGGGACAAACCTTGACGCAGGCTCCGCAACCCAAACAATACGTGGACTCCAGTGCAAAGCGACCGCTTCCCACCAAATCGCAGGCGGACGTGGGACACGCGTTAACGCACTCGCCGCACGACGTGCACTTGTCAAAATCGCACTCCGGCGTGCTCACCTGCATGTTCTGGGCAAGCTCGGGGTGGTTTTGCAGCGTCGAGAGCACCAGCTGGCGCCCATGGGTGAGCGAACGGCGACGCTTGGTCGTCGTGGTGCCGCACATGGTGTTGAGCGTGCGCTCCAGCTGGGTGATCTGATGGCGATGGGCTTTGAGCTTCTGCGTCACCGAAGCCAGTGCCGCCGTCGCCGGATTGAGTTTGGTCACGGTCAGGCCCGTGGTACGGGCGATCTTTTCCATGTATTCCTTGCGCTCGTACTCGCGGCGCTTATGGCATTTGAGGCTCTTGGGGTCGACCTCCAGGCCCATACCCGTACCAGCCCATTCCTCGGCCTTCGCAATCGCCTCGCCCAGCATGTCCTCGCCACCGGTGTTGCGGCATTTATCGCACACGCCCAGCGGCAGATACACACTCACGTTGGGATAGTCGGCCAGCACCGAGAACCAGGTCTCGGCTGTAATATCGCCCACGCAGGCAACGACGACCTCGTTCTCGCGCGGCATGCGCTTAAGGGCGCGCGTGCAGGTAACGTAGGCGGTCTCGTGACTTGTAGCCGCCGAGACAATGTCGTCATACAGGTTTTTGGGCGCCAGGCGCGGCGAGATGATCGCCTCAGTCGGACAGGCAGCGGCGCACAGGCCACACTTGCGACAGGAATCGAGGATCTCGATGGCATCTTCCTCGACCTCGATGGCGTTGACCGGGCACACGTCCATGCACGCGGTGCAGCCACTCTTTTCGTTTTTGCAGGTCAAGCACGGAATGGTGTTGCCGCGCGGACGCTCCTTGTAGTCAGCAGGATTCCACTGCGGCGCCGACGGATCGAGCGCATCGGTCACACCGCCAAGCGGGTTTTTAAGAAAGTCGAAACCCTTGCTGATCTCGATAATGTCATCAAACAGATCGTGTTCCTGCGCCATGCGCGGCCCCTTCCTGAGCAGTGCAAACAAGCAAGAGATAATGATACGCTATCGGCCCACGCCTCGGGCAAATTACACGCGGAGCATCTTTGCGGCAAATAGCCCATGGCCTATCGCCGCCTCGATTGCACAAGGCCAATCAAGCGCCAAACTATGCCTCGCACATGAGCTGCACGAGCTTTTGCCTGGTCACCTTTGTCTGTTCGTTGGCCATGTTGCGCTCGTTCTTAAAAGTTGCGTCAGCAACGCTCAGCAAATCGGCATCGGTAATCTCATCAAGCCCCAGCTCCTCAAGCGTCGTCGGCAGACCGACGCGCTGGCAAAACTCGAGCACCTGATCAAGCTCGGGTGCACGCTCCAGGCGCAGCTGCACCACCAGACCAAATGCCACGGCCTCACCATGCATGGCCTTGCACTCGGGCAGAATCGTCAGCCCGTTGGCGATGGCATGCGCCAACGCCAAGCCGCCACTCTCAAAGCCGACACCCGAGAGCAAAATATTGCACTCGATCAGGCGTTCAACCGCTGGCGACGTACGCCCCTTTTTGAGATCGCGCTTGGCAGCGACACCGCACTCCATAAGTGTGTCGTAGCAGGCACGAGCCGCAACCAGAGCCAAGTGCCCCGGCGCGCCACCGTGCTCGTTGGCGCCGTGCGCCGCGGCGCACGAACGCGCCTCGAAGTACGTTGCCAGCGCATCGCCCATACCAGCGACCGTCATACGCAGTGGGGCCGCTGCGACCACGTTGGTATCGACCACGACCAGATCTGGATTCTTCTCGAGCATCAGGTAGCGGTCGAACGACCCATCCTCGTGATACAGCACCGAAATCGCGCTGCACGGACCATCCATTGAGGCCGCCGTGGGACATACGCACAACGGCAACTCGGCATAAAACGCTACTGCCTTGGCGATATCGAGCATCTTGCCACCGCCAATACCCACCACCATGTCGCAATACTCAGCCTGGGCTTCCTTAGCCATTTCGGCAACAGCCTCTTCCGTACACGGACCGTTGTAAATTTTAAAGAACGGCTCGCTTAGATCGTCGTCCAGAAATCCATCGACAATCTGCCTGCACAGCCGATCCTCGGTGCCCTGGTCAAACAAGACATAGGCAGCGCAGCCCAACCATGACAAATACCTGCCCTGACGCGAAAGTTCGCCCGGCCCCTGAACATACCGACCGGGACCGCCGTAAACCATAGGAAGCGCCATACGAGAATCCGCCCTTCATCAAACAACGATTGGTGCAAAGTAACCTGACCCCTTTGCACCAACTTGGTGCGATGGGGTCAGGTTGGTTTGCACCATAGCAAAAAGGGGCAAAGGCGTCTGCTGGCTTTGCCCCTTCCTTAGCTTGATTTACTCATCCATAAGGTAGTAGTGACCCAGCGCGTCGGCACCCAGGATGGCGTTTGCGACCATCTCGGGCGTCACCTCAAACGGCATGTTGCACATGGTGTCATCGGGCGCGCAGGCGGCCTCGGCAACAACCATGGCCTGCTCGCGCGTAAGCTCGGCAACGCCAAGTTCCTTCATCGTGACCGGCAGGCCCAGCTCAATGCAGAAGCCCAAGACTTCCTCGAGTTTCTCAGTCGGAGCATCCTCGAGTACCAGCTGAACGATGGTGCCAAAGGCGACCTTCTCGCCGTGATACATGCCGTGGCACTCGGGCAGCATCGTCAGGCCATTGTGGATGGCATGAGCAGCAGCAAGGCCCGAGCTCTCAAAGCCAATGCCCGAAAGCAGCGTATTGGCCTCGATGATATGCTCGACGGCAGGCGTGAGCGCACCCTTCTCCAGCGCGACCTTGGCCTTGACGCCATCGGCCATAAGCGTCTCGTAGCAGAGCTTGGCAAGCGCCAGACCGGCCATGCCGCCTTTGCCACCAGCGCAGGTGCCACCGTCGGCATCGTGCGTCGCCTGGGCCTCAAAGTAGGTTGCGAGCGCATCACCCATACCTGCCACCGTCAGGCGTACCGGGCTCGCCGCGATAACCGTCGTATCCATAAGAACGATATTGGGGTTCGCCTTAAGGAACAGGTACTTATCGAACTGGCCGTCATCGGTATAGAGCACGGAGAGCGCCGAGCACGGGGCATCGGTCGAAGCGATGGTGGGGCAAATGATGACCGGGGACTCCAGGTAGTAGGCGACGGCCTTGGCGGTGTCGAGGATCTTGCCGCCACCGACGCCGACGATGATGTCGCAGCCGTTGTCGCGCGCGAGCGCAACCAGGCGATCGACCTCGCTCTTGGAGCACTCGCCGTTAAAGTCCTCAAACAGCAGCTCGGCCTTAGCCTCGGCAAAACCACCCTCGATCTTGGCACCGACGCGCTTCTTGCCCGAAGGCGTCACGATGACGAGGGCCTTAGCGCCGAGCGGCTCGACATAGGAGCCGAGCTTGGCGAGCTCGTCCGGACCCTGGATGTACTTGCTGGGGCTATTGAAAATTGCAGCCATAACTATCCCATTCTCTAAAAGAAAAAAGAAAGGGGCTCCGTACGGATACGTGCGGAGCCCCTCGTTACGATAACAAGAGTCGATTAGAAATCGATGTCGGTGTCGTAGTAGCAGGCCTTGAGGATCTTCTCGAAGTCGGCAGCCTTGGTCTCACGCGGGTTCTCGGGCGTGCAGGCGTCGGTCTCGGCGTTCGCAGCGATCTCGGGCAGCTTGGCGAGGAACTCCTCCTCGGAAACCATCTGCGGGTTCTCGGCGTCGACCTTCACGCCACCATTCGCGTAATCCTTGATGGACTGCGGAATGTTGAGCTGGTCATTGAGGTCGCGAATCTTCTGGACGAGCGCAGCGATGAGCTCCTCGTTGGTCTCGCCGGGAAGGTGCAGGATCTCCTTGGCCACGTAAGCGTAACGCTCAGCAGCACGCGGGTCCTTGGAGTTCCACTGGATAACCTTGCCCAGGTACATGGCGTTAGCGGCACCGTGGATGATGTGGCCGTTCTCGAAGGCAGCACCGGTCTTGTGAGCCATGGAGTGAACGATGCCGAGCAGGCCCGAGGAGAAGGCGATACCGGCGATGCACTGAGCCTCGTGCATGTGCTGACGGGCCTCATGGTCGCCAGCATAGGACTTGGGCAGCCACTCGACGATCTCGCGGATGCCGTGCAGGGCGTTGGCGTCGGTGAACATAGAGGCGCAGGTGGAAACGTAGGCCTCCATGCAGTGGGTCAGAGCATCCATGCCGGTGTGAGCGCACAGCTTGGCGGGCATGGTGTAGGTGAGCTCGGGGTCGACGATGGCGACATCAGGGGTGATGTTGAAGTCGGCCAGCGGGTACTTGATGCCCTTGGCGTAGTCGGTAATGACGGAGAACGCGGTGACCTCGGTAGCGGTGCCGGAGGTAGAGGAGATGGCGCAGAAATGAGCCTTCTGACGCAGCTCCGGGAAGCTGAACGGCTGGATGATGTTATCGAAGGACTCCTCGGGATACTCGTAGAAGACCCACATGGCCTTAGCGGCATCGATGGGCGAGCCGCCACCGATGGCGATAATCCAGTCGGGCTCGAACTCGCGCATGGCCTCGGCGCCCTTCATGACCGTCTCGATGGACGGGTCGGACTCGACGCCCTCGAACAGCTTGACCTCGAAACCGCCTTCCTTAAGGTCGTTCTCGACGTCCTGCAGGAACCCGCCGCGGCGCATAGAGCTGCCGCCAGAAACGATGATGGCCTTCTTGCCCTTGAGGTTCTTCACCTCGTGGCGAGCGCCCTCACCAAAGTACAGATCGCGAGGATTGGTAAAACGTCCCATACTGTGCCTCCTAAACAAGCCCCTCTTAGACTTGCGTATATAACGGAGCACCCAATTGGCTCCGTTAGGACCGGTTTGCGCGTTGCCGGCGATGACAATGCGCGATGTCTAAACGTCTCAACGCTCAGACAAACACTATTTTACCGTTCTGGTTGGTCAGTTATTCACCTAAAGCCGCCAATGATGAAACGTTTTTTCTATCCCTGAAGACCCTTGTGCGGCATTCATACTCCCAAGCTGGGCAAACGTTTTATCAAGGTTGACTACATATCCTGGGCAGGACTGTGCCCCTCCAAAATGTGCACCGTTCGCCGCCAAAAATCGACCGTTTGCGGCACCGTGATACCACTCGGTCGTCCAAGGTGCCGACATTTGTGCGACATCCGTCTTCGTGGTGCAAAGGTGCAAGTCCAAGTGCGACACCCCCGGTGTGCCACATGCGGGTAAACTAGAACCTTATATAGAGACATTTGAACCCTAACCGCAGCAAAGGAGGCCCCATGGCATTCGATCCCATTCAAGAGGATTGCCATCGCCTCGTTCTTGAGGCCTTGCGCCGCGACAATATCCCGCTCACCGATGGCACCGCCGTAGAGCGTCTGATGGAACAATTCACCCGCAACCCCGCGCCGCTCATCGTGCATGATCGCGACCGCGCCGGACATCTGATTGCCAAGGTGGTCGAGGCTGTCGACTACCGCATTCCCTTTATCCCCGACGATGCCCAAGCCGAGCAGGAAGAGGCCGCTGCCGAGAACATGCTTCGCGAGGCAGCCGCACTCGATCCGGCCAACTGGGATGCCCAGCGCATGCTGACGGCGCTCACCGCCGAATCCAACGAGGAATACGTGCAGTATCTGGTGTCCAAGTGCGCCGAGGTGGAGCACGATCTGGCGCTCAAGATCGCCTCGGCGCAGGACCCCTACGAGCGCGAGGCCGCAGGCGACCTTACGTGCCGCCCCTATCTGCGCTGGCTTGCCGCCTTGGCATCGCGCGCCCTCATTAGCGGCCGCTATCGCATGTCGCTCGAAGCCGCAAATCGCAGCTTGGACTTTGCGCCCAACGACCCCGCCGGTGTCCGCCACACCGCGATGCTCGCCATGGCAAAGCTCGAATACCCCGCCGAGGAGCTCAAGCGCTTTCGCTCCGCTCACTCCGTGCCGTACCTCGCGAATACCCCGCTGCGCCGCCGTCCCAAGGATGCAAAGCGCGACTTGGACCCGTGGACGCTCATCGCACTGATGAGCGCAGCCTGGCGCGAGCTGGACTACGAGGGTGCCGAACACTACCTGCGTATCCTTGTGCGTTCGTGCCCCCACGCCGCCGAGGCGCTCTACTTCCAAACCGAGTTTCCCGATGGCGTCTATGCCCGCGTTAACGTGGGCGTGGGCTCGACCGACGAGCTTGTCCTTGCATTGTCCGAGGCGACGCCGGTACTGCAGGAGGGCCTGGGCGCTCCCGACAACGCCAGCTTTGCCGCCTGGGTCGCCACCAACGACATCGTGCGCTCCCAGATCGACGAGCGCATCCTGCGCGCAGCCGAGCAGGGGCTTCCATTTAAGGGAGGGGACCTCTAATGGATCCGAGCGTCTACATCCCCGCCTACTTGGAGCGCATCTATCTGGCATCGCACCCCGAGCTCACCGATGCAGCACGCGAGCTTGTCCATAACGACATTAGCGCGAATCCCCAAAAGTATGCGCAGTCCGAGCATGCCCAGGCGCTGCTGTCCTATGCCGGTGTTCATCGCCACCTGCTCGACGAGCTCCATCGCATCGAGGACATGGGCAGCGACGAGGAGTTTGAGCAGACGCGCAATCGCCTGTTCGACGACATGCGCGACGAGCTGCTCAAGATTGTCCGCGTCGATGCACTGGCCGTCGACGCGCAGCTGCTCGCCATCATCCTGGCCGACACGCCCGTTGACGCCTGCCTGGGCGACCTGATGAAGCTCGAGGTGACCACGGCCGATTACCTGCAGCAAAGCGTGCCCGGGTTCGATATGGAGGCCCCACACTACTGGGCCAACAAGGTTTTGACGAACGGCGTGACAGCGGCAGATCTCACCGTGAACGAGCCGGCTCTTATCGGGTGGCTCCACACGCTCGAGGCTATCTCGCAGCTGTGCATGGCGAGCGCTCGCTACCGTGCTGCCGCCGACTACGCCCGCCGCGTCCTTAAGGCAGAAGGCTATCCCACCCGAGCCGCAGGCACCGTGCTGCTCGCCCTCGCTCGCTTGGAAGATCAGGACGGCTTTTTTGCCCTAGCCCACCAGCTCGAGGAACAGGTGGGAGCCGATGCACTCGAGAACTCCCCCTGGTACCTGCTCGCCCGCACAATCCTCTTGTTCAAAACGAACAAGATGCGTCCAGCGGTGCGTGCACTACGTGAGTTCGCCAACCGCTGCGAGGGCGGCGCGTTCTTCTTGCTGAATCCCATGTACCAGACACCGTACCTTCCCTGCCGGCCCGAGCCACGCGATCCCTGGGATCTTTCGCACCAGGCCGTTTGGGAAGCGGACGGCATTATCTCGGACACTCCCGACTTTGCCCCCTGGGCCAATGCCTGCGAAGACGTGTCGCAGCTTGCCCAGGAATTTGCGCGCCGCTATGGATTTTAGTGACGCACTCGACCCGACCATGTCGTTTACGTTAGGAACGGTTTCATGAACCTCCGCTCATCTCTTGCCTGCACCTCGAGCGATATCGCTCGCTGGGGACTGCGCTCCGTCCTCAAGCGCCAGGGTGGCGTACTCCCCGGCCGCATCGCCATGAAGATCGACCCCGAGCTGCTAAGCGACCTCGCGAGCCTGGTCGATCGCAGCGTGGTGATCACCGGCACCAACGGTAAGACCACCACCTCCAACCTCATCGCCGACGCCGTTGCTGCCAGCGGTGCTACCGTGGTGTGCAACCGTGCCGGCAACAATATGGAGCCTGGTGTGGTGGGTGCCCTGCTCGAGGCCCGCGGCGGCCTTAAACACACCAGCAGAGGCAAGCGCGTGGGCGTTTTTGAGTGCGATGAGCTTTACACCGTACGCGTTCTGCCCAAGCTCAAGCCGACGTACTTTGTGCTGCTCAACCTGTTCCGCGACCAGCTAGACCGCTACGGCGAGATCGATCACACCCAGGAGGTCATCGCCCACGCGTTGGAGCTCTCGCCGACAACGACGCTTATCTATAACGCCGACGATCCGCTGTGTGCCGCGATCGCCGCGCGCGTTCCCAACGCGAGTATTGCCTTTGGCATCGACGGCGCCACCAACACCGAGTCTGACCGCATTAGCGACTCGCGCTTTTGCTCGCAGTGCAACGCGCCGCTGGAGTATGACTACGTGCAATACGGCCAGCTCGGCGCCTACCATTGCCCCTCGTGCGGTTGGGCCCGTCCTGCGCTTGTCCGTCGCGTAACGAGCGTGGAGCTCGGCTGCGACGGTTACGGCTTTGACCTGGCCTTTGGACCCGAGGCCAACGCGCCCGCCGTGCACATCGCCACGCGCTACAACGGCCTGTACATGGTCTATAACGTCGCCGCCGCCTTCTTCGCCGCCCACGAGCTGGGCGTGGACACCGCACGCCTGCAGCCCACGCTCGACGCCTACGTGCCGGCAGGTGGTCGCATGGGCCGTTGGAATATCGCCGGCCGAACCGTCGAGGCCAACCTGGCCAAGAATCCCGTAGGCTTCGATCGCCAGATCCAGTCCATCAAGACGGCAGGCGGCAGACTCTGCGCTTTCTTCCTCAACGACAACGACGCCGACGGCCACGATGTATCGTGGATCTACGACGTCGACTTTGAGCGCATCGCCGACACGCCGGGTCTTGTCGCCTTTGCCGGCGGCACGCGCGCGCACGACATGCAGGTGCGCCTCAAGTACGCCGGCATCGATGCCGCGATTATCTCGGACGTCGCGCAGGCAATTGGCGCCATGGCAGACGAGGCCGCCGATGACACCTTCTACGCCGTCGCCAACTACACGGCCTTCCCGCCGCTGGTCAAAGAACTCGACGGGCTGAAGGGTGCCGATGCAGCCACGGTTGCTGCCCGCGCCGCAGTCCGTGCCGACGGCAGCGCTCTTCCTGTCGGTATCGCGCCAGTCGAGCTCTCGCGCCCGCTGCGCATCGTCTACCTGTATCCCGATGCCCTCAACCTCTATGGCGACGGCGGCAACGTCATCGCCCTCGAGCGCCGCTGCGCCTGGCGCGGCATCCCCGTTCGCGTGGATGAGGTCCGCATGGGCGAGGCGCTCGATCTGCATGATGCCGATATCGTCA
The DNA here is from genome assembly GCA_905199545.1 of uncultured Collinsella sp. Lineage (GTDB taxonomy): Bacteria > Actinomycetota > Coriobacteriia > Coriobacteriales > Coriobacteriaceae > Collinsella. Next base: position 33,239 of record CAJKGW010000011.1, read on the forward strand.
TGATGGGCGGCGGATCCGATCGCGACCAGCTAGCCGTGGCACACGAGCTTCTCGCCCAAAAAGACAAGGTCGCAGCCTATGTTGAGGACGGCGGTTCGCTGCTCGCCATCTGCGGCAGCTATCAGCTGCTCGGCCGTTCGTACTATATGGGCGAAAATCGCATAGAGGGCCTGGGCGTCATTGCCGCCGAGACCGTACGCGGCTCCGACCGCCTGATCGGCAACGTCGCCGTCAAGACCGACCTGGCACCCGAGCCCTTTGTGGGATTCGAGAACCACGGTGGCCGCACGCTTTTGGACGCCGATGCCACGCCGCTCGGAACGTCCGTCGTCACGGGCACCGGCAACAACGGCGACGATGGATTTGAGGGTCTCACCTACAAGGGTGTCATCGGCACGTACCTGCACGGCCCGGCGCTACCCAAGAATCCCGAACTCGCCGACTGGCTCATCGCGCACGCCCTCGAGCGCCGCGGCGACGCACAGGCCAACGCTCTGCTGCCGCTCAAACCCCTCGACGACACCTACGAGCACGCCGCCCACGACGCCGCCATGAAGCTCCTCCCCTAACGCCCCAACCACCACAAAGGGGACAGATACCTTTGTGGTGGTTTTCCAGTTTGCCAACGATATACGCGCCGGCAAAAAAGTCTGCTATACTCTTTCCCGCTGTCCCCATCGTCTAGCGGCCAAGGACGCCACCCTTTCAAGGTGGATATCGCGGGTTCGAATCCCGCTGGGGGCACCACAGAATCTGAGAAGCCCGTTACCAATTCGGTAGCGGGCTTTTTGCTACCCATACGCCGGGATTCGAACCCCGAAGGCATAAAATCACACTGTCATCCAAGGGCCCGTGGACAAAAAATAGCAAATATGAGTACTGTTACCAATTTAGTAACAGCGATTTCATGCCATCAGAAGGCGATTTGGACACAAGGCGTCCTACGGCGGAGGAATTGCAGGCATTTATCAGCTAAGTACTTGGACATATGTTGCGTAACACTGCATATTTTGCAAAAAGATAATGCTGCAGGGCTTGTGACAGTACTCATATTTGACGTTTTTTGCCCACGACCCCTTATTGCGTGGGCGAATCAGTTGCAAAGCGGGATCCAAAGCGTCCTTCGCAAACAAATAGCCGGGCCCCGCGCGATGCGGACCCCGGCTCAATACCGTGACGATATGTCAGTTACGCTCTACACGTAGAACAGGATGTCGTCGTAGGTCGGAACCGGCCAGTAGTCGGCGGCCACGATCTCCTCCATGGCATCCACGGCGGCGCGCAGCGTATCCATAGCGGGAACGACCTCGTGTGCATACACGTTGGCCTGCTCCTGGCCATCGAGAGCCTCGGCCTTCTGATGCACGGCGTCGAGCGCCTTAATGGAGTCGTTGATGGCGGTGATACCGTTGCAGAGCTTGTTGAGCGTGTTCTGCTCGCACTGCATGGCGGCCTCCGCACCAGCGGCACGAATAGTCTCAAGGCCCTTAGCGACCTTGGTGGCATAGGCGGTAATGACCGGGCGATAGGTACGACGCGCCTCGCGAACCATCGTGGTGGCCTCGATGTTCATGAGCTTGTTGTACTTCTCGAGCTTGCAGTCGTAGCGGCACTGGGCCTCGGCCTTGGTCAGGACGCCCGTCTCCTCAAAGAGCGCGATAGCCTTATCGGAAACAAAGGCGGGAAGAGCGTCGGCCGTGGTCTTGTTGTTGGCAAGGCCGCGCTTCTCGGCCTCGATGGGCCACTCGTCGGAGTAACCGTCGCCGGAGAACAGGATGCGCTGATGATCGGTCAGCACCTTCTTGCAGTACTCGAGCGCGGCGTCCTGGAACTTATCCTCGGGCGTATCCTCGAGCTCATCGGCGAAGGACTTGAGCGACTTGGCAACGGCGGCATCGAGCACCAGGTTGGAGTCGGAGACGTTCTGCTCGGAGCCGCAGGCACGGAACTCGAACTTGTTGCCGGTGAAGGCAAACGGGGAGGTGCGGTTGCGGTCGGTGTTGTCCTGCATCAGCTTGGGCAGGGTATCGGCGCCCAGGTCGAGCACGCCGCGCGTGGCATGGACGGAAGCCTTGCCATCGATGATCTTCTCGACGACCTCGGTAAGCTGGTCGCCCAGGAAGATGGACATAATCGCCGGAGGAGCCTCGTTGGCGCCCAGACGATGATCGTTGCCGGCCGAGGCAACGGAGGCACGCAGGAGCTCCTGATAGTTATCGACGGCCTCGATCACCGCGGTGAGGAAGACGATGAACTGCAGGTTGTCGAGCGGGGTGTCGCCCGGGTCGAGCAGGTTCTCGGACTCGGTGCCAAGCGACCAGTTGTTGTGCTTGCCCGAACCGTTGATGCCCTCAAAGGGCTTCTCGTGCAGCAGGCAGACCAAGTCGTGACGGGAGGCGATGAGCTTCATCTTCTCCATCATGACCAGATTCTGGTCGATGGCCTCGTTGACCTCGCCGTAGACAGGGGCGAGCTCATGCTGGCAGGGAGCGACCTCGTTGTGCTTGGTCTTGGCAGGAATGCCAAGCGCCCACAGTTCATCGTCCAGGTCCTTCATATAGGACGAGACGGTGGGGCGGATAGCGCCAAAGTAGTGCTCCTCGAGCTCCTGGCCCTTGCAGGGAGCAGCGCCAAAGAGGGTGCGACCGGTGATGACCAGGTCCCTGCGCTTGCGGTAAGCGTCCTTCTTGATCAGGAAGTACTCCTGCTCATCGCCCACGGAAGGAACGACCTTCTTGGGGGTCTTACCAAACAGCGCCAAAACGCGCTTGGACTCACGCGAGAGCGCGGTCATGGAACGCAGCAGCGGGGTCTTCTTGTCCAGGGCCTCGCCCGTGTAGGAGCAGAAAGCTGTGGGGATGCACAGGACATCGTCCTTGATAAAGGCGGGGCTGGTGGGATCCCAAGCGGTGTAGCCACGGGCCTCGAAGGTGGCACGCAGGCCGCCGTTGGGGAAGCTGGAGGCGTCCGGCTCGCCCTGGATGAGGTTCTTGCCCGTAAACTTGGTAATGGCGGTGCCGTCGTGGTTGGGCTCGAGGAAGCTATCGTGCTTCTCGGAAGTAATGCCCGAAAGCGGCTGGAACCAGTGCGCGTAGTGCGTAGCACCCTTGGAGATGGCCCAAACCTTCATGGCGTGAGCGACGGCGTTGGCCACATCCAGGTCGAGCGGCTCACCCTCCTCGAGGGTTGCGGCAAGGCGCTTCCAAATGTCCTTGGGGAGGTAGTCCTTCATGACTTCCTCAGAGAACACCATGGTCCCGAAGCGGTCAGTAAGATCGGCCATACGGAACTCCCTTCGTATCGGCACCGCGTGAGAAGCGGTGTTGATTACTAACGAACGAGTCATAGCTTAGGCTCGCCGTGTTTCCGCGACATTACCGTTGTGTTGCTGTCGCGAAACCAATCAATGAGGTTACCGCATCGCGGCAGTATTGCCACCCTTAACAGCCAATGAACTGTATAAATTGCAGACCTCCCCGCATGGTTTAAGGGTAGTCAATTTAGGACGGGGCTAAATTGACTGGTATTTCGCATCAGATACCAGTCTTTATAACCCCGCACCCAATGAGCTGCGTTGTTATAGGGAATGCCGATAGCAAGGCATCTTTGATTGGTATCCCTAAATAGCGAGTAAAACTCCACCGTGACACAGTGGTGCTGTAGAATCCTTACAATACATCGCACTAAATATCTAAAGGAGCACGATATGCGCGTCGACGAGGTTTTTAAGCAGGCAGCATCCCAGGGCACTGCACCCGTTTCGTTTGAGATGTTCCCGCCCAAGGGCGAGCTTACCCTCGACACGGCTCGCGAAGTGGCAGGCAATCTGTGCAAGCTTTCGCCGAGCTTTGTCTCGGTCACCTGCTCGGCTGGCGGCTCGGGCAACGGCGCCACCACCGCCCCCATCGCGCATATGATTACGAGCGAATTCGATACGCCCTCGGTGGCGCACCTCACCTGTGTGGGCCGTACCCACGCCGATATCGCCGCCAAGATCGATGAGTACCGCACCGCCGGCGTGGAAAACATCCTGGCCCTGCGTGGCGATCTCCCTGCCGGCGCGACCGAGGACGACAAGCCCGCCTCCGACTACGCCTACGCCCGCGACCTCATCCCCGAGCTCGTCGACGCCGGCTTTTGCGTGGGTGCCGCAGCCTACCCCGAGGGCCACATTGCCTGCGAGGATCTCAACCTCTCGGTCGAACACCTCAAGCAAAAACAGGACGCCGGCGCGAGCTTCTTTGTGACGCAGCTCTTCTTTGATAACGAGTGCTTCTATCGTTTTCGCGAGCTTGCCGACAAGGCCGGCATCACCGTGCCCATTACCGCAGGTATCATGCCGTTTATGGGCAAGTCGCAGATCAGCCGCATGGTCTTTATGTGCGGCGCGTCACTGCCCTCCCCCGTCATCAAGATTCTCGCCAAGTACGAGAACGACCCCGAGAGCCTGCAGGCAGCCGGTGTAGATTATGCCGCCCGTCAGCTTTGCGACCTTAAGGAGCACGGTGCCGCCGGTCTGCACCTGTACACTATGAACCGTCCTGCAATCGCCGCGACCATTATGGAGCGCTTGGGGTAATGGAAAAACCGCACATCGATACAACCGCTGTCGAAGTGCCGGCCGACCTTGCGTCGCCGGCGCTTTATCGTATCGATGATGCCCACCATCCCCGCGTCGATCGTGCCGAGATGCTGCGCTATCTGGGCTACGGCGGTCAGCAGATTGAGCCCGAGCTGTCGCAGCGTATTGAGCTTGTCGTTGAGCGTCTGGAACTGGACATTGAGCCCCGTGGCGTGCGCCGCGCATTTGCCATCGATGCCATGGGCGTGGACGAGCAGGGAGAGCCTTGCATTCGCTTGGTCGGCACCAACGTTGAGCTGCGCGGTCGCGACATCTATCGACATCTCAAAGACGCCCGCATGGCCGCGCTCATGGCATGCACACTCGGCATGGACGCCGAGCGTCGTCTGCGCACCACGGGAGCCCAGCAGCCCCTAGAGGGAGCCGTGCTCGACGCCGCATGCTCTGCCTATGTAGAAGCCGCCGTCGAGCAGATGGACCAGCAGGTCAAGGCTGCGGCCGCCGCACACGGACTCGCCGGTAACTGGCGCTTCAGTCCCGGCTATGGCGACTGCCCGCTTACGGCCCAGCGCTCAATCGTGAATGCGCTCAACGCCACGCGGCTCATCGGGCTTACCGTCACGCCGACCAGCCTGCTCATGCCCACCAAGAGCGTGACCGCGGTGATTGGTCTGTTTGACGGCGAAGTCCACGACGCCCAGAGCCGCCCCACCTGCAATATCTGCCGCATGCGTGAGCACTGCCGCTTCCGCGCCGCCCACACCACCTGCTATTCCAGCCATTAGGAGCCATCGATGTTTACTCCGCTTATCACTCATGATCTGGACGGTGCCGCGCTGGCGGCGCCTGTTGATGCTGCGCGCCGCAACGGGGCTGCATACAAGACGCGCACGATCGACGACCTTCGCATTAAGGACGATCGTCTGCGCGCCGCCATCAAGGGCACCGGGCACCTGCTGTTTGACGGCGGCATGGGCACCATGTTGCAGGCCGCTGGCATGAAGGCGGGCGCCCTGCCCGAGCTGCTCAACTTTGAGGAGCCCCAGGTCATTACCGACATTCAGCGACAGTACGTCGAGGCCGGCTGCGACGTGATCACCGCCAACACCTTTGGTGCCAACGCCCACAAGCTCGACGGTACCGCCACCGTGGCAGATGTCTTTGCCGCCGCTGTCGCCTGCGCCCGCGCGGCCGGCGCCCACTACGTCGCCGGCGATATCGGCCCCATCGGCGCGCTGCTTCGCCCCTTGGGTACCCTCAGCTTCGACGAGGCCTATGACCTCTTTGCCGAGGAAGTGCGCGCCGGCGTCGCCGCGGGCGTGGACCTCTTTATTATCGAGACTATGACCGACCTGGCCGAGATCAAGGCGGCCGTCCTCGCCTGCCGCGAGAACTCCGACCTGCCCGTCTTTGCCACCATGACCTTTGAGGAAGACGGTCGCACCTTCCTGGGCACGAGTCCCGAGGTTGCCGCCATCACGCTCGATGCCATCGGCGCCGACGTTTTGGGCATCAACTGCAGCCAGGGACCGGCCGAGCTCCGAGGACTCGCCGCTCGCATGCTCACCGTTACGGACAAGCCCGTTATGGTGCAGGCCAACGCAGGACTGCCCCACGTGGACGACGACGGCAACACCGTCTTTGATATCCAGGCGCCCGAGTACGCCGTGGCCGTCGCCGGTATGATTGAGGACGGCGTAAGCGTCGTGGGCGGCTGCTGCGGCACCACGCCGGCGCACATGGCAGCGCTGCGCACGCTTATCGATAACCACACGCCCAGTCCGCGCCACCGCAAGCCCAGCATGTCGGTCACAAGCGCCCAGACCGTGGTGGACCTCCCCTGCGACGGCCACAAGATCGCCGTCATCGGCGAGCGCATCAACCCCACCGGCAAAAAGCGCCTGCAGCAGGCCCTGCGCGACGGCGATCTGGACTACGTGGTGAGCCAGGGCATCAGCCAGCAGGAGCAGGGCGCCGACATCCTGGACGTCAACGTGGGCCTGCCCGAGATCGACGAGGTCAAGATTATCCAACAGGCCACCGAGCAGCTCCAAGGCTCCACGCTGCTGCCGCTGCAGATCGACTCCACCGACCCCGCCGCCGTCGAGGCCGCCGTGCGCCGCTACGCCGGCAAGCCCATCATCAACTCGGTCAATGGCAAACAGCAGATCATGGATGAGATCTTTCCACTGGTCGCCCACTACGGCACCAACGTCGTCGGCCTTACGCTCGACGAAGGCGGCATCCCCGATACCGCCGAGGCCCGCTTTGCCATCGCCGAGCGCATCGTGGCCGAGGCTGCCCGCTACGGCATCGGCCCGGACCGTATCCTCATCGACTGCCTGGTCATGACCGCCTCGACCAATCAACGCCAGGCCGAGCAGATCCTGCGCGCCATGTCCCTGTGCAAGGAGCGCCTGGGCGTCAAATGCGCGCTCGGCGTGTCGAACATCAGCTTTGGTCTGCCTGCCCGCCCGCTGCTGGGCTCGGTCTTTTTGGCCGCCGCCTTTGGCGCGGGCCTCGATGCCCCCATCATGAACCCGGGCTCCAAGCGCTTTATGGACACCGTCTACAGCTATCGCGTCCTGAGCGTTGAGGACGAGGGCTCGACCGGATACATCGAGCGCTATGCCGGCTGGACCGATCCGTATAAGATCGCCGCCAACCCGGCAGCAGCTCAGGCCGCATCGACCGACACCGTGCCCGCTGCCGGCACCGCCGGCACCGACGGCAACGACGACCCGATTCGTCGCATGGTCGTCTCGGGCCGCAAAGGCGAGATCGCTGCCGAGACCGAGCGTCTGCTGGCAGACCACGACGCCATGGACCTTATCAACAACCACTTTATCCCCGCCCTCGACGAGGTGGGCGTCCTCTTTGACCAGGGCAAGTTCTTCTTGCCGCAACTCATGGCCTCGGCCGAAGCCGCACGCGTGGGCTTCGACACCATCAAGCGCCTGATGCCCGCCGGCGAGATCGCCGACAAGGGCAAGATCTGCGTGGCCACCGTCAAGGGCGACATCCACGATATCGGCAAGAACATCGTCAAGATGCTGCTCGATAACTACGGCTACACCGTCTTTGACCTAGGCCGCGATGTCGACCCGCAAGAGGTGCTCAAGACCGTGCAGGAGCGTGACATCAAGCTCGTCGGCCTCTCGGCGCTTATGACCACCACGGTCGTCGCCATGGAAGAGACCATCAAGTTGCTCCATGCCGAGGTTCCGGGCGTCAAGATCATCGTGGGCGGCGCCGTGCTCACCCCCGAATATGCCAAGCAAATCGGCGCGGACTACTACGCCAAGGACGCCGCCGAGAGCGCTCGTATCGCCGAAGAGGTCTTTGGGAAGTAACACAACGGAAACAACCGAGCACCAAAACGTGCCGCACGCGCCACTTGGCACGTGCGGCACGTTAGAATAGATAAGACTATGCTCGTTTTGGCAGATAGGAGCGCAAGGATGGCGATCACGCCCGCAGAAATCGCGGAAACCCGCGGCATGGTTGAGGAACAGAACCTCGACATCAGGACCATCACCATGGGTGTTTCGCTCATGGGTTGCGGTGACGAGAACCTCGACCGCATGTGCACGAAGATCTACGACCATGTGACGCACACGGCTGAGCATCTGGTCGAGACCGCCGAGAACCTCGAGCGCGAGTACGGTATCCCCATTGTCAACAAGCGCGTTTCCGTCACCCCGGTGGCGCAGATCGCCGCGTGCTGCAAGGATGAGGACCTCACCCCCATCGCGCATGCCCTCGACCGCGCGGCCGAGACGCTCGGCATCGATTACCTGGGCGGCTTCTCCGCACTCGTCCAGAAGGGCATCGGCGACGCCGACCGCCGCGTCATCCAGTCCATCCCCCAGGCGCTCGCCACCACGAGCCGTGTCTGCTCCAGCGTCAACGTCGCCAGCCTGCGCGCCGGCATCAACATGGACGCCGTGCTTATGGCCGCCCAGACCATCATCGATGCCGCTAAACTCACGGCCGACCAGGATTCCGTCGGCGCTTCCAAGTTTGTCTGCTTTGCTAACATGGTCGAGGACTCCCCGTTTATGGCGGGCGCCGTCCACGGCGGTGGCGAGGCCGACGCCGTCATCAACGTAGGCGTCTCGGGCCCCGGCGTTATGGCCGCAGCCCTGGAGACGCTGCCCGATTCCGCATCGATGATGGAAGTCGCCGAAAAGATTAAGCAGACCGCCTTTAAGATCACCCGTGCCGGCGAGCTCATGAGCCGCGAGGCCGCCCATCGCCTGGGTGTCGAGAAGGGCATCGTCGACCTGTCGCTGGCTCCCACGCCTGCCATCGGCGACTCCGTCGCGCGCATCCTCGAGATCATTGGCGTGGGCACCTGCGGTGGCCCGGGCACGACCTGCGCGCTCGCCATGCTCAACGATGCCGTCAAGAAGGGCGGCGTCATGGCCAGCTCCAGCGTGGGCGGTCTCTCCGGCGCTTTCATCCCCGTGTCCGAGGACGCCGGCATGATCGCCGCCGTCGAAGCCGGTGCGCTTTCGCTCGAGAAGCTCGAGGCCATGACCTGCGTGTGCTCCGTCGGCCTGGACATGATCGCCATCCCCGGCGACACCCCGGTCGAGACCATCGCCGGCATCATCGCCGACGAGATGGCCATCGGCGTCATCAACAACAAGACCACGGCCGTCCGCGTGATTCCCGCCATCGGCAAGGGCGTGGGTGACTGCGTCGAGTACGGCGGCCTGTTCGGCCGTGCACCCATCATGCCGGTGAACCCCAACGCCGGCACTGTGCTTGCCCACCGCGGTGGACGCTTCCCGGCACCACTGAACTCGCTGAAGAACTAGCTGAGGGGTTCGGGCGAGGAGCCCCGGGGAGGGCAAATATATAAGGTCGCCTGCTCGGACAGTCCTGACTCGCACGGAGAGCACATTAAGTGCTCTCCGGCTCGTGCGGAACTCGCGATCGACCTTATATATTTGCCCTCCCCGGGGCTCCCGCACAACGGGACCTCAGTTGGGTTCTATCCCGGTTGCAGTCGCTTCGCTCCTGCACCACTTGGCTGGTGCGGCGGTTTGGCGTTGGAACGGTTCTTTTTCTGATATATGCTGGTTGCGGCTCTTCTTTTGGGAGGAGTCGCTTTTTTGTTGCTAGGAGGTTGGCCCGTGGTTGATGGGGACGCTCGCTCTGAGCTTCTTTCCGCTGATTGGAATGGCGAATGGATGCGCCTGCAGGCTGGTCGGCGGCGGGCTGATGATTCTTTTGAATGGGATAAGCGGGCTCGGCATTTTCGGCCGTTGGAGACTGCCCCGTATGCCCGGGACTTTATGAAGCTGTTGGCGTTAAAGCCTGGTGAATCGGTGCTTGATATGGGGTGTGGGGCTGGGTCGATTGCTATTCCGCTTGCTCAGGCTGGGCATCCTGTGATTGCGGCTGATTTCTCCCCTGCCATGCTGGGCACCCTTGATGCTGGCATTGAGTATTACGGACTCGAGGATCTTATTACGCCGCTTGAGCTTGCTTGGGATGATGATTGGGATTTGGTTGGACCGGTCGCGAAAGCGGTAGATGTTGCCTTTGCCAGTCGTTCTGTCACCACGACCAACCTAAAAGGCGCGCTTGCCAAGCTTGATCGAACGGCTCGTCGCCGTTGTGCTGTCACGATGGTCGCCAACTCCAGCCCGCGCTATGATCTGCACCTGATGAACGCCATTGGTGCCTCGGTTACCTGCAGCAATGGCTTTGTGTACGCCTTCAACATCCTCATTCAGATGGGTGCCCTGCCGCAGGTCACGTACTTTGAATCGCCGCGTCGCGATACCTTCGATAGCCTTGAGGCAGGCGTGGCGGATTTTTCCCGTATGCTCGAGCATGGCAACGAGGATAAGATCGACCGCCTGCGCGACTATATCGCTCAGCACATGATCGAGAATCCCCATGCCGGTGAGCCGGGCTCCAAGGGTGTGCCGCAGGGACGCTACATGCTCGACCACGTCCGCAAGGTCCGTTGGGCATTTATTGCATGGGATCCAGTCTCTGCGCCCAGCTCATAGCCTGTTCGCAGTCCACGCCGCCCACTCACTCGGCATCCGCATTCTTTTTGAACTGGGCAAACGCGCTCCACACCGCGCCGTTCCTGCGCTATCGTGGGACAGCTCACGTAGATTAAGGCCCCGTCGCGGGGCGCCCCATACATAGAAAGCGAGAACCCATGGCACTGACAGGAGCCCAGGTCAAGCAGCTTCGCAGCATGGCCCATCACCTCAACCCCGCCATCATCATCGGTAAGTCCGATGTCAACGAGGGCACCGTCGAGCAGACGGTCGCCTACCTGGAGAAGCACGAACTCGTTAAGTGCTCCGTGCTCGATGGCTCCAGTCTTTCCGCCCGCGAGGCCGCCGAAGAGCTCTCCGAGCGTTGCCACGCCGAGGTCGTCCAGGTCATCGGCCGCAAGTTCTCGCTGTATCGCGAGTCCTCGCGCAAGGACATCGAGAAGATCAAGCTCGTCTAAGAGCCAATGATCCGGCAAGCCAACACATAGCAAGCTTACGGGTGCCCAAGTACTTCGGGCGCCCGTTTTTTATCGCTCGACCAGCACGCGATTGAGCCGCCCCTCCACCAAGCGCTCGTATAGACGCCGCGTCTCGGGCTCGGGCACGCCATTGACCTGCTCCCTTAGATGGTGCATATGCCCGCTGTACAGCTCGACGATATCGCGCCGCCGCCCCGCCGCACTGTAGACGCGCATGGCGCAGCGCACCATATCCTCACGCGCTGTTTCCTGCCGAAGCCCCGACTCCGCCAGCCAAATCGCCGACTGCAGATCGTTTTCTTCTAGAGCGGCATTTGCTCCCTTAATCATGCAATCGATGAACTTTGACTGCATAATGCGTCGCATACGCAAAAAGTAGGTGGGGTTACAGCCATTGGGAACATACAGCGGCCCGGCATAAAGCTGCTCAATCTTAAGGCACAGCTCAACTAAATGGGGCCCGCGCGCACCCGTGCGATTTCCCAAAACCTCGCGGCTTATCTGGTCAAACAGCCGTACATCGGTCTTGACGTAGTCGCCGTTGAGTCCGATGCATTCATTTTGGATGAGCACACACGACTTGCCATCCGGCGTCGGTCCCAAAGCCGACCGCAAGCGCGATATCGTCGAGTACAGGTTGTTGCGGGCGCTATTGAACTCGGCATGGGGCCACAACTCCATGGCCAGCGTCTCACGATCGACGAGCGCATCCATGCCCAGCGCAAGCCGCTCGGCAAGTGTCGCCGCCTTCTTGCGGCGCCACATTTTGTCCGTGATGGGAAACCCGTCGCGCTCGGCGCGAAACGCACCAAACATGCGAATCTCGATATGGTCAATGGTATCAACGGCTTCAACCTCGCCGGCCTGGAACAGGCGCTCGCCCTCCCCTTCCAAATCGTCGCGCAGCGAGTACCGCGACAGCTCGCGCACGGGAAGCTTCTTGCGAATCCTGGTCGCCGGCTCGCCCAGACAATGCATGGCAAGGCGCGCAAAGAGCCGATACGATGGCTCCAGAATCCCCGCACGATTCATGGACATCCAGGCCGCAAGATCGCTGTCTCGGCCCGCACAGGCCAAATGCAGCGCCACCATCCAGGCCTCCGCTCCACCAACCTGCGTCTGGCTTATATCGAGCAACTCCGCTTCCTCACGCACCGAAACCATCGAGGTGTTACGCAGATACGCCGCGCGCTCCAGCAGCAATGCGTTATCGCGCATGTACGCAATCGACTCCTCGGCAAGTTTGAGCACTTGGACCGCACGGAACTTTGCATTAACCGGCCGTCCCTCTGCCAGCGACTGCCAGCCTTCTAGCAACAGGCCAAACAGCTGAATCTGATTATCGCGCATGCGCACGGCAAAACGATCGAGCTCGTTGAACGCCGCGTCGTCGGTTACCGGCAGGCCGGAAAGGAGCCGCCGTGCCGCCAGCACCATGCGCACCCAGACAGCCATCGCCTTAAGCCCACGTACGTCGAGCGCCTCCCGCACCACCGTCATCTCGTCGTCGCGCTCGTCGGTTCCCGTAAACGACCCGTCAAAGAGCTCCACCAGCATGTTATCGGCCCGTATAACAATCCCCGCGATGTCGAGCTCACAGTCGTAGGCCTTGCTCGTTTTGAGCTGCTGTAGAACGCCGCCGTCATCTCCCCGTTCGGTCAGGCATCGCTTGACCTCGATATGCGCGGACAGCATGTCGAGTGCGGTGTGGGACGTCTCTATTTCTGGCACGGCCAGGTTCGTAGGAAGCCCAAGCCCGTTGTCCCCATAGCAAACAGCCGTCAGTGTCTGGGCCACCCTCCATGAAACAGGGTCTATTTCGCAGGCCGCCCGTTCGCCCCCGCGCTCGATGACCGATGCCATATAGCGAGCGAGCTTTGTATTGGACACGCTGACCGCTGCCAGATATACGCCAAGCGCCTCGGCAGGCGTTGGCTCTGGAGCCGGATCCTCGGCATCGATCGTGCCCAGCGCTGCTCGGCAGATATCGGCCCCGTGCCCCGTCAGAGCCAGATCGACCCCATACTGCCCAGCAAGTTCAAGGACCGCATCACGGTCCAAAAAGGCGTCCGCCAGGCCCATCGCCGCATCGCATCGGCCCGCCTTAAGCAAAATCCGGGCCGCCCTCGGAACAAGTTCGGGGCGAACCTCGGCCACCAACTTACGCAAGCGCAAGCGTCCGTTATCCTCCGTGCCCAGACACGTAAAACTCCGCTCGGCGGGGTCCAAGCCAAAGATCGGGTAGTCGCGTACGAAGTAGGACTGGTCGACCATCGATAGCCTCACCCCGCAAGCCTCGAGTTCTGCGATATTGCCCTCGCCCATCAAAATCATGAGACATGCCACGCAAAACAGTGCATTATTGTCGAGCGAAGCCAGGTCGACAAGTGCCGCGCCATATACGTTGACAATCTCGTTTTCGAGCAGACCGGCTACGTCGCCTTGGCCATACAGACCCGTCTGCAATGCCGAAACGAGCTCGGGCACGCCCTGCGTGAGCTGATAAAAGTCGAGCGATGTGCTGATCGAAAACGCCGATGCCCACGCCGAATACTCATAGGCATGCACCTTGAGCATCTGCGCATTGATCTTAACCGAATCGCCCAGCCCATGAATCAGTTGACGATTTGAAGGACGGCAGGAGATAAAGACCCCCACCCCCATAGCGCGCAGGCCGCGAATCCTGTCGATGAGGTCTTCGGTATCGTGCTGATCGAGGTTTGGCACATTATCAATCGCGATAAGGGAGTGCGGTTTGTCTTTGAGTTCTTCGGTAACCACCTCGAGCTGCATAAACACCTCGCGCCCAGTGGCGCGATCGGCCTCGATAATCCGCACGGGGCCTCGCGTCGGGTCGCATTTAACCTCATGGGTGTACTGCAGCAGCACCGAGGTCTTCCCAAACCCGTCGGGCGCATAAAGAACCACGATGCCGGCCTTTCGGCCCTTGGCGAGAAGCTCATTCATCAAGCGTTCGCGTCGCACCATATAGCCACCGCCCAGCGGCATCAGCTCGAGGTCGTCCATACTGCCCAAATCGTTTACCATGCCCGCTCCTCAACTCGACCGTATGGACACTGTAACCGCAAGACCATACAAGCCGCGCTATGAATAGAGCGACCTTGTGTTCTAGGTTGTCTTTTGGTACGCAAGCGGCAAGTTTTTGTACAGCGAGGGCCGATTGTTATTAATCCCCCGACTAATCGGTCTTTAAGCAGGTAAATGAGCTTGTCAGCTTGTCCCATCTAAGCGGCAGTGTAACGCAAATGAACAAGGTTCAGCTATGTCATTCAACTCGCCTAGCACCCGCTACCGTCTACGACCTTTTAGTGGCATTTTTGCATAGAATCTGGTATGGAATGAATCAAGCTGTTGGGCATCCGGCATTCGTCAAGCTTGCGGCAAGATTTTGGTCAAGCGGGCGGAGAGGGATAACAAAAAGGCCCCCGCAAAGCGGAGGCCTTAGGCAAGGCTATGTCGAGGTGCAGGATTCGCGCTACTCGCAGAGCGAAAGGGCGGCCTCGTCGGCAACGACAACGCAGTTGGTGTGCAGCTGCAGGATCGAAGCCGGGCACGCGGGCGTAACCGGACCATAGCACATGTCATGCACGGCCTGAGCCTTGGCCTCGCCGTTGGCGACGACTAGGATCATGCGGGCATACATGATGGTCTGGGTACCCATGGTGTAGGCCTGACGGGGAACATCGTCGATGCTGTCGAACAGGCGGCTGTTGGCCTGAATGGTGCTCTCGGTGAGGTCGACGCAGTGCGTGCCCTTGGAGAAGTGGTCATCGGGCTCGTTGAAACCGATGTGGCCGTTGTTGCCAATGCCGAGCAGCTGCAGATCCGGGTAACCGGCGGCGGCGACGATCTTGTCGTACTCAGAGCAGGCAGCGGCGGCGTCGGGGTTGGAACCGTCGGGCACATGCGTGTTGTTCAGGTCGATGTTGATGTGATCGAAGAAGTTCTCACGCATGAAGTAGTGATAGCTCTGGGGATCGTCGTGCGAAAGGCCGCGATACTCGTCCAGGTTGTAGGTGCTGACCTCGGCAAAGTCGACGTCGCCCTTCTCGTACCAAGCAGCGAGCTGCTTGTAGGCACCGATCGGGGTGGAGCCGGTGGCAAGACCCAGCACGCAATCGGGCTTGAGGATAACCTGCGCCGAGATGATATTGGCGGCCTTGCGGCTCATATCCTCGTAGTCTTTAGCTTTAATGATCTTCATTACGCGTCCTTTCTCGTACAAGAGAGGCAAGGCTCCCCTTACAAGCACTTGCCCGCGGCCCGCGTCGGCCGCAACCAACGTGTGCGGCCACCAGGGCGAGGTCGCGTAATGTATGTGTCTCGTGTCTAGCCGCGTCGAGGCCCCTGCCCGTCCACGGTGACCCAAAGCCGTTTAGCTTCGGACAAATCCCATCTTGCCACGGAGGGCGCCCTCTTTCAAGGGCGCCCTCCATAAACGTGTTTGAATTGTAGGCTAATGGCCACGTGCACTTGCTAGCGCTCGCGAGCAACGATGAGCTGGTCCATCTCTTCGACATGCGCACCAACGGAGCCCTTGATACTCGAGAACTCAACGGAGTTGCACACCAAGATGGGAACCGTCACATCGTAGCCCTCGGCAGCAATTGCCTCGCGATCGAACTCGATGAGCACGTCACCCTTATGGACGACATCGCCCACCTGTGCATGCACGCTAAAATGCTTGCCCTCAAGCTGAACAGTGTCCAAACCAACGTGGATCAGCACGTCTAGGCCATCGACCGTGTTGAGCGCAACGGCGTGACCCGTGGGAAAAATGGCCTCGACCTTGGCGTCTGCCGGCGCAATCACGCGCGTGCCGGTAGGCTGAATCGCCACGCCCTGGCCCAAAAGGCCGGTGGCAAATGTCTGGTCGTTTACCTCGGAAAGCGGAATGACGTCGCCCGAGATGGGAGCATCCAGCGTAAGGACTCGACCACGCATACCAAAAGACCTTAGGACTTTAGTGAACATGCTCCCCCTCGGACATACCAATCGACCAAAATAGCCTTAACAGTTTACCACTTGGCACTCGTTTTTGACCATTAGGGAAGTTCGCGCTTGACAACCTCGACGATGTCGTCGACAACGCGCTGGGTCAGCTCGTGCGTCTCGGCCTCGGCCATAACGCGGACCAGCGGCTCGGTACCGCTCGGACGCACCAGAATGCGACCGCGGCCGTCAAGTTCCTTCTCGGCAGCAGCGACGGCATCCCAGATGGGCTGGCAATCGTCCAGACCAGCCTTGTTGTCGGAATGCACGTTGACGAGTACCTGCGGGTACTTCTTCATGATGCCGGCAAGATCGGTGAGGGTACGACCGGTGCGCTTGAGCACGGCCAGCAGCTGCAGAGCCGTCACCAGGCCGTCACCGGTGGTGTTGTGCTCCAGGAAGATGATGTGGCCGGACTGCTCGCCGCCGATGACGGCGCCATCCGCGAGCATACGCTCCAGAACGTAGCGGTCGCCCACGGCGGTCTGAACCATCTCGAAGCCCTGCTCCTTCATAGCGATGGAGAAGCCCAAGTTGCACATGACGGTCGAGACGATCTCGGAGTTGGCGAGCTTGCCGCGGGCGGCGAGGTCAGAACCGCAGATAGCCAGGATGTAGTCACCGTCGATCTCATTGCCCTCGCTGTCCACGAACAGCACGCGATCGGCGTCGCCGTCGTGGGCCAGGCCGATATCGGCGTGGGTGCGCAGCACGAGCTCGCGCAGGGGCTCAAGGTGAGTGGAGCCGCACTCAACGTTAATGTCAGTGCCGCAGTAATCGGTGTTGATAGCGTGCACCGTGGCGCCCAGGCGCTGCAGCGCGGCGGGCGTAGTCTGGCAAGAAGCGCCGTGGCCGCAGTCGACGGCAACGACTAGGCCATCGAGCCTCAGGCCGTCGAGCGTATCGATGGCATGATCGACATATGCCTTGCGAGCGTCCTTCATCTTGATAATGTGGCCCACGCCGGCGCCGGTCGGCAACGTGTCGGCAGCCATGGCCTCCTCGGACATGACCCAGGCGCTGATCTCTTCCTCAACCGCGTCGGGAAGCTTCATGCCCTTGCGGCTAAAGAACTTGATGCCGTTGAACTCCGGCGGATTGTGCGAAGCAGAGATGACGATGCCGCCGTCGAGCTCGTTCTGGACGGTGAGCAGCGCCACGGCAGGCGTGGGGATGACGCCGCAGCAGTGTGGACGGCCGCCCTCGGCCATGATGCCGGCGGTCAGAGCGCTCTCGAGCATGGTGCCCGAAAGACGCGTGTCGCGACCGATGCAAATGTCCGGACCAAGGAACTTGGTCGCCGCACGGCCAAGGCGAAACGCGAGGTCACACGAGAGGTCGGCGTTGGCGACGCCACGGACGCCGTCGGTACCGAAGATGTTCTGGGGCATAGGATCGCTCCTTCCCAAGTAGGCAAAACACAGTCGCCCACTCTAGTCGAAAATGAAAAGCGGGACCCGCCGAGCAATCGGCAGGCCCCGCTTGTACATTGTATCTCGTAAGGAGATAAAACCTTAGCGCTTGGAGAACTGGGGAGCGCGGCGGGCCTTCTTGAGGCCGTACTTCTTGCGCTCGACCACGCGAGCATCGCGCGTAAGGAAACCGGCCTTCTTGAGGTCAGCACGGTAGTCGCCAGCGTTCAGAAGAGCGCGAGCGATGCCCAGGCGCAGAGCGCCGGACTGACCGGAGATGCCGCCGCCATCGCACAGAGCGATAACGTCGAACTGACCGGCGGTGTCGGTCACCTTGAAGGGAGCAAGGGCGTTCTCAACGAGCTGATGACGGCCGAAATACTGCTCGGCGTCACGCTTGTTGATGGTCACCTTGCCGGTGCCGGGGACGAGACGGACGCGGGCGACGGCGTTCTTACGACGGCCGGTACCCTGGTAGACAACGGTGTTCTCAGCCATCTTTAAGCCTCCAGCTCAATCTTCGTGGGGTTCTGGGCAGCGTGCGGATGCTCGGCACCAGCGTAGACCTTAAGCTTGGTCATCTGGGCACGGCCGAGGGTGGTCTTGGGCAGCATGCCGCGAACGGCGCGCTCGATGACCTTCTCCGGGTGCTTCTCCATAGCCTGGCGGAAGCTCTCAGCCTTGAGGCCGCCGTTGTAGCCGCTGTGGCGATAATAGGTCTTCGTGTCGGCCTTGTTACCGGTAAGCTGGACCTTATCGGCGTTGATGACGACAACGAAGTCGCCGCAGTCGCTGTTGGGCGTGAACTGGGGCTTGTTCTTACCGCGCAGGATCATTGCGATCTGGGTGGCAAGACGGCCCAGGACAGCACCATCGGCGTCGACGAGAACCCAGTTGCGCTGGACCTCGCCCTGCTTGGCGTAGTGAGTCGATTTCGAAATCACTTAGACTCCTCCATGTACAGTACGTGTTGTTACAGAGATTCACGGGGCTCTGCAAGTAACCCGTCCATATTACCCCGCTCGCCGTACGAGTCAACAGGTATTTTGGCTCCGACCAGACTTTCTGCACATGTCATCCATGGGTCATGACGTCGCGACACTAGCGCTCGACAAATGCCTCGATATCACTCAGTAGGCGCTTTGCCTCCTGGCGGCCCTGAATATACAGGTCGAGGAGCTTTGCCGGATCGTGCTCAACGTGGCCGACCTCGACCGGCTTTTGCGGAGCAACGACCAGCGCGCGGCCCTCGCGCTCATACTTCCACAGATGCATGCGCTGGAGGTTATAGCGGTCGTGGCGCGTCTCGATAGCCTCGAGCAGGTAGGGGTAGTCGACATAGCGGGCGCGCGCGGCGGGCATAAACTCGTAGGGCTTTTTCTCGTATGAGCGGTCCTGCGTGACAATAACAACCGCGCGATCGAAGCCCGCCTCCTCCAGCACGTGCTCGATGGGGACCGAATCGGCTACGCCGCCGTCGACGTATTTGTGCCCGTCAATCTCGACCGGCGGCGTCACCAGCGGCAGCGACGTCGATGCGCGCACGGCGTCGAGGTCAAGTACGGCGCTTTTGACCGGCAGGTACGCGGCGGTTCCAAAGAGCATGTCCGTCGCGACGGCGTACATCTCGATGGAGCTCGCGTCGAACGTCTCGTTGTCAAAGGGATCCAGGCGGTCCTGGACATCGTTGAAGATAAAGTCGTAACCCACGATGGAGCCCGTGGATGCAAACGATGCGGCGCCCATAAAGCGGTTGTCGTTGCAGAAAGCCAGGTTGATGCGGTTGGCACGGCCGATCTGGTGCGACTTGTAGTTCACGCCGTTGAGGGCGCCGGCCGATACGCCGTAGACAGCCGGAATCTCGACGCCGGCCTCCATGAGAACGTCGAGCACGCCCGCGGTAAATTGCCCACGAAAACTGCCACCCTCCAAGACGAGCGCGACCTTGCCGGCGTTCTTTGCCTTATCTTCTGCAGTCATATTGACCTCCTGCGATTGCGTTTTGGCTTTCTTCTACCCAGTTTTGGAATGGAGGGCGCGCAGGTTTTTCGAGGCGGCAGGTGCAGCGGAAAGTGCGTCCCAGTTTGAGGCGGGATTACGGGATGCGCTTTCCGCTTGGACCGCCGTTGGGAAAGCGCGTCCCGTTCTGAGCGCGGATTCCGGGATGAACTATCCGCTTGAGGCGTCTTCCGGAAAATGAATCCCATTCCGAACGTCGATTCCGGGATGCAGTTTCCGCTTGAAACGTCATCCGGAAACTACGTCCCAGTCTGAGCGCGGATTCCGGGATGGGCTTTCCGCCTGGGCTGCCATTGGGAAAGCGCGTCCCACTCTGCGTCACTGAGGCGTTTTCTTTACGCCCGCGCCCTGCATAGAGTTCGGTTCTCCGCGGGTGGGGGAATCCGTTGGTGCTGGGCATGGCTAGCTGAAATACCATCGGCAGCACATCTGTTTTGGGTTGGGGCTTTGCGCGGAGAATCCGCGTGTTTGCTTCGCGAACACGCACCGGCTTCGGCCGCCTGCCGGCGTCCTCGCCCGCGGGCTAAAAACGCTTACGCGTTTTCTTTACGCTCGCGCCCTGCACAGAGTTCGATTCTCCGCGGTACGGGCTAGAAATGAAAAGGCAGGTAGATACGAATATCTACCTGCCTGTAACTATTGGTGGAGGCGCGGAGAATCGAACTCCGGTCCACGAAAGCCCCCTGATTGGCATCTCCAAGCTCAGTCGCTGGTTTAGTCTCGGACGCTTTGCGCGCAGCGACACGCTCGCAGCATCCCAACCGGTTCGATCTTAGCCTGCGCCATACCGATTACGTGCGCAGGAGCATTCCCCTAACATGACGTCGCACCGGTGTCGGGGAAATCACCGGGTTGACGCGCCGCTATAAATTAAGCAGCGAGAGCCATAGGCTCAAAAGAAGAGTTGTTGTCAATTCAATTTGACGGTACCCCTGTTTAACGAGGCGAGGAGACCTCGGCTTGCTTCCTCTCTCAGAGCTATCGTGTCGAAACCAGTCGCCCCCGAATGTTGGGAAAGTCTGGATGGTATCGGGCCTGCAAACACCCGATAACCGTCGACTTTTCAAGGAACATGCGGGGCGAGCCCCGCTTGTGGAGTGTTATCTTACCACGTTCTGAAAGCGGACAGCTGTTCTATGCACGAGCTGTGAAGACCCCAATGTGCGCCACACTTCGCACTTTTGCTACCGATCGCGTCACGTATATTTTCGCCAAGCAAAATTGACCCGTCGAAAGGACCGTTATGGATACCAAGCAGCAACTCGTCAATGCCCTCGCAGGCCTGGGCTCAACCATTACCGAAGCTATGGATGTCATCGAGGGCTTTGTCCCCTGCGGACATCCCGCCCTCACGGTATCGAACGCACTCGTCGCGCTGGACGTTGACGATGATGCAACTCTCGCCCAGCAGCTTGAGACCGTCGAGGGCTTTATCGACCACGTGAGTGAGAACCGCGGCGTGGCCGCCTACCACGGTATCGAGGTCGAGCTCGCGGGTCCCAAGGCCGATCTGTTCGCAGCAATCCGCGAGGTAGGCGCCCTTATGCAGACCGCAGGCGTCAAGAACACCCAGGTCAACGAGTGGGTCTACCGCAGTCTGGCAGCACTCGACAGCTCCAACGAAAAGGCAGCCGAGCAGCTCGCAGAAAGTCCCACCATCAAGGCCGAGCTTTTGTAAATAGCAGACGCGGGCCCCTTGGCGCATCGTCGTCCAAGGGGCCCGCGAACAGCTCGCGTCAACCGATAGCCGTGCCGCCGCGTTTGGCCAAAGCAAGAATCGGCATCATTTGACGAGGTGTCTTTGCTGCAAGATCGGCATGTTCGAGCAGTTTTCGATCGTTGGTCACCAAGTAATCAACCTGGGCGCGTTTGCATGCGGCGAGTACCAAGTTGTCCTCGTAATCGCGATGGAGCGCTAAGTATTTGTCGGCCAGCCAAAGGTCCGACGCATCTGCACCCACGGCCGTGGCGTTTTCGGTCATGTTCCGAACAAACGCCAGCGCCGCATCGCCAATCGCGCGGGCAGAAGCCTCGCCGAGCGCTCCCCCGCTGGCAAGAACGCTGCGCTTCAGTTCGTGCTGTACAACATACAGTACGTCCTTGGCGATATGCACCGGAAAGAACAGCAATGCCCCCGCCTCCGTCGCCTGCCCAATAAACGCGCGTGCGGCAAGCGACTCGGCATGGTCGGCGCAAAACGAATCAACCCATACGTTGGCATCCACCATTATTTTGAGGGGAGCCCCGCTCACAGGATCATCCCCTTTTGGCGATAGCGCTCGTCCATGGCTTCGGAATAGATTGTGTCCCAATCGCGATCGTCGGATACGGACGACGTAGCGATGCCCAGGTCCGCGTAAAGCTGATCCGCCGCCGCCCACGACGCGGCGAACGGAGTATCGTGCGCGACGGCCTGCTGCCGGTCGTCGACGGCCGCAAGCACTTCCTCGCACTGCCCGCCACCCTGCGCGACCTTGGCCACCACCTTTTTGATGAGCTCGGGCAGTGACCCGCCCGAAAGCCGCAGCGCCTCCTCGGCACGGTTCTTGACCTGGCGATTCACGCGAACGTTCACCTGCGCCATGCCACTAACAGCACCCACGTCGATCCCGCTCCTTTCAATTGCTAGCCCTGCTAGCAACACTATATAGATAAGCTAGCACATGGTCAAATGCAAAAGACCTGCGCCCGGACGACACCGATGCCGTCTGGGCGCAGGCCAGATAACGTGGGCGAACACGTCTGCTAACGCAGGTAAGCCTTCGCGTTGCTCAGGCTGTAGGCAATCGTCGAGCCGTTGTGCAGCAGTGACGACGTCTGCGGGGTAATCGCGCCGGTAATACCCAATGCCAACAGCGCCGAGTTGGTGAGCATCACCTTAGAGTAGGAGCTCGTCAGACGATCAATGAGGCCCTGGCTCATGCGGCGCAAACGCACGATCGCGGCCAGATCCGTGTCGGTCAGGATGATATCGGCGACCTCCTTGGCGATGTCGCTTCCGCCACCCATTGCCAGCCCCACGTCGGCCAAACCGAGTGCCGGCGAATCGTTGACGCCGTCGCCCACCATGGCAACGTGGCGCCCCTCACCCTTAATGCGCTCCACATAGGCGTACTTGTCCTCGGGCAGCAGCTCGGCCTTAAACTCGTCGACACCCGCCTCGCGCGCAATGCGCTCGGCCGTGCGCTCCGAATCGCCCGTGAGCATAACGACATGCTTGACGCCCAGCGCATGTAGGTCGGCGATGGCCTCACGGACGCCGGGCTTGAGCGGATCCTCGATGCCGAGCACGCCGACGACCTTGCCGTCGACCGCCAGATACAGCGGCGACAGGCCTTGCATCTGGAGCTCGATTTGCTCCTTGATGTCGGACTCGAGCTGCGCACCCTCGTCCTCAAATACAAAGTGCGCCGAACCGATAATGGCGCGACGCCCCTCGATGGACGAAGCGATGCCGTGCGCCACGATGTACTCGACCGCGGCATGGCGCTCGCGGTGCTCGAGCCCGCGCTCGAGGGCGGCGTTGACCACGGCACGCGCCACCGGATGCGGAAAATGCTCCTCCAAGCAAGCGGAAAGGCGCAGGACCTCGTCCTTGCTCCAGCCATCTGTCGTCAGCACACAAGCCAGGCGCGGCTGCGCCTCGGTAAGCGTGCCGGTCTTATCAAACACGATGGTGTCAGCCTTGGCAAACGACTCAAAGTACTTCGCGCCCTTGACCATGACGCCCATCTTGGCGGCATCGCTCATGGCGGTCATGACGGCGACGGAACCCGTGAGCTTGAGTGCGCACGAGTAGTCGACCATCAGCGCCGCCGAGGTCTTGATAAGGCTGCGCGTGGTGAGCGCAACCAGGCCCGCGAGCAGGAAGTTCCACGGGACGATCTTGTTGGCGAGGTCCTCCATATGCGACTGGCCCTCGGATTTGAGCGAGTCGGCCGTCTGCACGAGCGAGACGATCGAGCGCAGTTTGGTCTGCGCCGTGTTGGCGCGCACGCGCACCAAGATGCTGCCGTCTTCCACGACGGTACCGGCGAACACGTCGTCGCCCACGCTGCGCTCAACGGCCAGCGGCTCGCCGGTCAGGGTCGCCTGGTTGACCATAGCGCTCCCCTGCTCGACGACACCGTCGATGCAAATGGACATGCCAGTGCGCACGGCGACCAGATCGCCGGGCTCGAGCTCGGTCGCAGCAACGCTTACCTCGGTATCGCCGACGACCTTTTGCGCCTTGTCGGGTACATCGAGCAGCGAGTTGATGAGCTCGTTTTCGCTCATGGCGCGGGTGTAGTCCTCGAGCAGCTCGCCCACGTTGAGCAGGAACATTGTCTGGCCCGCGGTGTCGACATCACGCTTGACGAACGAAATGCCGATGGCCGAAGCGTCGAGCACGGGAACGGTCAGGCGCGGCTGCGCCAGCTCATGAAGGGCAGCGCGCAAAAATGCCATGTAACCGGCCACGACAAACACCGCACGCAGAGGCGTCGGCAAGAACCAGCGGCGCGCGTAGTGGACGCCGACGAGTGTCGCCAGGTCCATAACGAGTTTGTGCTTGCGCGGCTCAAGCTGCATCACATAGCCCGACTTGGCATCGGCGATAGCTTGAGCATCGAGCGCGCCCAAGGCGTCGAGCACGCTCGCGCGACGTGGCTCGTCGTATTCGAGCGCCATCTGGCCAATACGGCCATATACGCGCACCTTGTGCACGCCGTCGATATCGCCGCTGAGCTTAAGAAGTGCATCGAGATCGCTCTCTGGCACAGGACCCGCCAATTGAAGACGGGTCCTGCCGGGGATCTCGCTGATAATCGAGAATCTCATAGTTTGTGCCTGGGAGCGTTACTCGGCTGCCTCGTCAGCAGCGGCCTCGCTCTGGGTGATGTAGGCCGCCTCGGCAACCATGTCGTCGACATTAGCCTTGGCCTGCTCGACCATGTCCTGGTAGCCGTTCTTGATGCGCATGCCGCACGCGATACCCTGCACGCAGGCGTTCTTTACCGGAGCGCTGGTGAGCAGCTTGATGCCAGCCGTACCAAGCAGAAAACCGCCACCAACAAGCAGGGTGTTGAACGTGGACTTCTTCATGATGTCTCTCCCTTTTGCCGCATTGGACGCGGCACGGTGCCTCAGCACCCGAGTAAACAAGTTTGCTCGAGCACGCTTTTGAAATACCTTAATTCTATCTAACTATCTAGGTCAGCCATGGCTAACCTTTTGAAAATTAACGATGCGGAGTAACCGATTGTCAATGTGACAAAGGGACTATCCCTTTGTCACATTCTTACAGCTGCCAGGTAGCTGCTTCCTTTTGCAGCGCCACCATGCGGGCGAATTCTCCACCTGCCGCCTTGAGCTGCGCCGGAGTGCCCTGCTCGGCAACCACACCATCCTTGAGTACAACGATTTTGTCGGCATTTTCTACCGTACGCATACGGTGGGCAATAACGATAACCGTCTTACCTGTAAGCAGACGGGAGAGTGCCTGCTGTACCACGGTCTCGTTCTCCACATCCAAACTCGCCGTCGCCTCGTCCAACAGCACGATAGGCGCGTCTTTGAGCAGCGCGCGGGCGATGGAAATGCGCTGGCGCTCTCCGCCGGACAGCTTGGAGCCGTTCTCGCCAATCATCGTGCCATAGCCCTGCGGCATGCGGCTCACAAACTCGTCGCAGTTGGCGGCACGCGCGGCAGCAAGCACTTCCTCATCGGTGGCATCACGACGCCCGAGGCGGATGTTTCCCATCACCGTGTCGTCAAAGAGCAGCACGTCTTGGAACACAATAGCGTAATCACGCAGCAGTACCTCGGGATCGACGCTTGCAACATCCACACCGCCCACGGTAACCTTGCCCGCGGTGGCATCCCAAAAGCGCGCGGCAAGGCGGCTCACCGTGGACTTACCGGAACCCGAAGGACCGACCAGCGCCGTAACTTCGCCTTCCTTGGCGGTAAAGCTCACATCGGTAAGAACTTTCTCGCCGGCGCGGCCGTCCTCGCCCGCACCATAGCCAAATGCCACGTGATCGAACACCACATCGTGGCCCACGGGCTCAAATTTCTCGCTACCCCGCGCCACAGGCTCTTCCATGATGGAACGCATGCGCTTGGCAGACGACTCGGCGGCAAACAGCTCGGACATTAACATTAACGCCTGGTCAAAGGGTGCATAGATACGGCTCACCATAAGCAGGAAGGCAAACATCACCAAAAAGTCGACCTGGCCGGAGGCGACCATCGCAGCGCCCGTGACCAACGTGGTGGCAATCCCCAGGCGCAGGATGGCAAAGGCGGAGTTGACCAAAAGCCCGTTGGCGAGCTCGCCTTTGGTGGTCTCGCGCTCCTCGGCATCGATCACGGCGTTGAGTCCCTCAAGATAATGGGCCTCCTGGTTGGTGGCGCGGATCTCGCGCACGCAGTCGAGCGTCTCCTGGATCGCCTCGGTGACCTTGACCTTCTCGGCGCGCACGCGGTCGAACACCGGGGTCATGGGCCCGCGTGTCAGATACAGCACGGCAAAGGCCACGGGCACGCTCCAAAACGCCGCAATCGCCAGCTGCCAGCAAAAGAACAGCGACGCCACGAACACGATGGCACTTGCGATGATGGCACCCCAAAGCTCTCCCAGCACGTGGCTGTAGGCATGCTCCATAGTCTGAACGTCGCCCATGATGGTTTCGG
Source organism: uncultured Collinsella sp. (assembly GCA_905199545.1). Taxonomy (GTDB): domain Bacteria; phylum Actinomycetota; class Coriobacteriia; order Coriobacteriales; family Coriobacteriaceae; genus Collinsella. The sequence goes on from CAJKGW010000011.1 coordinate 59,454, forward strand.
TTAGATCGGCCAGATCACGACGGCCGAAAAACGACAACGGCAGTTTGCGCAAGCGCTCGGCAATCCCCATGCGCTGCTTGCCGCATTCCTCGTAAAAGATGCAGTAGGTGTAGTAATACTGCTGCCAGTTAGAGGCAAAGAGCATCACGAAAAAGACCAGGAGACCGCCCACGATAGGCAGTGCACTCGGCAGATCGGCCCCACTGGCGAGATGCTCGACAAAGCCGGCCATGACCAGGAATAAAAAGCCCATGCCGGCCATGGTAATGAGATTGGTGAGCGTGGTCCAGAAAATGCCGCGTTCTACGCCGGCGACGCCTTTATCGGATAGGAAATACTTCTTTTGGAATGAGGCGAACATTTATGCCTCGCCTCCCTTCGTGACGGCGGCATCCGCGGTCGCTGCAGTGATTTTCCAGCTCGCGGCCTGTTCGTATTCGGCCCACATCTTGGCGTATAGACCCTTTTGGGACAGCAGCTCGGCATGGGTGCCGGCCTCCTGCACGCTGCCCTGGTTGAGCACCACGATTTGGTCTGCGCCCACTACAGTCGAGAGTCGGTGCGCGATCATAATGACCGTGCGACCCGCCGCCAGCTTGCTAAAGGCGCGCTGGATGAGCGCCTCGTTCTCGGGGTCGGCAAACGCTGTGGCCTCATCGAGCACCACGATAGGCGCGTCTTTAAGGATCGCGCGGGCAAGTGCCACGCGCTGGACCTCGCCGCCCGAAAGATATGCTCCGCCGGCACCGAGCATGGTATTGATGCCCTGTGGAAGCTTGGCCACAATGTCGTCGCACTGAGCTGCGGAGAGGGCCGCACGCACTTCGTCGTCAGTGGCCGTAGGCTTGGAGGCGCGCACGTTATCGGCAAGTGTTTGCCGGAACAGTTGGTTGGTCTGAAACACAAAGGCGACCTGGTCCATAAGCTCGTGCGGATCCATATCGCGAACGTCCACACCACCTACGAGCACTCGACCCGAGGAAACATCCCAAAAACGAGGAATCAGGCTTGCGCAGGTTGACTTACCACCGCCCGAGGGACCAACCAACGCAAGGGTGCTACCTGCGGGAACGCTAAAGCTCACATGATCGACGGCAGGCGCCTCAGCACCCTCGTAGGTAAAGCTCACGTCCTCAAAGCGCACATCGCTGCCAGCGGGGTGCTTGGGTTGAGCGGGCACGGAGAGCTGCTTGGAATCCATAACGCTTCGGATGCGAGCCAGCGAATCAGCACTCATCTGAGACGCCTCGCCCACAAACATAAGCTTGGTCATGGCCGTCGGCACCACGGCCGAAAAGATCGCGTAAAACGTAAAATTGACCATAAAGTGCGCGAAGTCCGTCTCGCCCGGCGCCAGCAGCAGCGCCACAGGCAAAAGAAATGCCACAAGGCCGTTGAGCGCAGTAAGGTTGAGCACCTGCGGACCCCGGCAAAACGTACCCGCATAGTTTTGCGCCATATCGGCGTATTCGGCGATCGCATCGTGGAACGCCTTAAAGGAGTAGACCGTCTGCTGGAATACCTTGACCACGGGGATGCCGCGTACGTATTCGGTGCCGGTCTTGTTCATCTTGACCAGCGCGCCCATGTAAGCCTTCATAAACTCGGCGCCCTTGCCGCTCATCATGGTGGCCATGGCGCAAAACGAAACGACGACCGAGATTAAGCATGCCGCGCCCAAACGCCAATCGAGGGCAAATAGCAGCACAAGCAGGCCCACGACCATGGCGGTGGCACCGGCGATATCGGGCAGCATGTGCGCGAGCAGCGTCTCGGTGGAGGCGGCACAGCCGTCTACGATACGGCGCAGCTCACCGGTGGCGTGCGTGTCAAAGTAGCCGAGCGGCAGCTTAAGCAGATGCTCGCTCGTAGCCTTGCGGATATTGGATGCGCAGCGAAACGCGGACAGGTGCGTGCACATGAGCCCCACGAAATAGACCACGATGCTTGCCAGCGCAAACCCCACGGCCCACCAGCCATACGTCGCGATGCCGCAGGCTTCGCTCCAGTTAGGTGCCACGGCGATCAGATCGCGCGCGACAAGCCAAATGCACACGAACGGGCCAAAGCTCAGCAGCTGCGAGAGCGCCGAGAGAGCCATGCCCAAATACGTTAGGAATTTGCGGTCGCCGGCATATGCAAGCAGCTCGCCGATACCGCCGCCTTCCCTTTTTGACCCCTTTGCCATGAGATTCCTTTCTAACGGCTTGAGAGTTAACCGTAATGAACTTATCATTGATGTGTTAGCCATGGCTCACAATCGAGCCAGGCGTGGACGTTTCTGCAAAGGAAAGGGACGCTTTTGCAAATACGGCGGGCAGCGACCGACATAACCGAGCTCTACGCACCGCAGTTTGAGCAGTTTGGCCTGGAGCTTACCGGCAAGGGCGCCGTCTTTACCGGCGAGGTGGCAAACGATCGGGCGCACGGACGCGCATGGATCATGCCTCTCTCCCCCGCCTGCATCGTTATGGAGCATTTCATTACCCCGATGCACGATATGTACCTGGCCGAATACACACCCGAGCCGTACGCCTGCGTGAGCGAGGTCAGCGCGCCCACGCTCATGTGCATGCCCGAAGCCGGCATAACGCCTGCGAACCTTAAACCCCTGCATGGACCGTGGCCAAACAATGCCGTGTGCAGCTTTATCCAAGATAACTGTGGCGAGGAGTTAAGCCCACTGTTTGCAGGGCGGCTCTATCACTCGCGCTCGGTGCTCTTTTTGCCTGGATATTTTGACGAACTGGAGCACCGCTATCCCACCGAGTTCGCAGGGGTCTTTGAGGCGTTTGCCGAGCCATGGCACGAGGAGGCGACGTCTGCCATCTGCCACACGTTGCGCAGGATTAACGAGGACCGCGCCCGCACCGCAGGCGGACACGTCTATATGCAGGGCATCGTGGAGACCATGGTCGCGGAGCTCGCCTGTTCGCGCGCGGCCCACAAGCAGGCGCGGCAGGCGGCAGACACACGCGCCAGCGTGACCATTGCCGAGGAGGCGACGAGCCTTGTAGAACACTCGCTCGACAAGGGCAAACATGTGGGTATCAACGAGGTGGCCGAGAGGCTCTACACAAGCCGCTCCAAGCTATGCGCCACCTTTAAGGCCCAAACTGGCGAGTCCCTGGGCGCCTACATCCGCAGACGCCGTATGGAGCGAGCACAGGACCTTTTGGCCGATAGCGCGCTCACGATAGCGCAGGTGGCAGAGCGTCTCGGCTACCCTCAGCAGGCCGCCTTCGCCCAAGCCTTCAAGCAACACACCGGCACCACCCCCACCGCTTGGCGCTCCCAACATATATAAAGAATGAGGGCGCCATCGGCGCCCTCATTCACCAAATTCAATCCAGCCCACCTGACCCGAACGGCCGAGTCGTAGCAGAACCCGGGAGCCCCGGCAGGGCGGGTGCTTCCTCAAAATGAGTTTCCTTCAAAACAATGGGCGCGCCGACGGCACGCCCATTCACTCGATTCCATTCAGCCCACCTGACCCGAACGGCCGAGTCGTCACGGAACCGAGGGGCCGGGCGCAGGGCCTTGCCTCTCAATGAGTTCCGCACGAACAGGAGGCGCCAGTGGC
>CAJKGW010000012.1:0-56686 GCA_905199545.1 uncultured Collinsella sp.
GACGCCGCCCTCTCAAGGCGGAGATCACCAGTTCGAATCTGGTACGGGCTACCACGCATCTGATACCCGGTCTTCCCATGGAAGGCCGGGTTTTTTATTTTCAAACAACCGTCTGCAATTCCCGTTTGAACCAGAGCTTTGCGTTCTGCCTATGGCCCTTACGGGTACAATAACCAAGATATTTTGACTGTTAGAAGGAGTCTCATGACGGAGTCCTCTCAGCATACGTCTAAGCCCCAGGTCGAGGTTGAGGCCTCGGGCGGAGATGACAATAAGAGCGCACGCCGCGGCGCCATCTTTATCGGCGTCGTGCTGGTGGGTTATATCGTCTATCTGGTGGTAACCGGGCAGATGGGGCAGTTCTGGGCCGCTATGTCGAGCGTCCAGGCGCCATGGCTCGTTATCGCGTGTCTTTGCATGTTTATGTATCTGTTCTTTGGCATTGTGGCCTATGCGATCGCCGTTTGGCTCGACCCTTATTCGCCCGTCGGCATTCGCGACCTGATCTCGGTCGAGGCGAGCGGTATCTTCTTTGGCAACCTGACGCCCATGATGATGGGCTCTACGCCTGCCCAGATCTACCGCCTGACCAAAGCGGGCCAAAACGTGGGCGAAGCGGGTGCCACGCAGTTCACCCGATTTATTGTGTATCAGTTTGGCCTCGTTGCCTGGGGCGCTATCCTATTGCTTGCTCGCATGCCGTTTTTTGCCGAGCGCTATGGCGACATGACGCTGCTGTGCGTCTTTAGTTTTGGCGGTCACTGCTGCATCCTGCTCGGCATCTTCGCCGTCGCGCTCATGCCTAAGACCGTCACGCGCGTCGCCCATTGCATCATCAATTGGCTCGAGCGCATAGGTGTTTCGGCCACTAAGATCGATGGATGGCGCTCGTTTGTCGATGGCGAGATCTACTCCTTCTCCGAGAAGTTCAAGCTTTCGGCCGGACATTTTTCTTCCATGCTGCTCACCGTGTTTATCACCATGCTGCAGCTCGCGTTTTTCTATCTGGTGCCGTATTTTCTGATGCTCGCCTTTGGCCACCACGAGGTCGACTTTTTCTCGGTCATGGCCGCGAGCGCCTTTGTCCAGCTGCTGAGCTCTGCGGTTCCCTTGCCCGGTGGAACTGGTGGCGCTGAGGGCGGCTTTGCTTTGTTCTTGGGTCATTTCTTTGGGTCGGCTTCGACAGCCGGCTATCTGCTGTGGCGTCTCATTACGTTTATCGCGCCGACCATTTTGGCTGCGCCCCTGCTGGGCCTTAAGAGCGCCCACAACGAGAGTATCCATGCGCGCTGGGATCGCGTGATGCGCAAGCTCGGCCGCGAGCCTCAGACGCCCTCTGCGCCCACTAAGCCGCACCCCACGAATGCTGTTACCGTTGATCCCAGGAAGCACGCTCAGAAGGCTTCTGGGACCGCTAAGCCGGCTCATAAAGCCTATGTGCGCCAGACGGGCGACGGTATCCGCGTATCTCCGTCGGCGCTCAATAAGAAGAAGCACCCTAAGTCGCGGTAGGGCAGTCGTGCGTTCTTCATGATGCGGGGCATATTTGAGCTGTATGGGGGATAATCCTCTTACGTAGATTATCTCTCATCTGTTGATGAATGCCCGTATATCGAAGGGACACACCCATGGCCACCAGTAAACCGCGTATTGATCGCCGTATCGTTCGCAGCCGCAATGCCATCCTTTCCGCTTTTGAGCGCTTGCTCATGGAAAAGCCGCTGGCAGACATTACGGTGAGTGCCATCGCGCGCGAGGCCAATGTCGACCGCAAGACCTTTTACGTTCACTTTGGTACGGTTGACGGCCTGCTCGATGCCATTGCCGTCGATGTGGTGGAGATGATTGTCGACTCGGTCGAGAAAACGCTTGCTTCAATGGACGGTGACACCAACGAGCGCGCCCTGGGCGCGGCGGCGACCTTCTTTAAAACCGTTAACGAGGCACTGTGCAACAACTTGGTGCTCAATCGTCAGCTGATCGAGAACATTCCGCTCGATGATTTTATGGCTCGTCTTCGTGCGCCGCTCGAGCACGAGATTGCCGAGCGCGATCTGCTGCCCCACGGTCTCAAGGACGAGATGTTCGACTACTATGTGGCGTTTTTGCTGTCGGGTATTATCGGTATCTATCGCACATGGGCACTGTCTGACGGCTCGGTTCCTATCGAGCGCGTCTCGGAGGTCGCCAACGACCTGACTCTCAATGGCCTGTCGAGTCTGGAATCTCGCTTGGATTAGGCGCAGGCTTGAGTTCGCGAGGCGCTTGTCGGGGTGCAGCCCGATCGACCAGGCGACGAGCATCCCGCCGAAGCAGTCGATGACCGGGCTCAGGTAGACCTTCTCGCCGCCCGGGAGCCTGAACTCGGTGATGTCGGTGAGCCACAGCAGGTTGGGCTCGTCGGCGTGGAAATTCCTGTTTACGAGGTTCTCCGGCGCCTTGTAGACCTCGCCGGCGTAGGAGCTGTAGCCTGAGGATCCTTAAAAGAAAGTCCAGTTTATCCTTTCCACCCCAATTGGGAATCCTCCGATGCGCCTTCGCACGCTCGCATGACCTCGATACCGTGCGAGCGTGCGAACTCGACGAGCTCTGCGTTGCGGGCGTTTATGGTGCCGAAGGCGGCGGGACACACGATAAGGCGCGCGCAGTGGACGAGGAGCTCTTTGGCGCGGGCTATGGTTCTATCCCCGATCGGCTCGAAGGCGCGCTCGGTCACGCATTCCGCCGCCAGGTCGCGCGCGAGCTCGCAGTCGATGTCCCCTTCGTGCAGAACGCCCGTGTAGAACGCCTTGCCCTGCCGGATGAGCTGGCGAAACACAGCCGACCCCGTACCTGCGCCGGCGATGACGAACGTGTGCGCATCGCCGTGCGGGCGTCCAATTTCCACGCTGCCGAAGCGCTCGTTGAAGGTGCCATGTTGAAGGCCGTAGAGCTCGCCAATCGTCTCGCGCGTGAATATGTCCTCGGGTGCGCCGGCGCGGAAGACCCGGCCGTCCTTCACGCAAATCACCTTGTCGGCGCTTTTCTGCGCGAGCTCGAGTTCGTGGATGGACATGATGACAGCCACATTCCGCGATTTCGCAAGGTGGCGAAGTATTCGCAGCAGGTCGATCTGGTAGCGGATATCGAGATACGACGTGGGCTCGTCGAGCACGAGCACACGCGGATCCTGTGCGATGGCGCGTGCGAGCATGACGCGCTGGCGTTGCCCGTCGCTTATCTGCATGAAGTCGCACTCGGCGAGCTCTTCCACATGTGCGGTTTTCATGGCCTCGTCGACCCGACTATGGTCGTTAGGCGAGAGTGCGCCCATTCGCCCGGTGTAGGGATGTCTTCCCGCCTCTACGATATCGCGGCAGGTGAGGAGCTCGGTCCGGGGGCGATCTGTCAGCATAACGGCAAGGTTCCTTGCGAACTCCGCCGTCTTCCATCGGGAAATCTCCCGCCCGTCGAGCTCGACCGCGCCGGCAAGCGGTGCCAGATGGCGTGTGATGGTTTTCAAGATGGTCGACTTGCCCGAGCCGTTCGGCCCGATGAGCGCCACGACATCGCCCGCGCGAACCTCCAGATCGACGCCTTCGACTACGACCTTCTTGTCGTAGCCCGCCGACAGGTCGCTTATACGGAAAAGCGGCGCTCCGTCAGCCTGCGTTTCGACCGGAGTTTCGAGGTTCGGCTCCGCTCGGAGGAGGCGTTCCTCGCGCAGTTCCGCACGAGCCGAAAGTGCCTTCTGGCGCTTTCGTGCGAGCTCAGGACTGTCTAAGCATGGAATGTCCCCTCCGAGCGTTTTGGGCCGCGGCGCGAATTCTCCCATCTACCTCACCCGCTTCTTCAACATGAGCGCGATAACCACCGGCGCGCCGAAGATGGCGGTGACAGCGCTGATGGAAAGTTCGACGGGAGAGAACAGTGTGCGCGCGATCAAATCGCAGCCCGCGCAGAAGATGGCGCCTCCCAAGAAGCACGCAGGAATCACGCGGATGGGCTTCGACGACTTTAGCGCCGACTTCACGAGATGCGGAACCGCAATGCCTACGAACGACACCGGACCAGCGAACGCGGTCACGCAGGCGGAGAGCATGCTCGCTAGAAGGACGAGCGCCACGCGGAAACGTGCGACGTTCACGCCGACGCTTTTCGCGTAGGCTTCTCCCAGCTGGAAGGCGGAAAGGGGCTTCGATATCGCGAATACGCATGCGCTTACGGTGATCACCACGACCGTGATGACCGCGACGTCGTCCCAGCTCGAACCCGAGAAGCTACCCAAAGACCAGTTGTGCAGGTTCACGATGGACTGGTCGTCGGCGAAGGCGATGAGGAAGTTCGTCGCCGCCGAGCAGATGTATCCCACCATGACGCCCGCCACGATGAGCATGGCCATGGAACTTATGCGCCGTGCGATGAGGAGCACGAAGCCGATGGTGATAAGCGAGCCCAGAAACGCTGCGGCCACCATGGCCGGCGAGGACATGGCCTGGTTCGCGCCTAGAAGTACGATCATCGTAAGCGCGACGACGAACTTTGCGCCCGAGGAGACGCCCAAGATGAACGGGTCGGCGATGGGGTTGTTGAAAAACGTCTGCAGCAGGAACCCGGAAAGCGAAAGTGCCCCGCCGAGAAGCACGGCTGAAAGCACGCGCGGCAGGCGAATCTCCCAGATGACCTGGCTTTCCATGGAATTGGCCGCGCCGCCCGAAAGGATGCCGGGGATGTGGTCTGCGGGCACGAGCACGCTCCCGATGCACAGGTTGGCCCCGACGAGCACGATGAGGGCAACAGCGAGCAGCGCCGTCACGACGCGACACCGCGCGGCGCGCCCCGATTCGTCGTATGCCATGGAAAGCCGGCTTCTCATGGCGCTAACCGAGCTTCCTCAGATAATGGAAGTCGCTCGCGTCATCGCCGGTGAACGCCCCGTGCAGCTCGTCGATAATGTCGGCGGTAGAAGTCATCTGCTGGTACATGTCGGCGCTTGTGACCCAGACGTTGCCGTTCTTCACGGCTTTGAACTGCGACAATAGCGCGTTTTTGCCTACGAAGTCGTTCAAGGTGGCAACCGATTCGTCGATGGTGCCGTTGTAGACGATGATGTCGGCATCCTTCGCCGTCGCGTAGAAGCGCTCCATTTCGAGCGTTACTGACGAACCTGACGTCGACGCCGTCTGCGCGTCATCGAGCGCATAACTGCCGCCTGCAAGCTCGATCATCTGCGCCACGTAGTCGCCCGCCCGCCGCGTGACGGCGGCCCCGTTCGAGTTAATGTAGAAATACGCCACGGTTTTACCTGACGACGCGAGCCCCGACGTTTGCTCGACGCGGGCCTTCTGCTCGTTGAACAGGTGCGCGGCCTCGTCTTCCTTGTCGAACAGGACGCCGAAAAGCTTAATCCACTCGACGCGCCCGAGTGCTTCGGGCTCGCTCGACGACTGTTCGGTGAGCACGACGAGCCCGAGCTTCTGCAGCTTTTCCTTCACATCGGGCGTGTGGTTGATCATGGTGTTCTCGATGGCGAGCGTGCAGCCCGAGGCCGATATTCGCTCGTAGTCGGGCGCGCTGTACTTGCCGCCGTAGGCGATCGCCCCACTTTCGAGCGCGCTTTTGAAGCCCGCGACCGAGCAATCGTCGGCTTTCGTGCCCGACATTAAGATATTGTCGTTCGCATCGAGCGCGTCGACCAGGCACATCGTCGCCGACGACACGAGGTACACCTTGTCGGCGGGGCGCCTTATGACCGCGATGTCGGAGCTTAACCCATCAGGTACCTTCGCATCTTGCGGCACCACGAGGAAGCGCTCCCCGTTCGAAACGCAGATAAGCCGCAGGCCGCCTTCGAACTCGTCGACAGTGAAGTGCTCGGCGTATTCAAGCTGAAGCGCTCCCGTCGGCTCCCAGCCGCAGCCCAAATCGGCGTTGTGGAAGTCGGCCGCGGCGCTTGAAGCCGTTCCCGCAGGGGAGCCGCCGCTTGCTTCTTCGCCCGATTTCTCCTTCATGGTGGATGAGTCGAAGTGGATCGTGTAGTCGATGGTGTGCGGCGTCGACATGGCGACGGTCTCGGCCGACACGGCGATGTCCTCGTCGAGCGTGACGGGTATCTCGAACGTGGAGTTGCCGCCGTCGTTTACGGGCGCGTAGTCCACGCCGTCGACGGTCATCTTGTCGTAGTTCGAACTCGACCAGGTGATGGTCGCGGTGTAGGTGTCGCCATCCTTCACAATTGTGGTGGGTGAGGCGATGCTTGCGCGCCCTGACCCGCCGGAAAGCGAGACGCTCACCGTGTATTCCTGAGAGCCCGCCGTGCCACCGGTCGCGTTCGGGCTCGCACTGCACCCCGCGAAGGGAAGCGCGAGCAGGGCGACGAGAACGCAGGCGATCGCGCGCGCCGCGATGCTGTGGAGCTTCCTGTTTTCCCTCTTGGGAAGAATCGACCGCATGGCGTTACTTCAGTGCGTCGGCGCGCAGATCGACGCCGGCGGATTCGAACACAAGTGTGCGGTCGTACCACTGCTCTTTTCTAATACTCCACGCGGCACAGGCGGTGTCCTCGTCGAGCGCATCAACGGGCACGTCGTAGGTGTACTTGCCTTCCGCGTTTTCCACATAGGGGATGAAGTCGGCCTCGCTCGCGGCGGCAGCCTCGTCGCCCGTGCCCATGAAGAGCTTGCCGTAGCCCGTGCCGGAAAGCGTCATCACGCAGTGCATGGAGCCGTTTTCCACGATGAGCTGGGCGTCCACGATCCTGAACATGTTCGAGCTGGAATCTACGGTGATTGGATAGGTGCCGTCGGCCACCTTGTCGGCGGTGATGGGGGCAGCGCTTGCGCCCGCGGGCGCATCGGCCGCCTGTTCGGTCTTTTCCTGGGAATCGGCATCGCTTGCCTTTGCGCTGTCGATTGAATTTCCGGCGCAGCCGGCGAGCGAGAACGCGCAAAGCGCCGCCGACAGGGCGAAGACGAGGGTTTTCTTCAACATGGAGGGGGTTCCTTTCAATCGCTTCGACCGCCCGTGCCGTGCGGTGGGCGGTCGGGATGCGAATGCAACGGGCATGCGTCGTCAGTCGGGGAAAGGCGCATGCCCGTTGCACGGGGACGCGACCGGCGCCCCCGTGCGCGGCGAGTTTACAGCTTGGCGATGGCGTCGTCCACGTGCGAGACGTAGATGTCGTCGACCGCGACGTTCTGTCCCAGACCCTGGAGCAGGCACGTCACTTCGAAGCCGGCGGCCACGAACTTCGCAGCCCAGCTGTCGGGGTCGGTCTCGTCTGCCATGTCGTTGTTCGCGTGGTCGCCCGCGACCACCATGAACGGCGCGAGCACGGCCTTCTTGTAGCCTGCGGCGCTCGCGGCGGCGATAACATCCTCGCAGGTCGGTTCAGCCTCGACGGTGCCGACGAAGAACTGCGTCAAACCCTCGTTCTTGAACACTTCCTGCATCTTGGCATAGTCGGCGTTGGAATCGGCTTCGGTGCCGTGGCCCATGAGGCACAGCGCCGTCTCGCCGTCGTCGAAGGACGCCATGTTCTCCTTAATGGCTGCGGCCACCTTTTTGTAGTCGTCGTCGGAGGTGAGCAGCGGGTCGCCGAGCGAGATCTTGTCGAACTTGTCGGCGTACTTGTCGAGCTCGTCTTTCACGTCGGCGTATTCCAGGCCAGCCATGAGATGCGTCGGCTGCACGACGATTTCCTTCACGCCGTCTTCCACGCAGCGGTCAAGCGCCTCGGTCATGTTGTCGATCGTGATGCCGTCGCGCTTCTTCAGCTTGTCGATGATGATCTGCGCGGTGAAGGCGCGGCGGATGTCGTAGTCCTGCCAGTACTTCTCGCGGATAGCGTCTTCGATGGCGCCGATGGTGATGTGGCGCGAGTCGTTGTAGCTCGTGCCGAAGCTCGTGACGAGGATGACCGGCTTCGCGGCCTTCTCCTTTTCACTAGATTTCTCGGAACTCGCGGAGGTGTTGGAGCAGCCCGCGAGCGCGACTCCGGCGAGCGCGACGGCTCCGGTTGCTGCGGCGCCCATGAAGCCGCGGCGTGACATCTGGTCGGACATGGTTTTTCCTTTCCTCGGTTTGCCGGTCCCCCGGCGACAGTTGCTTGTCGGCACAAGCGAAAGAAAAGCGCACCCCTCGGGGTTCACAAGGAGCTAACGCCACGGCGATGCCGTGAGGAAAAGGCGAAGCAGTCTGGCTTGGGGCGCGAGGCGGTTCGCCCGCGCGTCCTATACAGTAATGTCCCTTGCCCAGGATTCCCACCTGGTTCCCTCCGCAAGCCAGCGCGGGCTGTGCAGGCGCCGCGCCGGTCATTTCCTTTTATCCGATTGTCATATGCTCGTTGCCGAAACTTTTACTATGATAGTGGGCACTTGTGAACGTGTCAAAGCCAGCGCGGGCGGCATTGCGCCTCCTGCCTGCGTATTTGCGCCGATTGCTGCCGCAGGCGCCGTGTTTTGCCCGCTGCGCGAATGGCGGCGTAAACGGTTGCGATGAGAAACGGGAAGGGAAGGCTCGGATGATTCATATCGTTGGCGCAGGCTCGGGCGCCGCCGACCTTATCACGCTGCGCGGGGCGCGCCTTCTGCACGCGGCCGACGTGGTCGTTTGGGCGGGGAGCCTTGTGAACCCCGAGCTGCTCGCTGAGTGCAAGGAATCCTGCATCGTCTACGACAGCGCGCACATGACCTTGGAGGAAGTGCTCGACGTGATGTGCGCGGCAGATGCGCGGGGCGAGGAAGTGGTGCGCCTGCACACGGGCGACCCGGGCCTGTACGGCGCCATCCAGGAGCAGATGGACGCGCTCGACGCGCGCGGCGTGGACTACGAGGTGGTGCCCGGCGTGTCGAGCTTTTGCGGTGCCGCGGCGGCGCTTCGCCAGGAATACACGCTGCCGGGAATCAGCCAGTCGGTCGTGATCACGCGGCTTTCCGGGCGCACCCCCATGCCTGCGGGCGAGGGCATGCGCACCATGGCGGAAAGCGGCTCGACTATGGTCATCTTCCTGAGCTCGGGTATGCTCGCCGAGCTTTCCGCCGAGCTTTTGGCCGCGGGCCGCAGCTCCGACGAGCCGGCGGCGCTCGTGTATAAGGCGACCTGGCCTGAGGAGCGCGTGGTGCGATGCACAGTGGGCACGCTCGCCGATGCGGGCGCGCGAGAGGGCATCGACCGCACGGCGCTCGTGGTGGTGGGCCGCGTGCTCGGAGCTCGCGGCGGGCTTGCGCACGACGGCGCGCAAGCGGAGTCGTACGAGCGCAGCAAGCTTTACGACCCTTCGTTTGCCACGGGGTATCGGAAGGCGAGCAGCTAGCGTGGCCTTCGAGCACTACATATATACCGGGACGACCCGCCTGCGCTGCGGCTACACCACGGGGAGCTGCGCCGCTCTCGCGGCGAAGGCGGCCTGCGAGATGCTCTTGTCACGAAAGACCGTGGGCCGCGTGTCGATCGTCACCCCCGGCGGGCTGCCCGTTGAGACGGACGTGGTCGACGCATGCATCGGCGAGGGGTGCGCCCAGTGCGCCGTGCGAAAGGACGCAGGCGACGATGCCGATGTGACCGACGGCGTACTCGTGTACGCGCGCGTGGAACATGCGGGGTCGGGCACGGGCGCTGCGGGCAGCAAGGGCGTGCCCGCGCGCGAATCGGAAGTTTCCGTCGATGGCGGCGTGGGCGTGGGGCGCGTGACATTGCCCGGGCTCGAGCAGCCGGTGGGGGCGGCCGCCATCAACGCGACGCCGCGCGCGATGATCACTTCGGCGGTGCGCGAGGTGTGCGCCGCGCACGGCTTTTCTGGAAATATTACTGTGACGATTTCGGTACCTGAGGGTGTTGCCCTTGCCGAAAAGACCTTCAACCCACACCTGGGGATAGAAGGCGGCATCTCCATCCTGGGCACGACGGGCATCGTCGAGCCGCGCAGCCTCGCTGCCTTGCGCGACAGCATCGAGCTCGAGATCCGGCAGCATGCGGCTATGGGGCGGCGCGGCGTCGTGCTCACGCCCGGCAACTACGGCGGGCAGTTCATCTCGGGGCATTTCCACCTAAACGGCGCGCCGGTGGTCTTCATCTCCAACTTTGTGGGCGATGCGATTGATTGCTGCGTTCGCGAGGGATTTACCAATGTCCTTCTTGTGGGACACATCGGCAAGCTGGTGAAGGTTGCGGGCGGCATCATGGACACCCATTCGCGTACCGCCGACTGCCGCGCGGAGATTCTGGCCGCCCACGCGGCTTTGGCCGGCGCGGGCGCGAAGACCGTGCGCGAGATTATGTCCTCGGTCACGACCACGGCGGCGCTCGAGGTAATCGAGGCCGCCGGCGTGGGGGACGCTGCGCGCGCCTCGCTCGCTGCGGCAATCGAGGACAGGTTGCGCCGCCGCGCGGCGGGCGCATGCGACATCGCCGCGGTCGTGTTCGACGCCGAGCGCCGCGAGCTTTTCCGCACGTCGGGCGCCGATGCGGTTATCGGGGAATTGGGGGCGACGTATGAGTAAAGGCGTGCTGTACGGGGTGGGCACGGGGCCTGGCGACCCCGAGCTGCTCACGATCAAGGCCGTCCGCACAATCGAATCGTGTCCGATCATCGCCGCACCGCAGACGGCGGACGGGGCCATGGTCGCGCTCGACATCGTGCGCGGCGCCGTCGACCTTACAGACAAGACAGTGATCCCCGTGCGATTCTCGATGACGCGCGACGTCGAGCGCCGCGCGACCGAGCATGCCTCGCTTGTTCGCGAGCTTGTCGCGCACCTGGATGCTGCCCGCGACGTCGCGCTGCTGAACCTGGGGGACCCGAGCATCTACGCCACCTTCCAGCGCATAGCGCCCGACGTGCGCGCCCGCGGGTTCGAGGCGCGCGCCATTCCCGGCGTGCCGAGCTTCTGCGCGGTCGCCGCGGCGCTCGAGCGCGACCTCACGCCCGAGATGTCGTCGCCTCTGCACATCGTGCCCGGCGGCTACGACGACGTGCGCCGCGCAATCGGCTGGCCGGGGACGAAGGTGGTCATGAAGGCGCGCCGCTCGCTTGCGGACACGAAGCGCACCCTTCGCGAGGAGGGCGCCTTCGACGGTGCCGAGCTCGTAGAGGACTGTGGGCTTCCGGGCGAGCGCGTGTACCGCTCGCCCGACGATGTGCCCGATCGGGGCAGCTACTTTTCGACGATGGTGGTGCGCTAGATGAGGGTTTCCTGCATAGCGTTCACTGAGAGGGGGTATGCGTTGGCGGAGCGCACCGCGCGCGCGCTTTCCGATTGCGCGCAGATAGGTGAAGATGACCCTGGCTGGGACGTTTCCGTTTCGCGCGGGTTCGGCGAGGGGAAGGCCGACCTGCGCGCATGGACGGCGCTCGCGTGGGAAGCGTCGGACGCGCTTCTGTTCGTGGGCGCGGCGGGCATCGCCGTGCGGGCGATCGCGCCGCATGTCGCCTCGAAGGCAAGCGATTCCGCGGTTGTGGTGATCGACGAGGCGGGGCGCTTTGCCGTCCCGCTTTTGTCGGGGCATTTGGGCGGTGCGAACGAGCTTGCGCAAACTGTGGCACGCGCGGCAGGGGCCATCCCCGTCATCACCACGGCGACCGACGTCCGCGGCGTGTGGGCGGTGGATACGTGGGCGCGCTGTGCGGGGCTCGCCGTTTCGAATCCCGAGGCTATCAAGCGAGTGTCGGCGCGGTTGCTTTCGGGCGGGCGCGTGGCGCTCTATTCCGACATGCCGATTTCGGGACAGCCGCCTGAGGGGGTTTACATTGCGTCCGACCGCGCTCGGGCTGATATCGTCGTGACGCTGTTCGCTGGCGCGAATGCAGGTGCGTCCGTTCGCGCGGCGGAGACAACGGGCGAGGTCGTGCCTGCCGGCGAGACGGGGAAGCCGGCGGGCGTGCGGGCGCAGGCGCCTGTGCCCGAGCCGCTTCGCCTTGTCGTGCCCTGCATCGTTGCGGGCATAGGGTGCCGTCGCGGTGCGTGCGCCGAAGCGATCGGGGAGGCGTTTCTTCTCGCGTGCGGGCAGGCGGGCATCTTGCCTTCGGCCGTGCGCGAAGCGGCGACGATCGACGTGAAGGCGCACGAGGAGGGTCTGCTCGCCTTCTGCCGCGCGCGCAATATACCGCTCGCGACGTATTCCGCAGAGGAGTTGTCGCAGGTCGAAGGCAGCGTTTCGCCATCTGATTTCGTGCGCGCGACGGTGGGGGTCGACAACGTGTGCGAGCGCGCGGCGCTCGCGGGCGGGGGCAAACTTATCTTCCCGAAGCTCGCTCACGGCGGCGTGACCGTCGCGTTTTCCAAGGTAACTATCGAACTTTCGTTTAAGGAGCGGTGATGGGAAAGCTCTTCGTGGTGGGGATTGGCCCGGGCGGCCCCGACGGCATGACGATTGCGGCTCGGCGCGCGCTCGAGGCGGCCGACTTCGTTGTGGGGTACACGAAATATGTGGAGCTCGCGCTCGCCGCCGTGCCCGACGCGGCGCATCTCGCGACGCCGATGATGCACGAGGTCGAACGGTGCCGCCTGGCACTTTCGCGCGCGCAGAGCGGAGAAGCCGTGGCGCTCGTGTGCAGCGGTGACGCGGGCGTGTACGGCATGGCGAGCCCCGTGCTGGAGCTTGCGGAGGACTACCCCGATGTAGACGTGGAAGTTATCGCCGGGGCCACCGCGGCTCAGAGCGGGTCGGCGGTGCTCGGCGCCCCGCTTGCCCATGACTTCGCGGTCGTGTCGCTCTCTGACCTGCTCACGCCGTGGGAGGTCATCGAGCGCAGGCTCGCCGCCGTGGCGAGCGCCGACTTCTGCATCTGTTTGTACAACCCGCGCAGCAGAAAGCGCGCCGACAGGCTCTCGCGCGCGGCGAAGATTATGCTCGAATGGAAGGCCCCCGACACGCTCTGCGGCTGGGTGCGCAACATCGGGCGCGAGGGGCAGCAGTCGGGTATGTGCAGGCTCTCCGAGCTGGGGGAGTTCGATGCCGACATGTTCACCACCGTGTTCGTCGGCAACGCGGACACGAAGCGCGTAGGCGGCCGTATGGTCACGCCGCGCGGGTATCGGGAGATTCCATGCGAAAGGTAGCGATCATCGGGGCGGGGCCCGGAAACCCCGACTTGCTCTCGCGCGCGGCGCTCGACGCGATCGACATCGCCGACGTGGTCATCGGCGCTCATCGCGCGCTTGTCGGCATCGACGTGCCGCCCGACGTGGTGAGATGCGAGCTCGTGAAGACGGCGGACATCGTCGCCGCGCTCACCGATGCGGCGTCGTGGCAGCGCGCCGTGGTCGTGATGACGGGCGATGTGGGGCTGTTCAGCGGCGCGCGTCGCCTGGTGGAGGCGCTCTCCGGCGATGCGCAGGTGGACGTGCGTGTCATTCCCGGCATAAGCTCAGCGTCGTATCTCGCCGCGCGCCTCGCGCGTCCATGGCAGGATTGGCGCTTCGCGAGCGCTCACGGCGTGGCGTGCGACATCGTGGCCGAGGCCGAGCGCGCAGGCGAGCTCTTCCTCGCCACGTCGGGCGGGGAAGACCCCTCGCGGCTTTCGGGCGAGCTTGTGCAGGCGGGCTTCGAGGACGCGCGCGTGACGGTGGCCGAGCGCCTGTCGTACCCCGACGAGCGCATCACCTGCGCGACCGCAAGTGAAATCGCAGGTCAGACGTTCGACGACTTGAACGTGATGCTTATCGAGTTCGCAGGCTGCGCCGGGTCGCCTGCGAACTCTAGTGCAGCCTCCGAGGCGCCGGCTGGCGCATCTGCGCCCGCGGCGGCTTCTTTCGTGGCGGACTCTGCGGGCGCATTCCACGCCGCGAGCCCCCGCTGGCCGTACGCTTCCTCGGGCATTCCCGACGAGCTCTTCATCCGCGGCGACGTTCCCATGACCAAGCAGGAGGTGCGCGCCGTCGCGCTCGCGAAGCTGCGCCTTACCGCGACCGACACCGTGTGGGATGTCGGCGCCGGCACGGGGAGCGTGTCGATCGAGGCGGCGCTCGTCGCGCGAGCGGGGTCGGTATGGGCGGTCGAGCGCAACGCGGCCGGCGTGCGGCTCATCCGAGAGAACGCGGATGCATTCGGGTGCGGCAACGTGCATGCGGTCCCCGGTGTCGCCCCCGAAGCGCTCGCGAAACTGCCCGACCCCGACGCCGTGTTCGTCGGCGGGAGCGCGGGCGAGCTTCCCTCCATCGTGGAGGCGGCGCTCGAGAAGAACTCGCAGGTTCGCCTGTGCGTGCCATGCGTCACCGTTGAGACGCTCACCGAGGCGTGCGCGCTCCTCTCGGGTTCGCGCTTTAAGGAGTTCGAGGCGTGCCAGGTGTCGGCCGCCCGCGCCGAGGCTGTAGGCTCGCACCATCTTATGAAGGCGCAAAACCCCGTGTTCCTCGTCAGCGCGCGTGGTGCGGGCGCGGATGCCGAGGAGCTTGCCGATGTCGGGGCGCTTGTTGAGTCACCTGTCGGGGAGGACCCCTCTGCCGAGGGGAAACCATCCGTTGAGGTGGTCTCGCTTGCTAACTGCAACGCCGCAGGTGGGGAAGGCGGCGCCCGGTGAGCACGTCCATCCCGCGCTTCATGGTCGCTGCGCCCTCGAGCGGGAGCGGCAAGACGGTCGTCACGTGCGCGCTCCTGCGCGCGCTCGCGCGTCGCGGCCTTGCATGCGCGGCCTTCAAATGCGGACCCGACTACATTGACCCGCTCTTTCATCGCCGCGTCGTGGGTGCGCGCTCGGGCAATTTAGACGGCTTCTTCACCGACGCCCCGACGCTGCGCGCCCTGCTCGCACGCGGCGCCGCGGGCGCGGATGTCGCGGTGCTCGAGGGGGTTATGGGCTTCTACGACGGCATGGCGCCCGGCGTGGCCGACGCGAGCAGCTACCAGGTTGCGCGCGACACGGAAACGCCGGTCGTTTTAGTGGTGAACGGGCACGGGGCGTCTTTATCGCTCGCCGCCGTAATCCGCGGCATTGCCGAGTTCCTGCCTTGTGCGAACGTGCGCGGCGTCGTGCTGAACAAGACGAGCGCCGCTGCCTGCGCCTACGCGGCGCCTGCGATCGAGAAGCACACGGGCGTCGCGGTTTTGGGGAATATCCCCGCCGACGAGGCGTTCTCGCTCGAAAGCCGGCATCTGGGGCTTGTGACCGCCGACGAGGTCGAGCAGCTCTCCGCGCGCATCGACAAGATGGCCGAGCTGGTGGAAAAGAGCGTCGACGTCGACCGCTTGCTCGAAATAGCGGTGACGGCACCCGATATCCGCGAGGAACCTTACCGGTTGGAGCCGATCGCGGGAGCGCGGCCCATCGTCGCCGTCGCGCGTGACGAGGCGTTCTCGTTCTACTACGAGGAGAACCTGCGCGCGCTCGAGGACCTGGGTTGCGAGCTGGCCTTTTTCAGCCCCTTGTGTGATAGCGAGTTGCCCCGGGGGACAAGCGCCCTCTATCTGGGGGGCGGCTACCCGGAACTCCATGCGCGGCAGCTCTCCGAGAACGCGCCGATGCGCGAGGCGGTGCGGCGCGCGGTGGAATCCGGCATGCCGACGGTCGCCGAATGCGGTGGGTTTCTGTACCTGCAGCGCGAAATCGCCGATAGCGAGGGGCGGCGCTGGCCTGTTGCGGGCGCCCTTGAGGGCGCAAGCGAGAACGGGGGAAGGCTGTCCCATTTCGGGTACGTGGAGCTCACTTCCCAACGCGACGGGCTCTACGGGCCGCGCGGCACACGCATCCGCGCGCACGAGTTCCACTACTGGCAGTCCGCCTGCCCGGGCGGCGACTTCTGGGCGCAGAAGCCCCGGCGCGACAAGGGCTGGCCGTGCATGACGACTACCCCGTCCCTGGTGGCGGGCTTCCCGCATGTGTACTATCCTGCGAACCCCGACGTTGCGCGCGCGTTCGCGTCTGCCGCAGCGTCGTTCGTAGAGAGGAGACTGCATGGCTGAAGCAACCGAAACCGCGCTTGCCTGCATCCGCGAGGAAGTCGAGCGTGCGTTCTCGTCGGCGCCGGGCGCCGTGCTCGAAGCCACGCTCTCCCGGATCGCGCCCGCAGACGAGTGTGCCCGCGCCGCCGCGTACGCCGCGTGGGATTCCATCGCGCACCCCTTGGGGGGATTGGGCGACTTTGAAGACGCCGTCGCGTGTATCGCCGCAGCTCAGGGGAGCGCCGAGGTGGCCGAGTTTCCCCGTGCGCTCGCGGTATTCTTCTCCGACAACGGGGTCGTTGCCGAAGGCGTGTCGCAAAGCGGGCAAGACGTGACGCGAGCCGTCGCGCGCAACATGTGCGAGGGGGCCACGAGCGCCTGCCGCATGGCGGCGTTCGCGGGTGCCGAGGTCGTGCCTGTCGACGTGGGTATGGCCCGGGGTATAGAAGACGCGCGCATGGTGCGCGCGAACGTGCGGCGGGGGAGCGGCAACATCGCGCACGGCCCCGCTATGTCTCGCGATGGGGCCGTGCGCGCGATCGAGGTCGGTATCGCCGTCGCGTGCGGGCTTGCCCGCGCCGGCGTGCGCCTTCTGGCCTCGGGCGAGATGGGCATCGGCAACACGACCACCTCGGCGGCGGTGGCCGCAGTGCTCATCCGGGCGGACGCGCGGAGCCTCGTCGGGCGCGGCGCGGGGCTCTCGGACGCATCGCTCGCGCGCAAGCGCGACGTGGTCGAGCGCGCTATCGACGCGAACTCGCCCGATCCCGCCGACCCGATCGACGTGCTCTCGAAGGTGGGCGGCTTCGACATCGCGGCGATGTGTGGCTTCTACCTGGGGGCCGCGGCCTCGAAGGCGCCGGCGCTCCTCGACGGGGTCATATCCTGCACGGCGGCCCTGTGCGCGGCGCGCCTGTGCCCCAACGCCTTGGGCTACCTCGTGGGCACCCACGCATCAAGCGAACCCGCAAGCCAGGAGCTCCTTCGCGAGCTCGGCATAAAGGCACCACTCGACGCAGGCATGCACTTGGGCGAGGGCGCGGGCGCCATGGCGTATCTGCCCCTTCTGGATTCGGCGTTGCGCGTGTACCGGGATGGGAAGACGTTCACGGCGACTGGCATGGCTGCTTACGAGCATTTCGAGGCCGGGAAATGACGGTGACACTCGTCATCGGCGCCGCCGCGAGCGGCAAGAGCGCCTACGCCGAGTCCCTGTGCCTCGGGCACGACGGCCCCCGCGTGTACCTGGCAACGATGGAGCCCTTCGGGGAAGAGGGCGCCCGCCGCATCGCGCGCCATCGGGCGCTGCGCGAGGGCAAGGGGTTTTCTACCCTCGAGTGCACGCGTGACGTGGGCGCCGCAGTGCCCGGGCTTCCGCGCGGCTGCACGCTTCTTTTGGAGGACGTGGGCAACCTGGTTGCGAACGAGCTCTTCGCGGAAGGCGGCTTGTCCCCGCGTGACCCCGACGCTGCGGCGCGCGAGGTGCTCGGAGGCATTGAACGGCTCGCTCAGGCCGCTGCGTATACGGTGGTGGTCACCGTCGACGTGTTCGCCGATGGGATGCGCTACGATGAAGGGACCGAGGCATGGAGGCGCGCGCTCGCGCGCGTGAACGCGGGTGTGGCGGCGCTGGCCGACCGCGCAGTCGAAGTGGTATGCGGGATTCCCGTGTGGATGAAAGGCGAAGGACCTACAAGGTGAAGATAGTAGAGGCAATCGGCGCGGCGTTCGGAACGTTCTCGCGCATCCCCGTCCCGAAATCGGCCTGGACCGATTTCGGGTCAACCCATGCGCTTGCCGCGTTTCCCCTGGTGGGCCTTGCGGAAGGCTTCCTCATGACGGCGTGGGGGTACGTGGCGAACTTGCTCGGCGTGCCCGCGACCATCGTCGCGGCCGTGCTCGTGGCGCTGCCTGTGGCGGTGACGGGAGGCATCCACCTAGACGGGCTCTGCGACACCTCCGATGCGCTTGCAAGTTGGGCCCCGCGCGAGCGAAAGCTCGAGATCATGCACGACCCGCGAGCGGGCGCCTTCGGGGTCATCGGTGTTGTTGTGTACCTTATTCTGCAGTTTTCCCTTTTCACCGCGCTGTCGCTTACGGCGGGGGCGTTCCTCGCGCTTCTGTGCTCTCTCGTGTTCTCCCGCTCGCTTTCGGGGCTCGCCGTTGAATGCTGGCCTGCCGCGCGGGCGGACGGCATGGCCGCGGGGCTCTCGCCTGCGAAGAAGCGCGCGGCGATCGTCGTGCCGCTTTGCGCTTTCGCTGCGGCTTCGGCTGCAGGGATGGTCGCGTGCGCTCAGGCCGTCGGCGCCCTTATGGCTGTGGCGGGGCTTTTGGCGCTCGCGTGGTACCGCCATGTTGCCCTGTCCCGCTTCGGCGGGGTGACGGGGGATTTGGCCGGATGGTTTCTGCAATGGGCCGAGCTCGCGATGCTTGCCATGCTGGTGGCGGGGGGCATGCTCCTATGATGCTCGTGGTAGGTGGCGCGCATTCGGGGAAGAGGACCTTCGTGCGCGAAAAGCTCGGGTTCGCGGCGGACGATTTCGTCGACGCGGCGCAGTTTGCGGAGGGCGGCGTGCCCGCGGCTTTTGCCGGCCGTGTCGCTTACCGTGCTGAGGAACTCGTACGCGCGCTCGACGCTGACCGGGCGCTCGAGCGGCTGATCGGCTTCGACGTAGTGATTCTGTCCTTGGTCGGCTCGGGGGTCATCCCTATGCGTGCGGAAGACGCCCAATGGCGCGAGCGCGCGGGGCGCCTGGGATGCGCGCTCGCTGCGCGCGCCGATGTCGTCGTGCGCATGACGTGCGGGATTCCCCAGGTCATCAAAGGAAACCTTGTCGATGCGCCTCGAGGGGCGCAGGGTGCGGGCGCGCCTTTGGAAGTCGTCTTCGTGCGCCATGGTGCCACGGCGGGCACGGAAGACCATCGCTACAGCGGGGCGGGCACCGACGAGCCCCTGTCGAGCGCGGGTGAGCGCGCTTTGCGCGACCTCGCGTGCTATCGTGACGTGTTCCGTGTTATCACGAGCGGCATGGCCCGCACCGACCAGACGGCGCGCATCCTCTTCCCGAACGCGGAGTTTATTGCGTGCCCCGGTCTGCGCGAGATGGATTTCGGCGACTTCGAGGGGCGAAGCGCCGCCGAGCTTAAAGAGGATGCGCGCTACCGCGCTTGGGTAGACTCCTGGTGCGAGACGCGCTGCCCGCATGGCGAGGGCAAGAGCGATTTCACCCGCCGCGTCGTCGCGGCGTTTCGGGAGGCGTGCGAATCGGAGCGCGTCCAGGGGAGTGGGCGCGCCGTCTTCGTCGTTCACGCGGGTACCGTGAAAGCATTGCTCTCCGAGCTAGCTGTCCCGAAAATTGGATACTTCGACGTGCATACCGAGCCGGGCGGCGCATGGGCCGCCACCTGGGATGGGCGCTGCCTTCGCGACGTTCGCCCCGCTTCGGGGGGCGATGCCCGGTGATGACGATTCTTGCCGTCGCCGCCGGGTTCGCGACCGACCTTGCCTTCGGCGACCCGCGCTGGCTTCCCCATCCCGTCGTCGCCATGGGGCGCGCGATCACGTGGGCCGAAGGCCGCCTGCGGGGCGCGTGCCCGCAAACGTCCGCGGGCACGCGCGCCGCAGGACTTGTGCTCGCCGTGGCGCTTCCGCTTGCGTGTGGGCTTTTGACCTGGGGAATCCTGCATCTTTGCGGCATGGTTCACTCCGGCCTGCGCTTCGTGGCCGAGGCATGGGCGAGCTATCAGATTCTCGCGGCATGCGAGCTGCGCCGCCAGAGCCTGGCCGTGGCCCGTGCGTTCTCGAGGGGCGGCCTTGTCGCGGCGCGTGAAGCTGTCGGGCTCATCGTGGGACGCGACACGTCTGTTCTCGACGAGCAGGGCGTCGCGCGTGCCGCCGTGGAAACGGTGGCGGAGAACGCGAGCGACGGCGTCATCGCGCCGCTTTTCTACCTTATGATCGGGGGTGCGCCCTTGGGCATGGCGTACAAGGCGGTGAATACGCTCGACAGCATGGTGGGCTACAAAAACGAGCGCTACATCGACTTCGGCTGCGCCTCGGCGCGCCTCGACGATGCGGCGAACTGGATTCCCTCGCGCTTATCGGCCCTGCTTATGATCGCCGTATGCCCGATCGTCGGGCTCGACGCGCGCGGGGCGGCGCACATCTGGCGCCGCGACAGGCGTCGCCATGCGAGCCCGAATGCGGCACAGACCGAGTCAGCGTGCGCGGGCGCGCTCGGGCTGCGCCTGGCAGGACCCGCGGTGTATTTCGGCAAGCTCGTTGAGAAACCGACGATAGGCGACGCGTCCCGCGAAATCGAGTGGGGCGACATCGCCCGGGCGACAAGGCTTATGCTCGCCGCGTCCGTATGCGCGCTCGTCGTCTTCGGTGCCGCGCGCGCGGCGGTCGTGCTCGCCGTGGGGGCGATGGCATGAGGGAAGACCACGCCGCGCCCCGGGCTGCCGGGGGAATCCTGCGCGCCCGTGCGCATGGGGGTAGCACGCAATCGCTTGGCATCGCTTGCGAAGGGGACGCCTCCGACCTCATTGACTTCTCGGTGAACGTGAATCCGGCAGGCCCCTCGCCGCGCGCCGTCGCCGCAGCTTGCAAGGCGCTTTCTCGAATCGACGCCTACCCCGATAGGGAAAGCCTCGCGCTCGTTCGCGCCCTAGCGCGCGCCCAGGGCATTCCCGAAGATACTATCGTCTGCGGCGCGGGCGCGTCCGACATCATCTGGCGGCTCGCCGCGGCGGTGCGCCCGAAACGCATCGTCGTGTGCGCGCCGACGTTTTCTGAATATGCGGAGGCGGCATCGTACTACGGCGCATGCGTGCAGGAGTTCCCGCTCTCCGAAGCGGACGACTTCGACGTGCCCGCCTCCTTCGCCCGCGCGATCGAGGGGCCGGGAGACGTGGCGTACCTCTGCAATCCGAACAACCCGACGGGGCGACTCGTCGACCCCAGCGTGATCGATGCCGCGGCTTGCCGCTGCGAGCAGGTGGGCGCGCTGCTCGTCGTGGACGAGTGCTTCCTCGGATTTGCGCCCGACGCCCGCGAAAGGAGCGTGGCCGCACGTGCCGCGTGTTCGCGCCATGTGGCCGTGCTCTCCGCGTTCACCAAGCTCTACGGAATGGCGGGGTTGCGGTTGGGATATCTGATCAGCGGAAACGCCCAACTCATCGAGGGGATTCGCCGGGCGGGGCAGGCGTGGCCCGTTTCCTCGGTCGCCGAGGCCGCGGGCATCGCCGCCCTGGAAGACGTTGAATACGTCTCGCGCACGCGCGATGTATTGGCGGGCGAGCGAGCGTGGCTTTCCCACGAGCTCTCCTCACTCGGGCTTTCCGTCGTGCCGTCGGATGCGAACTTTCTTTTAGTCCGCACTCCGGCGAAAGACATCCCCGAGCGCCTGTATAAACAGGGGGTTTTGGTCCGCACGTGCGACTCGTTTTCGGTACTGTCCCGTTTCTGGTGCCGCGTCGCGGTGCGCACGCGCAAGGAGAATGCCCGGCTTGCGATGGCGTTCGGCCGCGCGCTTCGGGCGGAAGGTGCATCGGGCGAAGGCGAACCCGACGAACGGGGCGGCGTTTCTTGTGGCGGCGCTATGGCGGGCGCGGATGGCCGAGGCTCGGCGAAGGAGGTCGATACCCGTGGGTAGGGCGAAGCCCATCATGATCCAGGGCACAATGTCGAACGCGGGTAAGAGCCTGCTTGCGGCGGGGCTGTGCCGTGTGCTTTCGCAGGACGGCCTGCGCGTGACTCCCTTCAAGAGCCAGAACATGGCGCTCAACAGCGGTGTCACGGCCGACGGGCTCGAGATGGGGCGCGCCCAGATCATGCAGGCTGAGGCGTGCGGCATCGCGCCCGACGTGCGCATGAACCCCATCCTTCTCAAGCCCGAAAGCGACCACCGAAGCCAGCTCATCGTGGCCGGCAAGGCGCAGGGAGCCTTCGCTGCGAGGGACTACTTCGCGCGAAAGAAGGCGCTCATGCCGCAGATTTTGGAGGCGTTCGATTCGCTCGCGGAGGAAAACGACGTCATCGTCATCGAGGGCGCCGGCAGCCCCGCCGAAATCAACCTTTCCGAAAACGACATCGTCAACATGGGGCTCGCGCGCGCCGTGTCCTCCCCCGTGCTGCTCGTGGGCGACATCGACCCAGGCGGGGTGTTTGCCCAGCTCTACGGTACGGTCGCGCTCTTTGCGCCCGAGGATCGCGCGCTTTTGCGGGGGCTTGTGGTGAACAAGTTCCGCGGCGATGTGGAAATCCTGCGCCCGGGTTTGGCCCCGCTCGAGAAGATGTGCGGGGTTCCCGTCGTGGGGGTCGTGCCGTATCTTACGCTCGACCTGGATGACGAGGACTCGCTCGCGCCGCGCCTATCTGCCCGCGAGGCGCGCGGCGTCATCGATGTCGCCGTCGTGCGCCTTCCGCATCTTTCGAACTTCACCGACTTCGACCCGCTTTCGCGCGTGCCAGGCATGGGCGTGCGCTACGTTTCCTCGACGACCGATCTGGGCCGACCCGACCTGGTGGTGCTCCCCGGCTCGAAGACCACGCTCGACGACGCGCGCTGGCTTGCGGCTAGCGGCATCGGAGCCTGTGTACGCGCGCTTTCGGGCGCGGGCACGCCGGTGCTCGGCATATGCGGAGGCTACCAGCTTTTGGGAGACGAGCTTTCCGACCCGCACGGCAGGGAAGGCGCTGGCACCGCGCGCGGGCTCGGGCTCATCCCTGCAAGTACGGTGTTCAAGGAGGAAAAGCGCCTCGCCCAGTCGGAGCTGCGCATCACGGGCGCCCAAGGCGCGTTCTCGGTGTGGAACGGCATGACGGCGCGCGGGTACGAGATTCACGACGGTGAAACGACCGTCTCCTGCGCCCCTGCAGGCAAGATTGGCGGCAAACCAGAAGGCGCGGCCTGCGGAAACGTGTTCGGAACCTATCTCCACGGCCTGTTCGACGAACCGGGGTTGGCGCTCGCCCTCGCGCGCTCGCTCGCGCGCAAGCGCGGCCTGCCCGAGAGCGTGGTGGGTGCTGCGGGCGCAGCGTCCGCAGCCGATCACCGTGCGCGCGAGTTCGACCGCCTGGCCGACGTCGTGCGCGGGGCGCTCGACATGGAGTATGTCTACCGCATTATCGAGGAGGGCGTATGATCCACGTGTATCATGGCGACGGCAAAGGCAAGACCACGGCGGCGATGGGCCTCGCCCTTCGCATGCTCGCCGCAGGCCGCCGCGTCGTCGTCGTGCAGTTCCTGAAAGACGGCGAAAGCGGGGAGGCGCGCCTGCTCGCCGAGCATTTCGGCGTGCCCGTGTTCGCGGGGAAGGTGTCGGACAAGTTTACCTGGTCAATGACGTCGGAAGAACTTGCCGCGACGTGCGAGCTGCACGATGGGAACCTCGCTTCCGCGCTCGCCGAGTTCGAGGGCGCTCAGGAGGGGCTGCTCGTGCTCGACGAGGCGCTCGACGCGCTTTCGAAGGGGCTTGTCGACGAGGCGCTCGTGGACCGCGCGCTCGATATGTCCGCGCGCGGCGTCGAAGTAGCGCTCACTGGGCGCGCGCCTTCCCGCAAGATCGTGGAGAAGGCCGACTACATAACCGAGATGCGGTGCGAGAAACACCCCTACTCTCAGGGGATATGTGCAAGGGAAGGAGTGGAGTACTAGATGGATTCCAAGGAGATGGCGCCCGGCGACATCGAGCGGCGCAGCTTCGAGATCATCACCGAAGAGCTCGGCGGCCGCACGTTCCCGCCGCTCGAAGAGCCCGTCGTGAAGCGCGTCATCCACACTACTGCCGACTTCTCGTACGCCGATTCCCTCGTGTTCACCCATGACGCTGCGCACTGTGCGCTCGACGCACTGCGCGCAGGGGCCACGGTGCTCACCGACACGAACATGGCGCTCGCAGGCATAAGCAAGCCCGCGCTCGCGAAGCTCGGCTGCAAGGCCGTGTGCTACATGGCCGACCCTGATGTCGCCGCGGCTGCGCGCGCCGCGGGCACGACTCGCGCCGTTGCGAGCATGGACAAAGCTTGCGGCATCGAGGGTCCGCTCATCGTGGCCGTCGGCAACGCTCCCACAGCACTTCTGCGCCTCGCCGAGCTCATGGACGCGGGGAAGATCGCGCCCGCGCTCGTCGTTGGGGTGCCGGTCGGGTTTGTGAACGTGGTCGAGGCGAAAGAGGAGCTACTCGCGCGACGCGTGCCGGCCATCGTCGCGAGGGGTCGCAAGGGCGGCTCGACCGTGGCGGCCGCCATTATGAACGCGCTGCTCTACCAGATCACGCGCACGGGTGGCGCGAAGTGACGGCCCCCGCATCCGTGCCAGCGCTGCGCATCTTCGCCGGCACCACCGAGGGCCGCCTTCTGTGCGAATGGGCGAGCGGGGCGGGCATCCCCGCCCGTGCCTACGCGGCAACCGAGTACGGAGGTGAGCTTTTGGGCGAGCTTCCGGGCATCGAGGTGCATGCGAGCAGGCTCGACGAGGCCGACATGGAGCGCGAGCTTTCCGGCGCGCGCATCGTCGTCGACGCCACGCACCCTTTCGCTACGCTCGCAAGCGGCAACATCCGGGCCGCTTCGCTCGCCGTGGGTGCACGATGCCTGCGCCTTGCGCGCCCGGCCGAGGCGCTGCCCAAAGGCGTCGTGTCGGTCGCGTCGATCGCCTGCGCGGCGCGCTTTCTCTCCGAGAACCCGGGTCGCGCGCTTCTCACGACGGGGAGCAAGGAGCTTGCTCCCTACACGCGCGTCGCCGATTTCGCGGAGCGCTTCTTCGTGCGTGTGCTCCCGCTGCCCGGTGCTATAACGAAGTGCATCGACGCGGGGTTTTCGCCGTCGCACGTCATCGGCATGCAGGGGCCCTTCACCCGCGAGCTCAACGAGGCGATGCTTCGGCAGGTGGGCGCCCAGTGGCTTGTGACCAAGGACTCGGGAACCGTAGGCGGCACGGCCGAGAAGCTCGCCGCCGCGCGCGACGTGGGAGCGCGCTGCATCGTGGTCACCCGTCCCGCCGAGGGAGGCGGGGCCCTTTCGCTTCGGGAAGTGGAAGACGCGCTCTTACGGGAGTTCGCGCGCTAGGCGCTCGCCGCGCCTAGCGCGCCCTCCCGCCCGCGAGGAGGATCGCCTCGAGTAAGCTCGACCCGTACAAGCCCGTCATCCGCCAATAGCTCGAGGACGACGCCCGGAACTGGCGCAAGCAGCCCTTCAATAAGTTGCGGTGAAATAGTGTCTGTTTTTGCTGCTAGATAGCATATTCAGTCCCTAATTTACCGCAACTTGTTGGTGGTGGCTTACTGGTAGCTGGTGGTGGCTTACTGGTAGCTGGTGGTGGCTTACTGGTAGCGTAGGCACTCCACCGGGTTGAGCTTTGCCGCGCGGCGAGCGGGGTAGAAGCCAAAGATTACGCCGATGCCGACGGAGACGCCGAAGGCCAGCAGCACCGTGGCGATTGAAAAGCTCGGTGTGATCTCCCCACTGGCACCGAGCTCGTTGAGAACCCCTGATCCTGCGGCAAACATCGCGAGGCCCCAGGCCAGCAGATAGCCAATCAGGACACCCAGCAGGCCACCGGTGACGCACAGCGCCGAGGACTCGGCCAAAAACTGCGCGGTGATATCGCGGCGACTGGCGCCCAAGGCACGGCGAATACCGATCTCGCGGATGCGCTCAGTCACGTTGGTAAGCATCATATTCATAATGCCGATTCCGCCGACAAGCAGTGAGATACTGGCGACAGCGCCCATGATGAGCGAGAAGGCGCCCATAAACGAGTTGAGTGCATCGATGGCGCTTTTCATGGAGGTCGCCGATACGCTGTCGTACTCATCATCCTCCGAGATGCCCTTCATCGCGCGCACCTTAGACTCGATGGTCTTGCAGAGCTCGTCCATGTCTGTGCCCTCGGCGGCAAGTGCCGTCACGCTGGGAAATGAAGGATTCTCGTCGCCAAACAGGCCGGAGATGGTTTCGCGTGGCATATACAGCGTGAGCGAGCCCATGGAGTCGCTGCCGCCATCAATCACGCCTACAATCTGCACCTCGCCGTTGGACACCTTGATGGTTTTCCCCAGTGCGTCCTGTTCGTTGCCGTAAAGCTGATCGGCGCCGCCGCGGCTGATGAGTGCCACGCGCGAGCCTGATTGAGACTCTGCCTGTGAATAGACACGTCCCGCAACGAGCTTGCTGGCGCCCACGGCATCGAGCATGTCGCTATCGACGCCGTGTGCCATGACGGTATAGCTTTTATCCCCGACCTTGTACTCGGAATAGGCGCTATCGACGATGCCGATCTGCTCAATCTGCGGCACCAGTTTGCGAAGCTTTTCCACATCCGAATCGGTGAGTTCTTGGGACGAATAGATCTCTATCATGCGGGCTGCATTGAGGCCCAGGCTGTTGACCAGGCTGTTTTGGATGCCGCCGATGAGCGAAGTCATGGCGATGACCGAGGCGATGCCAATGACGATGCCAAGGATGGTGAGCAGGCTGCGTCCCTTGTTGGCCTCGAGCGAGTGAAGGGCTTCTTGGACAAGATCGCGGGTGCTCATGCCTTCGCTCCTTTCGGCTGATTGGTGGTTGCAGAAATCGCGGGCAGGTTTTTGACGGCCCCGCGTAACGTATTCGGTGTATGCGCGACATATGCGCCGTCATGGATTCGCCCGTCACGGATGGTTACGGCTCGATCGGCCTCGGCGGCGATGCCGGGGTCATGCGTGATGAGTACGATGGTCTTGCCGCGTTTCTGGAGCTTGTGGAAGGTTTCCATGACGAGTGCCCCGGTTGTCGAGTCTAGATTTCCCGTTGGCTCGTCGGCCAAAATGATGGGCGGGTCGTTGACGAGGGCGCGCGCGATGGCGACGCGCTGCATCTGTCCGCCCGAGAGTTCCGATATGCGGTGGTCCCAATGGTCGACCGGCAGTGTGACGGCTTGTAGCGCGTGCACGGCGCGCATCTCGCGCTGGCTACGCGGCACATTGGTGTAGGATAGCGGCAGCATGACGTTTTCGATCACCGTCAGACGCGGCAGCAAGTTAAAACTCTGAAAGACAAAGCCGATGCTCAGCGCGCGCACCTCGGTGAGCTCATCATCGTCGAGCTCGGCGACGTTGAGCCCTTGCAGGAAGTAATCGCCCGCCGTCGGTTTGTCCAGGCAGCCCAGGATGTTCATGAGTGTCGACTTGCCCGAGCCCGAGGGGCCGGTGATGGCGACGAACTCACCGGGATCTACTGCCAGGCTCACGTTATGCAGGATGTGGGCGCAACCGGCCTCGCTCT
This sequence comes from uncultured Collinsella sp., assembly GCA_905199545.1. Classification (GTDB taxonomy): domain Bacteria; phylum Actinomycetota; class Coriobacteriia; order Coriobacteriales; family Coriobacteriaceae; genus Collinsella. The sequence goes on from CAJKGW010000012.1 coordinate 27,125, forward strand.
CAAAGATGCGGTGCACGTTGCGGATGTCGATGACGGGACGCATTACTTGCCCTCGTCGGCAGGCATGTTGTCGCCGCCGTCTGCCGTCATGCCTGTGCCGGTATCCGTCACGATGGTGTCGCCGTCGCGTAACTTGGTAACCGGGACGTCTGGGTTGATCTCGTTGCCCTGGTCGTCGCGCTTGACCTGCGTCTTACCGACTACAGCCTCGTTGTCGTTTTGCGTCACGACGGTCACCTTCACGCGGCGCGTCTTCTTGCCTTCCGAATCGGTGGCCAGATTGACGTAATAGTGCTCGCCATCTTCGGTCATCAGCGCCATGGTCGGCACCATAACCACGTCGTCGAGCTTCTCGGTCACTACCGAGACCTCGGCAGTCATACCCGGCTTAAGGCGACTGTCGGGTGCTTCGATGAGGATGTCGACGTTAAAGGTCACGCTGCCGCCGCTACCGGAGCCGGAGTCAGAGTTTGCCACCGAGGCGATAGCCGTGACGGTGCCCTGGCTCACGATATCGGGAAACGCGGGATAGGTCACGTTGGCGCTTTGGCCCACGGCAATTTTGGCGATATCCTTTTCGCCCACCTGAACCGTCACCTTCATCTTGGACAGGTCGGCGATTTGCATGCACTGCTTGCCGCCGCTCGTGTCGCTTTCACCCATGATCATGCCGCCTGTTACCGTAGCGCCCACCTTGGCGTTGAGCTCCACGATGCTGCCCGAGCTGGGGGCCTTTACGGTGCGCTCGGCCGCCTTTGCAGTTGCCTGTTCCAGCGCTGCCTGGGCCGAGGTGAGGTTGCGCTGGGCGGTCGAGACGGCATTTGCGTTGGCGTTTGCGTCTGATGGACCGGTCGATCCGTCACTGTCCGTTGTCGGTGCGGCCTGTGCGGCCGCGAGTGCCACCTTTGCATTGTTCAGGTCTTCCTGGGCGGCCGCGACCGCGCGCTGCGCCTCGGAAACAGCGCTATCGAGCGCGTCGTTCTTAATGGTCATGAGTACGTCGCCCTCGTTGACGCTCTGTCCAGCCTGCACGTTGATCTTTTCAACCGTACCGTCGACAGAAGGGGAGACGACCGATGCCGAGATGGGCTTAAGCTGCCCCTTGGCTTCGACTGTGGTGGTAAACGTGCCTTCGGTGACCATGTCGGTCACCGGTCCGTTGGTGCCTGCGGGTTGCGCGTTGATGACCAGCGTTGCGATGATGGCAATGAGCGCGATGGCAACAACGACACCGACGGCGATACCGCGTCGGATGAGCTTTTTGCGCCGACGCTCGGCACGCTTTGCCTTGAGCTTTGCATAGGCTTCTTCATCGGAGATATCGGTCGAATCGTCGAGACTCGTTTGGGGCTGCTTGGTGTCTGCAGCGCTGATAATCGGCAGGGTCTCGGTGGCATCTTGGGGCATGCGATCGGAATCGTCAGGACCCGGATTGATCGTGGGGACCTTGGACATAGCGTCTCCTTTATCGATATGGCTCCGATAAGTATATACGCCCGTCGCGATAGGCGGGCGTATAGAAGTTGCGGATGACGGTACTGTAAGTTTTGTCGCCGTGCTGTTTACTTGTTGTAGACGTTAGCTGCGTTACGAGTGCACGACCACGCAGAGGCCGACTTTGATGCGCTCGTGGAGCGACTTGGCATCGGCCAGACGCAGGTTGATACAACCGTGGCTACCGCACCACTTGTACGATTCGGCGTTATCGAAACTCGAATCGTTTTGCCAGGTGGCGTCGTGGAATCCGACCATATTGCCCTCGAACGGCATCCAGTAGCTTACCGGGCTCTCGTATTTGGGCTTGCCGGTCTCGGGGTCCTTGGCACCGATGAGTTTGCTGGCGCCATCGTTGCTGTTGATCTGCCATACGCCCTCGGGGGTGGCGTCTTCGCCCGGTTTGCCAGAAATAAAGTTGGCCTCCCACACGATGTTGCCGCTCTCGTCGTAGTAGCGCGCATGCTGCTCGGACAGGTCGACGTCGATATAGGCCTTCCAGTCGGGCTCGCCCTTGGCGGTAAATGTGTCGGCCTTCTGGGAGTACTTGATCTCGATTTCGCCGGTCTGCTTGTTGTTGATGGCGTCCTCGACCTGCTTGGCGAGCGAGCTGCTGTCGATGGACCAACCAAAGTCGCCGCCTTCGACGGCGCACTGCTTGCCATCGGCGCGCGTCCACCAGCGAGTGGAGCCCACGGTATTAAAGCCGTTGGCGAGCTCGGCTGCCCAGCTGCTGATCTGCGACGTATCGAGCGTGGGGTTGGCCGGATCGGCAAAGCTGATCCACTGCAACACGGAGCTGCCATCAACCTTGCCGGCATCCTCGCCGTTGAGCTTGAGGGTCACGTTGACGCCCAAGAAGTTGTTGGCGGCATCGCATGCAGACTGAATCTGATCATCGGTCAGCGTTCCATTGAGCGGCTCATAGGCATCGTTGCCGAGCTTGGAAAGATCTAAGGTCTCGGCCAGCGAGGCAAGCTCGAGCTCGGCATACTTAATGACATGCTCGCGGTTGAGTTTTTCGTTGGAGCGCGCCTTCTCGACGGTAAACTTGCCGGCCTGCTCGTCATAGGAGCTATTGGCCTCGAACGCGCCCGAACGCCCCTCGTTAAACTCGTCGATGGCGGCGCCCAGATCCTTCTCAAACTGCTTTTGGTCAAAGGTGTCGGAGAGCATGGACAGGTCGACGTCTTCATCAAGATCGACTTCGTTGGAGCTAGCGGTTGTTTTGGTCTTGCCGCTTAAGGATTCTACAAGGCGAACCGGCCATACAATGGCTTCGTTGCGGCTGATAATCTCTTTTGCGGCAGCTTCGCCGTCGACAATGGGCTCATCGGACTCGGGCTGATAGGTCCAGCTAAAGTCATCGCCTGTCACGGTGAGCTTATAGTGCTTCCAAGCCGAGTTGACCTTGGTGGCGGCAGACGAAGCGTTGGAGAACGAGACATCGACGCCGGCGATAGTGGTGTTGGGGTAGGCTACCTGCGAAAACGCTACGACGCCTACGATATAGACAATGACGATAAGACCCAGAACGACAAAGAGCGTCGTCTTTTTGCCCGACTTATTGTTCTCGGCGGGTTTGCGTGCGGGGCCGCGATCGCCTCGAGCGTGCGTGGGGGGCTGCTTGGGCGCATTGCCATTTGTCTGGCGCTGCTGATGCTGCTTGTTCGGATGTTGGGAAACGTTTGCCGCACCTCGCTGCTGACCGCGGCTCGGCGCGATAGGACGCGGCGATTGAACGCCGCCGGTGTGCCTGCTCGGCTGCTGCGGATCGGGAATCAGTTGAGTTCGATCGTTTTGCGACATCGTATGCATATCCTTCGAATTTCGCCTTGCGGCTCATCGTGTTTTTACTGGGCTTGCATTATAGCGATTACCTAGTTGTTTGTGGTATGGAAACGGTGGCATTCAAAAGAGGTGGGACATTTGTCCCACCTTCGAGTCTTTCTTTGTCGCTATCCGCACACACCGCATTTTGCACAGGCCGAAAGTGCGGCCGGAGCCTGCGCGATGCCACCCTTTGCCGTCTCGCGCAGCGTGGCCGGCAACGCGTGGCCCACGGAGAGCATGACGTGCGCCATCTGGTCAAACGGCACCAGGCTCTTGATACCGGCAAGTGCAAGCTGCGCCGAGCTAAAGGCGGCTGCCACGCCGATGGCGTTGCGGTTTTGGCAGGGTACCTCCACGAGGCCACCGACGGGGTCACAAACGAGGCCCAGCAAGTTACTCAGCGCGATGGAACTGGCGTCGAGCGCCTGCCCGGGCGTGCCGCCGAGCATCTGCACCAGCGCGGCGGCTGCCATGGCGGCCGCACTTCCTACCTCAGCCTGGCAGCCGCCCTCGGCACCGGCGACGCAGGCGCTCGTGGTGAGGTTGAGGCCGATGGCGGCTGCGCAGTAGAGCGCGTCCATGACCTGCTCGTCGTCGAGCTGAAGGTGATCGGCGAGCGCCAGCACGCAGCCGGGCACGACACCCGCGGAGCCTGCCGTGGGAGCGGCGACGATCACTCCCATCGTGGCGGAGCGCTCGAGCACGGCCATCGCGCGGGCCACGGCGTCGGTTTGAACGGTGCCCATCAGGCTCGTGCTCAAATCGTTGCGGCCGGTGGCATCGACGAGTTTAGCCTCGCCGCCGATAAGCCCGCCGAGCGATCGTTGCGGATTGACGATGGGGGTCGTGGTCTCCTCGCGCATGACGTCGAGCACGCGGCGCATGGCGGCGACGGCGTGGGCCTCGCCGGTCAGACGCGCCTCGCGCACGGCCATAACGGCGCCGATATTCAGGCCGAGCTCGGCGCACGCATCGAGCAGCTGCTCGCCGTCGTCGAAGATTTCCTTTGCCGAGACGCCGGGGGAGAGCGACGAGGCAGAACCGGGGAGCTCGATAAAGGTCGCGTAATCGACATTGTCGAGCTTACGCAGCATCGGGACAACAGTGTCGTCGGGCGCGCCGTCGGTCTCAAAGACGGAGTAGGCCTGTCCGCCCACTTCGGTGCGGTAGGTGCGGCAGAAGGCGATGTTCACGTGTGCGTAGGCGAGCAGGTTGGTGAGCGCGGCGAGCACGCCGGGGACGTCCTTGTGCGCCACGAAGAGCGTTGAGTACATGCCCGAGATGTCAACGCCGACGCCGTTAATGCGGCTGATGCGCATCTTGCCGCCGCCCAGGCTCTCACCGCGGACCTGTGCCGTGGCGCCCGTGTCGTCGACCATGTCAATGTCGACGGTGTTGGGGTGGATGGAGGCGTCGTCGCCCTTGATGTCAAAGTGATATTCGAGGCCCTGCTCGCTTGCGAGGTCGAAGGCCTGCTTGATGTTCTCGTCGTCGGTGTCGAGGCCCAGGATGCCCGCGACGAGCGCACGATCGGTGCCGTGGCCGCGGTAGGTGTGGGCGAAGGAGTTCCACAGGCCAAAGGTGACTTTGGTGATGCGGCCTTCCAGCAGGCTGGCGGCAACTTGGGCGCAGCGCAGGGCGCCGGCGGTGTGCGATGAGCTGGGGCCGACCATGACGGGGCCCAAGATCTCGAATGCCGAGGTCGTAGCTAGTGTTTGTGGCTTGCCTGCCATATGCGCTCCTGTTCTATCCCATCGTCCCGAGGGGCGGGGCATAAGGTCGCCTGCTCGGACAGTCCTGACTCGCACGGAGAGCACATTAAGTGCTCTCCGGCTCGTGCGGAACTCGCGATCAACCTTATGCCCCGCCCCTCGGGACTAAGGATACATGGTTGGAGTGCCCGTGCTGCAAAATTCATTAGCTAGTGACGCAGCGTTGGCTCATATCGAAACATCTTCACTACCGGATAAATAAAAAAGAAGTACCGCTTGGGGGCGGTACTTCTTTTGAAAGCGTGTGCGTGTTGTGACCTTGGTGGTTCCCAATTACAGTCCGCAGGCTGCTTTGAGTTCTTCGACTCGGTCGGTCTTCTCCCAGGTAAAGTCGGCGTCTTCGCGGCCGAAGTGGCCGTAGGCTGCCGTCTTCTCGTAGATCGGTCGACGCAGGTCCAGGTCGCGGATGATCGCGCCCGGGCGCAGGTCGAAGGTCTTCTCGACGGCCTCGACGATCTTGTCCTCGGCAACATGCGCGGTACCGAAGGTGTCGACCATGATTGAGAGGGGCTTGGAAACGCCGATGGCGTAGGCAAGCTCGACTTCGCAGCGGTCGGCCAGACCGGCGGCGACCACGTTCTTGGCGACCCAGCGCGCGGCATACGCGGCGGAGCGGTCAACCTTGGTGCAGTCCTTGCCGCTAAAGGCGCCGCCGCCGTGACGGCCGTAGCCGCCGTAGGTGTCGACGATGATCTTGCGGCCGGTGAGGCCCGTGTCGCCCATGGGGCCGCCCACGACAAAGCGACCGGTGGGGTTCACGTAGATGTCCGCGTTGTCCCACGGCATGTTCTCGGCGGCCATGACCGGGGTGATGACGTGTTCGATGAGGTCGGCCTTGATCTTGCCCATGTCCTCAATCTCGGCGGCGTGCTGCGTGGAGATGACGATGGTCGTGACCTCCACGGGCTTACCTTCCTCGTAGCGCACCGTGACCTGGGTCTTGCCGTCGGGGCGCAGGTAGGGCAGGGTTCCGTCATGGCGCACGGCAGCCAGGCGCTCGGCCAGGCGGCTTGCCAGGTAGTGCGGCATGGGCATGAGGGTCTTGGTCTCGTTGGAGGCATAACCGAACATCATGCCCTGGTCGCCGGCGCCGATCAGGTCGATCGGGTCGGTGGTAGCGCCGGTCTGGGTCTCGAAGGACTCGTCAACGCCCTGGGCGATATCGGGCGACTGCTCGTGGATGAGGCTCATAACGCCGCAGGTGTCGCAGTCAAAACCGAACTTGGCGCGGTTGTAGCCAATGCGGCGGATGACGCCGCGGGCGATTTCCTGTACGTCGACGTAGGCCTGGGTGCGAATCTCGCCGGCGACGATGACGGTGCCGGTGGTCACGAGGGTCTCGCAGGCGCAGCGGACGTTCTCCACGTTGGCAGGCACGCCGTTGGGGGCGATGTAGCCCTGCTCCTGGAGCTCTATTTCTTTGGCGAGGATTGCGTCGAGGACGGCGTCACTGATCTGGTCAGCGATCTTATCGGGATGACCTTCGGTCACCGACTCCGACGTAAAAACAAAGGACCCGTGTTGGGGTGGAATGGAACGAAGTTCTTCTGACATGATTGTCCTTTCAAAAACGTGTCCCGGCGACCGTTACCATTCCGCCGGGCTCTCTATGCAAGGGAACATCATAGCGCGTAAATCAAACATTCACACCCTTTCCGCACCTACTCATTGGGGACAGACTTAAATGAGCAGCCTTGCCTAAGTGCCGACAGGTTGCCCAAAGATTGGTCATTTAAGTCTGTCCCCAATGACTGGGTCGGTGCCCTTTGTGCGGAGGTGGGCATTGTTGCTTTATACTGGTGCGGTTAGACATCCATCCTGCAATCGAGGAGATTTCCATGGCATCAGACGTTCGCGTCCGCTTTGCACCCTCACCGACGGGCAAACTGCACATCGGCGGCGCCCGCACCGCTATCTATAACTGGGCTTTCGCCCGTGCAAACGGCGGCACGTTCATCCTGCGCATCGACGACACCGACCCCACCCGCTCCACCGACGAGAATACGCAGATCATCCTGCGCGCCATGCGTTGGCTGGGCCTGGACTGGGACGAGGGTCCCGAGGTGGGCGGCGACTTTGGCCCCTACGCCCAGACCGAGCGCCTGGACCTGTACAAGCAGGCCGCCCAGAAGCTTTGGGACGAGGGCAAGGCCTATCCCTGCTTCTGCACCAAGGAGCAGCTTGATGCCGACCGCAAGGCCGCGCAGGAGCGCAAGGACCCCTTCCAGGGCTATCAGCGCCGTTGCCGCGATCTTGATCCCGAGGAGGCCCGCCGCCGCATCGAGGCCGGCGAGTCTTACGTCCTGCGCATCAAGGTGCCCGAGGACCGCGGCGACGTCGTTATCCACGACGCCGTCCACGGCGAGGTGACCTTCGACGCCAAGGAGCTCGACGACTTCGTCATCTTCCGCTCCGATGGCACGCCCACGTACAACTTCGCGACCGTCGTCGACGACGCCATGATGAAGATCACCCATGTCATCCGCGGCGACGACCACCTGTCCAACACCCCGCGCCAGGTCATGGTCTACGAGGCCCTCGGCGCGCCCGTGCCCACGTTCGCCCACATCTCCATGATCCTGGGCGCCGACGGCAAGAAGCTCTCCAAGCGCCACGGCGCCACCTCGGTGGAGGAGTACCGCGACGCCGGTTACCTGTCCGACGCCTTCGTCAACTATCTGGCGCTGCTCGGCTGGTCGCTCGACGGCGAGACCACAATCATCCCGCGCGATGTCCTGGCCAGCAAGTTCTCGCTCGACCGCATTTCCAAGAACCCGGCGACCTTCGACCCCAAGAAGCTCGACTGGGTCAATGCCGAGTACATCAACGGCATGTCCGATGCTCAGTTTGCCGACGAGATCATGGTCCCCGAGCTGCACGAGGCGGGTCTCATCGAGGGTAATGTCGAGTACGGCGAGGATTGGATCGACGCGCTTGCCGCCATTGTCAAGCCGCGCACCAAGATGCCGGCCGACGCTGTGACCGTCGCCGCTCCCATCTTCGCTACGGCCGAGACGCTCGAGTATGACGAGAAGTCCGTCAACAAGGGCCTGGCCAAGGAAGGCATGGGTGCCATTCTGGACGCCGCCAAGGCCGCGCTCGAGGGCGTGGACGAGTGGACGGCTGCCAACATCGACGCCGCGCTTGAGCCGCTGCCCGAGCAGATGGACCTTAAGAAGCGCGTGGTGTTCCAGGCCGTGCGCGTCGCCGTCTGCGGCAACATGGTGAGCCCTCCGCTGGGCGAGACCATGGCGCTCGTCGGCCGCGACGACTGCCTAGCGCGCATCGATCGCGCCCGCACGATGGCGCTGTAATCGCTGCGCAAACGTTTGTATCCGAGCCCCGTTCACCTGAGCGGGGCTCTTGTTTCTGTACCGATGAGTGGGTTGCTGGGACAAAATAATCAGTAGTGCTTGTCCCATGTTCGAGCGACGCAACAAGCTCGACACTCGTATCGGCCATGGGACAAACACTACTGATTATTTTGTCCCAGCCCTTTCAGGTCCGTTCGTTAGAGGTGGTGTATGGCTCAACAACTGTCGCTGTTTGGTTCGCCGGAACCGGAGGAAGCTCCGGTGAAGTCCGTGCCTGCTGCTGCCCCGGCCAAGCTCGAACCAGCACCCGAGCCCATCACCGCCTACGCGAGCTTGGTCCTCGACATCCCGACGCGTGCGCTGTCCGAGCCGTTTGCTTACGGCATTCCCCAATCCCTTGCCAACGAGGCGCAGATCGGATCCACGGTCCTGGTCCACTTTGGTAACCGTGCCGCCGCGGGCTATGTCGTCGACATTGCTCCTGAGCTTGGCGATCTGCAGGGCAACAACGCCCTCGACCCTGCGCGCATCAAGCCCATCGAGGCCATCCTCAGCAAACCGCTCTTTACCGCCGAAGCCGCCCGTATCGCACGCTGGATGAGCCGCGAGTACGTCGCAACGCTTTCCGAGTGCCTGCGCCTGTTTTTGCCCCCGGGCGGCAGCCCGCGTGTGGTCAAGGGCGATGACGGCGTATGGGCCGTTGAGCGCCCCGCCGTCAAGCCAATCCAAAACCGCTGGGTCATGCTCACGCCCGAGGGCTTCGACTATACGCCGCCCAAGACCGCGGTTCGCCAGCGTCAGCTCATCGAGGCGCTCCAGTGCGGACCGGTCACGACGCGTGACCTCAACCTTCTCTACAACAGTATGTCGGCGACCATCAAGGCGCTCGAAAAGCGCGGCGTCGTGGTGGTAGAGGAGCGCCGTGCTTGGCGTGGCTGCAGCGAGCAGACCACGCTGTCCTCGGCAAGCGGTAAGGCGCCGGTCTCCCTTACCAACGGCCAGCAACAGGCACTCGCGCAGATTGAGCGCGCCCGTCTGGACGCTCATGGCGACGTGGTGCTGGTTGACGGCGTCACCGGCTCCGGCAAAACCGAGGTGTACCTCTCCGCCATCGAGCGCATGCTGGCGGCCGGCCGTTCGGCCTGCGTGCTCGTGCCCGAGATCTCACTGACGGCCCAGACCGTCGGCCGCTTCCGCTCGCGCTTTGGCGAGACGGTAGCCGTGTTCCATTCGCGCCTTTCGGCCGGCGAGCGCCTGGACCAGTGGGATATGGTTGCCAGTGGAGCGGCCCGCGTGGTCGTCGGCGCCCGCTCGGCGCTCTTTTGTCCGCTCAGCGACTTGGGTCTCATCATCATCGACGAGGAGCACGAGACCAGCTACAAGCAGGGCTCCAGTCCGCGCTACCACGCGCGCGAGGTAGCGGCCGAGATGGCGCGCCGCCACCGCTGCCCGCTCGTGTTGGGCTCCGCCACGCCTTCTGCTGAGGCCCTCGACCGCTGCCGCCGTGGCACGTATAACGGTGCCACCTGGACGCGCGTCGAGATGCCCGAGCGCCCGGGACACGCGGTTCTGCCCACGGTTCGCATTGCCGACCTGCGCCGTGAGTTTTCGCACGGCAGCCGCTCCATGTTCTCAAAACCGCTGATGGAGGGTCTGGAGCGTGTGGTCGAGCGCCGCGAGAAGGCCGTGCTGCTGCATAACCGTCGTGGTTTTGCGCCGTTTTTGATGTGCCGCGAATGTGGCTGCGTGCCCACCTGCAACCACTGCTCCACCGCGCTTACGTACCACGAGCGCACGCACACGCTGCAGTGCCACACCTGCGGATCGTCTTGGCGCGTGCAGCCCTATCCCGCGCCCACGAGCCGTTGCCCCAAATGCGGTAGCCGCTACCTGGCAAAAATGGGCCTGGGCACGCAGCAGATCGAGGACGCACTGCATCAGATGCTTCCCGAGGACGTCGCCATTATTCGCATGGATGCCGATTCCACGCGCGGGAAGGACGCGCACAAAAAGCTGCTCGAGCAGTTCGATGCCGCCGATTGCGCGGTGCTGCTGGGCACCCAGATGATCGCAAAGGGCCTCGACTTTCCCGAGGTCACGCTCGTGGGCGTGGTCAATGCCGACTTTGCGCTCAAGCTGCCCGACTTTAGGGCAGGGGAGCGCGCCTACGATTTGCTGGAGCAGGTCGCCGGTCGTGCCGGTCGCGGCAATCGCCCCGGTGAGGTTATCATCCAGACCTATCTGCCCGAGGACCCGGTCATTCGCGCCGTCGCCGAGCACGACCGCTCGATCTTTACCGACTACGACCTGGACCAGCGCCGCGACGCGCTGTACCCGCCGTTCGTGCGCCTGGCCAACATCTTGGTATGGTCGACGAACGCGGATGACGCGCAGGTCTATATTGGTCGCATCGCGAAGCTCCTCAAGCGTCGCTGGCATGCCGCCGCGCCCGACTTTTTGCGGGCGGGGAGCGCCGTGCCGCAGGTATTGGGCCCGGCTTCGTGTGTAATCGAGAGAGCCAAGGACCGTTACCGCTTCCATCTGCTTGTAAAGTCGCCAGTAGGGTACCATGTCTCTGATGATATCGACGCCTGCCTCAAAGAGGTGGACTCCGTGCGCGGCGTGAGCGTAAGTGTTGACGTCGACGCCTATGATTTGATGTAACAACCCGAAAGGATGTCCATGAAAGCCAATGGAATCGTACTGTCGCCCGACCCTCGTCTGCGCCAGGAGTGCGCCGTCATCGAGGAGATCACCCCGGCGATCGAGGCACTTGCCGAGAAGATGAAGAAGATGATGTTCGACAACAGCGGCTGCGGCCTGGCTGCCCCGCAGATCGGCGAGCTCATTCAGCTCGTCACCATCGACTGCGACTATACCGATAAGAACGACTATGACCCGTACGTGCTCATCAATCCCGTGATCGTGGAGCAGAGCGATCATCTGGTGCCGTCTAACGAGGGTTGCCTGTCGATTCCCGGCATTAGCTGCGAGATCGAGCGTCCCGACCATGTCGTTGTCGAGGCGTATGATTTGGACGCCAACCTGATTCGCTACGAGGCCTCGGGCGATCTGTTCTGCGTGTGTCTGCAGCACGAGATCGATCACCTGCACGGCAACACCATGTTCGAGCGACTCAAGCCGATGCAGAGGATCAAGGCCGTCAAGGAGTACCAGGACGCCCTGGCCCGCGGCGCTCGACCGGGCGAGACTGAGTAGGTTTGTCCGCCCCCGGGGCGCCCGCCTATATCATCCCGTGCTCAAACATTCTCGCTGCGCTGCGAAACTGCGCGCGGGACGATATAGGCGGGCGCCCCGGGGACTACGTTGACGCTGCTTGACTCGCCCGGGTGCCGTTGGGCCAGGGATGGGCGTCTTTGCTGATAGGACTTTGTTGAGAGGGAGCTGCTTTCATGCGGCTCTTTCTTTGTTTTTGGGTATATTTGTTCTTGTTGAATTGTTCTTGCGGCTGGGCGCGCATGCGGCCTGGAACGCTTCTTTTGTAGCCGTCTCGGCTCGTTATTGAGAGGAGACAAACTTATATGCGTATTGTGTTTATGGGTACGCCTGATTTTGCTGTGCCTTCTTTGACTTCGCTTGTTGCTGCTGGTAATGAGGTTGCGCTCGTTATTACTCGTCCCGATGCTGTTCGTGGGCGTGGTAAGAAGCTGGAGCCGTCTCCTGTTAAGGCTAAGGCGCTGGAGCTGGGGTTACCGGTTATTGAGGCTAATCGTATGACGCCGGAGGTTGTTGAGGCGCTTCAGGCTGCTCAGGCCGATATTTTCTGTGTGGCTGCTTATGGCTGCATTTTGCCCGATGAGGTGCTGCATATGGCACCGCTCGGCATTGTGAATGTTCATGCGTCCTTGCTGCCTCGTTGGCGAGGGGCTGCTCCTATTCAGCGTGCGATTCTCGCTGGTGATGAGGTTGCTGGCGTTTCTATTATGCGTATTGGACATGGCGTTGATACCGGCGCTTATTGTGCCCAGGCGTCTACGTCGGTTGCCGGTAAGCATGCCGAGGCGCTCACGATGGAGCTTGGTGAGCTTGGCGGCAAACTGCTTGCCGATACGCTTCCCTCGCTTGCCGATGGTTCGGCTGTTTGGACTGAGCAGGATGAGTCGCTCGTCACACATGCTGCCAAGATTTCCAAACAGGAGATGCGTCTTGATCCGCAGATGGCGGCGCTCGATTGCGTGCGTCATGTGCTTGCTTCGTCCGATACCGCGCCTGCCCGTTGTGTGATTGCCGGCAAGTCGGTTCGCGTGCTCGATGCTGCGCCGGCCGATGTGTCGCTTGGCGAGGGCGCTGTTGCCGTCAAGAGCAAGCGTGTTTACCTGGGTCTTTCCGATGGCGCGGTTGAGCTGCTTGAGGTTAAGCCCGATGGCAAGCGTGCTATGGCCGCTTCTGCTTGGGCTGCTGGCCTGCAGGGTGCCGATCTTATCTGGGGTGTTTTGTCATGAGCAAGCTGTCTCCCGCGCGCAAGCTTGCGCTCGATGTGCTGATGGAGGCCGATCGCCGCGGCATGTACGCGCGCGACGTGCTCTCGTCCCGTGCTTCCGCCAAGGCCATTGACCAGCGCGATTCCGCTTTTGCCGCCCGCTTGGCGCTGGGTGTTGCCGCCACGCAGGGTATTTTGGACGAGCTGCTCGACCAGTTTCTCGATAAGCCCAAAAAGGTCGCTCCGCGTGTGCGCATGGCGCTTCGTATCTCGGCCTTCGAGATGCTCTACCTGCATACGCCTGGCCGCGTTGCCGTAAGTCAGGGAGTTGAGCTGGTTCGCTGCGGTGCTAAGTCCGCCGCCGGTCTGGCGAACGCCGTTCTGCATAAGGTTGCGGACAATGTTGAGGACTTTGCCACGGCATCCGACGTGGATGAGTCCGAGCGACGCTTGGTTCGTCTGTCGCGCCTGATGGGCTTGCCGCGATGGCTGTGCGCTCGCATTATGGCATCGTTTGACACGCCAGAGGGTGCGCTTAACTTTGCCGGCAATCTGGCCCCCGCGCCGCTGGCCCTGCATGAGAACGCTTTTGCTTCCAAGCCCGATCCGTATATCTCGCAGCTCGTCGCGCCTGTCTTCCCGGGCTGCCATGCCCCGGTTGATGCCCAGGTTAACGTTGCTTCGGGTGTGTTTGAGCGTGCTGCCGCGGTGGCCTCTGATCTCAACGCGCAACTTATCGCCACAGCTGCGACACGTCCCGGTCGTTGCCTGGAGATTGGTGCCGGTCGCGGCACCAAGACCTATGTGATGATGTGCCAGGCCAAGCGTGCCGGGTACGAGCGTCAGCATACCGCGCTCGACCTGCACGATCGTAAGTGCGATCAGAATCTCGCGCGCCTGCACAAGGCGGGTATCTCAGGTGTTCGTACGGTATCGGGCGATGCCTGCGAGCTCAATGAGGTGCTCACGTCTTTTGACGCGATGCTTGGCGAGCCTGCCCTGTTCGACACGGTGTTTATCGATGCACCGTGCTCTGGCACCGGCACTATGCGCCGTCATCCCGAGATTCCGTGGCGTCTGACCGAGAACGACGTTACGACCGAGTTGCCTCGCCTGCAGCTGACGATGCTCAAGGAAGCAGCCGCGCGCGTGGCTGCCGGCGGTGAGCTTCTCTATGCCACCTGCTCGGTTTTTGATGAAGAGAATACGCAGGTCGTGGATGCCTTCCTGGCCTCTCCCGAGGGCGCCGGCTTTAGTGTGGCACCGCTTTCCGAAGCTCAGATTCTGCAACTGCCCGAGTACGATCATGCCAAGAGCCTCGTCACCCTACGCCAAAACGCTCGAGGCCTCTTCCAAAGTGTCCCCGTTAATGCGGACTCCTACGACGGCCACTTCTGCGCACGCCTGGTCCGCCAGTAACTATTAAGTTGCGGTGAAATAGGGATTGAATAGCGGCTTCTACCTCGCCAAACAGTCCTTATTTCACCGCAACTCATAAGGAAACCTGGGCAGCTAAAGAATCAGCCCCGCGATCGGTGCCGGTCGCGGGGCTGATTGGTTACTAGTGGCTGTGTGGGCAGTTGGCGCAGCAGCCGTTGGTGGCGCTGGTGCTGGAGCCGCCGCTTCGCTGGTCGGTGTTGTAGAAGCCGCTGCCCTCAAACTTGATGCCGCTAGCCGAGAACGTCTTGGCCGCCGGGGCACCGCAGCTCGGGCACACGACCTCTGGAGTCTCGGACATGGGATGCTCAACCTCAAACACGTTGCCGCAGCTCGAGCACTTGTAATCGTAGCGCGCCATAATACTTCCTTTTCAGCACAAAGCGGGCAGATTACTCTGCCCGCAAAAATTCAAACGTCTATAACTGTACCCTATATCGGGGGTTTTATCACGCTTCGCCCCAGAATCTATTGTTGTTGCGCAGGAGCTGTGCGGTTTTGTTCTCGGCGGCTGCAATGTCCGCCTCGTCAGCCTGCCAGGTCCAGTTGCCCGTGGCCACGCCCGGAACGTTCATGCGCGCGTCGTCGCCTAGCCCCAGAACATCCTGCAGCGGCATCATCACCAGGGGAGCGTCGCTTGCCAGCGCGTCGTTCATCAGCTTGGACGCCACCTCAACACCGCTCGGCACGTCGCCACCCGCAAAGGAACGCGTGCACCACCCGGCCAGCGTCGACGTATCGTGCGTCGAGGTGTACAGAATCTTGCCGGGCGTGGGATGCACACCGCAACGAACGTCGTAGTCGCTAAACTCCAGCACGTCCATGCCGGGGAAGCCGCAGGTCGATGCCATGGCGCGAACGCCGGGCGTCAGATAGCCCAAGTCCTCAGCGATAAAGTTGAGCGGACCCAGCTCGTCGTAGGCGGTCTGGAACAGGTCTTTGCCCGGTCCCGCCAGCCAACGACCGTCGGCGCAGGCCTTGCCCGCAGGAATGCTAAAGTAGCTGTGGAATCCCAGGAAGTGATCCAGACGCACGCGGTCGTAGAGCGAGAACGCGCGACGCAGGCGATCCATCCACCAGCCATAGCCATTCTGCTTCATGTGGTCCCAGCGGAACGTCGGGTTGCCCCACACCTGGCCCTCGGGCGCAAAGTTATCGGGCGGCGCACCGGAGATCTCGATTGCCTTGCCGGTATCGGATAGCCAGAAATTCTCGGGTTCGCTCCACGCATCTGCCGAATCGTCGGACACGTACATAGGGATATCGCCGATGACCTCGATGCCCTTCTTGTGCGCATAGTTCATGAGCTCGCACCAAGCCAGGTCAAAGCGATACTGCATGTACGCCTGAAGCTCGGCCTCGTCGTGGAAACGCTTGTCGTCGATCAGATGCTCGTTGTAGCGCGCGACATCCGCCGGCCAATCGTGGCGCGACTCGCCCTCAAAGTACTTCTTAACGGCCATGTAGACGCAGTACTTTTCGAGCCAATCGGCATTGCGATGTTTAAACGCGGTGTACAGCGGATCGGCATCCTCGCCACCGTGGGCCTTCCAGGTCTCAAAGTCGGCGGCTAGCTCCTTGTGACTCTCGGGCAGCAGGTCGATATTGCCAGCAAAAGCCGAGGGCCCGGCATAGGGGGAGCGGAAGAAATCCGTCGGGTTGACGGGCAGGACCTGCCAGTAGCGCATGCCCATGGCGGCCAGATGGTCGATAAAGCGACGCGTGGGTGCGCCGATCGTGCCGGGCTTGCCGTCATCGGTCGGTACCGAGGTGATATGGCACACAACGCCCGCGCCGTGATCGAGCGGCTCCTGCAAGCGCTGCTCGGCATGGTGATAGATGATCGACGAGCCCAGCGGATACAAATCGAGCGTGACCGTGCCGTTGTGGATCTCGCACTCGTGACCGCTGATCACGTCACTCGCGCATTCGTCGAGCGCCGGAATCGTCACGCGGTGCGAATTGCGCAGACTACGGTTGATGATAACCGTCGCGGACTCGCCATCCTTGCCCGTGCGGTTGTATGCCAGCACCTCGTCGTTGAGCGCGAAGGCCTTGATCTCGCCGTCGATCATAAACGGCAGTGCGCGGCGTACGGCGGAGGCGTTTTTGACAATAGCCAGTGTGTCGAAGTCGTGCAGTTGGTCCTTGGTCGGCAGGGTGCGGCGGTTGCCCGGATCGGTTAGACCCTCCAGGCCGTATTCGTCGCCGTAGTAGATCGAAGGCACGCCGGGGAAAGTCATCTGCATGAGCGTGGCGAGCCAAAAACGGCTCTTGGCCAGGCCCATCGAGTTCTCGTCCAGGCGCCATTTGCTGCGTTCACACTCGGGCAGCTGCGACTCGTCGGGGCCGCCGCCGAGCACCGAGATGATACGCGGGCGATCGTGGCTCGACAGCAGGTTGAGCGCGCAGGACAATGCCTCGCTCGGGTAGTTCTCGCGGAGGGTCTCGATATCTTCAGCAGCTTGGTAAGCGTTTTTGTAGCCCATCAAAAAGCCGATGACCATGTCGCGGAAGGGGTAATCCATGGCCGAGTCGAGCTCGGAGCCTTGCAGGTAGCGGCGCAAATGACCATAGCTGATCTTGTTGGAGGCATCTTCCCAGACTTCGCCGAGCAACAGTGCGTCAGGCTTTTCGGCAAGTACTGCCTTCTTGATCTCGGTCAGGAAATCGTCCGAAAGCTCGTCAGCGACGTCCAGGCGCCAGCCATGAGCGCCGGCACGTAGCCATTTACGGATCACGCCGTCCTTGCCCAGGAGCCGCTCGCGTACCAGCTCGGAGCTCTCATTGATGGCAGGCATGTTGCCCACGCCCCACCAGCAGTCATACGAACCGTCCTCATGGAAGTAAAACGCATCGCGCCACGGCGAATCCTTGCTCTGCCACGCGCCCACGCCGGGGTAGTTGCCATAGCGGTTGAAATAGATCGAATCGTCGCCCGTGTGGTTGAACACACCGTCGAGAATGATGGAAATGCCCAGCTTTTCGGCCGCCTGACACAGTTCGGTAAAGTCCTGCTCGGTGCCCAGAATCGGATCGATCTTGGTGTAATCGGCGGTGTCGTAGCGGTGGTTACTCGCGGCTTCAAAAATGGGGTTGAGGTAGATAGCTGTAAATCCCAACTCGGCGATGCGGGGCAGGTCTTCCTGGATGCCCTTGAGCGAGCCGCCGTAGAAGTCCCAGGTCTTGATGGAGCCGTCTTCGGAGCGCTCGTACACGGGCGGCTCGTTCCAGTCCTCGACCATGCGGCGCTGGATTCCGTTGCGTGGTTTTTCGACCTCGGCCAGCGTGCGCTCGCGCCAGTTTTCATCTCGGGCGTAGCGATCGGGGAAGATCTGGTAGACCATGCCACGCTCGTACCACTCGGGACGCACTTCGCGGTGCTTATAGACGGTAATCTGGAAGGACGGAACCTCGGCGTAGTCGTAAGTTACGCCCTCTCCGCCGGTGCGACCCTGCGGTGCGCCCAAGCGGACCTCGGGCTGGCCCTCGATATTGCATATAAAGCTGTACCACACAAGACACGGTTCAGTGCATTTGAGCTCGCCGGTAAAAATGCCATCGCCTTCGTGCTCCATTGGGATCAGGGTCTCGCCGACTTCATCGACCCAGGTGCGCAGCGTAAGCGTTGCCTGGTTGGGATCGGCATCCTCCAAAATCACCGAGAGTGCAACGGAAGTTCCAGTGGTCACAGCGCCAAACGGAGTGCGAAACTGCGGTAGACGGCTGTTGTGTATCAATCTCATAGTACGGTCCAGTTCAATAGAATCATGGCCTGCGGGCCATGGGTTTTACGCCTAAGATGTAAGTATATCTGTAGTACACAGGGTGTATAAACAACATCCGTTTACCATCGGCGAACGGTTGTCCTAGAAAATCGTTTTACCACTACCTACAGAGAAGGGGCGCCCGGTTGGAGCGCCCCTTGCTTAGGGTTTGATGAGGTTTTGGATCGTCTGGATTAGCGGCGCTTGCGGGTGGCCGTTGCCTTGCGGACGGAAGTCTTCTTGGTCGGAGCCTTTTCCTCGGTCGCGGCGACGGGGGAGACCGGGGCCTTCTTGGCGGGCTCGACCTTAGGCTCGGCCTTTGCCGTAGCCTTCGGAGCGGTCTTGACCTCAGCGGCCTTCGGTGCCGGCTTGGGCTTTACCTCGGGCTTGGCCTCGATCTTAGCTTCCGCCTTGGGAATTGTAGCCTTGGTCGTGGACTTCTTGGCCGTCGTCGTTGCGCGCTTGCGCGTGGTGGTCTTGGCGGTCGGCTTGGCCTCGGCAGCTGCCTCCTCGACCTTGACGGCGGGTTTTGCGGCAGCCTTCGGGGCGGTTTTAGCCGCGGTGGCCTTGGTCGTCGTCGATTTCGTTGTTGTGGTCTTCTTGGCAGCTGTTGCCTTCTTGGCGGTCGCGGTCGTCTTCTTGGCAGCGGTCTTTGCCGGAGCCTTGGCGGCCGGTTTGGCCTCAGCGACCTCGGCCTTTACCTCGGGAGCAGCCTCGGCCTCGGCGGCCTTCTTGGCAGTGGCGGTCGTGCGCTTGCGCGTGGTCGTTGTCTTGGCAACCGTTGTTTTAGTCGCGGCGGCCTTGACCGTCGTAACCTTCTTAGCGGTCGTCTTACGGGTCGTGGTCTTCTTAGCTGCGGGCTTTGCAGCGGGCTTGTCCTCGACCTCTGTCTTGGGAGCAGCCTCAGCCTTCACCTTAGGCTCGGCCTTTGCGGGCTCAGCCTCAACCGGCTTCTCTTTGGCCTTGGGCTCTTCAGCGGCCACCGGCTCAGCAACAGCCTCAGGCTCGTCGACAACAGCCGCCGGCCTCTCAATCTCCGGATGCATAAAGAAATACAGGTCCAGATACTTGTCGGCCGAGCGCGTCCAGCTAAAGTCCTGGCTCATGGCCTGCGTGACCAGCTGGTTCCAGGCATCGCGGTTGTCCCAGAACAGGCGTGCCGCACGGAACACGGCGTCGCCCATCTCGTCGCCGTTAAAGTTACTAAACGAGAAGCCTGTGCCCTCGCCGGTAAACTCGTTATACGGGATCACGGTGTCCTTCAGACCACCGGTCTCGCGCACGATGGGCAGGGTGCCGTAGCGCATGGCGATGATCTGCGACAGGCCGCAGGGCTCAAACTTCGAAGGCATCAGGAACATGTCGGCGGCAGCATACATGCGCTGTGACAGCGCCGGATCGAACTCAATGCGTGCGGCCATGGTGCCGGGGTACTTGCTCTGGAAGTAGCGTAGACCGTCCTCGTAGTCGCGGTCGCCGGTGCCCAGCACCGCCACCTGCACGCCGCCGGCCAAAATGCGGTCGAGCGCGTACATGACCAGGTCCATGCCCTTCTGGCGCGTCAGGCGCGTGACCATCACCATGAGCGGACGGTCGTCGCGAACCTCGAGCCCCAGCTCTTCCTGCAGCTTGGCCTTGCACACGGCCTTGCCGGAACGGTCCTCGACGGTGTAGTTGGCGGCAATGCGCTTGTCGGTCGCCGGGTCAAAGCCCGCCACGTCAATGCCGTTCAAAATGCCCTGCAGCGCATAGGAGCGCTCGCGCAGAACGCCGTCCAGGCCCTCGCCAAACTCGGGCGTCTGGATCTCGTTGGCATAGGTGGGGCTCACCGTGGTGATGGCATCGGCATAGCGCAGCGCGCCCAGCATGTAGTTGATGCTGCAGGCATCGCAACGCAGCTGCGAGGCGGCCGCCGGAATATGCGCCACACCCAGAATGTCCTCCATCACGGTGTCGCTGAACTGGCCCTGGAACGCCACGTTGTGGATCGAGAACACGGTCTTGACACGGTCGTACAGCGGCAGGCCCTGGTAGAACTCGCGCAAGAACACGGGCGCCAGTGCCGTCTGCCAGTCATTGCAGTGGAGGATGTCACACTCAAAGCCGGCCGGCAGGTGCTGCAGGCTCTCGGTGATGGCCTTGGAGAAGAATGCAAAGCGCTCGCCGTCATCAAAGAAGCCGTACGGATAGTCGCGCGCAAAGTAACGCTCGTTGTCGATGAACATATACGTGACGCCGTCGTGCTCGAGCTTCTCGAGTCCGCAGTACTCATTGCGCCAGCCCAGGCTCACGTAAAAGTCGGAGAAGTGCTCCATCTGCGCCTTGTACTCGTCCTTGATGGTGGCGTACTTGGGCACCATGACGATGACCTCGGCGCCGGCGCGCACAAGCGCCGCAGGCAGCGAGCCCGCCACGTCGCCCAGGCCACCGGTCTTCACAAACGGTGCGCACTCGGCCGAGGCAAACACGATCTGCATCTTTTTGCTGGAATCTGCCATATTGTCTCCCATGTTGCAATTCGAGAATAGCCGCCTGGCACAAACCGGGCGGCTATTCTACATGTTACGAGCGATGTTGCGGTGCCAACGTTAACGTACGATGGTGGTGTCGCAAGTTAACGGAGCCTTGCCCAGCACCAGGATGTTCTCGGGCGTGCCGCGAAGCTCGGTGTTGGTGGGAACCACGTTGTTTTTGTCCAGAATGGCGTTCTCAACGCGGGCGCCGCTCTTGATGATGCAGCTCTGGTTGATGATCGAATTGGTGACCGAAGCGCCTTCCTCGACCACAACGCCGCGCGACAGGATCGAGTTGCGCACGGTGCCCTTGATGATGCAGCCGGCCGAGATGATCGAGTTGCACGCGTGGCTGCCGGTCGCATAGCGCGAAGGCGGCACGTCGTGAGCCTTGGTCAGGATCGGGCGCTCGGGGTCAAAGAGCTGGTCGGCCACGGTCTGGTCGAGCAGGTCCATGCTACGGCGATACAGCGACTTCTCGCTAAACACGCCCACGACCTCGCCCTTGTACTCGTAGCTGCACACGTCGATGTTGCCAAAGTCGCCCTGGAGTGCCTCGAGCAGGTCCAGATAGTCGGCGGCCTGGTAGTGGTCGATGATCTCGAGGAGCGTCTCGCGGTTGACGATGCAGCAGTCCATGGAGGCGTTGTCGCCGTACGCGACGCCGGCGCTCACGCCCGTCAGGCGGCCGTTCTCGTTAATCTCGAGTTTGGTCTCGTCCTCGACATTGCGCGTGGCCTTGCAGTACACCACGGTCATCTGGGCACCGGAGTTCTCGTGCGCTTCGATGATGGTGTTGAGGTCCATGTTAAAGATGATGTTGGTGCCCATCATCACGACATAGGGATTCTCCGAGCGCTGGAACAGCGTCTTGTTGGAGATGATGTCGCGCAGCAGGAAGCGCATGCCGCCCTTGGTGGTGCCATACGCGTTGCCGGGCACCATGAACAGGCCGCCCTTCTTGCGGTCCAGGCCCCAGTCCTTACCCGAGCCCACATGGTCGATCAGCGAGCGGTAGTTACCCGGCATGACGACGCCGACGGTCTTAATGCCGGCATTCATCATGTTGGACAGCGGGAAGTCGATCAGGCGGTAGCGGCCCAAAAACGGAACGGACGCGATGGGGCGGTCCTTGAGCAGGACGCTGCCGTAGGTCGAAGAGTAGTTAGCGGTGATATAACCGATGGCCTTGCGATTGATCATCGGATCATTCCCCCTTCCCGATAACGACGTCATTTCCAACGACGGCCGTATCCTTGGTGGTATCGACAGAGCCGAGCTTCACGCCCTCTTCGACCGTGGAGTTCTCGCCCAAAATAGCGCGGCAGATGTGCGCGCCGCTCTTAACGTGCGCACCCGGCAGCAGCACGGAGTCCTCGACCACGGCGCGCTCCTCGATGATGACATCGGTCGAAAGGATCGAGTGGCGAGCGGTGCCGTAGATCTTGCAGCCGTTGGAGACTAGGCAGTCGTCCAGACGGCCGTCCGGGCCAATGTAGTGCGGCGGACGCGTGGTGATGTTGGACATAATGGGGAAGTTCTTGTCAAACAGATCGAACTCGGGGTTGTTGCCCAGCAGGTCCATCGAGGTCTCGTGGAAGCTGGCGATAGTGCCGACGTCCTTCCAAAAGCCGTGGAACTCGTAGCTGTACAGGCGCTTGTTCTCGCCGAGCAGCTTGGGGATGATGTCCTTGCCAAAGTCGTGGCTCGAGCGCTGGTCCTGAGCGTCCTCCTCGAGCGCCTCGATCAGCACGTCGGCTGAGAAGATGTAGATGCCCATGGACGCAAGGTTCGAATCGGGTTTCTCGGGCTTCTCGGTGAACTTGGTGATGCGGCCGTCCTCGGGGTCGGTGGTCAGGATGCCAAAGCGGCTGGCCTCCTCCCACGGCACGGGCATAACGCTCACCGTGAGGTCGGCGTTGTTCTCAATGTGCGTCTTGAGCATCTTGCGGTAGTCCATGCGATACAGGTGATCGCCCGAAAGAATCAGAACGTACTTGGGGTCGTTCGCCTTGATGTAGTCGAGGTTCTGCGTAATGGCGTCGGCCGTGCCCGCATACCAGGCGCCGCCGGTCTGCGTCTCGTACGGCGGCAGGATCGACACGCCGCCGTCGCGGCTGTCCAGATCCCACGCCTCGCCGGAGCCCACGTAGGCATGCAGCAGGTAGGGACGGTACTGCGTCAGAACGCCCACCGTGTCGATGCCCGAGTTGGAGCAGTTGGACAGCGAAAAGTCGATAATGCGGAACTTGCCACCAAAGCTAACCGCCGGCTTGGCGATCTTTTGGGTGAGTGCCCCCAATCGGCTGCCCTGTCCTCCTGCGAGGAGCATCGCGATGCATTCTTTCTTACTCATCGATTTCTCCTTCTGTCATCGATGTTCCTAACCCATTAGCGACGGGCGCGGCACACTGTCACGCCCGTCGAGTAATGCCGTGCGGCAAAGGGAGCTCGCGCGCTTTATGCGTGCCAGATCTCGTCGCGATACTCGCGAATGGTGCGGTCGGACGAGAACCAGCCACTCGAGGCGGTGTTGAGCAGGGCCTTGCGGTTCCAGGTCTCCTGGTCGCCGTAGCTGCCCGTGAGGTTCTCCCATGCATCCACGTAGCTACGGAAGTCAGCCATGACTAGGTCGGGGTCGTTGTTGTTCATGAGCTCGTTGTAGATGCTCTCGAAGTTGCCCGAAAGACCCGCAAACGTGTTGTCCTTGAGCTCGTTCATCACGCGGCCCAGACGCTCGCGGTCGCCGTTGAGGGTATCCCACGCAAAGTAGCTGTTGGATGCCCAGAGCTGCTCGACCTCGGGGGCGGTCAGGCCAAAGATGGCCTCGTTCTCGCGGCCGGCCAGATCGGCGATCTCGATGTTGGCGCCGTCAAGGGTACCCAGCGTAATGGCGCCGTTCATCATGAGCTTCATGTTGGACGTGCCCGAGGCCTCCTTGCCGGCCGTGGAGATCTGCTCCGAGATCTCGGCGGCGGGGTAGATGAGCTGGGCGTTGCTCACGCGGAAGTTGGGGATAAAGCAGACCTTCATGACCTCATTGACGCGGGCATCGTTGTTGATGACGTCGGCCACGGAGTTAATGAGGCGGATGGTCTCCTTGGCAAAGGTGTAGCTCGAGGCGGCCTTGCCGCTAAAGATGAAGGTCGTCGGCGTCACGTGGAAGTTGGGATCGGCGATGCGACGGTTGTAGATGTCCATCACCTTCATGATATTCATGAGCTGGCGCTTGTAGGCATGGAAGCGCTTAACCTGAACATCGAAGACGGTGTTGGGGTCAATGACCAGACCGGTCTCGGCCTTAACGTAGGCGGCCAGGCGCTCCTTGTTAGCGCGCTTGGAGGCACCCACGGCCTTCAGGAACTCGGTGTCGTTCTGGAACTCTTTGAGCTTCTCCAGCTCAAAGGCGTCCTTGAGCCAGCCGTCGCCAATGGCCTCGGTCACGAGCTTGGCGTAGGTGGGGTTGGCCTCGGCAAAGAAGCGACGGTGCGAGATGCCGTTGGTCTTGTTGTTGAACTTCTCGGGCGTCAGGGCATAGAAGTCCTTGAGCACGATGTTCTTGATGATGTCGGAGTGGATCTTTGCCACGCCGTTGACGCTGTGGCTGCAGATCACAGACAGGTTGGCCATGCGAATCTCGCCGTCCCACAGGATGGCGGTCTGGCGCAGACGCTCCTGCCAGCCCTCCTTCGTGGTGTCGAACGACTCGTGCCAACGACGGCTGATCTCGTCGATGATCTGGTACACACGGGGGAGGAGCTTGGAGAACGTGCCGATGGGCCACTTCTCCAGAGCCTCGGGCAGGATGGTGTGGTTGGTGTAGCTCACGACCTGCGTCACGATGTTCCAGGCGTCGTCCCACTCGAGCTTCTTCTCGTCGATGAGGATGCGCATGAGCTCGGGGCCGCACATGGCGGGGTGCGTGTCGTTGGTGTGGATGGCCACAAACTGCGGCAGCAGTTCCCAGTTCGCGCCGTGCTCCTTCTCAAAGGTGTCGAGCAGGCTGTAGATACCGGCCGAGACAAACAGGTACTCCTGCTTCAGACGCAGCAGACGGCCGTGCTCGCCAGCGTCGTTGGGGTAGAGGATGGCACTGATGGCCTCGGCCTCGGCGCGCTCGGCATCGGCCAGGGCATAGTCGCCACGGTTGAAGGCCTCCAGATCGAAGTGCTCCTCGACCGGCTCGGCAGCCCAGACGCGCAGCTTGTTGACGGTCTCGCCGGCATAGCCCACGACGGGGATGTCATAAGGGACGGCCAGGATGTCCTGCGTGTCCACCGTGCGGTAGAACGTGCGGCCGTTCTCCTCAAAGCCCTCGACGCGGCCACCAAACTTGATGGTCACGGCCTTGTCCTGACGACGGACCTCCCAGGGATAGCCGTGGGTGAGCCACTCGTCGGTGGCCTCGACCTGGCTGCCGTTGACGATCTCCTGCTTAAACAGGCCGTAGCGGTAGCGCATGCCGTTGCCGTAGCCGGCAATGCCCTCGGCTGCCATGGAATCCAGGAAGCATGCGGCCAGACGGCCCAGGCCACCGTTGCCCAGAGCCGGATCGGGCTCCTGGTTCTCGATGACGGACAGGTCGAAGCCCATGTCGTCGAGCGCCTCGGCGACCATGTCGCGCACGCCAAAGTTGAGCAGGTAGTTGTCGAGCAGGCGGCCGATCAAAAACTCGATCGAGAAGTAGTACACACGCTTTTTGCCCTCGGACACCGCACGGGCGTCGCTCTTGGTGGCAACGGTGCGTGCCTTCTCGGCCACGAGCTTGGCTAGGGCATTAAAGCGGTCCAGGTCGCTGGCGGCCTCGACGCTCTTGCCGCTAATGCTCATGACGGCATCGCGATAGAGCTCGGTAAACTCCTGCTT
This sequence comes from uncultured Collinsella sp., assembly GCA_905199545.1. Lineage (GTDB taxonomy): Bacteria > Actinomycetota > Coriobacteriia > Coriobacteriales > Coriobacteriaceae > Collinsella. Next base: position 52,562 of record CAJKGW010000012.1, read on the forward strand.
GTTGTCGAAGATCTTATTCATACGTTCCTTTCCCCCGGGGATGTTTCTCCCGGAACGGTTATGACTTTTATCCTACGCCTCGTCGGGGCGGGTAATTACAGCTGTAACGGTTTTGTTACGCATCCTTGGCAGACGGCTTAACAGAAGCAGACTTGGTCTTGATAGCGGCCTTTTTGGCAGCCGGTTTCTTGGCTGCGGCCTTAGCAGCGGGCTTTGCGGCAGCCTTGGCCTTGGTCGTCGTAGCCTTGGCCTTAGCCGGAGCCTTCTTAGCAGCCGCAGGCTTGGGCTTCACCGAAGACATACGCTTTTTGGGCGCAGCCTTGGGCTCCTCGACCACGGGCGGCTTATAGCTGCTGGGACCGCGGCGCTTAAGCACCACGCCTGCCAGGCCGGGCACCTTAATCTCAATAGAGTCCATCTGCCCGTTCCAGGGATAGGGCTCGCTCGAGCAGGTGTAGGGCTCCTTGCCGGCATAGCCGCTGCCGCCAAACTCGGGACGGTCGGAATCGAAGATGACCTCCCAGTCGCCCTCGCGCGGCACGCCCACGCGGAAGCTCTCGTAGCTCGCTGGGTCAAAGTTAATCAGGATCACCAGGTCGTCATCGACGTCCTCGCCCTGACGCACAAAGCTCACGATGGACTGCTTGGAGTTGTCCGCATCGATCCAGGTAAAGCCGTCGTCGGTGTAGCCGCGCTCGTACAGGGCGGGCTCGGCGGTGTACAGGTGGTTGAGCGCCTTGATGAACGCCTGATGATGACGGTGGGTCTCGTACTCCTCGGTCAGGAACCACTGGATGGACTCGTAGTAGCGCCACTCAATAAACTGGCCGATCTCGTTGCCCATAAAGTTGAGCTTGGCACCGGGATGCGTCATCTGGTAGAAGGCCAGCGTGCGCAGGCCGGCAAATTGGCGCCACCAGTCGCCCGGCATGCGGCCGATCAGCGAGCACTTGCCGTGTACGACCTCGTCGTGGCTCAGCGGGCAGATGAAGTTCTCGGTAAAGGCGTACATGATGGAGAACGTGAGCAGACCGTGGTTGCCGGGGCGCCACGGAAAATCGGTCTGCATGTAGTGCAGGGTGTCGTTCATCCAGCCCATGTCCCACTTGTAGTGGAAGCCCAGGCCGCCGTCCTGCGGCGGGTAGGTCACGAGCGGCCACGCGGTGGACTCCTCGGCCATCATCATCACGTCGGGGTAGTGTGCCTCAACAGCGCAGTTGACCTGGCGGATAAATGCGCTGGCGTCCAGGTCTTCCTCGGTGCCGTACTTGTTGAACTTCTTTTGGCCGGGATCGTCGATGCCAAAGTTGAGGTACAGCATGCTGGACACGCCGTCCATGCGAATGCCGTCAACGTGGAAGTTCTCGAGCCAGTATAGCACGTTGGAGACCAGAAAGGAGCGGACCTCGCCACGGGCGAAGTCGAACTTGTGCGTGCCCCAGTTGGGGTGAATCTCGTGCTCAAACAGCATATGGCCGTTAAAGGTAGCAAGGCCGTGGGAGTCGGCGCAAAAACCGCCGGGCACCCAGTCCATGATCACGCCGATGCCCGCCTCATGGCACGCATCGATAAAGTGCATGAGTTGCTGCGGGTCGCCATAGCGCGACGTGGCGGCATAGTAGCCGGTCGTCTGGTAGCCCCAGGAGCCGTCGAAGGGATGCTCCATGAGCGGCATGACCTCGATATGCGTGTAGCCCATGTCGCGCACGTAGTCCACGAGCTCGACCGACAGGTCGTCGTAGGTGTAGAACTTGCCGCGCTGCGCGGGGAAGGGGTCCATGGGACCGGGGTAGTTGCCGTACTCGTCCGGCTCGCCCTGTGGCGCGTCGCCGTGGCGCTTCCACGAGCCAATATGCACCTCGTAGATGTTAAGGGGCTGCGACATGTGGTTATGACTGCCGCGGCGCTTGAGCCATGCGGCGTCGTTCCACTTGTAGCCATCAAGGGTCCACAGCACGCTTGCCGTTCCCGGAGGGCACTCGGCCTTGAAGGCGTACGGATCGGCCTTGTAGAGCTTCTCGCCCTCGTTGGTCTCAATGAGATACTTATAGAGCTGACCTTGTTCTGCGCCAGGAATAAAGCCTTCCCAAATAGCGCTCGTATGCACGGGCACCAGAGGGTTGGCTTCCTCATCCCAGTCGTTAAATTCGCCAATGACATGCACGCTCTTTACATCGGGCGCCCAAACGCAAAAGCGCCAGCCGCGCGTACGGTTCTGCGTGTCGGGGTGCGCGCCCATCTTTTCCCAGCTGCGCTCCCACGTGCCGATGCCAAACAGGTAGACATCGTCCTTGGAGAGTTCCGGTGCGTGCGGGGCGGCTTTACGGGTAGCGGGCTTTTTAGTTGCTGGCTTTAGCTTTGTATCGCTCACGTTTGATCCCATCATGACGCGGCAGCGTGTTGCCTTGGTGACTAGATGCGAAAGGTCCAAGGCTGCACGAATCGAAGGGACGGCGATAGTTCTATGATTCGTTCCACCTCGCGTGCTCGGTGGAACTTTCGGCAGAAACTACGATAACACCTGTACGTTACTTTTATGAAGGAAAGTGGTTTTAGGGCGGCGTTTAATCGGTAAGCGCCATGTTTAGACCACTGGCAGAATTGCCGTGGTAAAACTCTTGACAGTTTTACCAATAAGGGTTTTTTGATTGTTGGTTTGACGTTTGGTAAAACGTTTTTAGCAGGTTGTTTACCATTTGACATCGAAAGGTACATTTATGTCCCAGACCGCCGCTCCCAATGTCGCTTTTATTTTCGATTGCGACGGCACGCTGGTTAATAGCACCCCCGTTTGGGCCTATGCCCAGCCCGAGTTATTGCACCGCCACGGAGTTGACGTGACGGTCGACGATTTTGCCCAGTTTGAGCATTTGTCGCTCGAGGACGAGTGCCAGGCCTACCACGACACCTGGGGCATTTGCGCAAATGGCGAGAAGCTTTATCGCGAGCTGAGCGACATTCTGATCGATGGTTACTCAAAGGTGCCGCCGCGCGAGGGGCTCCTGGCATTTTTGGAGCAGGCGAAGGCGGCGGGCATTGCCATGTGCGTTGCCACGTCCACGCCGGCCGAACTGGTTAAGTCTGCGCTCTCTGTTGCCGGTCTCGATGCCTACATGGAGCTTATTACCACGACGGGCGAGGCGGGACGTTCCAAGCAGTTCCCCGATGTGTACGAGTTGGCGCTGCGTCGCCTTGAGGAGCGCCATGGGCACAAGTTTGAGCGCACGTGGGTGTTTGAGGACGCGGTCTTTGGCCTTAAGAGCTCTGGCGCCGCGGGCTTTAAGCGCGTGGGCATCTATGATCCGCACGGCCGCATGAAGCGCGACGATGTGCGCGCCAACTGCGATATCTTTATCGATAGCTATGAGGACCTGGATCTGGCCCGCGTGCTTTCGTTTGAGGGATAGGCGAGGGCTGTGGCTTGTAAGGTATTAGTGGTCTGCGGCTCGCCCGTAGTGGCGAGCGCGGATCTGTTGCGTAGGCTAGCAGGGGAGTGCGATCACGTCATCGCTGTGGACAGCGGCCTGGATGCTCTGCTGGGTGCCGGCTTGAGCTGCGATGTATATGTGGGGGATGCCGACACGGTGAGCGATGCAGGTCGCGTACTGGTCGATGCCGCCGAAGCCTTTGAGGTGGAACGTCACGACCCCTACAAGGACTACACCGATCTGGCACTGGCCCTCGATTCCGTCCGACGCCGCTGGCCGGGTGCCGAAGTGGTTACGACTTGCGCTACAGGCGGCCGTCCTGATATGGCGCTATCCGTACTGGGGCTGCTCGCGGGTTACGAGGATGCCCCTGTCTGGATTGTCGAGGACAAGGTGGTCGCTCGCTTCCTTCGCACAGGCGAATCGTGGACCATCGAGGGCGCCGAAGGCAAGACGTTCTCCATCATCGCTATTGCCCCCAACACCGAGGTAAGTGAACACGGCCTAGAATGGGAACTAGATCGCGCTCCGCTAGGCTTGTTAGCCGACACGGGCATCAGCAACGTCGTCAGGTCAACAGCCACAATCCAAGTCCACACTGGCACCGCCATCGCTTTCCTATATCAATAGGCTCAATCGGCATTGGTTGATTTTCAATCTCAACGCAACAGCCTGAACGGGCCCCGCGTTTCCGCAG
>CAJKGW010000013.1:0-48187 GCA_905199545.1 uncultured Collinsella sp.
CTGCGGAAACGCGGGGCCCGTTCAGGCTGTTGCGTTGAGATTGAAAATCAACCCGACGCCCTCGCGAACCTCGCAAAGACATCAGCCACCACGGAAAGCGCAGGCAAACGCAAACTCGCCGCAAGAGGCCCCTACAACTCAGCGAGCATGATCCAGGCAGAACTGTCCTGCGCGAGCCTGCCGTCTGCAAGCGGTGATGAGGTGAGCAGGACCCTGCCCGCCGGCAGCTCCACGGGTGCTGCACCGAAGTTCGTCACACACGCCCAGCCGTTGTCGCGGCGATAGGCGATGACGCCGCCCTCAGCGCCCTCGGCACCATCCGCAAGACCGGTGTGCCCGTCAAGATCAAGCCACTTAAGATCGTTGGCGCACCCGCGCAGCTTGCGCCGCAGCCAGAGGGCGTCACGATAGAGCGCAAGCATCGATGTCGGGTCCGCTTCTTCCCTATCGGCAGCGTAATCGGAAAACCATGCAGGCTGCGGCAGATGGGGCGCCGTATCGGCGTCCGCCGGCGAAAACCCAAACGATCCGCCCTGCGCGGGATCGTCCGCCGCCACCCACGGCAGGGGCACACGACAGCCGTCTCGCCCCTTCTCGCGCTTCGGTCCGTACGTATTGGTCGCAGTGGGATCTTCGAGTGCAGCCCACGGAATGTCAGCCACCTCAAAAAGGCCGAGCTCCTCACCCTGATACACGTACGCCGAGCCCGGAAGCGCCAGCTCGAGCAAAAGGGCCGCCCGCGCGCGGCGCTCACCGAGTTCGCGGTCCTCGTCATAAGACGACCCGTCGCGTAAGAGCCAGTCGAGCGCAATCTGGTGGTAGCGCGTCGCCTTGATTTGCGGCAGGGCATAGCGCGTCGCCACGCGCGGCACGTCGTGGTTGGAGAGTACCCAGGTCGAGGCAGAATCGGATTCGATAGCCGCCTTTAAGCCCTCCTCGATTGCAGCGTGCATGTCATCATAGGTCCAAGTGGCCTTGGCAAACTCAAAGTTGAATGTCTGGCCAAGCTCGCTGGGACGCGCGTAGAGATACTGGCGCTCGGGCAGCACCCATGCCTCGGCAACGGCGCTGCGCGGCGGATTATAGCGGTCGAACACGCGACGCCACTCGCGATAGATCTCATGGACCTCGTTGCGGTCCCACAGCGGATGGGTGCCGTCGTCAACCATGTCATCGCCCTCGGCGAGATGCCACCGGTCGAGGTCATCGCGGTCGAGATCCTTGGCGAGACCGTGCGCCACATCAATGCGAAAGCCATCGACGCCACGATCGCTCCAAAACGCCAGGACGTCGCAAAAGAACGCGTGAACCTCGGGGCATGACCAGTCAAAGTCCGGTTGCTCGGGCGTAAACATGTGCAGATACCACTGGCCGTCCGCAACACGCGTCCAGGCGGGGCCGCCAAAGTTGGCATTCCAATTGGTGGGAGGCAGCTCGCCATGCTCGCCGCGACCATCGCGGAAGATATAACGGGCGCGCTCGGGCGATCCGGGGCCGGCGGCAAGAGCGGCTTTGAACCAAGGGTGCTGGTTGGATGAATGGTTAGGCACGATGTCGACGATGACCTTGATGCCGTGCGCATGAGCCGCGGCGATCATGTCATCGAAGTCGTCAAGCGAGCCGAGACGTGGGTCGACATCGCAGTAGTCCGCCACATCATAGCCGCCATCGACAAGAGGCGATGGGTAAAACGGGCTCAGCCAGATGGCCTCGATACCCAGCCGCTCAAGATAGTCCATCTGCTGGGTAATGCCCGCGATATCGCCCAGACCCGAACCAGTCGAATCCTTAAGCGAGCGCGGGTAGATCTGATAGATCGCGGCGTCGGACATCCATGAGCGCGAAGAAGACTTTTCTGTAGCCATGGGGCGTATCTCCCTTGCAACGAGGTTATGCGAGATGCCCACGATGATACGCCCAAAGCGGACATTCGCGGCAAACAACGCCACAGCCACGCCCCAAACGCTCGCTCCCTCTCGGGTTCGAGTCTCCTGGGACGAATCGATCGATCAGTGAAAAGAACGGAAGGCCCACTCCTCCGGCCACGACAGCGAGCGGGCTCCGGGTGCCCCAAGTTGCCGCGAAAGAGGAGGGAAGCGTACTTTATGTACGCGACCGACGATTGGGGGGCAAGATGGGGTGCCCGGGGCTCGCGCAGCGTCAACAAAAAACGCGGTTCGCTAGAACCGCGTAAGATAGTTGGAGCGGACAACGGGGCGTCTGCGTATCCGCTTCGCGGATCCGCACCGGCTTCGGTCGCCTGTCGGCGTCCTCGCCAGCTCGCTACAAACGCTCCGCGTTTGCTTAACGCTCGCTCCCTCTCGGGTTCGAGCCCATACGATGGGTACGAAAAAGCCCGGCTACCGTAGTAGTCGGGCTGTTGCGTTTGGAGCGGACAACGGGGCTCGAACCCGCGACCCCAACCTTGGCAAGGTTGTGCTCTACCAACTGAGCCATGTCCGCATATGTAAAAACAAAACGGGCGCCGGAGCGCCCGGATGTTGCCTGGAGGCGAAGCCCGGATTCGAACCGGGGGTAAAGGCTTTGCAGGCCTCTGCCTTACCACTTGGCCACTTCGCCGAAAAAGGACCGCCTAAACGGTCCGGAAATGCAATGGAGCGGACAACGGGGCTCGAACCCGCGACCCCAACCTTGGCAAGGTTGTGCTCTACCAACTGAGCCATGTCCGCTTGCGGGTTATTAATTTACGCGAGTTGTCCAAAAGACGCAAGTACTTTTTTCAAAAAACTTGTCTGCCGCATGTTCTTAGTAGCTAAACGCGCTAAAGCGATTGGCTAGGCACACGATTCCAGCGCTCCGCTAAACAGCTTCACCATCTGCACGCGCGTGCCGGCGCCGTCCGTACGACGAGCAACCTCCACGTTATCGACGAGCATACGCATAAGCTTGATACCGCGGCCGCGTTCCTCGGATGCGACCGGCTCGCTCGTTTCATCGATAGAATAGCCAGCACCTCGATCAAGCACCTCAACCACAACGCGATCGCCATAGGCCTGAACCGTCAGGACGCACCCGATACCGCCCGCATGGTCATAGGCATTACCCAGTGCCTCCCCCGACGCCAATGCGACATCGTAGCGCTCGTCACGGCGCAACGGAAGCGATTCAAGGAGTTCGGCGATGCGATGTCGGTAGTATGGAAGATTCTCGATACCCTGACGGACCTCGACGCTCTTACTCCAGCGAGGCAGCTCCCCCACCGGAATGGCGGGAATAGACTCCCGTGCCGGCCCCGCGACATGAAGGATATCGACAAGACGAGCAATCTCCAAAAAGCGAACAACTTCACCTGATGCATTGACGAGCGAAAGCAGGCCTTCTCGCCTCATGAGCTCACGAGCGCGCGTAAGCAGGAATGCCAAGCCCGTCGAATCGATAAAGCTAACAGCCTGACAGTTGATGACGACACGACGCACGCCGCGGCCAATCAAAGCATCCAACCGCCGACGCAGCGCAGGCACCGTGGCGATGTCGATATCGCCTGGTGGCGTCAAAACCGCTATGTCATTCCACTCATTCATACGACCATGGTTCCCCAAAAGAGCTTGTTCGATGCATGCCTTTCCGCAACCGTGCGGATTCGGCGCGCCCAGCGTCGCTGTTTAGGACCGGCCCCGCAAAAACTCAAGGGACACTAATGCGATGTCATCGTCCAGCGCCGATTCGGTAAATCGGTCGAGCTCGCCCAAGACCTTGCCGCAGATTCCCGATACGCCCTCACCCGAGACAGAGAGCAGAAGGTCGCGAAGGCGCTGCTCGCCAAAGAAAGCACCCGAGCGGTCACGCGCTTCGATTGTTCCGTCGGTGTACATAAATAGCATGTCACCAGGAGCGAACGTAAACACGCCTGTCTCGTACACCATGCTCTCAAAGGCACCGATTACCCCCGATTGGCATCCAAGCAGCTCGACCTCTCCCCCACGAGCCTCGCCGCCACCCAGCGGCATCGACTCTGGCCTGATGACCATGGTCGGAGGATGGCCCGCCGAACAATACGTTGCGCGTCCGGCTTTAAGGTCAATCTTGGCGATAAAGGCCGTCACGAACGTCTCGACCCTCGAAAAGCCCATAAGCATGCTGTTAAGAGAGCGTGCCATGCGGGCCGGTCCAGCGCCCTCCCAGGCATATGCCGTCAGGGCCGTCTTGACGAGTGCGGACATCGATGCAGCCTCAATGCCTTTGCCAGACACATCGCCCAGAATCATGACGGCGCAATCGTCGGGAAGACGGATGAGCGTATAGAAATCGCCGCCGACCAACGCCGAGTTCGTGGCCGACAGGTACACCGAATCGGCGGCGATTCCCGGAACATCCCCCAGTGAATTTCTCATGCCAATCTGGAGGGTCTGAGCGATATGGCGCTCCTCACGCTTTTGAGATTCGCCTTCATAGATCAGTTCAAAGTCATGAGCCAAGTGCACCAAGTAGTCATATTCAAGGTCATCAATCGGCTCTTGGCTACCATCACGAAGCAGCAGCGCACGCGTCGTCGGCCCCTTCGCAACAGAAGCAGGAACGATTGCGTCGTTACTGTGCTTGCCATCGCCCTCAGGGCGTGGGCGCCCCGCCTCGATGCCGGCGTCGACGTAGAGACCCTGGCAAGGCAGGCCATGCGCTCTAAGCCAGCCTCCCATAGGCATCGATTCGTCAACGCGAGTTATACGGACGTGTTTAAGGTCCTCGGCACTCGTGCCGCCCAAAACAGATGCCTCAAAGCCATCAGGGGCAGCCCCCAGACGTGCCGCTGGCGCCGTCGTGGAAAAGAAAAGCTTCTCGGGATCGTCCGGCAAAGCAACGCGACTGCCGCCTTCAAAATCTATGACGTAGGAATCCAGACTGGCGTCATACTCAACAGGGCAAAAATGGCAGTTGAGCATATTGCAGATCTCGGACGACACCGCCTGGGTAGCCGCGGCGGAATCGTCTAGAAAGGTAAACAACTCATCACGCAGCACATTGAGGGAACGACCAAGCTCGGCCGTGCGACGGGAGCGAAGGCTCGATGCCATGCCGACCAGCTGGATAGACAGGTAATCGCAAATGACCTCGAGCACATTAACGTCATAGGCGAGCGGTGCCTGGGGGCGTTTCCAACCAACTTCCAGCACGCCGAGGATCTGCGTACCGTAAAAAACGGGAAGACAGATTTCACTGCGGTACGGAGGCATATCCTGCATGCGCAACAGGTGCTTTGAACGATTATCCAGGTCCATGAACATACCGGAGGCGGCCTTATCGCCCTCAAGGTCCTGTTGGATCGACAAGCGACAGGCGCGCGACTCGCGAAGAACATACGTCGGAATGCCAGCGCCATACGGCAAAAACTCGGGCAGGTAGCTGTCGTACAGCTCCTTGGAAACACCGCGAAGCTTAAAGCCGCCGCTCTCAGAAAAATAGATAGCGGCACCCGAAGCATCGAGCGTTCCTACAAGCTGGTTCAAAACGGTATCAAGCAGGCTGGGTAACTCATCGGAGCCCACAGTGCTCATAATGACCGAGAGCGTCCCAGAGAGACGCTTGTTCGCCACTCTAAGCTCCGATAACGCACGCTTGAGCTGACGGTCGTGAGAATACTGTTCCTCGATACTGTGAAGCGCCACCAGGACACGTGGTGCGCGGCGCCCAAAGATGCGTGGAGGCGTTACGGAGCCCGCACGAACCAAGACGGGAATAAAAGAGCCGTCACTTAGCTTGAGCATCAGTTCGTTCTCGGAGCCATCAGTATCAAATGGCAGACGATGTTCCGTCGCACGTTCAAAAGCGGACGAGTACAGGACGTCTTTAACATCTCCACCGATGACGTCGGCGCGTTCCTCGCACATCAAACCAAGTAAGCGGTTATTCACATGCAGAATGGTTCCGTCGAGCTCGCAGATGATGACAGCATCGCTCGTGATCTCGACTAGTTGGGCAACGTCTGCCCACTCGTTGCGTTCAAGCGTTTCCATCGTGGACCCCACCGTCTATCGGTAACAAAAAAGCCTCCGAAGAGGCTTCTCAAATGCGATGGTGTCGGAGGCGGGACTTGAACCCGCATGACCAAAAAGCGGTCACTAGCACCTCAAGCTAGCGCGTCTGCCAATTCCGCCACTCCGACATGCTATGTTGTTGATTCGCAGTTCGTTTTGTTGGACCCGCGCGTTCAACGAAGAAGATAATAACCTATGATTCGAGAACTGTGCAAGCACTTTTTTCAAAAAAGTTTACGAATTTGTAAATGCGCTGGTAGACGGACCTGTTCGGGTCGGAATGAGGTTGCTTTCCAACGCGTCCTCGGGCATGCGGCATTATTTTGATTCGCGCTTCGCGCTACAAAATAATGCCGCCCCCTGCGGAATGCGTTGGAAAGCAACCTCATTCCGGCCCTAGGAGTATGTACTCCGGGCACAGTTCTCAAATATGTTCTGGGGCTGATATAAATTTAGTGGCTCGGCTTTGCCGAGCCCTAATATGGGGAGGCTGGAGCTAAAGCTCCGGCCTCGCTCAATTTCCTATTAGATTAAGTGAGCGATCAAGGAATCGCACTCCCCCTGCCGAGTTACCGCAGGGCCCGCCCTGGTGTTACTTTTCAGAACATTCCGCAGGACGCAAGTAACCCCCGCCGCACGAAGTGCGCAGCGGGGGTTACTTGCATGTCCGAGGACGTTCTGAAAAGTAACACCAGGACGGGCCCGGACGAAAACAACCGACTACAGGTCGATGTGCGATTCCTTGATCGGGAACGGCTCGGCGAAGTGGCAGGCGCAGCAGTGGCCCGGGGCAACTTCCTTAAACTCAGGAAGCTTCTCGGAGCAGATGCCCTGCGCGATCGGGCAGCGCGTGTGGAAACGGCAGCCGGTCGGCGGATCCAGCGGCGACGGCGGATCGCCGGCGAGGATGATGCGCTTGCGGGTCTTCTGAATATCCGGATCGGGAACCGGCACGGCAGATAGCAGCGACTGCGTGTACGGATGGTGAGGCTCGCTATAGAGCGTCTTCCAGTCCGAAACCTCGACCATCTTACCCAGATACATAACGGCAACGCGATCGGAGATGTGCTGCACGACGGACAGGTCGTGGGCAATGAAGAGATAGGCCGTACCGAACTTGTCCTGAAGTTCCTTGAGCAGGTTCAGAACCTGGGCCTGAATGGAAACATCCAGAGCGGAAACGGGCTCGTCGCAGATGATCAGCTTGGGCTTCAGAGCGAACGCACGGGCGATGCCGACACGCTGACGCTGACCGCCCGAGAACTCGTGCGGATAGCGGTTGATGTGCTCGGGGTTGAGGCCGACGACGTCCAGCAGCTCACGGACACGCTCAATGCGCTCCTCCTTGGTGCCCACGCCATGAATAGTCATGGGCTCGGAGACGATCTCGCCGATGGTCATACGAGGATTGAGCGAAGCATAGGGGTCCTGGAAGATGAACTGCATCTCACGACGCATGTCCTTGATCTCATGCTTGCTCATCTCGGCAACGTCTTTGCCCTGGAAGAACACCTTACCTGCCGTCGGCTTGGTCAGGCGCATGATGGTGCGGCCCGTGGTGGACTTACCGCAACCAGACTCGCCGACCAGGCCAAAGGTCTCGCCCGGATAAATCTCGAACGAAATGTCATTCACAGCAGAGACGACGCGCTTGGAAAAACGCTTGGCGAACATGCCGGACTCTGCGGGGAACTCCTTAGAAAGATGCTCGACCTTCAGCAGCGGAGTGCGCTCGTTATTGTCTGTCATTTACGCCTCGCCTCCCTTCTTGGAATCCTTGCGCGTGCGGGACGTCTCGGGGGCGTTCTTGAGGAACTCGGGGTCACCGGAATAATGGCACGCAGAATAGTGGCCGGACTCGGTGACAACGCGCTCGGGGCGCTGCTTGCGGCACTTGTCCGTCGCATAGGGGCAGCGAGGAGAGAAGACGCAGCCCTCGGGCAGGTTCATGAGCGAAGGCGGGTTGCCGTGAATCGGCGTCAGCGGCTTCTTCTCATCGATGGCCTGCTCCGGGATGGAGCGAATAAGACCCCAGGTGTAGGGATGGCGGCTCTCGTAGAAGATTTCCTCAGCAGTACCGAACTCGACGGGACGGCCGGCGTACATAACCATAATCTTATCGGCCATATCGGCGACGACGCCCAGGTCATGGGTAATCATAATAATGGCGTTGCCGTTCTTCTCCTGCATCTCCTGCATGAGCTCGATAATCTGAGCCTGAATGGTAACATCCAGAGCCGTCGTGGGCTCGTCGGCAATCAGGATATCGGGATCGCAAGCAAGAGCCATAGCGATCATGACGCGCTGACGCATACCGCCGGAGAACTGGTGCGGATACTCATTGACGCGCTTCTCGGGCTCGGGGATACCCACGAGGTCCAAAAGCTCGGTGGCGCGCTTGAGCGCCTCCTGCTTGGAGTAACCACGGTGCAGACGAAGTCCCTCGCCCACCTGCTTGCCGATCTTATAGACCGGGTTCAGGGAGGTCATAGGATCCTGGAAGATCATCGCGATATCGTTGCCGCGAATATGCTGCATTTCTTCCTCGGTCATCTCGAGGATCGAACGACCGCGGTAGCGAACGTCGCCGCCCTCAATCTTTCCCGGAGGCATCGAGATGAGGCCCATGATGGTCATGGCGGTCACGGACTTACCAGAGCCGGACTCACCGACGACACCCAGGGTCTCACCGCGATCGAGCGTGTAGGACACGCCATCGACAGCGCGAACGACGCCATCCTCGGTGTGGAAATACATCTTAAGGTCATCGACCTCGAGCAGATGCTGGCCCTCGGGAACCGGCTGGTCCTTCAGGTCCACATAGTTCTTGTTCTTCTTCATCCTTATGCGTCCTTCATCTTGACGTCGAGGGCGTCGCGCAGACCGTCACCCAGCAGGGTGAAGGCGAGCACCGTCGAGAGAATTGCCAAACCGGGCATGATCATCATCCAGGGAGCAGTCAGAAGATACTGCTGACCGTCCTGAATCATGGAGCCCCACGAAGGCGTAGGCGGAATAACGCCCATGCCAAGGAAGGACAGAGCGGACTCGGTCAGAATGGCGCCACCGATGTTCATGGTCGCGTAGACTACGATGGAAGCAACGGAGTTCGGGAAGATGTGACGCACGACGATACGAGCATCGGATGCACCCATCGCGCGCGCAGCGTCAACATAGTCGTTTTCCTTGACTGTCAGGATCGCAGATCGGAAGACACGGGCAATCGAGGGCCAGCCGAGAATACCGATGGCGATAAAGACGTTCTGAAGACCACGGCCGATAACGGCGATCATGGCGACAACGAACAGCACGTACGGGAACGCCAGGAAGATATCCGCGAAGCGCATGATGATCGTATCCCAGATGCCGCCATAGAAACCGGCCAGGGCGCCCATGATCAGACCGATCACCGTGGAGATGGCGGTGGCCATAATACCGACGGAAAGCGAAACGCGCGCGCCGTAGATAACTCGGACGAGAATGTCGCGGCCAAGGGCGTCGGTACCAAACGGGTGCTCGGCACACGGAGCCAGCAGCGAAGTCTCGGCCATGGTCGTCGAGTCAGAAGCCGTCGGCGACCCGAGCCAGGGCTTAGCCCACAGGTCTGCGGTCAAGGCAACCAAAACGACGATGATAATCCAGCAGATACCGATAACGGCGAGCTTATTCTTGCGAAGACGCTTGAAAGCGTCGCCCCACAGCGTGCGGGACTTGGCGGGAGCAGATGCGGCCTTAGAGGCGGTAGCCTGCTCCTGAGACTGAGAATCAGTTTCCTGCATGAGACGTACCTCCCTTAGGCCTTATCCGACGGACCGCCGAGGCGGATACGCGGGTCGAGGAATGCATAGCTAATGTCGACGAGAAGGTTGATCACCATAACGACGACAACGATGAGCGTAACGCCGCCCATAACGATGGGCCAGTCGCGCATGCTAATGGCGCGGTAGACCTCAGAGCCGATACCGGGCCAGTTAAAGACCGTCTCGGTCAGGATGGCGCCCGAAAGCATGCCGCCGAAGTCGACACCAATATAGGTAACAACGGGGATGAGTGCATTCTTAAGCGCATGCTTGACGATGATCGCGCGATTGGAGAGACCCTTGGCCTTTGCCGTGCGGATGTAATCCTGATTCATGACGTCGAGTAGCTGCGAGCGCATGATGCGGGCAGCATAGGCGGTCGAAACCGAAGCCAGCGTAATGGTCGGAAGCACATAGTGCATCCAATCCTGATACTGAGAGCTGGAGCCGCCGGCACCCGAGATCGGCATGGAGAATGCGCCGCCGGTGGCATCCTTAAGGATGACGCCAAAGAACAGCTGCAGCAGCATACCGAGCCAGAATGCAGGAACGGCAACGAGGATCGACGTGGTCAGCGTTACCAAAATATCCCAGAAGGAATAGCGCTTTACCGCCGAAATGATACCCGCACCGATACCCATGATTGCCTCGAGCACAATGGCGCACGCGGCGAGTTTAACCGTATACGGATACTTCTGGGCAAAGATTTCCGCAACCGGCAGCTTGCGCTGATACGAATTGCCCAGATCGCCATGAAGCAGACCATTCATGTAATTCAAGTATTGGTCCACAAGCGACGTTGGAACGGGATCGCCGTTCTCGTCAAGGATCGCGTTGCCGTCCTCGTCCGCCTGGACCAGGTGATAGCGCACGCGAAGTTGAAGCTCTACCTCGGGGGACAGAGCCTTGTCTCCACCGATCAGCTTGATCGGGTCTCCCGGCACAATATTCTGGAGGGCGAACAGAATCAACGTAACGCCCAAAAATACCGGGATGAACTGAAGCACACGTTTAACGATGTACTTACCCATACCACTCCCCTATCTAGGGATTAACCTAAATGGGATGCCGATCGCCAGACCGGCATCCCAAAATTACCATCAGCCAGTTTACCCCAGGTTAGGGAGAACTGTATGTTTCCCATGAGGTCTACGTAAATACTTGACCCTCATGGAAGCTGCAAAACTCTTAGGCGAGCTCAGCGGTACCCAGATCGGCGTGCTTCTGCGGATCGACATAGAGGTACTTGACGCGATCGGAGCCGACGATGGTGTGCGTGTAGAACATCACCGGGATAACCGGGCAGTCAGCGGCGACCATAGCGTCAGCCTCCTGCATCTTGGCGATGCGCTCGTCGTCGTCAACCGTGGCACGGGCCTCATCGACCTTGGCATCGAACTCGGGGTTGTTGTAACCAGAGCGGTTGTCGCCACCGAGGGAGTCGGAGTGGAACAGCGGGTACAGGAAGTTGTCCATGATCGGGTAATCGGCGATCCAGCCCAGACGGCCGAACTGATAGTTGAAGTTCTGATACTGCTCGAGCAGGGCAGACCACTCGGGAGTATCGGAGACGGCGGTGACGCCCACCTTGGCGAGGTCGCCGATGATGGACTCCATGATCTCCTTGTGGCCACCGTCCTGGTTGTAGGACAGGGTCACATTGATGCCACGATCGCCGTTAGCGCCAGCGGGAGCGACCTTGTCGAGGTACTCGTTAGCCTTGTCGACGTCATAGGCGCAGAACTCCCATGCGCCCTCCTTGTAGCCGGCAATTCCCGGAGGAACGATGCCGTCAGCGGGGGTACGGGTGCCCTTGAAGATGGTCTTGCAGATGGCCTCACGGTTGATAGCCAGGGAGATGCCCCTGCGCAGGTCAGCGTTGTTGAACGGCTCGGCCGTGGTGTTGCACGTCAGATAGTACGTGGAAGGCTCGGAGCCGAGCAGCATGCGCTCGCCGTCACCCATGGTGTAGCCATCCTTGGACTCGCCGCGGTCCTTCTTGGCGGCGTCGATCTGAGCAACGGGAACGTCGCAGACATCGAGGTTGCCGGCCTGGAACTCCTTGTAAGCGGTCTCCACGTCCTTGATGACCTGGAAGTGGATGGCGTCGATCTTGGCCTTGTCGCCATAGTAATCGTCAAACTTCTTGAGGTTGATCTCCTGACCATCCTCCCACTTGCCGTCCATCATGAACGGGCCGTTACCGACCGGGGCAAGATAGAAGCTCTTGACATCGGACTCGGCGCACTCGGGAACCGGGGACAGAGCCGGGTGAGAGGCGACGAACGGGAAGTCGGCGTAGGCGGAAGTCAGCTTGACGACGAGGGTCTCGTCATCCGGGCAGGTAACGCCGGACAGCTCGGTAGCATTACCGGCAAGCAGATCGTCATAGCCCTCGACCATGGAAAGGTGGTAGGAGACCTCGGAAGGACCATACTCGGTAGCGATGGCTGACTTAGTGTTGACCAGGCGCTCCCAGCCGAGCTTGAAGGACTTGGAGGTAACGTCGTCACCGTTGTGGAACTTAGCCTTCTTGATCTTGAAGGTGAACTCGGTGGCGTCGTCGTTAGCCTCAAAGGACTCGCAAGCCAGCGGAACGATCTCGCCCTTCTCGTTATCGTACTCCGTCAGAGCGTCGAAGAGCTGGTACTCGACCTGAGTGCCCTGATCCTCCTGGACGTTGTAGGGGTCGATGCAGACCGGGTTGTTAATGTAGAAGTTCAGCGTCGAACCGGAGTCAGATCCGGAAGCGTCGCCGCCCTTCTTGCCGCACGCGGCAAGAAAAGCCATGGAGCTCGCAGCGAGGGTGCCGCCAACAAAGGCGCGACGACCCATAACGGGCTGGTGGAACATAGAATCAGCCATGCCATCCTCCTTATGAGATAGGACAAAGTGAATTCGGCCGGGCAACGTCGAGACAGCCCGTTCGAACCATTCAAACGCGGTCCGCCGTTATGGCTGGTTATGCAGTGCGGACCAACGTTTCGCAATACAGTAGCGCATTTTATGCACAATTTGGCGCTGATTCCGGTTAACGGTCGAGAATTTCTTTAGTTGGGCGAAGTATGTGGGGATATTTTGACCCTGTTACAAGTCTGTAAACAAAAAGGGTCCCGCACTTACGGAACCCTTTACAAGCATATGTACGGCTCGTGCTTAGTAGCCCACGATGCCCTGCGGGAAGAAGAACATGCACAGCACAACGCACACGGCAAACACGACAGCCATGATAACGGTCAGGCGGTCAAGGTTCTGCTCCATAACGCCCGTGGCAGAGGTGGAGTTATACAGAGAACTGGCGATCATATCCGAAACGCCGGTACCCTTACCGGAGTGCATCAGGACGAGAATCGTCAGCGCCACGGCGGAGACAGCCCAAACAACAAACAGAAGAATCTGGAACGGACCCATAGATAAGCTCCTTAATAGAACAATTCAAACTCCAGTACTGTACCACAACCTTCAACACTCCCCCACCTGCCATTTAGGGACGGGGTAGAAATGGCAGAAATACCAAAAAGGGGGTCGTCCGGTTGTGGACAACCCCCTTACTAGAAAACGGTATTTGTTTTCTATTAGGCCTCGGTGGCGAGTACGCGACCCGTCATCTCGGCGGAAGGCTCAATGCCAGCCATGGTGAGCATGGTCGGAGCGATATCGGAAAGACGGCCGTCCTCAATACCGGTGAGCTGCGCCTTCTCATCAACGATGATGAACGGCACGCGGTTGGTGGTGTGAGCCGTAAACGGATGCTTGGAACCGTCGGAAGCAACGTCAAACATGTGATCGGCGTTGCCGTGATCGGCGGTAATCAGCGCAAAGCCGCCCTTAGCGAGAATCGCCGGGACAACCTTGGACAGGGCATCGTCAACAGCCTCGACGGCCTTAACGGCAGCGTCGAAGACACCGGTGTGACCAACCATGTCGCAGTTCGCGAAGTTCACGATGTAGAAATCAGCGCGATCCTCGTTGATTGCGGCGACGAGCTTCTCGGTAACCTCGGGAGCGCTCATCTCGGGCTGCAGATCGTAGGTAGCGACCTTGGGGGAAGCGACGAGCACGCGCTCCTCGCCCTCCTTGGGCTCCTCGATGCCGCCGTTGAGGAAGAACGTCACGTGGGCGTACTTCTCGGTCTCGGCGGTGTGCAGCTGCTTCAGGCCATTGGCGGCGATAACGTCGGCCAGAACGTTCTCGGGGAACGTCTTGGGGAAGGCGACCTCGACGTCAAACGTCGGATCGTACTCGGTCATCGTCACAAAGTGCGAAAGCTTGATCTGCTCGCGCTCAAAGCCGTCGAACTCCTTGTCCGTGAACACGCGGGTCATCTGACGAGCGCGGTCGGGACGGAAGTTGAAGAAGATGGCCGCGTCGCCCTCGTGGATGCCCTCATTGTGGGCAGCGAAGGGCTCGACGAACTCATCGCCGCGCGGATCCTTCTCGTAGTAGGCCTTGATACCGGCCACGGGGTCGGTATCGGCATCGGACGCGTTGACCATGACATCGTAGGCACGCTGGATGCGCTCCCAACGGTTATCGCGGTCCATGGCCCAATAACGGCCCGAAACGGTGGCAACGCGAGCGTCGCAACCGGTCTCCTCGGAAATCTTGGCCAAGAAAGCGCAGAACTCGCTCATGTAGCCAGCACCGGACTGTGGGTCAACGTCGCGGCCATCCATGAAGGCGTGGACGCGAACGGTCTTGACGCCATGCTGGGCAGCCATCTTGACCAGGGCCTCGACATGGTTCATGTGAGAATGAACGCCGCCGGGGCTCATAAGGCCCATGAGGTGTAGGGTCTTGCCTTCGGCCTTGACATCGTCCATAGCCTTGACGAAGACCTCGTTCTTGGCGATGGAGCCGTCCTTGATGGCATTGTTGATGCGCGAAAGCTCCTGGAAGACGATGCGGCCGGCACCGATATTGAGGTGACCCACCTCGGAGTTGCCCATCTGGCCATCGGGAAGGCCCACGTCCTCGCCCGAAGCGCCGAGCGTGGTGTGGGGGTATTTCTCGTACAGGCTATCAAGGAAGGGCGTCTTGGCAGCGGCGACGGCGTTCTCGCCATCGGCCGGAGCCAGGCCACAGCCGTCCATGATGATCAGGAGTGCAGGAAGATGACGCTGTGCCATATGTCCTACTCGCCTGCCTTGACGACCATAGAGGCGAAGTCGGCAGCCTTGAGCGAAGCGCCGCCCACGAGGGCGCCGTCAACGTCGGGCTTGGCGACGAGCTCAGCGATGTTGCCGGGCTTGGCAGAGCCACCATAGAGAACGCGGATGCCGTTAGCGAGCTCCTCGCCGAACATCTCCTTGAGGGTCTCACGGATAGCGCCGCAGACCTCCTGAGCGTCCTCGGCGGTAGCGGTCTTGCCGGTGCCGATGGCCCAGATGGGCTCGTAGGCGACGACGACCTGCTTGGGGCAGGTGATCTCAAGACCAGCAAGGCCAGCCTTGACCTGGTTCACGACGTGCTCGACATAGGTGCCAGCCTCGCGGACCTCGAGAGACTCGCCGCAGCAGAAGACGGGAACAAGACCGGCGGCAACGAGAGCCTTGGCCTTCTTGTTCTGATCCTCGTCGGTCTCGTGGAAGTAGTCGCGACGCTCGGAGTGACCGATGATGCAGTAGGTGCAGCCAGCAGACTTGAGCATGTCGCAAGAAGACTCACCGGTGAAGGCACCCTTGGCCTCCCAGTACACATTCTGTGCGCCGAGGGCGATGGGGGCAGCCTGAATACGGTCATGAACCGTGGTGATGTCGATGGTCGGAGGGCAGACGAGCACCTCGACGCCAGCCGGAACCTCAGGCAGAGCCTGAGCCAGCTCGTCGGCGAGCTTGGCAGCCTCGGCGACGTCGTTGTTCATCTTCCAGTTACCAGCGATAAGAAGGGTGCGATTAGGCATCGAGAAGCGCCTCCACTCCGGGCAGGGCCTTACCCTCGACGAGCTCCATGGAAGCGCCACCACCGGTGGAGATCCAGCTCATCTTGTCGGCCAGGTTGAACTTGTTGACAGCTGCGACAGAGTCGCCACCGCCGATGATCGAGGTGCAGTCGGCCTCGGCAACAGCCTCGGCGATAGCCTGGGTGCCGTGAGCGAAGTTATCGAACTCGAAGACGCCCATGGGGCCGTTCCAGAACACGGTCTTGGCGCCCTTGACAGCCTCGGCGTAGAGCTCCTCGGTCTTGGGGCCGATGTCCATGCCCTCACGATCGTCGGGGATAGCGTCGGAAGCGACAACCTCGGGGACAGCGTCCTCGCCAAAGTGATCGGCAACGCGGTTGTCGATGGGGAGCAGGATCTTAACGCCCTTCTCCTCGGCCTTCTTGAGCATCTCGCCAGCGCGCTCGACCCAGTCCTCTTCCTTGAGGGACTGACCGACGGTCAAGCCCTGAGCCAGGAAGAAGGTGTAGGCCATGCCGCCACCGATGATCAGGGTGTCAGCGGAGTCGATGAGGTGATCGAGAACGCCGATCTTGGAGGAAACCTTGGAACCGCCGACGATAGCGACGAAGGGACGCTCGGGCTCGGCGAAGATGCCGGTCAGCGTGTCGACCTCCTTCTCGAGCAGGAAGCCGGCGACGGCAGGCAGGTAAGCGGCGGGGCCCACGACGGAACCCTGGGCGCGGTGAGCGGTGCCGAAGGCATCGAGAACGAAGACGTCACCATAGGAAGCGAGCTTCTTGGCGATCTCGGGATCGTTCTTCTTCTCACGCTTGTCGAAACGGACGTTCTCGAGAACGAGAACCTTGCCCGGCTCGACGGCGGCGACAGCCTCGGCAGCCTTCTCGCCGTAGGTGTCGGCGACAAAGGCAACGTCGAGACCAGAGAGCTCGGCGAGCTTCTTGGCGACGGGCTCGAGGGACAGCTCGGGCTGGAAGCCGGTGCCATCGGGACGGCCGAGGTGGCTCATGAGGATGACGCGAGCGTTGTGCTCAACGAGGTAGTTGATGGTGGGCAGGGCAGCCTTGATGCGGGTGGTGTCGCCAACGACGCCATCCTTGATAGGCACGTTGAAGTCAACGCGGACGAGAACGCGCTTGCCGTCGACATCGATGTCGCGGACGGTCTTCTTGGTAAAGGCCATGTTTGCTTCTACCTTTCGTACGTGTCTGCCTCCCATTACGGCAGACGATTTCCTATAAAAAGGGCGCGACCCTAGGGTGTAAGCCCTATAAGGCCGCGCCCTTCTTTAGACGCTCAACGAGCTATTCGCTAAAAGCTAAATTAAGCAACGAACTTCTCGAAGTACTTGATGGTGCGGACCATCTGAGAGGTGTAAGAGTTCTCGTTGTCGTACCAAGAGGTGACCTGAACGAGGGTCTGGCCGTTGCCGAGGTCAGAGCACATGGTCTGAGTGGCGTCGAAGATGGAGCCGTGGGTCTCGCCGATGATGTCGGTGGAGACGATGTCGTCCTCGTTGTAACCGAAGGTCTCGGAGATGGTGGCAGCGTAGGCCTTCATAGCAGCGTTGACCTCGTCGACGGTGACCTTCTTGTCAACGACAGCGTAGAGGTTGGTGATGGAGCCGGTCGGCGTCGGGACGCGCTGGGCGGCACCGATGAGCTTGCCGTTGAGCTCGGGGAGAACCAGGCCGATAGCCTTGGCAGCACCGGTGGTGTTGGGGACAATGTTGACGGCGCAGGCGCGGCTACGACGCTTGTTGCCCTTGCGCTGCGGGCCGTCGAGCGGCATCTGGTCGCCAGTCCAGGCGTGAATGGTGGTCATGATGCCGGACACGATGGGAGCGAAGTCGTTCAGACCCTTGGCCATCGGGGCGAGGCAGTTGGTGGTGCAGGAAGCGGCGGAGATGATGTTGTCCTCAGCGGTCAGCGTCTCGTGGTTGACGTTGTACACGATGGTGGGCAGATCGCTGCCGGCCGGAGCGGAGATGACGACCTTCTTGGCGCCAGCGTTGATGTGGGCCTGAGCCTTAGCCTTGCTGGTGTAGAAGCCGGTGCACTCGAGAACGACGTCGACGTCGAGGTCGCCCCAAGGCAGGTTATTGGCGTCGGCCTCCTTGTAGATCTTGATCTCCTTGCCGTCAACGGTGATGGAATCCTCGCCAGCAACGACCTCGTGATCGCGAGCGTAGTTGCCCTGCGTGGAGTCGTACTTCAGCAGGTAAGCGAGCATATCGGGAGAGGTGAGGTCGTTGATAGCGACGATCTCGGAGCCCTCATGACCGAACATCTGACGGAAAGCCAGACGACCGATGCGACCGAAGCCGTTAATAGCAACCTTTACTGCCATTGTGTCTCCTTTCGTAAGGCCCCCGCAAGCTACAGCGCCTGCCGTTGAGGCCCACAAACTAACCACTCGCCTAATATACCTTTTTTTGGACTTGAATTTCACGAGAATGCTCGAAATTGAAAATCAAATTTACGTTAAAACGTTTTAAAGAATAAAACAGCAGTTAAATCCGTATATACGCCGATACTTTAAACTACCTGTTTGCTTCAATGAGCTTTTCAAGCCTCAAAACTCGATGGTAGAGGGCCGACTTTGACAAGGGAGGGTCAGCCATCTCCCCCAAATCACGCAGCGACAGATCGGGATAGCGCTCGCGCAGGTCGCAAAAGACCGCCAAGGCATCCGGAAGCGCATCGCGAAGGCCACGCTGCTCGAGCTCATCGATAAGCGCAAGCTGATGTTGGGCGGCACCGGCGCTTCTGGTCTGGTTGGCGAGTTCGGCGTTCACGCGACGGTTCACATCGTTCTTAACCAACTTGACCGCACGCGCCTCCTCAATCTCGGCAACACTGCGCTTGGCACCAATCAGCTTTAAAAGATGCTCGATTTCCTCGGCGCTCTTTATGTACACGGCATAAGACCCCCGCCGTGCATTAACACGCGCATGGACCCCAATCTGCTCCAAAAGATCGCAAAGCCCCTTGGCATATTGCTCACCCTGTACCGCAATCTCCAAATGAAAATCGCCGCGTGGATCGGCCACGAAGCCGCCCGCGATGAGCGCGCCGCGGATATAGGCAAGTCTGCAGCAAGGACGGGCAACGATATGCCGGGGCACGCCGGCGACAAGTCCTCCCCTCCGGTCGAGGATACCCAGCAGCACCAGAGCCTTATCCAAATCGGGCTGATCGGGCAAGGTGATGAGATAATTTCGAACCTTATGCAATACAGATTTGCGGACGGTGAACTCCGTTTTGAGTTTAAGGATGCGATGCGTCAGCGTGATCATCGTGCGCGCGACGGCTCCCGTCTCAGTCGCAACCGTCAAACGATACCGCCCAGAGCCGGTAAGCGAGAGCGTACCACTCACGCGCGTGAGGGCGGCAAGCGTCGACAAGTCGCAGTATTCACATTCGGGTTCGCAGCGCGCAAGCTCGTCACGCACCTCGGCGGTAAACGACATGCAGGCCTAGGCTTTCGTGTTGGCGCGCGACAAGTCGCGATGGGAAATGCTCACGTGATACTGGGCGCCTTCCAAATAACGTGCCGTGGCCTCGGCGATGGCAACGCTGCGGTGCTGACCGCCCGTGCAGCCGATGGCGATAGAAAGCTGCGGCTTGCCCTCCGCGATATAGCCCGGCATCACCGTATCGAGCAGCTGCGTCCAGGCCTTCCAGAACTCCTGGGTCTTGGGATGGTCCAGAACAAAGTCGGAGACTTTCTTATCGAGACCGGTCATGGTACGCATCTCGGGATCGTAGAACGGATTGGGCAGGAAGCGAACGTCGATCATAATGTCCGCCTCGACGGGCATACCGTGCTTAAAGCCAAACG
This sequence comes from uncultured Collinsella sp., assembly GCA_905199545.1. GTDB lineage: Bacteria > Actinomycetota > Coriobacteriia > Coriobacteriales > Coriobacteriaceae > Collinsella. The sequence continues at coordinate 19,536 of CAJKGW010000013.1, forward strand.
AGAACACGTGAACGTCCATGAGCTGCTGGTCGGACAACTCGGAGAACGCCATGCGCAATTTGTTGCGCAGGGCAGAGGTGCGCAGGCGGCTCGTGTCGATAATCATATCGGCTCGATCGCGCACGCCCTGCAGCTGAAGGCGCTCGCGCTGAATGGCATCGGCCGTAGTCTCCCCCGGCTTGGCAATGGGATGACGGCGGCGATTTTCGCTGTAGCGACGAATCAGCACCTCGTCAGAAGCCTCCAGGAACACGATGTCGCAGCTCATCTCGCGCTCTTCGAGCGCGGCGACCGCATCGAGCAACTCGTCAAACAGTCCCTGGCTACGCAAATCGCAGGTGACGGCGAGATGCCTGCCCACGCCCGTATTGATGCCGACGAGCTCGGCAAGCTGGGCGATGAGACGCGGAGGTAGGTTATCGATGCAAAAATAGCCCATGTCCTCGAACACGTGCATGGCCTGTGTGCGGCCCGATCCGGACATTCCGGTGATGATGACGATATCGGGGATGCGCTCCGAGCGCTCCGCCGCATCCATGGCATCTCCCTTTTGCATGTGCTGCCTCCCAAAAACAAGCGCGGGACCCAGCAACCCGGATCCCGCGCGGTCAATTGCCTATATTGAGTATACCGCCCCGAGCGGATACGAGGCCTGTCTTACGCCTCAAGCGCAGCCTTGAACCAACTCGTAATACTCGTGGGGTGCGTGATGGCGGTGCCGACGACAACGGCCCAGGCGCCAGCATCGATCGCAGCGCGAGCCTCCTCGGGCGTGTGCACGCGGCCCTCGCAGATGATGGGAAGACCGGGGAATTCCTCGGTCGCCTGACGCAGGAGTGGCAGGTCGGGGCCATCGGCCATGGTGCAGTCGATGGCGGCGACGCCGTGAGAAAGCGTGGTGGATACCAGGTCGAAGCCCATATCAACCGCACGGCGAATGTCCTCGATGGTGGCACAATCCGCCATCAGGAGCACGCCCTCCTCGTGCAGCGGGCGGAAGGTATCCTCGACGGTCTTGCCATCGGGACGCGGACGATCGGTGGCGTCGATCGCCACGATATCGGCACCCGCGGCAACGCAGGCGCGAGCGTGACGCAGCGTCGGCGTGATGTAAACGCCCTCGTGTCCATCCTTCCACAGGCCGATGACGGGAACCTCACAGCGACCCTTAATAGCGGCAATGTCGGCAAGGCCCTGACAGCGAATGGCGGCGGCGCCGCCAAGCTCGCAAGCGCGAGACATTTGAGCCATGGTCTCGGGCGTACGAAGCGGCTCGCCCATATACGCCTGAACGCTCACGACGAGCTTGCCCTTCAGGGATTGAATCAAAGGATCGACGGTCATAAGGCTGCAACCTTTCTCAGAACAGCCTCCCGAGGCGTGTTGTCTCGGGAGGCTCCTACAGCAGATACGTTTACTTCAACGAGGCAAGAAGATGCTCAGCGGCACCGATGAGCGGAGCATCGCCCTCCAGAGAACCGATGAGGATCGGCGTGTCCTGAAGCGGATCGAGCGCCTGGCTGGCATAGCCCTCGTGCACCGAATCCTTCCACGTCTGCGAACGCCAATCGGGACCTTGGTGAATCACGCCGCCCGAAAGCACGATGACCTCAGGGTCCAGGATGTTAGCGAGCGAGCCCAAGCTGGCACCCAGCGCAAAGCCGGCATCATGGATGACCTCGGTCGCCTTTGCGTCGCCTGCACGGCACAGGTCGTTCACATCGCGACCGACCGAAGGACGGCTGGGGTCGACGCGGCCAAAGCGCTCATCGTACATACGACCAATGGAAGTGCCCGAAGCAACCGACTCCAGATGGCCGGAACGCCCGCAGGCGCAGGGAATGCCGGCGGCAGCCGAGCACTCGATGTGGCCCATATGGCCAGCAGCACCATGGAAGCCCTGCATCACGCGGCCGTTCTCGACATATGCGCCGCCGATACCCGTACCGATGCCAAGACACAAGACGGAGAACTTGCCCTTGCCGACACCCCAGTGGGCCTCGCCCAGAGCATGAGCCTGCACGTCGCCCACAACGGCAACGGGAAGACCAAGGTCCTCGCGCAGACGCGGCCCCAACTGAACGCCGGACCAGCCGGGCATGATCTCATTGGCATACGCAATGGCGCCCGTCTTGGGATCGACGACGCCTGCGGCACCGATACCGACACCGAGAACCTCGACATCGGGATTCGCCTCAAGAGCGGCCTTGATAGACGCCTCGATACGCTGGAAGACGGCCTCGCCGCCCTCTTGGGCCTCTGTGGGAACCTCGGCCTCAAAAACGGGATGGGGCACACTACCGTCAGCCGGGTACTCCATGATGGCAGTCGCAATTTTAGTTCCGCCGATATCGACAGAGCAGACGTACTTGTTCTCCATGTCGCTCTCCTTAGGAGATAAAAACAACTACAGGAAATGAAGGCGGTGTTATCGCCGCAACTCAGTAAAGGTTTCCCAGGTGCCCGAGGTTGGGGTGAAAGTGGTCGGGCGTTGACCTAATGGGTCACGCCCGACCACTTGAGCCCCAAGATCGGGTGCCTGGGGAAGCTTTACAGGAGACCGTTGTCCTGGAGGACCTTCTTAATCGCCTCGACGTTCTCGCCGGTCATGGCCTTCACCGGGCGCGGCATGGTCGGGCTGTCGAAGATGCCCATGAGGTTCATAGCGGTCTTGAAGGCGCCGACGCCACCGGCATAGCCCTGGACGCCCGAGGTGACATCCCAGATGTGGGAGATCTCGTTGAGGCGATCCTGCTCGGCCTTGACGGTAGCCCAGTCACCGGCCTGAGCGGCCTTCCACTGGCGCACGTAGCCCTCGGGCTCAACGTTGGCAAGGCCCGGGACAGAACCGTCGGCGCCACCGAGGTAAGCGCCGTCGACGACAACCTCGTGACCGGTGAGGATACTCATCGGATGGCCGTTCTTCTCGTTCTCCTGAACGAGGTAGCGGAACGAGATGTCATCACCCGAGGAATCCTTGACGCCAGCAAGGACGCCCTCGGCGCCGAGCTTGGCAAGGAGCTTCCAGGGGAGCTTGGTGTGAACGCAGACGGGAATGTCATAGGCAAAGATGGGCAGGTCGAGCTCCTCGTGCAGGATGCGGAAGTGCTCCTCGACCTCGGTCATGCCCTGCAGGGCATAGAACGGGCAGGTGGCGACAAGCGCATCGGCGCCCAGCTCCTGAGCGACCTTACCGTGCTCGATCATGCGCTCGGTCTCGGTATCGATGATGCCGACCAGAACAGGCACGCGGTGGTCGACGATGCGCACGGCCTCGGCGATAATCTGGCGACGGCGCTCGTCGGTGGAGAAGACGACCTCGCCCGAGGATCCCAGGAAGAACAGGCCATCGACGCCGGCATCGATCATGCGGTTGATGCTGCGCTCAAAGGAGACAACATCGAGCTGGTGATCTTCGGTATCGGGAACAACGACGGGAGGGATAACGCCGGTGAATTTCTGAGTTGCCACAAGAATCTCCTTAGTTGTCTGGCGGGCGGCCCTATGCCACCCACTCTTGTTGGCAGTGTCCAGGCCGTCTAGGCCAAAGAACACGGGTAGAACGTTTGGTTAAAAAAGTCGATGACTTCGTTTTCGAACGCATTGATGCGCTCATGAGCGTATTTGGCATAGATGACATGCCTCCGGTCACACTCAAGACCGTTGAATACGGCAAACTGGCCCTTGGGATCGCTCACGGCATCCATGAGCGATGTGCCCATGAGCACCGATCCACGCACCCGAGACGACAACGCCTCGAGGCCACCGGGAATTGGATTGGCAACCGCCGTGCAGGCGAGGCCCCGCTCGTCCAGAGCAGAAACCGCCAGCGCGACTCCGCCGCCAAGGCCCTCGCCCCATGCAAAGATGCGGTCGGGGTCCACGCCATCAAGATTGCGCGCCACCTTCGCCATCGCGCAACCCCAACGGACGCGCTTGACAAAAGCAGGAGAGGCAATCCCCTGCTGCAGCTCGCTGGATCCAATCGCCTCATCGTCCAGCGCAAGCACGGCATATCCCATGGCCGCAAACCTCGTCATGTGATGCCATCCCCGCACGGGTCGGTCGATGTCGTGAAACATCAGACATAGCGGCACAAGCTCGGATGCTCGGGCGCGACCGGCAGGCTCGATCAAACGCGCGTGGACCACATCGCCACTAAGCTCAAAGGAAACCTCGGAGTAGCGGGCATACGGATTGGCGAAATCGATCGCCGTAATACTCGGCCCGCAAACCTCAAGGTCCGAAGCGGCTATCTCTAATTCGGAAACATCCGCAGAAGCATCACCGCGCCAATCCCGGAAATCAGCGAGCCTTGACGAGACCGTTCCGGGAATCCCCACAAGGTCGGAGACAATCAGCTCATTGACATTGCTCTCGCACTTAGACATGAGCCTCCCCTCCCTTGCAGAAAAACGGAATGATCAGATCGTCAAAATCCTGAATCTCCTCGTGGCCAAAGCCTTCAAAGAACTCATGACGCTTTTCACAGGTCAGGTTGTTATAGACCGCAAACTGCGTCGCCGGCGGGCAGACGATATCGGCTGTGCCCGTGCCAAACAGCACGGGGCATTTGACCATGGGGGCAAAGTTCTTGGAATCGAAGTACGCCAGTTTGGCATAGGCCTCTTCAATACGAGTCGAGTCCTCGTCAAACCAGCGAGACCAATAGCGCAGGCCCTCGTAGGCAATGTCGTCGGCATCCAAATCCCAGACCAGGCGGAAATCCGACAGGAAGGGATAGAGGATGGCGGCGCGATTGATAAGCTCGCTGTTAAGTGCACAGGTCGCAATGCCCAAACCGCCGCCCTGCGACGCGCCGTTCACAAACACACGGGCAAGATCGATGCCCTCGAGCTCGCGAACGATGCGGCACAGGATGCGAATATCTTGGTGCAAGCGGACATAGTAGAGGTTGGCCGGATCGCCGTCGATACCGGCGACGATATGGCCCGCGACCGTTGTGCCCTCAAATCCACCAATGTCCTCGGAGGGACCTCCTTGGCCGGGGCAGTCGAGGGCGATGAGTGCCATGCCCATGCCCGCAAACGACGCCTGCTCAAACCAGCTGCGGCTTGCACCCGGATACCCATGGAACTGAAGTACCAATGGCACGGGCTCGTCCGAGACGGGTTTAAGGTACTTGGCATGCAGGCGAGCGCCACACATGCCGGTATACCAGAGGTCGAAAAGCTGGCAGGTCACGGCATCGGTGACCGATGCCGTCTCGATCGCATAGTCAAGTCCGACGGCGTCGGCCTCGGCCATGCGGTCCTTCCAAAAGAGATCGAAATCTGATGGACGGGGCATGGCGCCCCGATACCCACCAAATTGCTGTTGTAGCTCCTGAGCACTTGGCATGGCTCGTGAACCCAACCTTTCGAAATCGCAACGGAGGTGCGCCCGGCAAGGGAACCGGGCGCACGGGAGGGAAAGCGAGGCTACTCGCCGAGCTTGGGATGCAGCAGCGACGGCGCAGCACCGAGCAGCATCTTGGTGTAGGGGTCCTGAGGGTGCTGGAAGACCTGCTTGGCCTCGCCCTGCTCGACGATCTTGCCGCCATTCATAACGATGATGTCGTCAGAGATATAGCGGACCGTCTGGATGTCATGGCTGATGAACACCATGGCCAGGCCGAGCTCCTTCTTAAGGTCGGTCAGCAGGTTCAGAATTTGCGCGCGAACCGAAACGTCCAGAGCCGAGGTGGGCTCGTCGGCGATGATGGCATCGGGGTTCAGCGACAGGGCACGGGCAATTGCGACGCGCTGGCGCTGGCCGCCCGAAAGCTGGCCGGGAAGAACCTCGGCGGCGGAGCTGGGCAGACCGGTGAGCTCCAAGAGCTCCTTGACGCGCTTCTCCTGCTCGGCCTCGGTACCCAGGTTGTGGACGCGCATGGGGTCGAGCAGTTGCTCGCGAACGACCATACGGGGGTTGAGTGCCGTGGCCGGGTTCTGGAACACGACCGAGATGACGCGACCCATGTGGCGACGGTCCTCGGCGGTACGTTTGGTAACGTCCTTGCCCTTAAAGTAGACCTTGCCGCTCGTGGGGGCCTGCAGGCCGCACATGACGTTGGCGGTGGTGGACTTACCGCAACCGGACTCGCCGACGATGCCGATCGTCTGACCGGGCATGAGCCTAATCGTTACACCCTGGACGGCGTGAACCAGGTTAGGGTGCAGAATCGAGCCGGTACGGGTCCTAAAGGTGACGTGGACGTCATCAAGGAAGATGATCGGCTCGACGCCGTTGACTGCGGTCTCGCTCATCTACATCACCTCCGCGTGAGGGGTCAAACCATTTGCCTTGAGCACCTCGTCGGGGAGCTCGTAATAGAAGTGCTCGGTGCCGGGCACGCGCTTGAAGACCGGACGAGTGTCCAGGCCAATACGCGGATGGCTCGAGCGGGGCGCGAAGCGATCGCCCTTGGGGAAATCGCGCGGGCTCGGAACGGCGCCGGGCACCTGGTGCAGGCGGCCCGAACCGCTCTCGATGGACAGAACGGAACCCAGAAGACCGCGGGTGTACTCGTGGATCGGGTTGGTGAGCAGCTCCTTGGTGGGCGCCTGCTCGATAACCTGACCGGCGTACATCACCGTGATGTTATGGGCGACCTCGGCGACCAGCGCCAGGTCATGCGAGACGAAGATCATGGCAAAGCCGAGCTTGGCCTGAAGGTCGTTGAGCAGCTTGATGACCTGCTTCTGGACGGTAACGTCCAGAGCGGTCGTGGGCTCGTCGCAGATGACCAGCTTGGGGTCGCGGGTAAGGGCCATAGCAATCAGAACGCGCTGACGCTGGCCACCGGAAAGCTCATGCGGGTAGCTCTCGAGCGTACGCTTGGGGTCGAGGCCCACGAGCTCCAGGAGTTCCTCGGCGCTGCGGGTGCCGCCGCGCTTGGTGAGCTGCTTCATCTGGGCAGAGATGAGCATGGAGGGGTTGAGCGAGGACAGGGCGTCCTGATAGACCATAGCGATATCGGTACCGCGCAGGCCGAACCACTCCTTCTTGCTCATCTTGAGCAGGTCGCGGCCCTCCCAGAGGACCTCGCCGGAAAGGTGCTCGTCATCGTCGGTCAGGCCCATGATGGCCAGCGTGGTGATGGACTTACCGCAACCGGACTCGCCCACCAGGCCCATGGTCTGACCAGGACGGACGTCAAAGTTGACATGGTCGACGACGTTGATATCGCCGTGATGCTCAAACTGGATGCAGAAATCGCGGACCGAAAGGATCGGTTCGACAGACTCGTCGGGCACATGGCGATCGTCACGCTTGAGCTCGACATCGCGCAGGGCGCCAAGGCGAGCGGAGAGGGACTGGGCCTGCTCCTTGTAGGCGCGAACGGGGTCGGAGACCAGCAGGTCGGCCTCGCGACGCTTGGAGGAATCGGTCGGATCCAGGGCGGCGGAGGGAGCAGCGGCCATGGCGTCGGTAATGCCCTCGGAGAGGATGTTGAGTGCCAGGCAGGTGATCATGATGGCCAGGCCCGGGAACAGCGCCTGCCACCAACGGCCGGCGAGCACGCCGCCGCGGGCGTCGGCGAGGATGTTGCCCCAGGTAGCGGTGGGCTCCTGGATACCAGCGCCGATGAAGGTCAGCGAGGCCTCGAAGATGATGGCGTCGGCGACCAGGGTAACGGTGAAGACCATGATCGGGGCGATGCAGTTACGCAGAACATGCTTGATCAAAATCCACGGAGCCTTGGCGCCGGAAACGATGACCGCGCGGACATAGTCCTCGCCGTACTCGGACACGATGTTGGCGCGCACGATACGGGCAATCTGCGGAGTGTACATAAAGCCGATGGCGAAGATGATCGACGGCACGGAGTTGCCCAGGATGGAGACGAAGACGGCCGCGAGGGCGATGCCCGGGATGGACATGATGATGTCCAGGATACGCATGATCGTCTCGGAAACGGCCTTGCGCGAAACCGCCGCAAGGGCGCCCACGACCGAGCCGCAGACCAGAGCCATGGCAGTGGCGCCAAAGCCGATAATCAGCGAGTAACGACCACCGTAGAGCATGCGCGACAGAATGTCGCGACCCTTATCGTCGGTACCGAAGATAAATCCGTTGCCGGGAGCCTGGCGAGCCGTAAAAATCTCGACCGGGCTATAGGGGGCAAGAAGGGGCGCCAGAATCGCAGTCAGGGCGACCAGCACCAACACGACGGCGGCAATCTTAGAAGACAGCGTCATCTTCTTCCAGCCACCGAGCTTGAGCCCCTTGGAGGCAGCCTTCTCGAGCTGCTCGGTTTGCTTCTCTCGAATCTTTACCATAATCTACACCGTCCTGATGCGCGGGTTGATGAGCAGGTAGAGCATGTCAACCACGATGTTGATGATGATGAAGGCAAGAGCAACGACGATAACGACGCCCTGAACCAGGTTCGCCTCGTTGCCCTGAACGCCCTGCAGAATCGCGGTGCCCATGCCGGGGAGGTTGAAGATAACCTCGATGACGACGGCGCCGCCCATGAGGTAACCGATCTTAAGACCGAGGGTGGTGACCGGGGTGATCAGCGCATTGCGAAGAACGTTGATGCCGACGACGACCTTCTCGGGAACGCCGGCGCCGCGAGCCATACGGACATAATCCTTATCGAGCTCCTCGACCATGGCGGTACGCACGATACGAGTCATCTGGCCCGTCAGTGGAAATGCCAAGGCGATAGCGGGCATGATCATACGTCCCAGATAGCCAACCGGATTCGTGGTGAAGTGAGGCAGAGCACCCGATGCCGGGAGCACCTTAAGGTAGGAAGAGAACAGCAGGATCAACAGAACGGCAAGCCAGAACGACGGGGTTGCCAAGCCGGCGATGGAAAAGACGCGGATCACTTGGTCCGGCCATTTATCGCGATACAGTGCCGCGATGACGCCGAGCAAAAACGAAACGACTGCACCGATGGCAAGACCGATAAAGGTCAGCTGCATCGTGACGGGCAGGGCCGTGGAGATGCGCTTGGCAACGGAGTTGCGAGCAGCACCATAGGTGCCCATGTCGCCATGGATCAGATCGCCCATATAGCGCACGTAGCGCACGGGCCAGGGGTCGTCCAGACCATACTTCTCATGGTACTCGGCAACCGCCTCGGGCGAGGCACCGTCACCCAACGCCGTGTAGGCGGGGTCGGTCTTGGAGAACGACATAAGGAAGAACACCAGGACGGTGACGCCCAATGCCATGATCGGCAGCGCCACAAGACGCCTTCCAATCAAACGTAGCAAGTTGTTCACGTTCTCTCCCCTTTCTTTTGTCGGTAGGACCAACTGGTATATGAGTACGGATACTCATTACAAGACCCGAGCGACATCGTTGCCGCCCGGGTCTTTGTTTCAACTATGAGGATACGGTCCCAACGGCCGACATCCTGCATACAGACTCAAGCGAGTCTTACGCCTTGACGGTCGCAACGCCCCTGAAGGACATGCTCGTCGTGCCGATGCCCTTGAAGCCATCGAGGGCCTCGCCGTTGGGCGCAGTGGACGGATCGTCCCAGGAAGCGGAGACGGTCTTGACGTGGACAACGGGGTACAGAACGGCGTTGTCGGCAATGATGTCGAAACACTCGTTCCACTTCTTCTGCTGCTCGTCGCCCTCGGCGGCAAGAGCCTCGTCCATGAGACTGTGGAGCTTCTGCCACTCAGCGGACTCCTTCCACGGGCAACGGGTCTGCATCCAGACGTTGTCGCCGTACCACCAGTTGAGCAGCAGGTCGGGGTCGGCGCCGAAGCAGGAAGGATCGCCAGGGGCAAGGAGGATATCGTAGGCCTCGCCGCCGTCGATGGCAGCGTAGGTGGCCGGCGAGGTATCGGTCTGGATGGTCACATCGAAGCCGAGAGCGTCGAGGTCGTTCTTGACCTGGGCGGCCATGCCCTTAATCTGCTCGTTGTCGGTGGTGCGCAGGGTGATGGCACCCGGGGTGATGCCAGACTCCTCGATGAGCTTCTTAGCCTTCTTGGCGTCGGTCTTGTACACCGTGGAAGCCTCATGATAGTTGGTGAAGCTCTTGGGCAGGTAGCAGCTGGCAGCGGTGGCAAGGCCGGCGAAGGTGTTGCTGACCATCTTCTCGGTGTCGAGCGCATACATGACAGCCTGACGGACCTTGACGTTGTTCCAAGGCTCCTTGGCGACGTTGAACATGATGAAGCGGGTGCCGAAACCCTGAACGTTATCGATCTTGCAGCCGGCGCTCTCGAGCTGGTCGACGGCGTCAGCGGTAACGAGCTCCATAACGAGCGTGGAGCCCTCCTGCTGAGCGGTAACGCGAGCGGTGGGGTCGGTCAGGATGCTGTACTGGATCTTCTTATCCTCGGCAGCATACTCACCGTTGTACTCGGGGTTGGGAACCAGGGTGATCTCGGTATCGGAGATAGAGTCGTACATCCAGGGGCCGGAGCCGATCGGCTGCTTGGCGCGATCCTCCTCGGTCTGGGTGGCCGGGGTAACGCGGACGATGGCCAGACGATCCTTGAGCAGGGAGAAGTTGGGGACCTTGGTCTTGACCGTCACGGTGCTGGCGTCCTTGGCCTCGATGGACTCGAAGGGCTGGAAGAACGGAGCATAGGTAGCGGAAGCGGCGCAAGCGGTGTAGGAGGCAACGACATCGTCAGCGGTGACCTCGGTGCCATCGGAGAACTTGGCGCCCTTGCGGATGGTGACCTCGAAGGTGGTGTCGTCCACAGACTTGGGATCGTCGGTGGCGAGCTCGTTGAAGGTGCTGTAGTCGTGGTAATCGATGCCGTAGAGGCCCTCGACGACGTGCCAGTTAGCACCCAGGCCCACAGCGGAGCCGGTGCTGGCGGGATCGAAGCTGGACGGAGCGTAAGCGGAACCAGCGGTGATCACGCCGCCGCCACGGTTGGCGGAATCGGTGGAACCGGAAGCGGAACCCTCGTCGCTAGAGCTGCCACCGCAGCCGGTGAGACCAAGCCCTGCGACAGCAGCGACGCTGCCGGTGAGGCCGAGGAACGAACGCCTGGACATACCCTTGTTGATGATGGCCATGTCTTCTCCTATCAATAGAGAATCTTACCCGGGAGCACCTAGACGCGCCCCCGCGCAACTTGCGGACGATATATACCTTACCTACCGACGAACCCAACTGAGGTGCCGCGCTCGGCGACCGATACATACATACGCTTGAACGGTATTTACTACCGTTCACCGAATTCATTGACAAACGATTCGCCAGACAGTATGTATCGACGAGGTGAGATATCAGTCTTCGTCAACCCGCAGGATAGCAGGGTTGTTCACCATGGCTAGTCAAACGTTTTAGCGTTAATTAAACCCGAAATCGGCTGGTAATCGCCGTGAAATACATGATTGAAAAACACGCAATCATGTATATCAGTTGTTTAGAGGCGTGTTTAGTTTTCGGATTGCTTTGCCGCCATCTCGGAGCGCTCGGCATTCCACGCAACAAGTGCCTCGTGGACCGCTTTGGCGACATCGGCAGGAATGCCTCGAACTTCGGCGATCTCTTGCTCGCTCGCCGCACGCAACCGCTTCATCGAACCAAAATGGCGCATAAGGGCACGTTTTCTGGTGGGCCCCACGCCAGGAACGTCATCGAGTACCGAAACCGTCATGGCCTTGTCGCGCAATTCGCGATGGAACGTGATAGCAAATCGGTGGGACTCATCGCGCACCTGTTTAATTAGATAGAGCGAAGCAGACCCGGTCGGCAGCACGACGGGAGTCTCGTCCCAAGGCACGAAAACTTCCTCATCGGCCTTCGCCAAGCCACAAACCGGTATATCGAGCCCAAGAGCCTCAAGTTGCTTGATCGCAGCGGTCAATTGCGGTTTACCGCCATCGACAACGAGCAAATCGGGGCGCGAGCCAAAGCGCTCGTCGGCCATGCGCTCGGGAGCATAGCGTCGTCCCAAAACCTCGGACATCGACACGAAGTCGTTTGCCTCGTCCAATTCGGCCTGAATTTTAAAACGACGGTACTGGCTCTTGTCGGCGCGCCCGTTGGTAAACACCACCATCGAGGCGACCGTAAAGGTGCCATGCAGTGTAGAGATATCGAAGCACTCGATACGCAGCGGCGGCGATGGCAGCGCCAACGCACTTTCGAGCTCCAGGAGCGCTTGATTGGTGCGGTCGTCAGCGTACCCCGTTCGCATCATGTAGCGCATGAGGGCATGGCGCGCATTTTTGGATGCCATATCGAGCAGACGGTGCTTTTCGCCACGCTGCGGCCTATGGAGATGGCAGGAACGCTCGCGCTTGCCCGCAAGCCACTCCCCCAGCGCCTCCGCATCCTCAAGCTCGACGGAAAGGTTGACCTCAGCTGGAATATCAGCCGTCTCGTCGTAATAACGCTTAAGAAAGCCCGACTGGAGCTCTTCCTCGTCAACATCAAGACCCTTGTCGAGAATGAACTCGCAGGTGCGAACTGTTCGACCCTCGCGAACGACGAAGACGCAAGCGGCGGAGATGGTCTCCTCGCGATAGAACCCGATGACATCGATATCGACACTGGAGGGAAAAACGACTTGCTGACGATCGTCCAGACCCCTGATGACCTCCAAACGACGTTTGACGCGTGCCGCGCGCTCAAAGTCGAGCGCCTCGGCGGCATCCGTCATCTCGGAGGTCAGCTCATCGACGACATCCTTGCGATGGCCCGACAAAAAGCGCTCGACACGCTTGACGTTCTTGGCATAGTCTGCCGGGGAAATCGCGCCGACACACGCACCCGGGCCGCGCCCGACATGGTAGTCAAAGCAGGGACGCCCGTTTTGCGCGCAAATCATATTGACGATGTCTTCCTCGCCCTTGTGGGACTCGACGATACGACGACAACGACGCCACTCCGCACAGGATGCGGAGCAGATGGGGATAACCTTGCGCAGCGTATCTATCGTCTCACGTGCCGCACGGCTATCGGTATAGGGTCCAAAATAGCGCGTTCCCGGCTTATGACGCTCACGCGTATATTTGATAGCGGGATACAGGTCGCCCTTTGTAATGGCGATAAAGGGGTAGCTCTTGTCATCCTTGAGGTCGACGTTAAAGTACGGATGGTACTGACCAATCAAATTGCGCTCGAGCACCAACGCCTCATGCTCGGTCTCCACCACGATATAGTCAAAGCTCGCCACCAGCTGCATCATCAGCGGGATCTTTTGACGCTCATCCTGCAGTGTCACGTATTGACGCATGCGGGCGCGCAGGTTTTTCGCCTTGCCCACGTAGATGACATCGCCCTTGGCGTCTTTCCAAAGGTAGCAGCCGGGCTGCGTGGGAACGCGCGAAACCTGCTCGGCAAGCGTTGGAATGTTGTCGTGACCGGCCACGCGCACCTACTTGCGACGAATCAGCGCCGAGACCTCGGGCATCTTAAGGACGACGGCAAGGCCAAAGGTAACAGCAAGCGAGACGACACCCGCAACGCAAACGTAGCCAAGAGTAATCAGAATCGAGCCGCCAAGTGCCCCGACAAAGTGCTCAAGCGCCCACATGACGCCGGCGCCTGCGGCAGCACCCAGGCCACCGAGCAAAAGGCCAAAGAACCCGCCATGCAGGATAGATTTGACCTGAAGACCACGCAGGCGACGACGCAGCCACCACAGCGAGCAACCGACCAAGATCACGTAGTCGACGACATACGAAAGCGCGATTGCCGGCATACCGAAGCCCAGCACAACGCCAAACAGCAAAACCGAGCCGGCCTGGCCGATGGCGGAATACAGACAATAGCGGCTATAGGGCTTCATGTCGAGCAGGGCAGAGAAGCTCTTCTGCATCAGCACGACCACGCCGTAGAGCGGCAGGGAAAGTGCCAGGTAGATAAGGAACTCCGACACCAGCGCCACACCGGACTCATCGAACTTGCCAGCGCAGTAAATCATGTTGAGCGGACGCGCGAAGACAATCAGGTACAGCGCGAATGGAATCAGGAAGAACAGCATCTGGGCGACGCCACGCGAAATGCCCGTGCGGACGCTGTCGTAATCCTTCTCCTGTGCGTCGTGAGAGAGCTCGGTATAGAGCGCCGTCGAAAGCGAGGCGGCAATCAGCGCGTAGGGCAGCGTGTACCACAGGCGCGCATAGGCGATGACGGAAGGACCAGTCTCGGGCTGGACCACCAGCGCAGCAGCGTTGGTGATAGAAGTCGAGACAAACATGCACACCGTGGCGAGCAGCGTCGGGATACCGAGCGCAATCGTCTGGCGCAGTGCGGGGTCCTTAAAGTCGATATGGATATGGGGATGCACGCCGTGCTTGCCAAGCGCGGGGATCTGACATGCCATCTGAACAAAGACACCGAGGGTCGTACCGGCCGCAATCAAGATGATGCCGGCACGTTCGCCAAACTGTGCGGACACGGGCGCAAAGCCCATAAAGCTCGCAATGACGATCACATTGTTGAGGACCGGGGCAAACGTCGACCAGAAGTAGTCGCGGTGTGCGTTGAGGACGCCCGAAAACACCGAGCCCAAACCATAAAACAGAATCTGGATGGCAAAGAAACGGAACATGAACGCAGCGGTATCCATGCTGCCGCCGTCACCCGAAAGAAACGATTGCGTCCAGATAAAGCCCGGGGCGAACACGGTCCCCAGCAACGAAATGCCACCCAGCACCAAAAGCAGAATACCGAGCAGGTTGCCCACGTACTCGTTAGAGGCCTCGCGACCCTGCTCACGCCTCACGCCCATGTACACGGGCAAAAACGCCGTCACGAGCATGCCGCCCATCACGAGTTCGTAGAGCATATTGGGCAGGTTGTTGGCGACCTGATAGGAAGACGAGAGCAGCGACATGCCAATAGCGGCCGCCATTGCCCACGTGCGGATAAAACCGGTGACGCGAGACACGATGGTCAGGATGGTCATAAGCCCGGCGGAACGACCAACCGTGGAGTAGTCCGACGAGCCCATGTCGTCAGTGTCGTCTCGCGACGAAGAAGCTTCGGATGAGGGTGTCTGAGGCGCAGATTCTTTTGCAAAATGAGCTCCGCACTTCAATTCTTCCTGCGGCATCGCTCAGTCCTCTCTCGTAATCGGGGCGACCGTCGCCCCGCAAAATGCAATTAAATCATCAGGTGCAAGCTCAAGCTGATAACCACGCTTGCCTCCCGAAATAAAAATGGTATCCCAAAGGACACATGTCTCATCAATGAGCGTCCGGTAGCGTTTTTTCATACCGACCGGACTGCAGCCGCCGCGAACGTAGCCAGTCGCCGCAAGCAAATCCTTCACATGCATCATGGCCAAGGACTTCTCCCCCGCGGCACGCGCGGCGGACTTTAGATCGAGCTCGTCGGCAACAGGGATGCAGCACACGACGTGGTCGTTGGACGGCGTCACGCAGACCAAGGTCTTAAATCCTTGTCCGGGCTCCTCGCCAAGCTGCTCCGAAATCGCGACCCCCAGGCCCGCCGACTCATCACCATCGTCTTCGTACGTATGTAGAACATAGGAAATGCCGGCGCTTTCCAGCTCGCGCATCGCATTGGTTTTTGGCGTCTTTACAGCCTTTGCCATGGCATATCCTTTCCCTCGCATTCGGACGCAAGGATTAAGTATATGTCCAATTCGGCTGCATACGTCACTTCGACACAGCAAGCGCCATCGAATCACAAGGAGTCGATGGCGCCCATAAACTGAATCGCCTATTTATTGAGCATCAAGTTGAGCCTGACGCTCCCGGTCACGCCTGAGCAACGGCGCCAAAAACTTGCCCGTATAACTCTGCGGACAGTCCGCAACCTGCTCCGGTGTGCCCGAAACCACGACGGTTCCGCCGCCGTTACCGCCCTCGGGGCCCATATCGATCAGGCGGTCGGCAACCTTGATGACATCAAGGTTGTGTTCAATCACCAGCACCGTGTTGCCCGCATCGACCAAGCGCTGCAGCACATCGAGCAGCTGGCGGACGTCCTCAAAATGAAGGCCGGTCGTCGGCTCATCCAAAATATAGAACGTCTTGCCCGTCTGGCGTCGATGAAGCTCCTTGGCGAGCTTCACACGCTGCGCCTCGCCGCCCGAGAGCGTCGTAGCGGGCTGGCCCAGGCTCACGTAGCCCAAGCCTACATCGTACAGCGTCTGGAGCTTGCGCTTAATCTGCGGGATATTCCCAAAGAAGGCCAGTGCCTCGGTGACGCTCATGTCGAGCACGTCCGAGATGGTCTTACCACGGTAGGTGACCTCAAGCGTCTCGCGGTTATAGCGTTTGCCGCCGCAGACCTCACAGGGGACATAGATATCGGGAAGGAAGTGCATCTCGATCTTAATTTGTCCGTCGCCCTTGCATGCTTCGCAGCGACCGCCGCTCACGTTAAAGGAGAAACGTCCCGGCGAGTAGCCGCGCGCCTTCGACTCCGGCGTACTCGCAAACAGCGCGCGAAGATCATCCCACAGGCCAATGTACGTAGCAGGGTTGGAACGCGGCGTGCGGCCAATCGGCGACTGGTCGATATCGATAACCTTATCGATACACTCGATGCCCTCGATTTTCTTATACGGACCCACAGGGCGCGTCGAACGGTGAATGGCATTCGTAAGGGCAGGTGCGATAGTGTCGGTAACCAGGGAGCTCTTACCCGATCCCGACACGCCGGTAACGACCGTAAGCGTACCAAACTCGATCTTGGCGGTAACGTTTTTGAGGTTGTTGGCGCGGGCGCCCGTGATCTTAAGGCAGCCGCGACCGGGCTTGCGGCGCTCATCGGGAACCCGGATCATTCGTTTGCCGGTCAGATAAGCGCCCGTCATCGACTCGGGACACGCCATGATATCGGCAGGCGTTCCCGCCGCGACTACGTGTCCGCCGTTCACGCCCGCGCCGGGGCCCATGTCGATCACATAGTCGGCAGCACGAATCGTATCCTCATCATGCTCGACGACGATGACGGTATTGCCGATATCGCGTAGGCGCTCAAGCGTCTTGATCAGGCGCTCGTTATCGCGCTGATGGAGGCCAATCGATGGCTCGTCCAAAATGTACAGGACACCCATGAGGCCGGCGCCGATCTGCGTTGCCAGGCGAATGCGCTGGGCCTCGCCTCCGGAAAGCGTCGCCGAGGCACGATCGAGGGTCAGATAGTCGAGTCCGACATCGACCAGAAAACGCAGGCGCTCCAGGATTTCCTTGACGATGCGTCCGCCGATAAACTGTTGGCGCTCGGTGAGTTCCAGGCCCTCAAAAAACTCGAGCGACTCACGGCACGACAGACAACAAACCTCGTAAATGGACTTGCCGCCCACGGTGACGGCGAGCATCTCGGGGCGCAAACGAGCGCCGTGGCAACTCGAGCACGGCTCCTCGCGGATGTACTTCTCCAAGCGCGCCTTGGTGTTCTCATTCGTCGTCTCGGTATAGCGCTCGTACAGGATATTGCGCACACCCGAGAACTTGGTGTCCCACTGGCTGCGGCGCCCATCGAGCTTTTGATAGTCGACCGAAATCTTCTGGTCGCCCATGCCGTCTAAAAACGCACGACACACCCGCGGAGGCAGATCCTCCCACGGCGTATCGACGCTCACCTTAAAGTGTTTGCAGACCGCAGCGAAAATCTGCGGATAGTAGTTAGAGTTGCCAAACAGGCTGCCAAAGACCCCGTCGGCGATCGACTTCGAGGGGTCTTCGATTAGGGCCTCGGCATCGACCGTCTTCTTAAAGCCCAGGCCATCGCACTCGGGGCACGCGCCATAGGGCGCGTTGAACGAGAAATCACGCGGCTGCAGGTCATCGATGGAGTGTCCATGCTCCGGGCACGCTAACGCCAGCGAATACTCCAGCAACTCGCCTTCGGTCCCCTCGGGAGCGTCGCGGTCGGGCAGCAAGTATACGTTCACATTGCCGTGCGCCAGCGCAGTCGCCTGTTCAACGGACTCGGCAATACGGCCCAGCGAGTTCTCGCGAATCACGATGCGGTCGACCACGACCTCGATATCGTGCTTGAATTTCTTATCCAAATCGATAGGGTCATCAAGCGAGCGAACCTCGCCGTCGACACGCACGCGGCTAAAGCCCTCGGCGCGAAGGTCCTCAAACAGCTTGGTGTACTCGCCTTTTCGCCCGCGCACCACCGGTGCCAGCACAAACGCGCGGCGGCCCTCCCCCGCCGCCAGGACCTTATCGGCGACCTGGTCGGTCGTCTGGCGCTCAATGACGCGGCCGCATTCGGGACAGTGCGGGGTGCCCACACGGGCGAACAGCAGACGCAGATAGTCATAAATCTCGGTTACGGTGCCAACCGTCGAGCGAGGGTTTTTAGATGTCGTCTTTTGGTCGATCGACACCGCCGGCGAAAGGCCGTCGATTGAATCCAAGTCGGGTTTGTCCATCTGGCCCAAGAACTGGCGCGCATAACTCGAAAGGCTCTCGACGTATCGACGCTGGCCCTCGGCATAGATAGTGTCGAATGCCAGTGAACTCTTGCCCGAGCCAGAAAGACCGGTAATGACCACGAGTTGGTCACGCGGAATGGAAACATCGATATCACGGAGGTTGTGCTCACGAGCGCCGCGAATAACGATAGAGGAATCAGACATGGAAGCTCCTTGCCTCCTATTGCATCGAATCATACTGCCGATGAGTTTAGCGCACTCGACGCGCACAGATGTTCGTAATACAAGATTCGCAGACCTTTAGCTTTGCGTATCGGGCGCTTTGTTTCTCGAAATGCCGTGGAAAGGTTACAGTAATCTAATACTGAACTTAATTTGCTGTACCAGAGGAACGTCCATGACCGAAGATATCCCCCTTGAAATCACTTCGAGCGACATGGCCAATCTGCCCATATTCATCGCCGTCCTTATCGTGGCCGCCGTCGTCGTGCGCGTGTATTTTTCAATCAAACGCAACGAAAAGCCACCCATTGCCCGCGTCTTTTGGTGCGCGACGCTCCTCATCCCGCTCGGCGTGGTAGCTGCATGGATTACGAATCAATCGCTCGTAAATGAGGGCAGCTCCCTATGGGTCCTTTCTTATTCGGCGCTCGGTGCTGCCGCCGTCATGCTTCTTGTCGAGCCCTTGGTTTCGGGACTTATCGACCAAACCGACCTTGCGACGGGAACGGTTGCCTGTATTTGCCGCGACATCCTTGTCATCGCCGCTGTTTCAGCGCTCTCGTTCGTTTCAATCGAAATTGCCTGCAACGAAACGTTCTATCGCATTCCCGCCAACTCATTCGGGTTTTCCGTCGGGTTGCTCGCGACGGTTCTGCTCTCCCTTTATTTGCTGGGACAGCGTCATGGAGGCGTCATGGTCCTCGTGCCCGTCGCCTGTTGCGTCCTTGGCATTGCCGAGCACTTCGTCATAACGTTTAAAGGCGAAGCCATCCTGCCAAGCGATATCTTGGCCCTTGGCACCGCAATGGAAGTGAGCGAGGGATACGAGTTTACCTTTACCGCCGGAATCGTAACCTCTCTCGCCCTGCTGGAGATTTCCCTGGGGCTTCTTTCGCTCATCCGACCGCGAAAGCTCCGTACACCCACCCATGTCTTCCCCGCTATCGCCGCTAACCTCTGTGCTTTTCTGCTAGTGACCGTTGTGGGGCTCTCAGGCTTTTCCAACATCGACTTGGAGCAGGCGCTGGATTTTGGATTTGACCGTTGGCAGCCCATCACCACGTATGCGTCTCAGGGTTTTATCACTTCGTTCACCGAAATGGTCAACGAGTTGCCCATTGAGAAGCCCGAAGACTATACGCCCGATGAGGCGCAGAGCATCGAGCAGGAGCTCGCCGCCGTCTACGACAGCACATATGGCTCGAGCGAACAGCGCGCGGCGGCCGTTGCCCAGTTCAATGAAATCAAGCCGACGATTGTTGCCGTCATGAACGAGAGTTTTAGCGACCTTTCGTGCTTTGAGCAGCTCCAGGCGGCCGGGTACTCCGGCCCCGCATTCTACAACTCGCTTCCCGACACACTTGTTCGCGGCACCATGCTCGCTTCGGTCGCCGGTGGCGGAACGGCGAACTCCGAATTCGAATTTTTGACCGGAGCGACAACGGCCTTTGTCGGATTAGGCAAGATCCCCTATCAGCTGTATCAGATGAATGGCGCAAACAGCCTGGCAAAGGACCTTAAAGAGCTTGGGTATACCACTACCGCTATGCACCCGCAAAACCCCGTCAACTACCATCGAGATAAAATCTATCAGCAGCTGGGCTTTGGAGACTTTCTTTCAATCGGCGATTTCGAAGGTGCGCCCTATTACCATGCCGGCGTATGCGACTACGCCACCTACGACAAGATACTCGACCTGCTTAGAACCGACGAAGCGCCGCAGTTCATCTTTGACGTCACGATGCAAAATCACGGCGGCTACGACTATGGCACCGTTCCCGCCGAAGAGCTGACAAACTATTGGGTCGAGGGAGCCAGCGAAGGCGCCAACAGCGCGCTCAACACCTATCTCACCTGCATCAACGCATCCGACCGGGACCTCGAGTACTTTATCAACGAGCTCCGCAACATCGGCAGACCGGTTGTTCTTGTCTTTTTTGGCGACCATCAGCCGAGCGCCGCAACGACTCTCAACGACGAGCTGTACCCTCAGGAAGATACGGCAAGCCACGCTTTCCGTATCTATCAGTCGACATATCTCGTCTGGGCTAACTATGAGATCGCCGGCAATACCGAGCTCAACGTCTACGACACCGTCGGGGCAAACGAGATTGCAGCCATTACCCTTAATAAGATCGGCGCCCCGCTCACCAATTACCAAAAGGCCCTGCTTGCGACAAGGTCAGATGTGCCCACCATCAATGTCGCCGGCTATCTCGGTGCCGACGGGCTGCGCTACGACTTGGAATCGGAAGATAGCCCCTACGCCTCGACGATCGACAAGCTGCAGCGCATGCAATACCTCGAGTTCGCCAGCAAAGTTCAGTAAGCCCGCCCATTCGCTTGGGCCCATCGTATTGCAAGCACGCTCGGCCCAAACGCATCGCAAATGACTCCCGCTCGCAAACGAGGGTACAATGACGCTCGTGTCACATCGCGGGGCCCCGGCCCCAGCATATACAAAGGAGTCATACATGGGTTGCGAACACGCACAGGCCGCCGGCGGACAAACGTCGCCGTCGCAATTTGAGGAGAACACGCTGTCCGAGGTCAAGCGCGTCATCGCCGTGCTTTCCGGCAAGGGCGGTGTCGGCAAGTCATTTGTCACCGGTGCCATCGCCACCGAGCTTGCCCGTCACGGCCACAAGGTCGGCGTCCTCGATGCCGACATCACCGGTCCCTCTATCCCCAAGATGTTCGGTATGAGTGGACGCCACGTCCATGCCCTTGGCAACCTTATGCTGCCCGAAATCTCCGAGCACGGCGTCAAGGTCATGAGCTCCAACCTGCTGCTCCAAAACGAGACCGACCCCGTCCTTTGGCGCGGTCCGGTCATCGCAGGCGCCATTAGGCAGTTCTGGAGCGAGACCTCGTGGGGCCCCATCGACTACCTGCTGGTCGACATGCCTCCGGGAACAGGCGACGTCGCGCTCACCGTCTTCCAGTCGCTGCCCGTCGACGGCATCGTCATCGTCACGAGCCCGCAGGATCTGGTCTCGATGATCGTCGCCAAGGCGGTCAACATGGCCGAGAAGATGAACGTCCCCATTCTGGGCATTGTCGAGAACATGAGCTATATTGAGTGCCCCGACTGCGGCAAGAAGATCGAGGTCTTTGGCAAGAGCAAGCTCCCCGAGGTCGCAGAGCGCTATAACCTCGACATCTTGGGGCAGCTTCCCATTAATCCGGCACTCGCCGAGGCCTGCGATAAGGGCGAGGTCGAGACCGCGCTGCCCGATGGCATGTTGCCCAAGGCAGTCTCTGCCGTCGAGGCTATTACCCCGCACGAGACCGACGAGGCCTAAGTGAACGCGAGCGCCTTCTATGACGTCCTGGTAATCGGCGGCGGGGCTTCAGGCCTCGCCGCCGCCATTACGGCCGCACGCGTTGGCAAAAGCGTCTGCATCGTTGAGCGCGATGTCGCCTGCGGCCTTAAGCTCCTTGCGACCGGTAACGGCCGCTGCAACCTCTCCAACGAATCGATCGATCCTCAGCGGTATAACCACCCAGCATTCGTCACATCCGTCATGGGCCCCCAGCCCGAACAAGAGCTTATGGGTTTCTTCTCCTCGCTGGGTATCATGACAACCTCCGAGGAAGGCCGGCTGTACCCGCGCTCCCTTCGCGCCGAATCGGTGCGCGACGCGCTTCTCAACGTTTGCGACCGCCTAGGTATCACCTTAATCTGCGGAGCCTACGTTGCCTCGGCGCACAAAGCTTCCGAAGGCTGGGCACTCCAAATAGACCGTCCAGCGCGGGCGCTCAAGGCAAAAAAGCACGACGACCGAAAATCGGAGCTCCGCTCGCTTCGGAAAGCGCTCGCTGATGTCCCTCGCAAGAACGTGGCCCTGCAGGCACATGCCGTAATTATCGCCACGGGCGGCAACCCCACCGGTATCGCCGATACGTTTCGCCTCCCCCTCACTTCGCTGCGCCCCATCCTCTGCCCCGTATCGGCAACGGTCTTTGGCGATCGGGCGGCGCTCAAGACGTTGGATGGCCTGCGCGTCCGCGCCCGCTTGACGCTCGCCCGCAATCATAATGAGCTCTGGCACGAAGACGGTGAAGTGCTGTTTCGAACCTTCGGTATCTCGGGCGTCGCTGTCTTCAACCTCTCTCGTCGTATCCAGCACGGCGATACGATCCTGCTCGACGTTTTCCCCGACCTCTCCAAAGACGAGTTGCTCGATACGCTCAACCGGCGCGTTGAGCTGCTCGGCGGCTTTTCGCCCCGCGATCCCCGTTGGCTCGACGGCATGCTCGCCCCGCAACTCTCCCGCGTCGTCTGCACAGCGTTCGAGCAGTGCCATCCAGGCTCCAACGATGTCATCCACCTGGTCTCGATCCTCAAGCACTTTAAGTTGCTCGTCAAGGGAACAGCCGAGGAGCGCTCAGCGCAGGTCACGCGTGGTGGCGTATCTGTCGAGAGCATCTCAACACCCAGCCTACGCGCGCGCAGCGTTGTCGACGCCCCGCTTTACGTCTGCGGTGAAGCGCTCGACATCGACGCCGATTGCGGAGGCTTTAACCTTGCGTGGGCCTGGATCTCGGGCATTCGCGCTGCAAGCAGCCTGTAGCCGCGCAGTCTATAATCAAAAACGCATTCGGGCCGTCTGGGATACCGGACGGCCTCTTTCTTGCCTCTAAGGAGACCTCGATGATCGAAATCACCCAAGTCAACGCGTCGCTCGATGAAGCCGACGATGAAAATGCCTGTCTCATTGTTGGCAAGCGAGTCGCCAAGCGCGTCCTACGTTGCAAGGACTCCGAGATCAAGTCCATCGAGCTCCACCGCAAGTCAATCGACGCTCGCAAAAAACGAGACGTCCATTTTATCCTGAGCTTTCGTGTTGAGCTGACTAGTCCCCACCTCGAGCGAGAAGCGGTCGACAGCGTTGCCGAGCGTGACCGCTCGCGCGTACGCGCGATAGAAGACGATGAGCCTTCATTCCCCTCCCCCGCCTCCGACGCACCTCAAGAACGCCCTGTCGTTGTCGGCGCCGGATGCGCCGGCCTTTTCGCTGCGCTTACGCTCGCCGAAGCAGGTCTTAAGCCCTTGCTCATCGAGCGCGGCGACCCGGCATTTCGCCGCTCGCAGGCGATCGACCTCTTTCTAAAGGAGCGCATCCTCGACCCCGAGAGCAATATCCAGTTTGGCCTGGGCGGCGCGGGGACCTTCTCGGACGGCAAGCTCAATACGGGAACCAAAAATCCCGCCCATCGCCTTATCCTCGAAACCTTCGTCGAGGCGGGTGCGCCCCGCGATATTCTGTGGGATGCCAAGCCGCACATTGGCTCCGACATCCTTCCCACGGTCGTCACCGCTATATCCCAGCGCATCGAGCAGCTCGGAGGTGTCGTCCGTTATCGAACGAAGCTCGTCGACATTCGCATCGACGCGTCTGGCGCCATCACCGGTATTGATGTCCAATCGTCCCAAGACACCGCTTGCGAGCCAATCGAGACAAAGCACCTCATCCTCGCCTGCGGGCATTCTGCTCGCGATATTTTTGAGCTCCTTAAGGACCACAACGTGGCCCTCGCACAAAAGACCTTTGCCATGGGCGTTCGCATCGAGCATCCGCAACGCGACATCGACCGAGCCCAATATGGAGCCTCGGCGGGACATCCAGCGCTCGGGGCGGCCCCCTACAAACTTGTTGCCCATCTTCCCAACGGCCGCAGCGTGTTCTCGTTTTGTATGTGCCCCGGCGGACAGGTTGTTGCCGCCTCTTCAGAACCGTGCCATCTGTGCGTCAACGGGGCCAGTCTCAATGCCCGCGACGGACGCAACGCAAATGCCGCCCTGCTCGTTAACGTCACGCCTGAGGACCTTCCCAACAATGACCCGCTCGCCGGCATCGAGCTCCAGCGTGCCTGCGAGGCGGCCGCCTATCGCCTGGGCGGTTCCAACTGGAACGCACCAGCACAGCTCGTCGGAGATTTCCTCGCAGGACGCGCCAGTAAGGCGCCCGGAAAGGTAAAGCCCACCTATCCGCTCGGTGTGACCTGGACGGCAATTGACGAAGCCCTGCCGCAGCATATCATCGAGTCGCTCCGCCTGGGACTTCCCCTACTCGGAAAAAAGCTACGCGGCTACGACTGCCCCGATGCCGTTCTTACCGGCGTGGAGACTCGTTCGAGCTCACCGGTCACTGTCACCCGAGACCGAACGTGCCATGCCGTGTCGACCCCGGGCCTCTACCCTTGTGGTGAGGGAGCTGGATATGCCGGCGGCATCATGAGCGCGGCCACCGACGGCATCCGTTGTGCCGAAGCCCTGATCGCAGACCTCTAACGCACGAATTCCAGCGCGCAAAAGACACAGGCCCCAAGCTCCACAGGGAACTCGGGGCCTGTTCACTATTTCTTAAACCGTGCACCCTGGCGTTTTCTGCCCGATGCGAACGTGGAACCCTTGCGGGCCTGCGAACGTAAGCGCTCGATCGTCTCGTCCTCAGACGCACCCTCGAGCATCGCCCGAATCTGAACGACGGCATCGCGCAGGCGCGCCGCCTCCTCAAAGTCCATGGCGGCAGAAGCGTTACGCATATCCTCTTCCATGGTTTCGACGATCCGCACGAGCTCGTCATGCGGCAGTTCTTCCAACTGCTCCGCAAGTGTCTGCTCGGGCGCCACCGTTTCCGGCACGCCACCCTCGCCCAACTCATCGGGCGTATAGAATGCGCCATGGCCAAGAGAGTCGCCCTTCGAGCGTCCCTTGGAACCCACGGTTTTTTCGGCCTCGGCAATAAAACTTGAGATGTCGTTGATGGCCTTGCGCACCGTCTTGGGCACAATGCCATGCTCTTCGTTATATGCCATCTGAATCTCGCGACGGCGCTGCGTCTCCTCGATGGCCTCTTTCATCGAATCGGTCACAACGTCTGCATACATGATGACTTCGCCATCGGCGTTACGGGCCGCGCGGCCAATCGTCTGAATCAGCGAACGGCGGTTGCGCAAGAAGCCTTCCTTATCGGCATCGAGAATTGCCACCAGTGAGACCTCGGGGAG
This sequence comes from uncultured Collinsella sp., assembly GCA_905199545.1. Classification (GTDB taxonomy): domain Bacteria; phylum Actinomycetota; class Coriobacteriia; order Coriobacteriales; family Coriobacteriaceae; genus Collinsella. The sequence goes on from CAJKGW010000013.1 coordinate 45,098, forward strand.
ATCCAAGCCCTCGCGAAGCAGGTTGATGCCAACGAGAACATCAATCTTTCCCTCGCGCAGCGTTCGCAGGATCTCGACACGGTCCATCGTCGCTGTATCGGAGTGCATGTAATTGACCTTAATGCCGGCATCAAGCAGATGGTCGGTCAGATCCTCGGCCATGCGCTTGGTGAGCGTGGTCACCAGTACGCGCTCCTTGCGGGCAACGCGCTCGCGAATCTCGTCCTCAAGATCGTCAATCTGCCCACGAACCGGACGCACATCGATCTTGGGGTCGAGCAGACCGGTCGGACGAATAATCTGCTCCACGTCGTTTTGGCTCACCCGCAGCTCGTAGTCGCCCGGTGTGGCCGAAACATAGATAAACTGGGGTATCCTTGCCTCAAACTCATCGAAGCGAAGCGGACGGTTGTCGAGCGCCGAGGGCAGGCGAAAACCATGCTCCACCAGGGTCACTTTACGCGATCGGTCGCCTTCGTGCATACCGCGAATCTGCGGCACCGTCACATGGCTCTCGTCGATGATGCAGAGCATGTCCTTGGGAAAGTAGTCAATCAAGGTAAACGGCGGCTCACCCGGCTTACGCCCGTCCAGATGACGCGAGTAGTTCTCGATGCCGTTGCAAAAGCCCATCGTTTCGAGCATCTCGAGATCATAGTCGGTACGCTGCTGCAGACGCTGTGCCTCGAGCAACTTATCAGTCGCCTTGAGCTCGGCCACACGCTTCTCGCACTCTTCACTGATTGATTTCAGAGCGGCCTTGACCTTTGGCTTCTCGGTCACGTAATGCGAGGCCGGCCACACGGGAATTGCTTCGTACTCACGCAGCATCTCACCGGTGACCTCATCGATCTCGGCTATCAGTTCAACCTCGTCACCAAAGAACTCAAACCGCAACGGATGCTCGGCATAAGGCGGATACACGTCGACGACATCACCGCGCACGCGGAACGTGCCGCGCGCCAGGTCATAGTCATTGCGATCATATTGAATGTCGATAAGCGCATGGATAAAGTCATCGCGCTCGAGCGGCACCTTCTTGTCGACGTTTGGAGCCAGACCCGCATAGTCCTCAGGAGAGCCAATGCCATAGATACACGAGACTGATGCGACAACGATCACATCGCGTCGAGATAGCAGCGATGCGGTCGCCTGATGGCGCAGCATCTCGACCTCTTCGTTAATCGAGGAGTCTTTCTCGATATATGTATCGCTTTGCGGCACATACGCCTCGGGCTGATAGTAGTCGTAGTACGAGACAAAGTAGACCACAGCGTTGTTGGGAAAGAACTCTTTGAGCTCGCTCGCAAGCTGAGCGGCGAGCGTTTTATTGGGAGCCATGACCAGCGTCGGCTTCCCCAGGGCCTCAATAGTCTTAGCCATCGTGAAGGTCTTGCCCGAACCAGTCACGCCCAGCAAAACCTGATAGCGATCTCCGTCCCTCACACCCTGCACAAGCGACTCAATGGCCTTAGGCTGAGAACCTGCAGGCTCATAGGGAGAAACGACTTCAAACGGCACCTCAGCGCCCTCAACGCCAAAGCGCTTAAGTTCACCGCCAACGCGTTCTACTTCAAATTCCGCCATGGATACTCCTAACTCATATATCTGCAGTATACGCAGGCGGCAGGCATAGTCCTATACGAACCGATCGGGATAGAGGGTCTTATAGCGAACCCAGGCATTATTGACGCGAATCAGATACGCCTGCGTCTCGGGAAAGGTGATTGCATTGTGCAGCGACGTACTTTGCTGCGCCCATCCGTCGACATTGCCCATGCCGGCGTTATAGGCGGCAATAGCGCTATCCGTCGACCCGTTGAAATACGTTAAGAGATACGAGAGGTACGCACAGCCAAACTCGATATTCGTAGCCGGATCGTTAAGGTTGTCGGCCGAATACTCCCCACCGTCGACAAGACCCTTGGCGATCATATCCTGGGCAGTCTCGGGCATCAGCTGCATCAATCCCTGAGCACCCTGATTCGACTCAGCCTCGGGATCCCAATTCGATTCCGACTTAATGACAGCGCACACCAGATACGGATCCAGATTATGCGAAATACTCGATTGCTTTACATACGCCTCGTAGTCAATTGGATACAAAGGCTTAAAGAAGGCGGCAGGAGCATACGAGTAGACGAGCGAAATAAGGCCGAAGGCAAAAACGGCAGCCAGCGGTATAAGGCGATACCACGCAAAGAAACGTGTCTTAGGCATCGGCATCCTCCTGATTCGCAGTGTCTATAAACCCATGGCATGCAAGCCATGAGTCAAGCTGCTCAAAGAGCGAATTATCACCTGCGGTATTATCAATCACCGTTGTAGCGAGATTGCACAGCGCAGACTCATCGGGCTGGCAAGCAGAACGGGCATCGAAATCAGATGGCTCCATGCCACGCTGAATAGCACGCTTGCGACGAACTGACAAAGGGGCGCTGATGACCAGAATTTCATCAGCCAAGCCAAATGCATCCTCAAAACCAGTCGGAGCAGAAACCTCGACCACCGCAAAGGGATAACGGGGGGAAGAAACCGTGCAGCAAACCGGATCAAGAATCCTCAGTGACAGCTGCTCAATGAGAACGGGGTGCACAATGCTATTGAGCCTCGCGACCGCATCAGGAGAAGCAAAAGCTCGAGAAGCGAGGATGTTACGGCGAACGCCGCCCTCCTCGTCCAAAATATCCCAGCCAAATTCTTCCGCGAGGGCATTGACGATATCGGAGCCTGGCACATACAGCGATTTGGCAAGCTCGTCCAGATCGATAAGCATGGCGCCATGAGATTCGAGATAGCGGCAGGCAGTCGACTTACCCGAAGCAATATTGCCCAAGACAAAAACGGTAAACATCAAGTCCTCCCTAACGCCAATGGGAGTTATTATCGCGCAAATACAAAAGAAGGACTCAAAATACAGCCAAACAGTAAGACAAGCTAAAAGAAGGCGAGTTCTTGTATTACAGCTCTCTATAAAACGCAAAAAAAGGGGAGGCCGCGAGGCCTCCCCCTTCTTCAAGTCATCAGACGGCTCGGGTGCCGTCCACCGGTCAGCGGCGCCCTGGCCTCCCACGGGCTCACCCCGCAGTA
>CAJKGW010000014.1:0-43827 GCA_905199545.1 uncultured Collinsella sp.
ACCTACAACAGCGCGGTTAACAGCCGCGTGCTCTACCATTGAGCTACCGAGGAATTTAAAAGCCCAGCGGAATGGGCTGAGAAATTCTGGCTCCCCGGGTAGGACTCGAACCTACAACAGCGCGGTTAACAGCCGCGTGCTCTACCATTGAGCTACCGAGGAATAGGTGCGTGCTCTCAAGCAACGAAGTTTATTATACGGACGAATCAGCTCAGGGCAAGAACTTTTTTAAGAATTTTTCCGACCTAGTCATTGGGGACGTCCCCAATGACCACATGAAAGCGCCCCCAAGCGGATGTGCTTGAGGGCGCTTCTTGCTTGCGAGGTTATGACTCGATGTAGTCCTTCAGCTTGCTGCTGCGGCTCGGGTGGCGGAGCTTGGCCAAGGTCTTGGACTCGATCTGGCGGATACGCTCGCGCGTGACGCCAAACTCGCGGCCGACTTCCTCGAGCGTGCGGGGATGCCCGTCGACAAGGCCAAAGCGCAGCTCGATAACCTTGCGCTCACGATCGGCAAGCGAGTCGAGCACCTGAGTGAGCTGCTCCTGCAGCATGGAGAAGCTGGCGGCATCGGGCGGAACGATAGCCTGGGAGTCCTCGATAAAGTCGCCCAGCTGGGAATCCTCTTCCTCGCCGATGGGGGTCTCGAGCGACACGGGCTCCTGCGAGATCTTCTGGATCTCGCGGACGCGGTCGGCGCTCATGTCCATCTCGGCACCGATCTCCTCGGGGGTCGGGTCGCGACCCAGGTCCTGAAGGAGCTGGCGCTGCACGCGGACGAGCTTGTTGATAGTCTCAACCATATGCACGGGAATACGGATGGTACGGGCCTGATCGGCAATGGCGCGCGTAATGGCCTGACGGATCCACCACGTGGCGTACGTGGAGAACTTAAAGCCCTTCTGGTAGTCGAACTTCTCGACGGCGCGGATCAGACCGAGGTTGCCCTCCTGGATCAGGTCAAGGAACAGCATGCCGCGGCCGACATAGCGTTTGGCGATGGAGACGACCAGACGCAGGTTTGCGCTGATGAGTGCCTGCTTGGCTTCGAGGCCCACGTTCTCAATGCGCGTAAGACGACGCATCTCGGCACGCGTGAGCTCGAGCTCGCCGGCATCGGCAGCCTCGAGCTTCTCGGTGGCCTCGAGACCGGCCTCGATCTTCATGGCCAAATCGACCTCTTCGGAGGCGGTCAGCAGGTCGACCTTGCCGATCTCCTTGAGGTACATACGAACCGGATCGCCGGTCAGCATCACCGTGGAGGCATCGATGCCACGCACGCGGGAGCGTGAACGGGACGTGCGCACGGTGCGCTTCTTCTTGCTCTTGGAAGAACCCATCTCGGCATCGGCCTGACGGGCCATCTTGAGCTCGTGATCGTCGAGCGAGCCGGAATCGTGCTCGTCGTCATCGAAATCGTCGGTATCGGTATCGTTATCGTCATCGTCGACGTCCATGGGGGCGTCGTCGTTACCGCTCGCGGAGATAATCTGGATGCCGCTGTTGCGCAGCGCGGAATACACCGCGGTGAGCTGCTCGTCAGAAACATCGATATCCTTCAGGGCGACCTGAATCTCGTCCTCGGTTACCGAAGTCCTGTTTGAGCCGTTGCCCATGAGCTTTGCAACGTAGGATTCCAGCCCAGTACCCGTGCTCTCAGTCTTTTTTGGCACAGATTCTCCCTTCATAGTCCACAGGACTCAATACTTTAGCACACACATAGGCGTCTATACCCAAAAAGAGGACTGGATATAGGCGAGAATACGCTGGTTGACCACAACATCTAGGCCTGTTCGGTGCCTGCGGCCTCCAGACCGATCAAACGGAACGGGTCCGCCACGCCGCCGATAGACTTTTGCAGCTCGCGTTGACGCTGCGAATCCTGCGCGGCCTGCACGGTCAACGCGCGACGGGCCTCATCATCGAGCGAACGGTCCTGGCGCAGCTTGGCCTGTGCGGCACGCATGCGGCGCTTGATGGTGTAGAGCTCGAGCGTATCGAGCATGAACACGATGTTCGTCTCGGTGGGGTGCTTGCTCGTCGCGGAGATGCGCCCGGCACTCACAAGCGTTGCCGCCTCGGGACAGACCGAGCGCGCCGCATCCATGCAGGCTGCAGGATCGGTTCCCGGCGGCGTTGCCAGAACGGCCCATGCGATGGACTCGTGACGTGGGTCAACCCACTCGATAGAGCAGATGCGGTCGGCATACGTGCGGAACAGGTCGGGGTAGCTCGTGAGCATCGTCAACAGCTCGCGCTCCCCTGCCAAGGACTTGCGCTCAAGATCAGTAAGAACCATCGGCGCCGCCGCAGCCGGAGCGCCCGAACCATCAGTCACAGGCACAGCACCCATACCATCAGGCACATCGATCGGCGGCAGGTCGTCGACGACCTCCACGGGCGCGGCACCGTAGGCATCGAGCGGGACGTAGTCATACGGCTCTTCTTCGACCGGCGCGGACACCGGCGGCGTCGCGCCCGATGCCCAAGCACCGCGAGATGCCCCCTGCGAACCAGACGTCCGACCGCCCGCGCTACCAGAGCGCTCGGCTTGCGCCCGCTGGCGTTCATAGTTCTGCTCACGACGTCGTTCCGCATCTTCGCGCTTGGCGACATCGCGAAACACGCGACCCGAACTCGCGCGAACCGTCTCCAGATCCAAACCCAGCAGATCGGCAATCTGGATAAAGTATGTGTCGATCATATAGCTATCGCGCAGCGGATAGATAAGCGTCAGCGCATCTTCCAGCGCCTTGGCACGACCGCCCGGCGTGGTGATGTCACTCGACTCCTGCAGCGAACGGTAGACAAAGTCCATGAGCGGCTCGGCAGCGTCGATGCGCGCCTGAAGCTCCTGTCCACCATGCGCCGTGATGAACTCCATGGGGTCGTTGCCGTCGGGCAGCACCACGCAGCGCAGGTCCATCGAATCCTGCTCGATAAATTGAATCGCGCGACGGGCGGCCTTCTGGCCCGCGGCATCGCCATCGAACATATACACGATACGCTTGGCAAAGCGGGTGAGCGTCTTGACGTGATGCTCCGTGAGCGCGGTGCCCAGCGTGGCGACAACGTTTTTGATCCCCGCCTCCCAGCAGGCGATACAATCGGTATAGCCCTCCACCACGATGGCCGTATCCTGCGCGACGATAAACTCCTTGGCCCAGTTAAAGCCATAGAGGTTTCGCTTTTTATGGAACACGCTCGTCTCGGCGGTGTTGAGGTACTTGGGTTGGCCGTCACCCATGATGCGCCCGCCAAAGGCAATGTTGTGACCCTGCTCGTCAAAGATGGGAAACATCACGCGGTCGTAGAAGCGGTCGGCAAGCTGCCCGCGCCCGCGGCTCACGGCAACGTTGGCGTCGATCATCTCCTGCGGGGTAAAACCCGCCTGGGACAGGTGCGACACCAGCGCGTTGCGGCCCGGTGCAAAGCCCAGGCAGTAGTGGCGGCAGACGTCGCCACCCATACCACGGCTGGCAAAGTACTCGCGTGGACGGCCGTCCTTACCGCGCATAAGCATGGTGTGGTAGAACTGGGCGGTCTCGGCACACAGATCGTAGATGCGGGCACGCTTGGTACCGCGCTCGCGACGATCTCCGGTGTCATGCAGCTCAATACCCGCACGATCGGCCAAATAGCGGATTGACTCGGGAAAGCTCAGGTTTTCGCGCTTCATGATATAGGTGAAGACGTCGCCGCCTTCGCCGCAGCCAAAGCAGTGCCAGACCTGCGTAGCGGGGATAATGTGGAAAGAAGGCGTCTTTTCGCCATGGAAGGGGCAGCAACCCCAAAACTCATGGCCGCGGGGCTTGAGCTCAACCGTTTCCTGCACGATGGCAACTAAGTCGGACGCAGCGCGTACCTGGTCTTTTTCCTCATCGCTAATCACGGATACTCACCCCCTGCTCGCCCAAGTTGTGACGAATATCCTCGATATTACCCTCGACGGTCGAGATCAACTCATCCAGCGATTCGAACACACGCGAGGGACGCAGCCAGCGCGTAAACGCCAGCGAAACGGAAGCGCCGTACAGGTCGCCCGTATAACCAATTAAGTTAGCCTCGAGATGCGATGAAGCGGCATCGTCGGCATACGTCGGCGGCAGGCCGACATTAACGGCAGCGGGCCACGCGATGTCATCGACGAGCACCAGACCCTCATACACACCATCGGCAGGCACCTGAATGCCGTCGGGAACCTGCAGGTTTGCCGTGGGAAAGCCCATGTCAGAACCCTCGTGACGGCCACGAATAACACCGCCACGCAGCATATACGGGCGGCCGAGCAACTCAGCAGCAAGCTCCACATGGCCCTGTCCCAGCTCATGACGAATGCGGGTGGCGCAAATGGCCTCGCCGCCCTCGCAAAGCAGGTCGTGACCATACACGTCAACGCCGCGCTCGGAACCCCAGGCGCGCATCTCGGCAACACCAGAAGCACCGCCGCGACCCAGCCTAAAATCGCTGCCAACGCGAATCGAACGAATGTCGACAACGCGTGACAACAGTGCGAGAAAACCGACATGGTCGAGTGCCGCAACCTCAGGCGTAAAGGGAACGGCCACTACCGCATCGACCCCGGTCTGAGCCAAGGCATGTAGACGGTCGGCCGTCGTCATCAATTTTTGAGCGGGCGAAGGGCTCACCACGACGTCCGGGTCGGGATCGAAAGTGACCACGACCGCCTTACAGCCATGGGCACGGGCATCACAGACAAGCGCTTCGATGAGTTCCTGGTGTCCACGGTGCACACCATCGAAAACGCCAATGGCGATGGAGGCAGCACCCAAGTGCTCGCACCCATCAAATGCATCGGCAGCAACGATGCGAGCCTCGTCCGACTCGCCCGCGAAAAAGATACGCGCGAGCTCGCGAGCGGACAACATCATCGAACACCGCCGATTGCCTGCGGAAACACGTGCTCCATGACAAAGCGGCCACTCTGAATGCGGGCGAGCGCCTTGAGTCCCCCATCGAGCACCAACGCAAACGGCGCCTTCGAGGCATCGAAATCGGCAAGCGCACGCTCAACGGGAATGCGTCGGCCGCAGAGCAGGTCGTCGGCAAGATTGCCCGGCAAGTCAACACGCGTGGCGCCCAGGGCCGCAATGGGATCCAGGGCAAAGCCAGCCGCGGACTCGGGGGAAAGTTCCTCGACCGCATGACAAGCGCCAATGGAAACAACACCGGAGGCCGTGCGGCGCAACGCGGAAATGTGCGCGGCGCTCTCACAGGCGCGGCCCAAGTCGCGAGCGAGCGCACGGATATAGGTGCCCTTGCTCACCGAGAACGCCACGGTCCACACACACGTATCACCTTCGCCGCCCACGGCGATCAGGTCGGCGGCATAGACCTCGACAGGGCGCGGAGGTAGGTCCACCGCATTGCCCTCGCGAGCAGACTTGTAGGCGCGAACGCCATTGACCGAGATAGCCGAAAACGCCGGCGGCACCTGCATCTGCGGACCCAGCATAGCGACCAAGCGCTCACGGGCATAGGCAGGATCGCGGAGCTCGTTGGCAACAGCCACCGTGCGGACCGCCTCGCCCTCCGCATCATCGGTATTGGTCTCGGCGCCAAACGAAATGTCGGCGACATAGCTTTTGGTATCGAGGGTTAGCATGCCCAGCAGACGGGTGGCCTGGCCCACACCCACCACCATGACACCCGATGCCATGGGGTCGAGCGTGCCGGCATGGCCGACGCGCCGCTCATGGAGGGCGCGTCGGCATTTCGAAACCACATCGTGGGACGTGCAGCCCACCGGCTTATCGACGGCGAGCAGCATATTCAGTTGAGAAGGCGTACGACGAGCCATGTACCATCCAAAAAGTTAAAGCTCGACGGTCACCGAAGCGGGATCCTCCCCCACCAGCTCGGCCAGCATGGGAAGTGCCACGGTAAGCGTCTCGAGAATCGTTCCGTTGTTGGAGAAACCGGCGGCAGCGGGATGTCCGCCTCCGCCAAAGGCAGCAGCGATCTCGGACACGTTGAGGTCGCCCTTGGAGCGCAGGTTGCCGCGCACCTTGGTATCGCCCTCAATGCCCTTCAGGAACAGACAGACCTCGACGCCCATCACCGAGCGCACCACGTCAACCAGACCGTCGCACTCGTCCGAGGTGACACCGCAGGCCTCAAGGTCACTCTGGTACGCGTAGCTATACGCGACGCGCCCGTGGGCCACCGTCTTAATGCGGCCCATAACGATGGACTTGAGGTGCAAAAACTCAACGCGCATGCTCTGGTAAACCTCGAGTGCCACACGCGCCGGATCGGCACCGTGGGCAACCAGACGCGAGGCTGCATGGAACGCGGCTGCATCGGCGTTTTGGTACTGAAAACGGCCGGTATCGGTAACCAAGCCACACAGCAGGCAGGTCGCAACGCCATCACGTGCGACAATGCCGCAATTGTCCAAGAAGCGGTCGATGATCATGGCGCAGGCTGCAGCTTCGACGCGCCTCAGGCTGAGCTCGGCAAACTCCTCGCGCGCCGGATGGTGATCGAAGCACACCACATGCTTGGAGCGACGAAGCACCTCGGCGGAATTATTGAGACGCTCGACGACCGGCACGTCCACCGAGATGAACAGGTCCGGATTGCCGGTATACGCAGATGCCGGTACCAGGCGATCGGAGCCTTCCATAAAGCGGTAGATGCGCGGAACCGGATCATCGTCTGCCAGCAGCAGGGCAATGTCCTTGTTAGGGAAAAACTTCATAAGCGAGAGGCCCAGACCCAAAACGGAGCCCAAGGCATCGCCATCGGGAGAAGTATGTCCCGAAATCGCAATGGAGGACGCACCCTCGATGAGCTCGAGGATGCGTCGCTGAATATCTGCAGACTCGCACGAGGCGAGGTCGGCGGAATTAGTCATCTAAAGCTGCCTCCTGGGCGGCATCCGCTATCGGATAGCCGTCCTCGTCCTTTTCGATCGCAAGCGTGGCGGGAACGTTTTCCAGCGCACGCGTGATGCGCTCGGCCTCATCGGTCGAGCGATCGATGCGAAAATCGAGCTCGGGCGTAACACGCCAATCGAGCGAGCGAGCCAACAGGCTGCGAATACGGCCCTTGGCGCTTGCGAGCGCCTCCATGACCTCGTCGTAGCGGCTCGCATCGCACGACACGAACACACGCGCGAACGAACGGTCCACCGCGACCTCGACCGCGGTCAAAGTAACCAGGTCGAGACGCGGATCGGAAACCTCAAAGAGCAGGATATAACCGAGCTTCTCGCGAAGCTGCTCGCCCAGACGGCGGGTTGCCTGCGTCTGCTTCATAGCGCTACCCCCTACTCGGTACGGGCAACCTGGTCGATGCGATAACCCTCGATCTGGTCGCCGGGCTTGATGTCCTGGAAGTTCTCCAGGCCAATGCCGCCCTCGGAACCGCTCTTGAGGCTCTTGGCCTCGTCCTTGTAGTGGCGCATCGAGGCGATCTTGCCGTTGAAGACCACGATGCCGTCGCGCACCAGACGCACGGAATCGGTCGCGGCGATCTCGCCCTCTTCGACACGGACACCGGCGGCGATACCGACTTTGGGCACCTTGAAGGTGTCCAGGACGGTCGCGGTACCCGTGGAGACCTCGACCTCGGTGGGCTTGAGCATGCCGATACGGGCGGCGTCGAGCTCCTCGAGGCACTTGTAGATGACGTCGTAGCAACGGATCTCGACGCCCTCGCGCTCGGCGGCGGAGCGGGCCTTACCGTCGGGACGGACGCCAAAGCCGATGATGATGGCGTTGGAGGCGTCGGCCAGGACGACGTCGGTCTCGTTGATGGCACCAACGGCGGAGTGGATCGTGTTGATGCGAACCTCGGACTGATCCATCTTGTCGAGCGAATCCTGAAGGGCCTCGATGGAACCCTGGACGTCGGCCTTGATGATCAGGTTGAGCTCCTTGACCTCGGCGTCTGCAATGGTCTCAAAGAGGTTCTCGAGCGTGACGTGCTTGACGCGGCTCTGCTCCTCGATACGGGCCTTGAGCGAACGCTCGTCGGCAAGGGCGCGAGCCTCGCGCTCGTCCTCGAACACGCGGAACTCGTCACCGGCGTTGGGTACGGACTGCAGACCCAGGATCTCGACGGCGTCGGAGGGACCGGCCTCGGTGACGGCGCGGCCCTTGGGGTCGAGCATGGCGCGGACGCGGCCGTAGGTGAGGCCGGCGACCAGCGTATCGCCCACGTGCAGGGTACCGCGGGTCACGAGCACGGTAGCGACCGAGCCGCGGCCCTTGTCGAGCTTGGCCTCGAGGACGTTGCCGGAGGCAAAGGTGTCCGGGTTGGCCTTGAGCTCGAGCACATCTGCCTGGAGCAGCACGGTCTCCAGAAGGTCGTCGATACCGATCTTCTGCTTCGCCGAGATGTTGACGAACATGTTCTGTCCGCCCCACTCCTCGGGGATGACACCGTACTCGGTGAGCTCCTGGCGCACGCGGTCGGGGTTGGCACCCGGCTTATCGATCTTGTTGACGGCGACGACGATGGGTACGCCGGCGGCCTTGGCGTGGTTGATCGACTCGACCGTCTGGGGCATGACACCGTCGTCGGCAGCCACGATCAGAATGACGATGTCGGTCACCTTGGCACCACGGGCACGCATGGCCGTAAAGGTAGCGTGACCCGGGGTATCGATGAAGGTGATCTTGCGGTCGTTGATCATAACCTGCGAAGCGCCGATGGCCTGCGTGATGCCGCCCGCCTCGCCGGCAGCGACGCCGGTGTGACGGATGGCGTCGAGGAGGCTCGTCTTGCCGTGGTCGACGTGGCCCATGACGGTGACGACCGGTGCGCGCGGCTTAAGGTCGGCGGGATCGTCGTAGAACGAGAAGGTGTTCTCCTCCTCGGGGGTGATGATCTTGATCTGACGGCCCAGGTCGTCGGCAACGAGCTCGACGAGGTCGTCGGACATGGACTGTGTCATGGTGAGCGGCGTGCCCAGCAGGAACAGGCGCTTGATGATGTCGTTGGCCGGAACGTCGAGCGCCTCGGCGAGCTCCTGGACGGTAACGCCCTGGGAGACCTTGATGGCGTCGAGCTCCTCGGGGTTCACGCCCTGGGCCAGCGCCTCCTCTATCTTGCGCTCCTCCTGAGCCTTGGCAGCCTCGCGCTCGCGCTTCTCCTTGCGCTTCTTGCGGCGACCGGTGGACTCGCGAGAGGCCTCCTCGACGGCAGCACGAGCCTCCTCGAGCACCTTCTCGCGGCTGTACTCCTCGGCCTCGCGAGCCATGCGGCTATAGTGGTCCTCTTCGTTGTTGTGACCGCCCTTGCGCTTCTTGCCCTTGCCCTGCTTATCAGGGTTGGGGAAGTCCATGCCAGCAGCGACGTTGTTGCTGGCGTTGGTGCGATGGCTGTGCGGACGGCTCTCGGAGGCGTTGCGCTCGGAGTTGTTGTCGGAAGCGTTGCGATCGTTACGACGGCCACCGCGGCGGTCGTTGTTGCCGCCACGACGGTTACCGCGCTCGGCGGCGCGCTCGGCCTTGGCCTTGTCCTCGGCGTCCTTCTTCTCCTTGAGCACGGTCTCCTGTGCGGCGATCTGGTCGAGCAGCGAACGGAAGCGCGAACCGGAGTCGGAAGCGGGAACGGCGCGGCGCTGGGCCTCGCGGGCAGCCTCCTCCTTCTCGCGGGCAAGGCGCTCCTGCTCGGCCTTCTTCTTGGCCTCGGCCTCGGCGCGGGCAGCCTCCTCGGCAGCCTGGGCTGCGGCAAACTGGCGGCGCTCCTCCTCGCGGGCCTTCTCGGCGGCGATGCGCTCGCGCTCGGCCTCGGCAGCGCGTGCGGCTTCCTCGGCGGCAGCTGCCTGCTCCTCGGCCTGCTTGGCGGCCTCGACTTCCTGAGCGCGGGCCTCGATCACCGAGGCGAGCTGCTTGCGGACCATGGCGACATAGGCGTCCTCCAAAGTGGAGGAAGCGGACTTAGCGGGAATCTTCATATCGGCGAGATGACCCATCAGTTCCTTGGAGGTCATGCCGAACTCTTTGGCCAAGGTGGACACACGGACTTTTGCCATATGACTTCACCTACCCTTTCTGGCACCTTAGGTGCCTAGAGACTGAACGAGCGTGGGAGATGCGCCGGGACCCGCCCGACGCGACCGCGCGCTAGATCAGGTCCTCCGCATCATCGAAGGCGTCGGTGTCGTGGACACCGCAGAAACGGGAGCCGGGACGAGCCTGGTTGCGGCACTGGACGCCGTCCTCGGACACGTACTCGCAGCGGCGGACGTCCTCGTCCTCCTCGTCACCGATCAGGTCGGCGGCGGGCTCCTCGTGAACGGGAACGTTCTTGAGAATGTCGGCGGCAAGCGTCTCGGACTTGATGTCGATGTGCCAGCCGGTCAGGCGCGCGGCGAGGCGGGCGTTCTGGCCCTCCTTGCCGATGGCGAGGGACAGCTGGTCGTCGGGCACGATGACGCCGGCGTAGGCCTTCTCTTCGTCGATGAGGACGCGGGTGACCTTAGCGGGTGACAGGGCGTTGGCGACGTAGACGGCAGGATCGGCATCCCACAGGATGACGTCGACGCGCTCGCCGCGGAGCTCGCCCACGACAGCGCGAACACGGCTGCCCTTGGGGCCGACGCAGGCGCCCACGGGATCCAGACGGTCGTCGAGCGAGTGGACGGCGACCTTGGAGCGCTGGCCGGGCTCGCGGGCGATCGACTTGATCTGGACGGTGCCCTCATAGATCTCGGGCACCTCCTGCTCAAACAGGCGACGCATGAGCTCGGGGTGGGTACGGGAGATGACAATCGGCGGACGGCTGTGCTCGCCACGAACCGGCTGCAGGTTCGAGTTGGGGTCGCGAACGTCGATGATCACGGCCTTGATGTGCTGGTTGTGCAGGTAGCGCTCGCCCATCGGACGCTCGTTGCGCTCGTTCTCGTAACGGCGCTGGTCGAAGTGCGGAAGCTCGGCCTCGACGCCCTCGCGGATCTTGACGATCGTGAAGTCGGGCGTGGACTGCAGCACGGTACCGCTGATGAGATCACCGATGCGGCCGGAGAACTCCTCGTAGATCTGCTCTCGGGCGGAGTTGCGCACGATGGCGTTGATCTCGGCCTTGGCGTGCTGGGCAGCAATGCGGCTCGTGTTCTTGGGGGTGACGTCGATCTCCTCGAACTCGGTGAAGTTGCCCTCCTCGTCCATGGAATCGTCGATCGGCTCCAGGCGGTAGACGTAGATCTTGCCGGTGGTGCGGTCGATGGTCACCTTGGCGCCCCACTCAAGGTGCAGGATCTCGGCATAGCTCTTGGCGAGCGACTGCTCCAGGCGGTCGATCAGGTAGAGCTGGTCGATGTGCTTCTCCTGGCAAAGCTCCATCAGGGCGGACATCATGTCGGATGCTGCCATCTTACTTTCCTTCCTTCGCGGGCTTGAAGTCGTAGGTGGGCTTCAACTTGCACTTTTTAACATCAGAGAAATCGAGGGTGACGGACTCGCCGTCCTCGAGCTCGAGGGTCACGTCGGTCTCGGTCGCAGCGGCAATCTTGCCGGTGTACTTGCGACGGCCCTCGGTGGCGGTGGAGGTGAGCTCACAATTCTCGCCCACAAAGCGGGCAAAGTCGCGCGGACGGCGCAGCGGGCGCGCCATGCCCGGGCTCGACACCTCGAGCGTATAGCTCGAAGAGATGGGGTCGAGCTCCTCGATTACATCGCCGACCCATTTGGTGTTGGCCGTGACGTCGTTGAGCGACAGGCTCTGACCCTCAGCACCCTCGATACGCACGCGCACGCAGGGGGCCTTGGTGGCGCCCACGAGCTCGACGTCGACGATGTCGACATCGTGCTGGGGAGCGACGGCCTCGAGCGCGTCGATGATCGCCTGCTCGGTCTTGGTCTTGACCATTGCGGCACCTCCATCCATACAAAAAAGAAGCGGGGCCGAAACCCCACTTCTTTCAATTACAACTTCATTTGCAAGCAAACTATACCAATACCTGCGAAAACGTGCAAGCACCGTACGAATCTGCAGGTCAGCGTGCGCACAGGTTCTCCACAAGAATAGAACAATTGACCGAAGAGCCCCATGCGGAGCAACCTCAACAGCCCCAAAACGGGCCATGCGTCCCAGCGTGCCGACCGAATCGGGCCCTATGGGCATTCCATCCCTGGGTGCACATCGGCCAGACTAGAGCCGAGAGGCATTCTGTAGCGAGAAAGCCTGCCGCACGCATTGACCGCACAACCTTCCAGCATCTCTACGGCAAGGAGGATCCATGGAACGCCTAGGCACCCTCTGCGCGACCGCGCTCGTCGTCGCTGCCTGCTCGTTCGCTCTGACGGGCTGCAACAACATCGATGGCAAAACCGGAACATGCGAACCGGATCGTGGCAGCACCAAAGCCATCGAGAAAACCGAACCCCCGGTAAGCTTCGACAAAATAGACGAAGACATCGACGATCCCCAGGGCTTAGGTCCCGACCCTCAAGAACAGTTCCCTATCGACCTTGAGGCAGACGAGAACGTCCATGTTACCTGCGTGGGCAAGGACACCGACGGCTACGGCGACGCCGCGCTCGTCTTTACGGTAACCAACAACACCGGTGTCGACATGATGTTTGGCGATGTGGACTCCTATGCCTACGTCAACGGCGTGGTCCGCGATGTGCGCATGCGCCAGCAGGTCGCAGCAGGCGAGGAAACGCGCGCCATGCTCACCTTTGTAGGCACCTTCGACGACCCGGACTTTAATGTGAACAACGACCTCAACGACATCTACCTCAACATTTGGATGATCGAGGAGCAAACGGGCAATGTTTACTTTAGGGACCTGGTACACATCCCGTAGAAGACGGTGCGACGCACTGACTAAGCAGGTCATACAACACAAAACGAGGGACGACCCAACCGGATCGCCCCTCGTCTTTTATGCGTCAGTTAAGTGCGCAGTGCTTACTTGACCACCAGGTTGACCAGCTTGCCGGGCACGCAGATGGCCTTGACGACCGTCTTACCCTCGAGCCACTTGGCGACGGCGGCCTCGGCGGCAGCCTGCATCTCCTCGTTGGAGGCGTCGCGGGCGACGTCGATGCGGCCACGGACCTTGCCGAGCACCTGGACGACGATCTGCACCGTGTCCTCGATGGACTCGGCCAAGTCGAACTCGGGCCAGGCGGCGGTGTAGGCGTTGCCCTCGCAGCCGAGGGCCTCGTGCCACAGTTCATCGGCCCAGAACGGGCAGATGGGGGCAAGGACGCTCACGATATCCTTAGCCACGCCGTAGCACAGCGCCTTGTCGCGGGCGGCACCCTCGGTGGCGTTGAGGTAGGCGCTCGCCGCGTTGACGAGCTCCATGACGGCCGAGATGGCGGTGTTGAACTGGCCGCGATCGAAGTCCTCGGTGCACTTGGCGATGGTGCGGTGACGCTCGCGATAGAGCTTCATCGCGACCTCGTCGAGCGCGGACTTGTCGAAGGCCACGTTGGCGTCGCCGGACTGGACGAGCTGCCAAACGATACGCCAGGCGCGCTTGATGAAGCGGTTGGCGCCCTCAACGGCCTTGGGGTCCCAGTCGAAGTCCTTCTCGGGCGGGGCGATAAACAGGATCGCCAGACGCATGGTGTCGGCGCCGTAGGGCTCGATGACCGAGCTCGGGGGCACGACGTTGCCCTTGGACTTGGACATGGTGTCGCCGTTCTCGTCCTTGACCATGCCCTGGCACAGCAGGTTGGTGAAGGGCTCGTCCACACTCAGCAGGCCCAGGTCGCGCAGTGCCTTGGTAAAGAAGCGGCTGTAGAGCAGGTGCAGAATGGCGTGCTCGATGCCGCCGATGTAGTTATCGACAGGCATCCAACGATCGGCAGCCTCGCGGGAGAAGGGCAGCTCGGTGTTGTGCGGGTCCGTATAGCGCAGGTAATACCAGCTGGAGCAAGTGAAGGTGTCCATGGTATCGGTCTCGCGCTTGGCCGGGCGGCCGCAGACCGGGCAGGTGGTCTCGTAGAACTCCTTGCACTCGGCGAGGGTCTCGCCGGCGCCCAGGTCCAGGTTCTCGGGCAGCGTTACCGGCAGCTGATCCTCGGGCACGGGCACGATGCCGCAGTGCTCGCAGTGGATAGCCGGGATGGGGTTGCCCCAATAGCGCTGGCGGCTGATGAGCCAGTCGCGCAGACGGAACTCGACCTTGCGACGGCCGCAGCCCATGGCCTCAAGGTCGGCCACAATCGCAGCCTCGCCCTCGGAGTGCTTGCCGCCACGCATGCCGGTGTACTTGCCGGACTGAACGAGCGTGCCCTCGGCAGCATGGGCGCAATCCCAGTCGACGGTCTCGGCATGGAAGGTATCAATGGTCTCGCCGCTGGCCTCGACGGCAGCGCGGTCGTCATCGTCCAGGATAATCGGCACAATAGGCAGGTCGTACTTGCGGGCGAACTCAAAGTCGCGCTGGTCGCCGCAGGGAACGGCCATGACGGCGCCGGTGCCGTAGTCGGCAACGACGTAGTCGGCAACCCACACGGGGACCTTCTCGCCGTTGACCGGGTTCACCACGTAGCGGCCGGTAAAGGCACCGTGCTTCTCGAGGGTGCCCTGGGCACGCTCGACGGCGGAGATATGCTTGGAGTCCTCGACGATCTTGGTCACGGCCTCCTCGTACTCCGTACCCTCGACGAGCTCGTGCAGACGAGCGTACTCGGGGGCCAGGACAAAGAAGGAGACACCGAAGAGCGTATCGGCACGCGTGGTGAAGACGGTGATCTTGCCCTCGTCGCCCTCGATGGGCTCGCCATCCTTGTCGCACAGGGTAAAGTCGACCTCGGCGCCCTCGGAGCGACCGATCCAGTTGGCCTGCATCTGCTTGACGCGCTCGGGCCAGCCGGGGAGCTTCTCCAGATCATCGAGCAGCTCCTGGGAGTACTCAGTGATCTTGAAGTACCACTGCTCAAGGTCGCGCTTCTCGGGCTCGGTGCCGCAGCGCCAGCACTTGCCCTCGGTGACCTGCTCGTTGGCCAGAACGGTCTTGCAGGTGGGGCACCAGTTGACCGGGTTCTTCTTACGGTAGACCAGGCCCTTTTCCCACAACTTCTCAAAGATCCACTGACCCCAACGGTAATAATCGGGGCTGCAGGTCTTGACCATGCGATCCAGATCGTAGGAGAAGCCCATGCGCTTCATCGTGGCGAGCGCCTGGTCCATGTTCTTATACGTCCAGGCGGCAGCCTGCGTGTTGTGCTTGATGGCGGCGTTCTCGGCAGGCAGGCCAAAGGCGTCAAAGCCGATGGGGTGCAGAACATCGTAGCCGCGCATGCGGGCCTGACGGGCCATGGCATCGCCGATGGTATAGTTGCGCGCGTGGCCCATGTGCAGATCGCCCGACGGATACGGGAACATCTCGAGCACGTACTTCTTGGGCTTGCTGGCGTCGGTGTCGACGGCAAAAAGGTTGGAGTCCTCCCAGGCCTTCATCCACTTGGACTCAATGGCCTGCGCGTCGTAGGCAGGGATCTCATCCTTATGATCTGTGCAATCGCACATATCAGCTCCTTTAATCTTTAATGGGGTCGGTCGGCTTAGCTTTATTCGCTACTGCGGACAGTCCTGCGCAAGACGAAGAGCACATTAAGTGCTCTTCTTTGCGTGCGGAACTTGTAGCGAACAAAGCTAAGCCGCCCGACCCTAAGGTTAACTTGACTGATGATAGCAAATACAACAAGCGAGATGTCTGCGACTTGCAGGCATCTCGCTTTATCTAAATAACGTGGTTGATACTCAACCTTTATGTGCAACCCGTTCTAGAACGAACGGGTTTTCCAAGTGCCGCAGATTGCCGTGAAAGAGGAGCGAGGCGTACTTTGGTACGCGAGCGACGGTTTGAACGGCAAGGTGCGGTGCCTGGGAAAGCCGCTTATCGATAAGATACGGACTGCTGGGAGTCCTTAACCACAACGTCGTGGGCGCCGCCTTCGACGATGGAGGTGGAGCTGACCAGGGTCAGGCGTGCCTTTTCCTGGAGCTCGGGGATCGAGAGGGCGCCGCAGTTGCACATCGTGGACTTGACCTTGTAGAGCGTGCCGCCCACGCCGTCCTTGAGGGAACCGGCATAGGGAACGTAGGAGTCAACGCCCTCGACGAAGCTGAGCTTCGCCGCGCCGCCCAGGTCGTAGCGCTGCCAGTTGCGAGCACGCGCAGAACCCTCGCCCCAGTACTCCTTCATGTACTGGCCGTTGACGTTGACGCGCTCGGTCGGGCTCTCATCGAAGCGGGCGAAGTAGCGACCCAGCATCATAAAGTCGGCACCCATAGCAAGGGCGAGCGTCATGTGGTAGTCGTATACGATACCGCCGTCGGAGCACACGGGCACGTAAACACCGGTCTCCTCGTAGTACTCGTCACGGGCGCGGCAGACGTCGATCAGCGCGGTGGCCTGGCCACGACCGATACCCTTGGTCTCGCGAGTGATGCAGATGGAACCGCCGCCGATACCGACCTTGATGAAGTCGGCACCGCAGTCGGCCAAGAAGCGGAAGCCCTCGGCGTCGACGACGTTACCGGCACCGACCTTGACGTCCTCGCCGTAGTTGGCGCGAATCCACTCGATGGTGCGCTTCTGCCACTCACTGAAGCCCTCGGAGGAGTCGATGCACAGGACATCGGCGCCAGCCTCGATGAGCAGCGGCACGCGCTCGGCATAGTCGCGGGTGTTGATACCGGCGCCGACCATATAGCGCTTGTCGTTATCGAGCAGCTCGTTGGGGTTGGTCTTGTGGCTGTCGTAGTCCTTGCGGAAGACGATGCCCATAAGGTGATCGTTGTCGTCGACGATAGGCAGAGCGTTGAGCTTGTTGTCCCAGATGACGTCGTTGGCAACCTTGAGGCTGATGTTCTTGTCGCCCACGATAAGCTGCTCACGCGGGGTCATGAACTCGGAGACCTTCTTCTGGTGGTCATCGCGGCTGGGGCGATAGTCACGGCTGGTGACGATGCCCAGGAGCTTGCCCTTGGGAGTGCCATCGTCGGTGACCGGCATGGTGGAGTGGCCGGTCTTCTCCTTGAGCTCGATGACCTGCTCCATGGTCATGTCGGGGGTCAGCGTGGAATCGGACTGAACGAAACCAGCCTTGTGATCCTTAACGGCCTTAACCATAGCAGCCTCGGACTCAGGGGTCTGAGAACCGTAAATGAAGGACAGGCCACCCTCGGTAGCGAGCGCGACACCCATGTCGACGCCCGAGACGGACTGCATGATGGCGGAAACCATGGGGATGTTCAGGGTGATTGCCGGCTTCTCACCGCGCTTAAAGCGGGTTAGCGGCGTCTTAAGAGAGACGTTGTTGGGGATGCACTGCGAGGACGAGTAGCCAGGGACCAGCAGATACTCCGAAAACGTGTGGGACTCACCGGGAAAGAACGTAGCCATGTTTCTCCTTTTTCCATGCGACCGGTCGGCTGCAGGCCTCGTAGGACCCAGCCCAACCTTGGGCGCCCAATACTGGGGAAGTATCTTAACGCACTTTGACTGCTACAATGCATGATTTAAGAAGAGCACACGAGGGTTTGACGCAGGCTTTGCGTTTACCCAGCAAACACTTTAGTGGGGAGACGTGGAGCACATGAAGTACAAGACGACGGCAAAGTTGGTCATTCAAGCGTGCGACAAGGATCTGCCGGGCGTCTTCGGCCACGGCTGTGTCTTGCTGCTGCAAGGTATCGCCCGCGAGCACTCGCTCAACCGCGCCGCCAAGAGCATGGGCATGGCCTATTCCAAAGCGTGGCGTATTGTAAACGAGGCCGAAGGACAGCTGGACTGCAAGCTCATCGAGCGCGACGGCGCCCGCGGATCCACGCTCACGCCGGCCGGCGAGCGAGCCATAGCGGTCTACGAGGAGCTGCAGGCCGACATCAACCAGGTCATCGCCACTAAAGCCGACGCCCTCATCGCCAGCATCAAAGAGTAGCCAATTTGGGACGGGGCTTTTTTAGCTACCCATCCAGAGCATTCTTGACTCATAGCCAAAATTGACATTGGGTAGCTAAAAAAGCCCCGTCCCAAATTGGCTACTTGCGGAGGGCATTGTCTAGGGTGGCGGCCACGATCAAGGGGTCGTCGGTGCCGGCGAAGAGGCGAATGGTGCTCCCCTGCTTACCGCGTGGGGCCGAAAGGCGCGTCGTTGCGCCGCCGGCGGGCGATGTACGAAACTCCCTCGGCAAAGCATCGAACAGGTCATCCGCACTACGCTCGATAAGGTCAAATTCAACTGCCGGGCCAAAGCCGTGCTCGAGGATTCCCGTTGCAACCGCATAGTCGGGATGCGAGTTCAGTCCGGGATAGCGAACGTTGCGCACCATCTCGTTGGCGGCCAAATACTCGGCCAACGCACGGGCGCGATCGAAGTGCGCCTGCATGCGGGCATCGAGCGAGGAAAGCCCGCGCTCCAGCACGTGGGCCTCTTCGGTAGAAAGGTCGAGTGCCAAAGCACCGCAGCCCGCAAACGACGTATGCGCGCACTCGGCAGCGGCATCCACACGATGGCGCTTGAGCTGCGAGCGCGCCACCGAAGCAGCAACGAGCTTGCGCGGAGCCTTACCTGCGCAAACACGGTCGAGCGCCTCAAGCGACAGGACGGCACCCAAGCGCAGCAAATCGCAGCCAAAAGCCGACGCCACGGTGTTGTCCACAACCAGCAGCGCATGAGCCTCACGAGCCGCGCGACCTAACGCACGAAGATCGGAGACGCGCAGACCAAACCCGCCGATGGAGTTGACGAACCACCACAGGTGCGGCCCCTCGGCATCAAACGAAGCATCAAAGCCCTCGGACGCAGCAGCAAACGCCGCAACCGACGGCTCGCCCACCATAGCCACGTCGCAGGCATCAAAGCCGCGCGCAAACGCATCGGCAAAGTCATCGGCAAACGCAACCAGGCGGTCACCGGGGCGCACAATCCCCAATTGCGACAACGCTGCTGGCACATGCGAGGCCGCGAGCAACCGCGCTTCACGCGCGCCGGTCCTCAAAGCCCAGGCCTCTTCTAGCTGCTGTACGCCCATGCGGTACCGTCCCTTCAAAACAAAAACCCACGATGCGGGTGTTCCCCGCATCGTGGGCAACGGCTGCAGTATAGCGCCGATAGGCGACTGAACGCCTAAATGTTGAGCGCGCGGTAGATCACGTAAGCCTAGACATTCATCAGCTGATGGCCGAGCTTGAGCGTCTTTAAACCGCTCTCCCCCTCCACGCCATCGAGCGTATTGAGCAACATATTAGTCGCCTCGACGCCGCTGGTCAGGTAGCCGTAATGCACGGTGGGAATGCCGCCCGTCAGCGCGCGCAAAAATGCGTTGTCGCCAAAACCGCTCACGCGACGCACACCCTCGCCCATGCCGCGAACCTCGTCAAGAGCGCGCAGGGCGCCGGCCGCCATAGTATCGGTCGCGCAAGCGATAAACGAAACATCGGGATCGACGGAGAGCAGTTCGCGTGCAGCGCGATAGCCCGAGTCGAGCGTAAAGGACCCCTGGCAAATCAGGCTCGGATCAAGTGCCACGCCCGCGGCGCGCAAGCCGGCCTCAAAACCACGACAACGGTCATAACCGGCGGCACGGTCTTCCTCGGTAACTCCGATGTAGGCGATCTTGCCCTCAGCACGCTTCGCGAGTGCCTGACCCAGCTCGAAAGCGGCCTCGTAATCGTCGTGATAGACGCACGCCGCGCCCTCGACATGTTGGCCGATCAACACAATGGGCACACGGCACGACTCAATCGCCCGGCGATGCTCGCCGGTAATCATAGTTGCCACCAGCACAATGCCATCGACCGGATGGTTTTGGAATAAACCGAGGTATTCGAGCTCGCGATCGGGGACGTTATCGGTATTGGCAAGAAGCATCTGGTAGCCGCGGCGGCCAAGCACCTGCCCGATGCCCGCCGTAATGCGGCTCACCGACTCGGAATTAATCTTAGGCACGATGACGCCGATGAGCTTGGTGGAACCGGTTCGCAGCGCGCGAGCCTGGCTGGATCGCACGTATCCGGTCAGCTCAATCGCCTGCTTAATGCGCTCGGCCTTGTCCGCCGAGATATACCCACCATTGAGGTAGCGCGAGACGGCGGCGCTCGAAACGCCCGCCAGCTCGGCCACATCTTTCATCTTTACCACGAGCACCCCTGTCGTTGAAATCGCTTTCACCATGATACCCGTGCGGAGCTACATGCGTGTCGCAAGACGGGACGTCACGGTCAATTTAGCTGTCGCAGCACGGGCATCGCAGGGCTTCAACTAGAAACTTCGAAATATAAATGCCGAATCAGTCAGACTACCGATTCGGCACCCCGTTACATTTGCACACAGCGGCAGGCAAAATCCAACTCGAGAACAACTTACTCACTTTGGAAAGATGCATCGCTGTCCGCTGCCAATTCCGAAGGAAGAATTGCCGGCAGCGTCAAAGCCCCCATGGGCGAAAGTCCAGTAACGACCATCAGATAGCTCTTAGCGTGACCATACGCCATGGAAATCGCATTAGAGAGAAGATAACGGCGCGCTTCATCGTCTGAAATGTCGAACGGCATTTTTGTTGACACCGAAATAGCAACCGTCACATCAGCGCGCATTTTTTCCTTTGCATCGTCCCTATCAATCAGACTGCCACACACATACAGCTTTAAGTCTGCACGCTCGCCCGCCTTGTTCCTCAATAGATGGACGTCCTGATAGCTAACGTCAACTTTTAAATCCATATTCTGGGAGGGCTCATTCTCGATATGAAAAGTTGAGTCGACAACAAACAAATGAACAACCTGAATAGGCGCAATGAAATCCTTGCTCATGCAGCCAAACCTCCCGGAATCATCTCAAAGTTCAATCGTTTCGCCGAGCAGTCGCTGTTAAATGAAGACCATTGTTCTCGGACAGAATTATTAGACGAAGAAAACGGCGCCTCATTCGAATAACTGGAAATGACCTGAGGAATGATTTTGATACCCAACGCAAGCTCAAACTTTGCGATTGTTTTCAGCGTCATGTTGGGCTGAGAATTCAACAATTTCGAAAGCGACTGAAGACTCACGCCCATACGCTTTGCCAGCTCACTTTTACTCAAGCCCGAGCGCTGCATCTCGCGATGAACAATAAACTCAATATCTAGTGCGTGCTCATAGGCACGGGTTTCGCTCGTTTCCGTTTGCGCGTAAAAGTCTGATAAATCGACCTTAACCATTACAAGTCTCCGTTTCGTAAGCGGGCAAAAAAGCCGACGCTATGACTCCAAAAGCTGCTTTGCTATCGGGGCCAACTGTTTTGCGCGTTTAATTTCTTTGGAAATATTTCCCGAGCCTTGATGGCCCTTAAACCAAAAAAGCAAAACAATCTTGTCCACGCCTTGGCAAATCGCGTAGACCATTTCTCGATTAACCCCATCAAAACCCTTGAGTTCGTATAGTCCAATCTTAGGCTCGATACATCGAAGCTTTGACGTTCCAGTGACATCCTTTAGCCCGTAATCATAGATTTTTGAAATCTGATTGATCATTTTACGGGCGGTAAACTTCGTTTTAGGATCAGACATCATCTTCTGAAATTGAGAGTTCTCAGGAGAGGTGGTTAGTTCCCAAAAAGGTCGTCCCTCGGGATCAGCATATTCGACAAGTTCATAGTCACTAACCAAAGGCCACCCCCTCCGCCTCAGATAAAACCAAATGTGGTTAACTTATAGGTTAAGTTTAGTCAAATTCAAATACAGGGCAAGCCCCAAGCCGAGTTCAAGCAATCTGCATTATTAGCTCAGAAAAATGTGGGAAAGAAGCGGCAGAAACTACATTGGCAAATAAGGCCCCCGCGAAGTGCCCGAACTTTTATGGTGACCAACAAAATACCTAGGAAGACGAGGGCAAGGCACGCAACCGCCCAATCACCTTGGCCGGTCTTAGGGAGCGCGGCGGCTTGCGTTGTTGCGGGCTTGGTCTTTTTGGTGGTCTTGGTCGCAGGCGTCTTGATAGACGCGGGCGCGGGCTTGGCGTCCGACTTGGGCGACGAATCAGGCGTGGGGGGCGGGTTTTCACTGGGCTTGGTCTCATCACCGGGCTTTTCTTCGCTACCGGGCTTTGTATCCCCCGCGGGATTGCCACCGGTGGGCTCATCGATACCGGGCTGGGTCTTCCCCGCCGGCGGCTGGGCGCCTGTGGGTTCAATTACCACATGCTGAGCAACGACCCCACTGACGTCAATCACGCTGGAGCTACCAAAGGCCCCGCCCGTCGGCGACACAAACAGTGCAGACGTAAGCGAGCCGCTCTTGCAGGCAACGCCCGCGCTGGCGCCGGTCGCATCCACCCAATGGGCATCCACGACAAACCGGCCATCGGAGGCGTACACGCCAAAGAAGCGGCAGTCCTCGCCCGATCCGCCGCTAGCAGCAACAACGCGTGCGCCGCCCAGCCGGGGCCCGAGACACCCGGCTCGTCGTAGGTCTGCCCCGCGATGGTAAGGCCATCCGCACCCACAGCATAAGAAGGCCCGCCCAGCAAAACGCATAGGCAGGCCAGGCGAGTCTCGAAGAAGCGCGAGACGGCCTCATGCTGGAGCTGCCGCATCACGTATAGCCAACGAAGCGTGGGCGGGACGCCACCAATGGGCAACGTCCCGCCCGCTCTGCGCAATCTCATGCGCATCCAACTTGTAGAGTAAATTCATCGCACGCGTCGATTACGACCCCAATATTTCCTTAGGAAACACACTCGATAAATCGTTAACACCCATAGCGAAAAGCACCTTTGCGCTGGCATCGTTGCTGAGCTCGTCGCTCAACTTAAGTGCATCAAGCAGTATATTTCGTCGTAACATCTTATAGTCATCCTCAGTCAGCACTAGCTCAAGATCGCTTAAAACCCCTACTAGATTAACATCGCGAGACGGAGACACCCTCGCGCAGAACAGACGCTCGTCATGCGCGCAGATGTTTCGAAAATCTTTGATGTGATCGTATGCGAGCCTTAGCCTTCGGGGGCTGATGCGCTTATCGACTTCATGCGTCTCGGAATAGAGATCGGAAAACGACTTGGCAATGGAATTTCTCATGCTTTCTGGCTGAAACTCGTAGAACTTGAATGCCTGACCAAGCATCAAATAATTCATAAGAATCCATACCGGCGTATTGTCATGATTATTTTCATAATGACGAATGTAGTCCCTTTTATAATCACTATTCCATTTTTTAGACCTACATAGCACCTTCTCGAAATCACCGATAAGCGTGTCGATCTTTTTTCGATAGCCGGCATCAGCACGATAGGAATCTCTATCAAGGTATGCTTCTGGGTTATCTTTATGAGCCATGGCAAACCGATAAGAGCAGACGGTCTTAAGAACTGCTTCCGCCTTGTTAAAGTGCTCAAACATGAGCAAACGCAATGAACGGTCAAATTCGAATAAACGATATATATCAGAAAACTTCGTACCTTTCACGAATAGCTCGTGACAAGAATCTCCACGCTGGTCGAGAAATAAATCCTTGTAGCCGTTAATAACCGGATAGTATCCCTCGCGCTCCAAAACTAAACGAGTATTGTTATCGCATTCGAGTCCACGGCCTTCAAGAATAGCAATCTGCTCATCAATAGATTTAAATGGTTTATCCATTTGGACCCCTTAAACGCGAAAACCGCCTTTCGGCGGTTCCCACGGACCAAGCCGGACGTACCGTCGCAAGGCCTCATCACAACGACTACTTTAAGGGAGAACTCGGGGCCCGTCAATCCGATATCACCAATCTGAGCGAGACCGACATACGCCAGCGCTGCGAGGTCGGCCGATAGCAAAAAATGGGCACCGAAATCGGCGCTATCAATCAGGCGCCACAGCAAAAGAGCACCGAAGTCCACGTTAGCTCCGGTACTCAAACGCGTCATCGGCGGTGTCGCATCGCGATATTAAGCAATGCTCGAACAGGCAGCTGCTCAGGAAGGCAGCCTCCGTCTAGTCATTCGCAACATGCCAGCGAATAAACCAGTTGGAATCACTCGAGAGCTCACCAAGTAACTTCTGCTCGAGAGTAGCATCATCAAATTTCCCCTCCTTGCATAAGCGTACAAGCTTAAATGCAACATTAGGGGAAACATCGTGTAACGATTGAAACGCCAAATCGCTAAAAGAGCCCGCTTCCCATCTACGATAGCCTGCAGCAATGCTTGCAAGCAATATTGCACGCACAGCAGAGTCCTCACTAAGCAAAATGCTCGAACAGATTGCAGAAACGACGTCACAGTACCGATCGCAGATAGAATTACAAACAATCAACTGCTCAAGCACTTCCAAATACGCACGCTGACCGGAGGCAGTAAGTGTTTCAAATTTTATGCCAAGCGTTAGGAACTCTATGTCCTTTGCAAGGCCAGCAACCACTTTTAGGGCCAAACATCTTACAGACCATGCACACGAATCCATTGAAGCAGGATCTCTAAATTCCGGGGCTTTTGGCCACTCATCTGGAAGTTCAGAAATCAAATCCGTCCAACCGTCTGGCAGAGCTTTTCCATCACGCACACAACAGCATGCAAACTTGTTTAATACGGTCATAGCCTCTCCTACAGAGCAAGGTAATCCCTGATATGTCGGAAGCTCTTTAAGACAGTGTTCCAGAACGCGAGACAGGGATGCGCTAAATGACTCTGAAGAATCATCATCGAGCGACCGACATAGCAGAGAAGAAGGACGAACGGAAAATCCAGAGCGAAAATCAGAACGATTATTCGAATCGAATTGCGTACGCAATTCATTGATACAAGCCGTCTCCGTATTGCATGAAGGAGATTTGTTGTCAGAATAACAACCCTGCTCAACAGCGGAAAGGCGCTCCACTTGCTCCTCACTCAGAATAGAATAGCCGCAACGTTTCCCAACACCTCCGAATACGCCAGCGGAGAAATTATATTTGAGCAGTTCGTCAGAATTCGATTTAAGGCTACGACCCAATTGATTAACGAGTTCATTATCAATTTTGTCTAAATCCATTCCGCCAACAACGTCCGAAACATCAGAAGCGTCGGTATATAAATGTTGGTCGACAATCTGGCAAAGTAAATTAACAAGTGACTTCTCATCAACCCTCATCTTGATCATATCTATCGCTTTGATCCACTTTGATGCAGATTGTCGAAAATCATTTACAACGCTTAACGCACTCCAAGCATCGCGAATAGTATCATCCGAAAAATAAGGCGCGCATTCCTTAATGACGACGGCTCTCGTACTCGGACGATATGCCTGTACCGTCAAAGAAGTCAGACGCCACAGTTCCTCGGCACACGACGGAAGGTAGGACCTTAAACGATCGCTCTTGTAAGCAAACCTTTTCTCAAAGCCCTTAGCATCCCCCTGAAGAACAAGAAGCTTAATTCCCTCAAGCTCAAGTTTTGGCCAATTGTAGATAGAGGAGTAGTCGATAAGCGAATTGGCAAGCAGGCCGCGAGCATAGAGGGCGCTCGAAATGCTTCCGCACAATAATGAACTAAATAACAAACATGATATATTCGACAGGACGGAAGCAAGGCTGGCATCATGTCGAATCGTCGTGTAAGGATTAATTGACATCGCCTCTCTCGAAGCGTTTAGGACAGCGGTTCCCACCTCCTCTTCAAACTTGAGTGCAAGGGGAATGTAAGATGGAGCGGAAAGCGCATCGATTTTTTTCTGAATTGTCAACTGAGTGCCAAATCCATATTCGGAAAGCATGCCAGCGACAGTCCTCTTGTCAATTAAACAATTACCATAAGCCCAACAATCTTTCGATTCTATTGAATCACAAGCAAGCTGGAGTAATTCATAGCACCTGGAATAGCGGCCTTCAATAGAAGCGTCAAGAGCGTCAAGCCTTAGTGAAAGGGTGTCTCTGGGAATACCGCTGTCCTTCATAGTTTCCAGAATGACGGCCTTGAATGCACCGACCGAAAAAGGGGTGCCATATAGAAGCCAATTGACCGCTTTCTCGCCAAGAAAGAAGAGATAAGGATTGTCAGACTTTCTCTCAAGCCAATCAGCATGGTAGTTAAATTTTTTTGAAATCAAGGCAACCGAGGAACCAAAAGCATCGAGAACATCTTCAGGAATAGAGACAGGAGCAATATCAGTAAAAACCGCCGATCCACCATCTTCAATTTCAAATCGTCGATTGTGAAACAAATCGACCATCACGTTGTTAAGTTGGTCCATCAGATAAGGAACAAGACCTGAATCATTCGGCCGCCCTACATACGTACACGCATCCATTTCTCTGGCATAACGAAGCAGAGAATCGATTTCCGGCGACGTCCCAGACTCAAGCTTAACAAGCAAGAGTGGCTTTCTGAGCCTGATAGCATGATAAAGCTCTCTGCTAGTTCCTGGCCTCAACTCTGATCGTATAATTCCAATTACTATATCGCTTTGCGCCAAGTGATTAAGATAATAAGAGGATGATGGCTCAATGCTCGCATGAAACTCGATGGCAAAGGGCTTAAAGATATCCGATTTCAGCAAAGCGCAATTAAGCTCGTTCCTCAGCTGCTGCCAGCTAAAATCGCCTTCATCGCGCATCGAAGAGCTAACAAACACCTCAATACGGTCACGATCAATAACCTCAGCGTCCATCTTGTTAGCACCCATAGAACCTCCCAATCGAATAGACCCATAAAATATCAAGCGGCGCGGACCTATAGCGTTGGCAGCAAAACAATCGAAAGGTCTTGATGCGCAAGCACCTGGATCCGCCAACAACGACAGCCGCATTTCCTCATCGTATGACAGCCCAACACCCTAAATTTTTTCTTCGTGACAGTCGACGGATTTTAAAGTTTCAGCCAACTCGTTCAGCATAGTTGTAAGGCGAGCAATAATTCTTTTCGCATCTTCCCTATGGTCTTCGGTGACCACATCACCGTGAAGCTTATCGTATTTTGAACCCTTGCCGTGTGCCGCCCCCGCCGATCGGAGCTTCTGAAGGTCACGGAGGGGCTTGATGTCAGCCATGATGTTATTTGTGCCGAGATAGGCCTCCAACTTATTGAGACTCCCTTTTGAATCAGAACCCTTTAGAGAACTCTCATCGATGTAGTCGACAAAAGCTCTCGTGAGGGCCATAATCACGGCCTCAAATTCAGGCTCGCCATTACCAGATGGAATGTGGATTTGTTCAAGAATGCCTTCGTCTGCACGGTGGAAAGGCCTGAACAGCGCCAAGCCAAACCGTTTCCTCCATGCCTTATCAAGCTCCATGCGCGCCCGCATAAGCATGGAAACAGGGCCTGACGGATCCTTAACCCACATATTGAGCAAATCTGTCTTGAACACCTCATCAGAAATATG
The DNA here is from genome assembly GCA_905199545.1 of uncultured Collinsella sp. GTDB lineage: Bacteria > Actinomycetota > Coriobacteriia > Coriobacteriales > Coriobacteriaceae > Collinsella. The sequence goes on from CAJKGW010000014.1 coordinate 27,267, forward strand.
CTGGTCAACGGGCGACATCTCAAAAGAGAGGAAATGGGTGCGCTCGCTCTCGGGTAGGTCGCGCCCCAGATCGCCGAGATACACCATGACTCTGTCTGGGTCGACATTGTCAATCTCGCACCTCCACTGGCTCCCGCATGAAATGTGACGCTCGCTTACATCGAAGCTAGGGTCGTTCCTATACTTATCAAGCACGGCGGGCTTGAAGAAGACGGGGGTTAAATAATGTGTTGCGTGAGGCTCCTTATCAAATTGGGTGCCAAGCTTATCCGGGTCGGATGTGTATCGAACGAACGAGCCGTCAGGCCGTTCGTCGATAATGAACTCGGGGTAATGTTCTTTTTTCTCATCGTACGGCCATACGCCGCAAGTCTCGACGTGGCCGGGTTCGATAAAACTTCGAGCGTAGATCATTGACAGCAGATAGTTTTCATCAGTATCGCTCGTGTACCAATGCCTGATATGGTAGTTCTCCCCAACTTCATCACGCTCCGCAATACACTCAGTGCTCCCCAGGGGAAAGCTGGGCGCAGACGCCAGTCGCGCGTCCACAAAGTAGACGAAAAGGCATTGCTTAGCCGCAATGAAGCGAAATAAATACTTGGTCCTGACGCGCACCTCGTCTCCAGCAATGTCGACAACTTTTTCTCTCTCGGCACACTTATCGATGCCGTAATAGCAACCGTCTCCGTCGCGGAAGAGTTCGAACAGCATGATAAATTCTTGGTTGACCAGAATTTGCGCTTGGTCAAGCGGATAGAAATACTGCTCGGCAACAATAAAGTCATAGCCTTCGTCGCGACCGTTATGATAAGTGGCGTCATCTCCATATATACAGAAGCCTGGTGAGAAGCTGGAGGCGTTCTTCAGCCAATCATCGCCTGCAAGGATCTCCTGCTTTCGTGTAAGGTCGGCAAAACAGGCGAAAACTGAAGGCCTTCCGTTAGCATCAGCATGATGCGAATAGACAGTCGTCCATGCTCCGGAAAGAGGGTTCTTAATCAGCTCGATTACCTTCTCCTGCCTGAACGGCTTAGCATCGAGCCCCAACTTGACTAAAACCCTTGAAACCGCTTCGTCCATATACACCTCTTACCACTTAGCGCCATCACCATTAATTAATGTGAGGATAAACCGTGAGAAATACTCGCATGCCGTAAAAGCATTTAAGGAAATTGTCCGCCACTGCAGGGACGAAGAAAAGCCACCAAAATGACAATCGGAGTTTTAAAGACAAAATGCCCAAGAGCAACAGCCATGCCCGGAACGCCATAAAGATCGACGGCAAATGGTGCCAGATGGACCTAACCTGGGACGACACAAGCGACAACTGGTACGGAGACCTTTGTTGACGAGCTGCTAAATGGCACAGAAACCATGCTCGGAAAAGGACTCCGGACTGTCCGAGAGCCAGATGCAGCGTCTCGCCGTAGCGCGCGCGGTTTATTCCAGTTCCCCAGCACTCCTGCTCGATGAATGTACCTCAGCACTCGACCCTAAAACCGAAAGAGAAATGCTGGACCGAATGCGCAATCTTGGCCGCACTGTGATCATCGTCACGCATCGGCCTGCAGCGCTGGAGGTTTGCGACCGGATAATTAGTCTCGAAGATACGCAATAGGAATCAGCAGCATCAGAACTGTCGATTTCATCGAACGGAATCACGCGCAGTGCGGCATGTGTTGGCATGGCAGAGCCCGGCATCCAATCACGGCGTAAGGTCGGCTGTTAGCAAATAACGGCAACGGAGCCCCTGCTGGCCCAGGCGCCTAAGCGCAATATGTCGGTACCGTTTCGCAATTATCAATAGCACTCAAACGCGCAAGTACGTATCAAATTTCATCTTAGCTCCAGGCAATGGCAAACAGACGGCCAGCCGTTATTTCCGCTGAATCTTAAGGCCCCTCCGATTACTAAGGAGGTAAGCATCTTTATGCTCCTTAGAGATTTCGAAGCTTGAGAGAATCTTATTCTGAGATTCAGGCGACCAATAAATATGAAGTCTTTCTCGCGCCCTCGTTATTGCCGTATAAAACACACTGTGAGTAATGCGCTCCTCAACGTCCTTCGTAATAATCAGCTTTACGGATGAGTACTCTAGTCCTTGCGCTTTATGGACAGACACCGCATACGCCACCTGAAACGGCACGATACAGTCCTCGCCAACATCCTCACCGTCTCGATCCTTGGCTTTCTTAACTGAAAAGCGCAGATACGTCTCTCCATCACGAAAATCTAAATACTCCAACCCGTCGTAATGAAGAACGGAAAGCTCGGAGGCGATAATGGGAACAGCAACCGTAAATTGCATCTCGTCTTTGGAAATTGCTTCCATTCCCACAAGACGCCCTTTTAGATTGTTATATAACAACGGATAAAACCGCTCAGACTCATTGAACAAAATTGGGTCGCCGACTTTATACGTATGATAATTCCAGACAACGGCCTCGTTCTTATTTCCCGACTGCAAGATTTTGTTCATATTATTAATGCCATAGAGGCCATCATAGTTGAGACATAAGACAATCTCATCATCATTCATTCTGCTAATTACAGAGTCATCAAGATTCGACGTAAAATCGCAAGAAATAAGAATTTCAGCGATATCAGGACTCACATTCCTGACAGCATGCCATAGTTTTAGCAAATCATCATTCTTCGTGCGCCATGGTTTATCAAATTCATGGATGCACTTATCAGGCAAGAAGTCTCGAGCCAATGAAAACCAGTTTCCAAACTTAATGGACTCAATCTGTCTCACATCGCCAACAAGCAATAGCAGTTTAAACCGATTAGAATCAATAATAGATCTCATATCGCTATTGCAGACAGTGCTGCATTCGTCAACGATTAAGATGTCGCAATCTGGCACACGATTCAAATACTTCGCGACGGTCATAAATTCGCAATTCTTATCATTTATTTTTCTTCTAAGACTATCTACGGCAGGATTTGTATTAGCGATAGCAAGTTTGCTTTCATTTTGCAGAAAAGCGCAAACGATGTTGACCATGGTTGTTTTTCCGGTACCAGCCGAACCGTAGATGAACGCGACGCTCGTTTCGGCAAACATGGACTTTAGAGCATCTATTTTTTCTGAATCATCCAACTTGCAGCTTGGATCTTTAAGCCATGATTCACATAAAGCAGTATAGCCTTTGACCCCGGCACCAGACAGTTTTAAAAGCCCGCGTATAATACAAGTGAGTTCGTCTTCGACTCCCTTAACAAATAGATGCCCGTTCTCATGCACGAGATCCCTTGAATGATGTCTAAAATACAAAGCGCTATTAAATGAAGCAATCAGTTCATCAACATCCGAGAAGGTTGTAATTTCGGTATCCCTAAGATACAGAGCATTAGAATCGATTGTCTCCGCGGTCACCCTACGAGCAAGAAAGTTATCTTCATACGGATCTGGATCAATACATTGATACAAATCCTCGACAGCGACTACATGCCCAATAAGACTCGTGCAATACGGCTGCCGATCAAAGGGGGCACAGCCGTTTTTCAAATAAAGGTTACCGAGACGGCTATTCGGACTTACAGTCAATTGTTCCTCTATAACCCTGTTACGAGGTTTAGACAAAAGATACTTTAGAACATTAGATCCATTTGAGCCAGCACTCAAAAACTCATGCGCAGAGCTAAGCAAGGTGTGTACCGGACAGGCATTTCCCGAAGATGCTATCTCCCCCATCACAGAAATAAACTCGTCATCAGGGAGTAGAGCAATGTCGCAAAGCGTCATCCCGGTATGGGTCATTAGGTTCATAAGTGATCTATAGCTAGTGTATTGGCCAGTAAGCCACACTGCATCAGGGCCTCTAAGTATCTTTATAAGATTATTCAACTCACAGGGGCGTACTGAAACCGCATATGCATCAACAATCGTAACAGGAAGAGTAAAGCCAAGACCGTCGATACTCGTGCGCTTAGTCGAAACCACCACTGAATAATTAGTGGGCATTCTGAAAGATGAATAAACAAGTATACGATCAAATTTGCTACAAGAATCGAATGCGGGGACAAGTGTCGTCTCATAATAGACAGAATCCCCAACAAAGAAAGGCTTAGCAGCTCTAACGTAAAAACGGTCCTTCTCAATTTCAACAGCATTGGCGTTCATGAAATCATTGATTTTATGAGCTATCTCTTCATGGTATTTAGTCAAACCGGGATCGGTGTCTAGGGGAATCTTACTCAAGTTGGCAAGAATTGTAAGACCAAGCTTATCGAATGCGTAACGTTTTAAGCACAGCAAATTCTCGTAATACTTCAACAAAAGGCGCTCTGCAGAATCTTCGCTTGGAACATAGTGCGAAACGACCTTCTGTAAATAATGATGGAACTTAGCAATAAACCGGGTCTCGCTGCTTCTGTTCATATCTTTAATAACAGCTGAACATAATTTAAAATAATCGCCTTCGATGGGCTTATTGCCGTAAGTTGCATACATTGCAATATGCTCAACAAGATGACGTAGGTAACCCACAACGTCTCTTGAAACAGCGGACCTGCCCTCAAATTCAAGTCGATCAATCGAATGCTCCACAGCGCTGTTTGCATTGCAAAGCTCTTTAAGAGGGTTTCTCATAAGCCTCGGTCCTCCATCGTAATTTTCGACCCCGCAATATGGCTTAACGGCCAAGAAATCTTTACATCGATTAAGATATCAATCCGATGTCCATCAATAATGATAGCCGCACCAAAACAACACTTCCGAGCCAAACGACGAAGCTGGGTAACGCATAATTTCTTTCGCAAATTGACAACCGTATAGCGGAACACGGCCCACGCCCCGTCATATGATTTCTAGCGACCAAACAACAAATCACCGACGAAGGGGCGCGGACCACGTCTGCGAACATCGTATCAGTCGACGAGGAGTCGCTGCGCAACGACATGGAGGATCTGGTGAGGAAGACCGTCGAGGAGACGCCCAACGCGCTGCTCGACGAGGAGGCGTCCGAGCTCTTCGGGGCCTGGCGCTACGAGAGGGCGGCGGGCCGGGAGACCCACCGCAGCGGCCACTACACGAGGAGGCTCGTCACGGGCGTCGGAGAAATCGAGCTCAGCGTGCCGAAGCTCCGCGGGGCGGCCGCGAGGGCGGTGCGCGGCGGGTTCGCCGAGACGCTGGCCAGCACGGGATTCCCGCCTGAGCGCTGGCGCCAGATCAGGACGAACGACGGGATCGAGCGAATCAACCGCGAGATCAGGAGGAGGACGAGGGTCGTCGGGACCTTCCCGGACGGCATCTCGGCCCTCATGCTGGTGACGGCGAGGCTGAAGTACATAGTGGAGCACGAGTGGGGCAAGAGGAGGCACCTGGATATGTCGAAGCTGGACGAGATGAACGAACTGAAAGGAAAGTAGGAGGGCTAGAAGAGGACGGGGCCGAGGACAGCAAAATTAATTTGCAAATGAATCTTGACGGTACCCTCCCCAACATTCCCCAGAAAGTTCGCTGATGTTGACTGGGGTTCCCGTAAAATAAACCCAACAAAATATGTGCGGAGTGCTGGCCTGGAGCTGCCTTCGGACCCTATTGGCTGCTCACCGAGAGGCTCCGCTATGAAACGACCTATTTACTACCTGCTCTGCGCGATCGCGTGCACGTCCATGGTCAGCTCGACGATGCCCATGGCAGCCATCGCGGAAGTCATGCAGCCTCAAGAAACCGCCGAGCAGCAAGCGCAAGCCGACGCCACGAGCAGCGACACAGGCAAGGCCGAAGACGGCACCAACACAAATACGACAGCAGATACCGCAGAGGACAGCACCGCAACATCCACCGGCACCAGCGCCGTCAACACGGAAAGCGCCGACGGCACCGCCGCCGCAACCGGCACCCCCGCCCCATCCCTTCGTGCCCAAACCAACGGCACGCCCGAGGCAATCTCCACCACGTCACAAGCCGGCTACGCCCACTCAGCAACGGCAACCCAAAACGGCGTCACCTTCACCGTCTCGTGGAACGACGCCCCCGCGGGCACCGCGACGACCTTCCACGTAACCCAAGCCAACGGCTCGTCCCAGGCCAAGGCGCGCATGGACGTGCCCACCTATTGGGACGGCGGCAGCCAGGAAAGCGTCTGCGACCCGTCGCGCCCGGCATGGGGCAGCTACAACAGCCTGGGCACCGCGGGCCACGACTTTACCTTTGAATTCACGGCATCGGGCACGTACCGCATCTACTTCTACTTTATGGACAACGACAGAAACGACCCCCAAAACGACAAGGGGATCTACTACCTGCGTACCACGGCGGAGGTGACCGTAAACGACGCCGCCCGCCCGAGCGTCACGCAGATCGTCAACAGCGCCGTGGACCTGTGCAGGCAAGAGACAAACGGCTCGGAATACAACATGGCGCTGTGGCTCCACGACTGGACGCTCGACCAGCTGGAGTACGACCACAACCTCAACTGGTGCTCGGCCGAAAGCGGCCTCACGCGCCGCCAGGGCACCTGCGAGAGCTACCAGCGCATCTACTCCAAGCTCCTTGACGCCGCGGGCATCGTCAACGGCCGTATCACCGGCAACGGCCACACCTGGAACGCCGTAAAGATCGACGGCAAATGGTGCCAGATGGACCTAACCTGGGACGACACCAGCGACAACTGGTACGGAGACCTGGACCAGCGTCATCTGTACTTTGGCCTGACCGACGAGCTCATGGCAATCGCCCACTCCGACCACACGGCTAACTACCAGAAGGACGGCTACGCCTACCGCTCAACCGACCTGTCCAACAATTACTTTGTGCGAAACGGCAAGGCTGATGAATGGGCCGAAAAGTATGCCGACCGTATTCATCAGCACTTGGATGCTAAGGCAGAAAGCTTTTCTATTGATGCTGATAACCAGTCGTTCCCGCCGAGCATCTCGGGAATTCAGAATGGGATTGTTGCTTATGCGATGAATCTGAGGGAGTGGAAGACTGATGGCGCAAAAGTTGAGCTTATGGCAGCATCTAGCGTCACAAAAGAATCGAACAGCAAATGGAGCGCCAAGTACGACTTCATGGCAAGCTATGAGACCACGTACGCCATAACAACCATGCCGAAGGACTGTGAATTATACAGCGGAGCCCAAGCCGAATTCACCGTAACGGCACCAAGCGCGACATCGTTCCAATGGCAATGCTCCGACAACGGAGGTTCGAGTTGGTACAACACGGGTATAGGCGGCGAAACTTCCAGGCAGAAAACCCTGAGGTTTGCATCCAATGCCCAGCTCGCGAAGAGGCTCTACCGCTGCCTAGTCTCGTTCCCGAACAGCAGCACCCTCGCAAGCGAGCCCGCACGCCTCGTCCTTGTCGCCCGATACGCCATCAGCTCCCAGCCCGAAGACTGCACAACTACCGCAGGGTCAACAGCGTTCTTCGCCATCGAAGCAGAGCGGGCTACTTCGTTCCAGTGGCAATGCTCCGACAATGAGGGCAGAACATGGTACAACACAGGAATCGGAGGTGAGACTTCCACGCAGGCGAGAATCGAGTTCACTGCAAGTACGGGATTGACAAAACGCCGCTATAGATGCTTGGCGTTCTTCCCTGATGGGACTAGCTCGGCTTCAAGCACTGCGCAACTAAAACTAAGCGCTAACCAAATAACCGGGCAACCGCGAGACACAGCTGCCTCGACAGGATCCGAAGCCTCTTTCTCCGTGCGAGCCCTAGGTGCCATCTCGTACCAGTGGCAATGTTCCGACAATGATGGAAAGGGCTGGTACGACACCGGGATTGGCAATGCCGCCTCAAAGCAGCCTACGCTGCGGTTCACCGCCAGTGCCGCACTTGCGAAACGTCTCTACAGGTGCGTTGTCACCTTCCAGGATGGAACAACGGCCGCGACTCAAAACGCCAAACTCTCGTTATTGTCAAATAAAGAGAGGATCACCACGCAGCCGAAAGACTGCGCAACGAGCGTAGGAATTGAGGCCTCGTTCTCAATCGACGCTGAGCACGCGGCCGCATTTCAATGGCAATGTTCTGACAACGGAGGCAGGACCTGGTACAACACCGCAATCGGAGGTGTCACCTCGAAAAGTTGCACCATGAGTTTCATTGCAACCGAAGGCTTGGCAAAGAGGCTGTTCCGATGCTTAGTCTCCCTCGAAGACGGTTCGACGCAAGCCTCCGAGGCAGTCAGGCTGCTTCTGCGGTAAAGGCGATCTCATACTTTAAAGCGCCCGCAAAGCCACTACCGGATATCACAGACCCCACGGCCACCGGAGACGTACAAAGTGTCACCAACGACCATGTCGCCCATGGGGCTGGCCAACATCACGGCGAACTCTGCGATCTCCTCGGGCATGGCGAACCTGCCAAGCCTGTTGTCCTCAGCGGAGATGCTGTCGCCCTTCTCGACGCCAAGAAGAGGAGTCGCCGTACTGCCGGGCGCAATCGCGTTGACTACAATGCTATGAGGAACCAGGGCGGATGCCATGCCCTCAGTGATGCCCTTCAGGCCCCACTTCGACACGCGGTAGGGAGACCATGCGGGCTCGTTGCCGGCCGAGGACGAGACGATAAGGATATGCCCATTGCTGACCTTATCGGAAATCATGCGCTTTGCAACAGACTGCACCATGAAGTAGACGCCGCGCAGGTTGATGTCCAAGATGCGATCGTATTCCTCAACTGAAAAATCGAGAAACCCGCCCATGGAGACGTCCTCGGTGTGAACGCCGGCAGAATTGACTAGGATATTGATGGGGCCGTAGAATGCCACCGCCTCGTCGATGACTTTCGAAAAGGTGTCTGGCTCGGCAAGGTCGACAACAACCCCGGCGCAATTCCCGCCAAGCTCTAACACCACCTTGTCGACCTTCGCGCGCCTAGTGCCGGCGATGACAACATTCGCGCCGTTCTTCAGGAACGCCTTGGCGACCGCCTTGCCGATACCGCCTGAGCCTCCCACTACGAGGGCGGTCTTCCCCTTGAGCAAGGATTCATCACCGACGGTCTGCATCACAGGCTGTATATTCTTGGCTTTGAGAGCGACGATGCCCTGCTTGATTGCGTGCTTTAGATTCGCCATGCACCTACTCCTCGACATCCATGAACTTGCCTTTATCGGCCTCGAGCCCCTTCCGATTTCGATCTATGACCAGCTTCGCGTAAAGCACGGGTGCCATTCCGCAGCATGCAATCTTTACTTTCTCGGAACGGCCGACCTCGCTGTTCTTGAACACGGACAGCCAGTTCTTCCTAACGTACGCCGTACATTCTTTCACGAGTTCACCTTCGGAGTCCATTTCATCCGCACCTATTATCTGAGTGAGTAGGAACTCGTAGTTTCGCCAGATATGCCAATCGCATGCGTGGCGAACCATCGGAGTGTCCAGAGTCAAGTTCTCTTTAATGAATTTAATATTTCCAAGGGCGTTCTTGCCATTTTGAACGTTGTAGTTGGTAAGACCGCTACCCATGTTATTCAAACGGTAGTTGTAAACCTTACGTCTACCGACGCCCACATGATTAGAGTGCTGTGCAACCTCGGTAGCAAAGTACAGACCCTCGCCGAACCAAGGAACGGAAAACGAAATATTGTTGTCGACAACTACGGAGCGTTTGTACAACTTATTCCAAGGCCCTAGTCTCATAAAGGGATAGATGATGGCAGAGGTAGCGCGCTCTGCCGACCAGGTCTCTCGGACATCCTCAACAATCTGCTCCCTATCACGCGTTGTAAAGAGATTCACCGAGTAGGACATGTCGGAGCCGGTGTTCTCTGCCAAGTCGACCAAATATTCGACGCAATCGGGCTCCAGCCAGTCGTCGCCGTCCACAATCATGAGATAGTCACCCGTCGCGACACCAAGTCCCGCATTCCTAGCGGAGCAAGTGCCGCCATTAGGCTTGTGAATAACAATAGCCCTAGGGTCACGTGTAGCATAGTCATCACAGATGCGACCGCTGTCATCGGGAGAACCATCGTCAACGAGAATAATCTGGAGATTCTTATGGGTTTGAACCTCAAAGGAATGAAGAAGCTTCGGCAGAAATTGTTCAGATTTGTAAACAGCGACGATGATGGAAACAGATGGCTGACTCAAAATACGACCTTCCATTCATTATTCTAGCGAGCAAGACAGGCGGAGAACTCGCCAACGGTGTCACAAAGGAACTCCAAGGAGGACTCACGGTTGACGGCAAGTGACTCATTGACACCCGCCCAATCAAAATCGTTGAGGCAAAGCTCTTCTGGCTGAAGCTCCGTGCTTATGCGGGAATCCAACCCGTAGCGAGAAAGAATTGCTTTGTTACGCTCCGCATACTGCTCAGGCAGAATATCGACAAAGGGCGTATTGAACAGCAACGAAAAAGCAGTCCCGTGGAATGAGTCCGTGAGCACGCAGGTAGCATTGTCAAACAGCCAAAGGAATTCATGAAGCGACGGGTAGAACAAATTCTTCCCCATCGTCTTACGAAGCGACGGACGAATGCTAACGACCTCGAGGCCGAGTGACTTGCATGCGGCAGCAGAATAGCGGTCGAATGCATCGCTTGGATGCAGGTTGTAGATCAGGCAGTACTTCCCATTCACCCCACGGGGAGCACGAGGCTCAACACGATCAAACCAGGCCTCCTTTGAGAGCAGGTGCACGGGGTCGACAACGGTTTGCGCCTCAAGTCCCATTTCCTCAAGAGTTTTCTGCCCACTTTCCTCGCGCACTGAAAGCCTATCAAAGCGCGCAAACGCTTTAGCGGCACGTTCGCGTTCGCGTGGATCGAGGCCATTTTTACCAAAGGAGGAAGAGAAGGAGAACTTGTAGGCATCGTCTGATGCGCTCTCCAAAAGGTAGGCGCCCTCGATGTTTCCATCAGACATGATGTTCCACACTTGGTCGCCTCCCACACAAAGGACAGGATACTCCGCAAGAAGCTTACCGAGCTCTTCTGAGTCGGTAACCCTACGGCTCTGCCTCAACAAATCACTCCTCATCGCCTCGAACTTACGGGCACCAATCGCTTTTGGAATCGCACGAATCGGACCGAGCGCGCCAGAGGTCCTCATGGCATCTGCTAAAGGAAAGTCTCGGGGGATGCGGTAGTCAACATACTCAGCATTGATACCCATTGAGGCGAACGCATCCTGAAGGGCATATGCTTGCAGAATGGAACCGTAGTTCGGCACTGCATGGCGTGACAATATACCGACACACTTTTTCATTTCTTATTCCTTACCTTTCGCAATCGGCGGTAACACTTCGAGACGGAAACAAGTATCCGCGCGCGAGCCAAATGCGACTCACGCACATAATTGCCTCAGTAAGGCAACGGATGATGCAAATGACCTGCAAACTTGCGACTCCTATTGCAGACACGGTCAAAAGCGAAACAATGCAAAATACAGCAGATCCAACTGTGGTGAAGGTAACCTCAGTGACTTTGCCAGAGGCGCCAAGAATCGGCCAGCCGATCATCGTTGCATAGAAGGAAAACACGAGTACGGGTGAAGCCCAGGCGATAACCCAGGAACCTGATAGATAGTCCTTGCCACCGAGCACGAGCATAACTACATCGGAAAGTGCTGCGAAAGCGATGGTGCCAATGAGCAGGACGGGTATAGAGACAAGGAGCAACTTCCTTGCAAAACCGTAGTCACCCCCCTTGACCATATGGGGGTACAGACTGTTCACAATTGGCGAATAAAGGGACTGGATGGCATTAATTGCAGTCACAGCAAGGGACCAGTAGGAAATCATCGCCTTGTTGGTAATCACGATACCAATCAAAAGCGTAGTGAAACCGGAAAAAACGACGGAGGCCATGTTCGAGAAACAATAGAGCGCGGAAACCTTCAGCTCTGAAAGCGCCTCGCATAGGGGCACGAACGTAATGGTGGTACCGAACATTCGCTTGGCGGAAATGAAAGACCAGGCAAGGGCAATAACGCTCGAAAGGATGTCGAGAATAGGAATCCACAGAATGTCATCGATAGAATGGACAACGACGAACGTCAAGGCAGTAGAGACACCCTTCGAGACAAAATAGCGAGTCGTCAATGGACCCATGTTTTCATGTCCCTGGAAAAGAAAGTCCGGAGCAAGTGCCTTACCGAATACAGCAACAAATGCAAGCATGGTATATAGCATGTTCGAATGAGTAATGGGGATGAACCAGGCCACAACAACAACGACAGCGCCGGTCACTACACCAAGCAACAGGCGAGCCTCTGTCACAGCGCCGATAGCCCGGTTCTCCTCTTCGACAGTCTCGGATTTTGCTATGCGTTTAGTACCGGAAAGGTTGAAGCCAAAATCGACGAAAGTCTGGGCGAAAGTCATGAACGACACAACATACGCGTAGATCGCGTAACCCTCCGGCAGAAGCACACGTGTCAGATAAGGCAGCGTAATGAGGGGAAAAATGTACTTAACAATCTGCAGTCCGTACTGCCAAACGACATTGCTGTAGAAATGTTTGTGTTGAGAACTCAAAACTAAACTCCGAACAAACCATGAAGAATAAAGCAGGACATATCGGCGACGCTTGCGAGATAAGCCCACTGAACGACAAAACCGATAACCGCAATAATCGCAAGTGCGATATCTATAAATAGATTTACGGCATCATCCTTATGACTCAAAGAAGCTAAGACAAACAACGTTGAGCAAGGCATCGCATACCGAAAGAAAACATCTGCGGCAAAAAATACTGAAACTGCAATGCATAGGGCAGACCAAATGCCTGAAAAAACAAGCAAACCGGATTTAGAAACGTCGTAACGCCTAAACACCAAAAGGATGCAGAAAACAGCGATAGCTTCAAAATAATATCGGTACCCCATAAGCAACACACTATGTTGAGATGCCGCGGCCCATCCCCAATCGCTGAACTCGCTATATACAGAAAACTTATCCAAAGCGCTCATAAATAGAGAAAGAACAGGTATCGTCCTGAAGGAGGCCGGTAAGGCGGCGGAAAGCATATTTGATAAAGGAAGTAATGCAAGACTGATGCCGTAAATGGCAATCTCATTTTTTACGAAAAGCAGCACAACTCTTAAAGCTATCACCGGTAAAACAGATGAATGAGTAGAGGCGGCAAAGGCGTAAAGCAAAATCAATACAACCGGCCCGGTACGCTTCCCAAAGTCCAAATAGAGTGCCAACAGAAGCAACGAAAAAGCCGGGGTACTTTTTGCATAAGAGAGAACGTTGAAAAACGGCGGGATTGCCACTGAAATCAAAAGGGCGGCACAAGTCCTCCTAAACGACCACCCCTGAAGCACGGCATAATCGTCAACAATAAAGGCCAAGACTGAGTAAAAAGTTGCTGTAACTGCGCTTCGCAGAAGATGGTCATCATTAAATCTCGAAACAATCCAAGCAAAAAGGTTGTAACCATGAGACCCCACAGAGGAATAGACACCCTTGATTGAAAGGAGGTCCCAAAATGATGTCTCACGAAAGATAGGCAGACTGTTGGTATATCGATCAATGTCAGCCATTAATGTCGTATTAACCCCATAGGCAATTGCGCCAGAGCAAAGACCAACCAGAATCGCCAGGCCCACACTCGAATGCTTCTCGGACCTAATATAAAGAATAATGAAGAAAATCGAAGCAAAAGGAAAGAGAAAGCATGATAGAAGGGCGAGGAGAAAATAGGCGTTGTTATATGCACCGGCGTCAGATTTGCGAGGAACAATGCGATGCGAGTTTGTCAAATCAAGCTCGAGTGTATCCATCATCCTACGACCTTTCCGGTCAAGTTGCCGTAAAGGCTGTATATAAGATTATGAAGTGCTGGCGAAGATGCAAAAAGCCCGCAGCGAAAGCGCCAGGTCTTGCTCGCAAGAGGGTTGCCGGCGACCTTCCTGCAGCGTTTCCTCGCATTAAGGATATAAGCCTTAGCCTTGCGCCTGTCGATGCATTTATTCAAATCCAGCCTCGACGCAACGCGAAGAGAGCAAAAAGCCTCAAAGCAAGCAAACGCATCTTTCAACTCAGGTCTATCATCAACCACGTCTCTCACAGTTGACAAAGACGCTTCCATGCCCTCAAGGTGCTTGTCTTCGTATTTCTTATTCGTAGTAATGGAACCCTCGCGGGCAAGATAGCCATAAAGCTCTGCGCCAGAAATACAAGCCTTATCAACACTAGAGAAGACAGTAGCTTCAACGCCAAAGTCCTCGAACAGTTGTCCCTCGGGAAACGCAAGGAGCGGGAATAGTTCCCTAGCATACAGCTTCGCGCAGGCAGAGCCGGACTCACCGTTAAGCAGAAGCAACATTCCAAGAAGTTCGTCGCCGGAAACGATCTTGCCTTCGCCAATCTCTTGACACCCAAAGTCGTCAGTCGAGTCAATCTTCTTATATTCACATGTGACAAGCGGCACTCCCGTCTTCTGGGCAAGGGCAACCATATGCCCCACGGCCCACTTGTCCAGGACATCGTCACCGTCCACAAATGTGACAAAGTCGCCAGTAGCACGGGCGAGGCCGAAGTTACGAGCGGAAGAGAGGCCTCCGTTCTCCTTGTGCACGAATTTAACTCGATCATCATCCGCAATGGTACGGGCACATATATCTGCCGTATCATCGGTTGCCCCATCATCAACAACCACAATTTCTATGTTTTTATACGTCTGGCCCATAAGAGAGCGAAGACAAGCCGCGGCGCATTCGCCCACGTTATACATGGGGACGACGATGCTTACCTTTGGGGTCTTACCGTTTTCCACTGGGAAGCCACCCCCCCCCCCACAAATCGTTTAATGGGTTTAGCGGGTACCCCGGCAACGATCACGTTGTCGGGAACGTCGCGAGTCACCACCGCATTGGTACCGATAATCACACCGTTGCCAATGGTCACACCGGGCATCACCGCTGCACCTTCGCCTATCCACACGTTATCGCCAATGCGCACGGGCTTAGTAACTATCTTTCGATCATCAGGCGCCATATCGGGCAACGAGGGATCGTCGCCATAGGACCCATGACTGTTATCAGATATAAAAATATTCGAAGCCATGAGCACGTTATCTCCGATAACGACACTCTCATGCGCAGAGATATGAACTCGATCGTTTATCTTGCAGTTCTTGCCGACAATTAGAGGGGTGCCGTCACCAGCAAGGTCGAAACGACAAGAATAACCACAGGTGAAACCCTCACCATAAACGAAGCGACACTTGCCACCACGAAGGTAAAAGGGGCGGCGGACAAGTCTCGCACCAGGGAACAACACCTTGGTGAGAAGTAGCGCCCACACAGTTTTAAACGTCTCAGAAGGACCATATTGACCAAACATTAGGCTTCACCATCCTGCATGGCGAAAGTCTTGAGGTACTCCCCCAGCTCTTCCTCCCAGTCGGGCATGTGGAACCCGACCGACTCGAGCCTGGACAGATCGAGCGCAGAGTGGACCGGGCGCGGTGCGACGGGGCCCTCGGCGCTCGCGTAGTAGTCGGCGGTCGATACCGGCACGACCTTCTCCCCGTTGCCGTTGGCGGCCTCGAAGACGGCGCGTGCGATGTCCGCCCAGGACTTCACCGCGCCGGATCCGGTGCAGTCGTAGGTGCCGTAGGGGGCGTGCGTCCCCAGCACGTGGAAGATGGCCTCGGCCATGTCGCGTGTGAAGGTCAGGCGGCCCAGCTGGTCGTCGACGACCGTGATCTGCTCGAGCCCGTCCTCGGGGTCGGCGACGCGGTCGGACAGCGACCTCATCGTCTTGACGAAGTTGCGGCCCTCGCCGATGACCCAGGAGCTGCGCATGATGTAGTGGCGCGGGCAGCCGGCCACGGCGATGTCGCCGGCGGCCTTGGTCTGGCCGTAGACGGACAGCGGGCTGAGGGGCTCGTCCTCCGTGTGGACCTCGACCGTGCCGTCGAAGACGTAGTCGGAGGACACGTGGACGAGCGTGATCCCGTGCGCGGCGCAGGTGCGGGCGAGCAGCGCCGGCCCGGTCGCGTTGGCCTTCCAGGCGATGGCGCGGCCCTCGGGGGTCTCCGCCCTGTCCACGGCCGTGTAGGCGCCGCAGTTGATCACGGTGCCGTAGAGCGACCAGTCGTATTTTGAGTAGGCGTCCGGGTCGGACATGTCGAAGGTGTCGATGTCGCAGAAGTCGAAGTCCTTGGCGACGCCGCGCTCCTCGGCGAGCGCGCGGACCGCATGGCCCAGCTGGCCGTTGCAGCCGGTGACGAGGGTGCGCTTCGGCGCCATCGGGACGACGTCGGCGAGCATCGGGTGGTTGAGGTCGGCCTCTGATACGGTGGCCTGGTCCAGCGGGATCGGCCACTCGATGGCGAGCTCGGGGTCGGCGAGGTTCACGAAGGTGTAGGTCTTCTTCAACTCGAGGGACCAGTGGGCGTCCACCAGGTAGGTGTAGGCGGTGCCGTCCTCCAGGGCCTGGAAGGAGTTGCCCACGCCGCGCGGGACGTAGATGGCCTTGCTCGGGTCCAGGGTGCAGGTGAACACCTTCCCGAAGGTCTCGCTGCCCTCGCGCAGGTCCACCCAGGCGCCGAAGACCGAGCCGCGGGCCACCGAGATGAACTTGTCCCAGGGCTCGGCGTGGATGCCGCGGGTGACGCCGCGGCTGT
>CAJKGW010000015.1:0-37927 GCA_905199545.1 uncultured Collinsella sp.
GACATAACCGGTGTAGCCTTCACGCAGCGAAGCTGTTGGAATAAATGCGACTTTTTTATTTTCAATTTCTTCCTTTATCAGACTTCCTACACTTGAAAAGTGAGAACATAAAAACAGTTTCATCAATATCCTCCTTTATGTATAAATTCTTATTTGTTGAACTAAGCCGTGTATACCATACTCTCCAATGAAAGAACGCCCTAATATAGCGAAATTTTGCCGTTTTCCTGCGTACGTGCGTACACACTCCACAGGAATTCTAAGGTGCCTGCCCCCTTAGCACACGGACTTTGGAACAAAGTCTAGTGTGTTACGCCTTGCCAGAGGTGTACAGGCTCCCGGTATGCACGTACGAAGCAATTGCCATCAATGCGCCATATAAGTGGCGATCAAGTTCGCATAAAGCGACCTTGATCCCGCAAAACAAAAGGCAGGATACCATCACCACGATGATACCCTGCCTCTGTTCGTTCCTGTTTGCCGTTCCGAGTAGTCCTTCCGCAGAATTTCCGATAAACAAAAAACGTACCCGAACCCTTTCTCGTAAAGAATCGGGTTCGAGTACGAACTGAATGCTGGATCAATAAAAAACCACCAGAAAGGTGCCCGTCCCCTTTGTGGTGGTTTTGGGTCAGTCCTAGAGCGTGTGGCCGTAAGCGTCGGTGGCCTTGATGGCGGCGGCGAATTTTTCGTCCGTGAAGGGCTCGGGGTTTCCCTGCTTCCACTCGTTGGTGGCGTGCGCGTACTCGCACAGGGCGGGGATATCAGCCTCGGAAAGCCCGACCTGCTCAAGCGTCACGGGCAGGCCCATCTGATTGTTAAAGGCGGCGTAGCGCTCAAGGTTCTCGGTATCGCCCGTATAGGCGAACAGTACCAGCACACCCAGGCTTACGACCTCGCCGTGCAGGTAGGAGCCCTCGCGCGGAATGCTGCAGGAAGCGTTGTAGAACGCGTGCGCCACGCTCGAGTTGTAGTAGTAATCGTTTTGGTTGGTCAGGTTGGAGACGTAGCCCGTGTTGACCACGATGTCGAGCGCGATCTGCTTGACGGCATCGGTCGACTGGTCCTGGCGTACGTCCTCAAGACCCTGGACGCCAAAGGTAAACAGCGGCTCGGAGCAGGTGTGGGCGAGTGCTAGGCCAAGGCCTGCCGTGTGCTCCAGGTTGCCGGCGCTCGTGGCGTACTCGACCTCGGGCTGCTTGGACAGGGCATCACCCACGCCGGCCCAGAAGTACTCCGCCGGAGCCTCGGCGATGATCTTGGGGTTGATGAAGATGTGCGCAGGTCGGTTAGGGTACGAATAGCCCTCGAGCGAGCCGTCGTCGTTGTAGACAACGGCAATGGCGGTCGCGGCGGAGCAGTTGGAACAGATCGTCGGTACCGTAAAGACAATCTTCTTGAGCTCGATAGCTGCGGTCTTCACGGTGTCGAGCGCCTTGCCGCCGCCGCATGCGATAAGCACGTCAGCTTCCTGGCAGGCAGGGGAGTTTACGACCTTGGCGATATTTGCGCGCGTACTGTTGGTGCCGTAGACGCGCGTCTCCAGAATCTCGACGTCGGTACCTGCCAGCGCAGCTTCGATACCGGGAAGTGCTGCGGCCAGTGCTCGTTTACCACCAATGATGGCGACCTTGGTTGCTCCGTACTCGGCCAACGCGCCGTGCAGCTCGTCAAAGCAGTCTTCGCCAACGGTATAGTCGCTCATTCCGATCGTGCGCATAGCAATCTTCTTTCGTTCGATAAAGTGCTTACAGGTATTTTGCTCCAAGAGAAGGTCCACGGCCGCAAGAAATTTCGAACGTATAAAACCAGTGTTGAGGGTTTTTCGCCGGTGCGGAACGTGCTAGCATACTCCGCATAAGCGTTGATGGGGACGAGTAGTCGGCCGTCCGCATGCTACAGAGAGCGGGGAGCGCTGAGAACCCGTGCATGCGACCGATGAAAATCACCCCGGAGCTGCGGTCCCAACGGACGCGCCGT
This sequence comes from uncultured Collinsella sp., assembly GCA_905199545.1. Classification (GTDB taxonomy): domain Bacteria; phylum Actinomycetota; class Coriobacteriia; order Coriobacteriales; family Coriobacteriaceae; genus Collinsella. The sequence continues at coordinate 1,981 of CAJKGW010000015.1, forward strand.
ACAGGCACGTCTTAGTAGACATCGCCGAGATGGTCGTCGATACAGACCAGCCGAGTAACGGATGCGAGCGCGCGAATACGCGGGCGAGGGCATCTAAGCTGGGTGGTTAAGCGAAGAGCTTTTGCGGGCGTGCAGCCCGTTTGTGGCGCTTCGTCCCAGCTTGTAGGGACGGGCGCTTTTTTGGTGCCCAGAGGGCGTGCGCGCCCACGACATGAAAGGGGTACCGTGGCAAACGAGTACAAGCAGACGATGAATCTGCCCAAGACCGGTTTTCCCATGCGTGCCGGTCTTTCCAAGTCCGAGCCCAAGCGACTCAAGGACTGGCAGGACAACAAGGTCTACGAGCAGGTTCTGAAGAAGAACGAGGGTCACAAGAAGTTCGTGCTGCACGACGGCCCTCCGTACGCCAACGGTCCGATCCACATCGGCCACGCCATGAATAAGATCTCCAAGGACGTGATCAACCGCTACTGGATGATGCAGGGCTATGAGGTTCCCTACGTCCCCGGTTGGGACTGCCATGGTCAGCCGATCGAGCACAAGGTCGAGGAGAAGCTCGGCACCGAGAAGTTCAACCAGACCTCCACGGCTAAGATCCGCGAGCTCTGCAACAAGTTCGCTGTCGAGAACATCGAGCTGCAGAAGGCCGGCTTCCGTCGCCTGGGCGTGCTCGGCGACTGGGACAACCCCTATCTGACGCTCTATCACCAGCATGATGCCGCCGACATCGAGGTCTTCAAGGCCATGTTCGATAAGGGCATGATCTATCGCGGCCACAAGCCGGTTCACTGGTGCAAGCATTGCCACACCGCACTCGCCGAGGCCGAGATCGAGTATTCCGACGAGACGAGTCCCTCCATCTTTGTTCGCTTTGAGATGACCTCCAAGCCCGCCGGCCTCGAGAACTTCGACGGCCCGGTCGACTTCATCATCTGGACGACTACCCCGTGGACCATCCCCTCCGATCAGGCCGTTTCCCTCAAGCCCGGCGCCGCCTATGTCGCCGTTGAGCACGACGGCCGCGCCGAGGTCATGCTCGAGGACCTTGCTCCCAAGTGCTGCGAGGAGTTTGGCTGGGAGTACACCCCGGTCATGGTCGACGGCAAGCCCTACGTGGTTCCCGCCGAGACCTTCCACCACATCCACTACAAGCAGCCGATCTTTGACGGCGTTGAGGGCGTGGCGCTGCTGGCCGATTACGTCGGTGTCGATGACGGTACCGGTATCGTCCACAACTCGCCCGGTCACGGCGTCGATGACTACTTTGCCTGCCTCAAGGAGGGCATCACCGACATCTGCATGCCGGTCGATGACGACGGCAAGTTCTACACCGGCGAGGAGTTTGGTACCGGTGGCCCCTTCAGTGGCATGGATACCGACGAGGCCAACCCGCACATCATCGAGTTCCTGCGCGAGCGCGGCACCCTGGTCCTCGAGAAGAAGATCACGCACAGCTATCCGCACTGCTGGCGCTGCAAGCACCCGGTGCTCTTCCGTGCTACCGACCAGTGGTTTGTCTCGATGGACAAGACCGGTTTGCGCGAGCAGGCCGGCAAGGAGGTCCGTGAGAACGTCAAGTGGTATCCGGCCCACGCGGCCAACCGCATCGGTGCCATGGTCGAGCAGCGTCCCGACTGGTGCATCAGCCGCCAGCGCAACTGGGGCGTGCCTATCCCCAGCTACACCTGCGCCGACTGCGGCGAGAAGGTCATGAACGACGCCACGCTCGACGCCGTCATCAAGCTCTTCCACGAGAAGGGCTCCGACGCCTGGTTCACCGACGCTCCCGAGAGCTATCTTGGCGAGGCCTGCGTCTGCCCCAAGTGCGGCGGCCATCACCTCAAGGCCGATAAGGACATCCTCGACGTGTGGTGGGATTCCGGCGTCTCCTGGAAGGCCGTCTGCGAGTACCGTCCCGAGCTGGAGTATCCGGCGGATGTGTACCTCGAGGGCTCCGACCAGCACCGCGGTTGGTTCCAGAGCTCGCTGCTCACCTCGGTGGGCGCCAACGGCCACGCTCCGTACAAGGCGGTCGTCTCGCAGGGCTTCACCCTCGACGGCCAGGGCCGTAAGATGTCCAAGTCGCTCGGCAACGTCATCGACCCCAACAAGGTCTGCGACGAGATGGGCGCCGACATCATCCGCCTGTGGGTTGCCTCCGTCGATACCAGCTCCGACGTGTCCATCGACCACGAGATCCTTGCCCGTACGTCCGATGCCTACCGTCGCTTCCGCAACACGCTGCGCTTCCTGCTTTCTGAGCTCGAGGGCCAGTTTGAGCCCGAGACCGATGGCGTCGCTTTTGCCGACCTGCTGCCGCTCGACAAGCTCATGGTTGCCCGTCTGACCCAGGTCCAGGCCGAGGTCGACGACGCTTACTCTTGCTACGAGTTCCCGCGCGCCTACCGTGCGCTTTACGACTTCGTGGTTACCGAGCTTTCCAACGTGTACCTCGACGCCCTGAAGGATCGTCTGTACTGCGACAAGCCCGGTTCGCTCGAACGCCGCAGCGCCCAGACCGTGCTCGCTGAGCTCTTCTCGATGCTCATGCGCGATCTGCAGCCGATTCTGTCCTACACCGTCGACGAGGCCATGGCCTATGCGCCTGCCGGCTGCGTCGATCACCAGAAGTACGCCGCGCTGCTCGATTGGTACAAGTCGCCCATCACGGTCGACGAGGCCAACGAGTTTGAGGGCGTGCTCGAGGCTTCGCTCGAGCTCCGTAGCGCCGTGACCAAGGCCCTTGAGGACGCCCGCTCCGCCGGCACCTTCACTAAGAGCCAACAGGTCCGCGTCAAGGCGGTCGTTCCCGCCGAGATGTATGCGCTGCTGACCGGCGACAAGGCCGTCGACCTGGCCGAGTTCTACATCGTCTCCGCTGTTGAACTGACCCAGGGCGAGGAGCTCTCCGTTGCCATCGAGGCTGCCGAGGGCGAGTGCTGCGACCGTTGCTGGAACTACCGCACCACCGTCGGCGAGTACAACGGCCACGCTCACATCTGCGAGAGGTGTGCGAACGCACTCTAGTTACGCGGTTTTACCAAACCGCGTAACGGCTCGACGCTGCAAACCCGCCAGAGCGGCAATCTGCCTTTCAGCTTCGGTGGCATGACCAGAAGGTCTATGCCGCCTTGCTTCAAGGCACCTTGCTCGCTCTGGCGGGTTTTCGCTGTTGGTAGCGAATCATCGGCTATTTCGTTGCTGGTCAATATAAGATATTGATTTGCGTTAAACGTAATTCGATGTTTTTGAGGGTAGGGGATTGATTTGGGTCGTTCTGCGGATATGACGCCGCCTTTGCGTTGGCGGTTGGGTGTTGCTGGTAGCGTGGCGTTGGCCGTGCTGCTTGTTGACCAGCTGACCAAGCTTGCGGTTCGTGCCGTCGGCGATGCTCTACATGTGACTGTTATCCCCGGTGTGATCGACTTCCTTTTCGTGCGTAACATCGGTGCTGCCTTTAGCATGGGCGAGGGACATGGCCTCGCGTTTGCCGTGCTGGCGTTTGTCGTTATCGTTGCGATCGCGGTGTACTTGCTTCGCGCGCCCCAGCTTGCTCGCTTTGAGGTTGTGGGCATGGCTATGGTCGTGGGCGGCGCCATTGGCAATGCGATCGACCGTCTGGCTTTTGGCTTTGTGACCGATTTTATTGCCACCACCTTCATCGACTTCCCCGTCTTCAATGTGGCCGATGTCGGCATTACGGTCGGTGTGGTGCTTGCCCTCATCGGCTACATGTTCTTGAGTCCTGCGGCCCGTGAGGTCGACGCGACCGCCGAACTCAACGCCCGTGACGAGGCCCGCGCTAAGCGCAAGGCCCAGCAGCGTGGGGAGCGTGCCCGCAAGATTCGCGAAAGGAGCGAGCGCTAATGGCCGACATCCATATCCTTGTTGCCGACGATGCCGCTGGTCAGCGTCTTGACGCCTATCTGGGCGCTAATGACGGCTGCCCTACGCGCTCTGCCTGCGCGCATCTGATCGAGGGCGGTGCCGTTGCCGTCAACGGCGAGACATGCCTGTCAAAAAAGTATGCCGTGCGCTCCGGCGACCGTATTTCGGTCGATTTGCCCGAGCCGCACGATCCCACCGATGTGATTCCCGAGGCCATTCCCCTCGATATCCGCTACGAGGACGACTACCTCATCGTGCTCTCCAAGCAGCGCGGTCTGGTGTGCCATCCCGCCCATGGCCACGAGAGCGGCACCCTTGCGAACGCCTTGGTCTATCACTGTGGCATTGACCATCTGGGCACCGTGCAGGGCGAGGACCGCCCCGGCATCGTGCATCGCCTGGATCGTGACACCTCGGGCCTTATGCTCGCGGCAAAAGACGACGACACCCAGCGCGCGCTCCAGAATCTCATCCGCACGCGCACGCTCAACCGCCGCTACATTACGCTCGTCCACGGCCACATTGCCATGGACGAGGGCACCATTAACACCGGCATTGCCCGTTCTACGCGCGACCGTGTCAAGATGGCGGTTTCGGACGATCCTTTCGCGCGCCAGGCCATTACGACCTTTAGGGTCCTCGAGCGCTTCGATTCCACGCGTTTTGACGATGGCTATACGCTCGTCGAGTGCCACCTGTTTACGGGTCGCACGCATCAGATTCGCGTGCACATGCGCCATATCAACCACGCCTGCGTGGGCGATCCGCTCTACGGTAAGTGCGATGCGCGTGCCGACCAGGGTTTGACCAGGCAATTCCTCCATTCCTGGCGTGTGGCGTTCGATCATCCCGTGACGGGAGAGCGCATTGAGTGCCGCGACGAGCTGCCGTGGGATCTCGCCGCCGTCCTCGACGACTTAGCCCCGCGCTCGCTCGGCCGCACTGCCGCCGGCGACGAAATCGTTCCGCAGCTCGGTCTGCTCGAAGCCTAACCAGTATTAGGTGGTTTCTTGAACTCGGTTAGCCTACGGTAAGATATACGGTTGTTTACGTAACGCGTTCTCGGGAGCCTGCATGCTCGCCTTTTTACAAACTAACACGCCCATCGTGATCTTTAACCAGATTGTGGTTACGCTACTCACGGTCTGCTTTCTGTACCAGGTGGTCTTCTTTGTCATTGGCGCTCTTCGTGGCGAGGTCGCGCCTCCCAAGGCCAAAAAACTCCACCGCTATGCCTTCTTTATCGCGGCGCATAACGAGGAGGCCGTGATCGCCAACCTCGTTCGCTCCATCAAGGACCAGGATTATCCGTCCGAGCTTATCGAGGTCTTCGTGGTCGCCGATGCCTGCACCGACAACACGGCGCAGCTTGCGCGCGAGGCGGGCGCCATTGTCTATGAACGCAACGACCTGGCCCGCAAGGGTAAGAGCTGGGTCATGGATTTTGGCTTCGACCGCATCCTTAACGAGTATCCCGACACCTTCGAAGGCTACTTTATCTTCGATGCCGATAACGTCATCGCCCGCGATTACGTGTCCAAGATGAACGATGCTTTTGACCAGGGCTTCCATGTGGTCACGAGCTATCGTAACTCCAAGAACTTTGGCAGCTCGTGGATCTCGGCGGCTAATGCTACGTGGTATCTGCGAGAGGCGCGCTTTCTTAACAACGCTCGCAACATCTGCAAGACTTCTTGCGCTGTTTCGGGTTCTGGCTATCTCATTTCTGCCAGCGTGATCGAGGGCATGCACGGCTGGCAGTTCCACACGCTGACCGAGGACATCCAGTTCACTACGTTCTGCGCCATTCACGGCATTCGCATTGGCTATGCGCCGGCGGAGTTCTTTGACGAGCAGCCGGTGACGTTTAAGGCGTCCTGGAAACAGCGCATGCGTTGGACCAAGGGCTTCTACCAGGTCTTTTTTACCTACGGCAAGCATCTTGTCAAATCGACGTTCCGCTATCATCGCTTTGCCGCATATGACATGTTTATGACCATCGCTCCGGGTATGCTGCTATCGTTGATCTCGATGCTCGCTAATGCCACGTTCCTGATTGTGGGCGGTCTTTCGCACGGCTTCCTGGCCACCGAGGTCGAGATGCAGGCGTGCGCTGCTTCGCTCATTATGACCTTTGCCATGATGTATCAGACCTTCTTTATCCTGGCGCTGCTTACGACTATCTTTGAGTACAAGCACATTCACTGCGCGCAAAAGTGGCGTCTGGTGACTAACCTGTTTACCTTCCCGATCTTTATGTTCAGCTATATCCCCATCACGGTGGCCGCGCTGTTCCTGAAGGTCGACTGGGTCCCGACACAGCACGCCGTCAACGTTACCCTCGACGAAGTCATGCAAGGAGCCAAATAACCACCATCAAAACCACCATAAAGGGGACAGTGCACCTTTGTGGTGGTTTTTACGTTTGAGCGCTCAGTCGGGAGGTTCGATGGTCTATATCCCATTTTGGATCTGCGTCTTTGCCGGTGCGGTGGTTGATGTCCGTGAGCGGCGGTTTCCGAATGCGCTTGCCGGCACGTGTGCCGTGGCGGCGTTTGCAGGCGTTTGGCTCGACAAGGGCGTTAGCACGGCGCTTGACCATGTCGGTCTTGCGGTCATCGTCTGCCTTGCCCTTGTGCTTACTGAGTTGCTCTGGCGTCGTGTTCGCCACGCTCCCGGCATTGGCATGGGGGATGTCAAGGCGCTTTTCGCGCTTTGCACGCTCGACCCTCTGGGCGGCATCGTGGCATTTGCCGTTGCTCTCCTGGTCCTGGCCCTCTCCTGCCTCTTCACAAAATCGCGATCCCTGCCTTTGCTACCGTTTTTGGTGCCGATTTTTGCCATAATCGAGGTCGTGGGCTGCACATTGTAACTGATTGCGCATCCTTCTTAAGGAGCATGCCATGGCAACTAATCAAGAAACGGCCGTTATTAAGGCGCGTATGGATCGCATTCCTGCGGCGTTGTCGCCCGAACTGGTCAAGCGTATCGCTGCCGACCGCGCCTCTGGTGTCGTTAATCCTTATCGATGCGGTGACGACCAGGTCATCCGACGTGTCGATCGGGCCGCAGACAAGGGCACGCTCATGCGTCCGGCATTTATACGCGATACCGAAAAGATTTTGCATCTGCCCGCATACACCCGTTATGCGGGCAAAACGCAAGTCTTTAGTTTCCGTAGCAATGACGATCTGTCACGCCGCGGTTTGCACGTGCAGCTTGTCTCCCGCATTGCGCGCGATATCGGTCGCGCCCTGGGGCTCAATTGCGATCTGATCGAGGCGATTGGCCTGGGTCATGACTTGGGACACACGCCTTTCGGCCATGCCGGCGAGCGCTTCCTCAACGATATCTATCATGAGCGTACGAGGCGTTATTATTTCCATAACGTGCAGTCGGTCCGCGTGCTCGACGCGCTGTACGGCCGCAACGTGTCACTCCAGACGCTCGACGGCGTTCTATGCCATAACGGCGAGTACGAGCAGCGTGTGTTTGAGCTCTCGGACATGAGCTCCTTTGACCAGTTCGATCAGACGGTTGAGGACTGTATCGCCACAGGCTATGGCGCTATTGAGCACCTGCGTCCCATGACGCTCGAGGGCTGCGTCGTTCGCATTTCGGACATCCTCGCCTACGTCGGTCGTGACCGTCAGGATGCGATCGCGGCGGGCCTGCTTTCGCCCGACGCTTTTGATGATGACCGGGGCGGTGCCTACAACAGTTGGATCCTCACACACGCCTCCATCGATATCGTGGAACATAGTTACGGTAAACCGCGTATCGAGATGAGCGAGGACCTGTTTGAGGAAATCCGCCGGGCCAAGCGCGAGAACTACGAGAAGATCTACAGCAAGGGCGGCATCGAGGGCGATTCCGAGGCGGAGTTGCGCGAGGCATTCGAAAAACTCTACGACCGTTGCCTGCAGGATATATACGAAGGCGACGAGTCTTCGTATATCTTTAAGCATCATATTTCGCGCATTGAACAGCAGCTTTCCTACTACGATCGCACCTATACCTGGCAGGACGACAAGGATCAAGCGGTGGTGGATTACATCGCGAGCATGACAGACGGCTATTTCTGCGAGCTGACGAGCAAGCTGTTCCCGGGCTTGAAGTTTCCACACCGTACCTATATTAACGAACGGTAGTTCGTATCCTTTCGGTATACTGTTGGTCAACAACGATTTTGATTGATGTACAGGATGGCTATGGACGACCTTTTTTCTGCCTCAACGCGCGAGCGTTCCTTTAAAAATGCCCCGCTCGCGGTGCGCATGCGCCCCAATTCGCTCGACGAGTATGTGGGCCAGCAAAAGGCCGTCGGTAAGGGCTCATGGCTGCGTGCCGCGATTGAGCACGACGTGCTATCGAGTGTGATTCTGTACGGGCCAGCCGGTACGGGCAAGACGACGCTGGCCCACATTATTGCTAACCATACCAAGAGCGAGTTTGTTGAGGTCAGCGCCGTGACGGGCACCGTGAAGGACTTGCGCCGCGTGATTGACGAGGCAAAGACGCGCCTGAATACGTATGACCGTCGCACCATTCTTTTCATCGACGAGATTCATCGCTTCTCTAAGTCGCAGCAGGATGCCTTGCTGCATGCGGTTGAGAACCGCACCGTTATTATGATTGGCGCCACCACGGAGAACCCGTACTTCGAGGTCAACTCGGCACTGTTGTCGCGCGGGCGCGTGGTGGAGCTTGAGCATCTGAAGGATGAGGATATCGCCACGCTTATTGAGCGTGCGCTTGAGGCACCGCAGGGCTTGAATGGAAAATTCTCGGCCGATGGTGATACGGTCAAGACCATTTGTACGCTGGCTGCGGGTGATGCACGCTCGGCCCTGACGACACTCGAGTTGGCGAGCGAGATTGCCGTCACGCGTCCCGATACCGAGGGAACGCCAGCGCCTGCGGCGGGGGAGCGCTATCCCATTACCGTGGATGACGTGAAGATTGCCAATCCGCGCCGTGGGTTTTCGTATGACAAAAATGGTGACATGCACTACGACATTATCAGTGCGTTCATTAAGTCCATGCGCGGCAGCGACCCCGATGCCACCATTTATTGGCTCGCGCGCATGATCGATGCGGGTGAGGATCCTAAGTTTATCGCCCGCCGCATTATGATTCAGGCTTCTGAGGACGTTGGCAACGCCGATCCGCAGGCACTTTTGGTGGCGCATGCTGCCTTTAAATCTGCTGAAGTTATTGGCTATCCTGAATGTCGCATTAACCTGGCACAAGCTGCGCTCTATGTGTGCTTGGCGCCTAAGTCCAATGCGTGCGAGGCCTCGATCGATGCGGCGCTAGCCGATATTCATTCTAGTGGGCTTCGCGAGGTGCCGAGTTATCTGCGCGATCGCCATCGCCCTGGTAGCGATGAATACGGTGTGTATAAGTATCCGCACGATTATCCCGAAGGCTGGGTCGACCAGCGCTATTTGCCCGAAGGCTTAGAACGCGGTGCATTTTGGCAGCCTGCCGGCCGCGGTTGGGAAGAATGGCGCGTAGAGCAAAGCGAACGCGACCGCAGCGGGAATGCACCGAAGTAGCTGCTGATAATTTTGTCCCACGTTGCTGCTCTTGGCATGTTCGGTCCCCTTTGGGGTACCATGGAAAGCGTTTGTATTTCGATTCCTTTGGGAGGCTTGTATGAGTCCCATTCAAATCGCCTTGCTGCTGCTCGCCGTTGCCGGCGTGTGGGCTATCGTTGAGCTTGCGCTCACCCTGCGCAAAACCCGCACCGTTGTCGACTCGCTCGACAAGACGGTAACCGACCTCAATAATACGATTGCCGAGGCGCAGCCCGTGGTGGCAAAGCTTGATGGCGCCGTTGACGAGCTTACGCCGGCACTTGCCCAGATGGAGCCGCTCCTCAAGTCGAGCAAGACTGCCATTGACGCCCTGACGTCCAACCTCGTTGAGGTTGAGGCGGTAGTTCGCGACATCTCCGAGGTCACGGGCAGTATGGCCGAGGCCAGCAATGCCGTATCGAGCGTGACAGATTCTGCGGCTGGCGCCGTGCAGAAGCTCTTCAATAAGGTGAAGGCTCCTGCAGCCGACGCCGATCGTAAGCTAGCCGCTGCCGCCGCCGAGGCCGAGCAGCCTACCGAGCGCGTTCTGATCGGTGAGGCCGAGGACGAGGCCGCCGATGGTGCGGATGCGGCTCAGAAGCCCGCAGCCAAGCCGGCTCAGTATTACACCTATACGCCCGCCGAGTCCTCTGAGGAGTCCTGCGATGAGTAGCGAAGCAACCTGCCCCATTACGCTGAGCGTTGCCGGTGATCCGCGTCTCGCGCGCTTGGTGCGCATGACGGCCGCCAACGTCGGCGCCCTGTGCTCTATGTCCGTCGATCGCATCGAGGATATTCGTATGGCTGCCGAAGAAGCCTTCATCTTTGGCTGCACGGCTGTTGATTCCGACGATATCTCGATCAAATTCGATGTCGACGAATCGCATGTGGGCATGACCTTTACCTTTGGCGACCAGGCGACTGTCGATGAGGATGACCAGGCTGCCGTGTATGCCGAGCTCATTTTGGCGAGTGTGTGCGATTCCTACGAAAAGACTGCGGCGCCCCTGACGCTTTCCCTCGATCTCAAGGCGGATATCTAATATGACCGAACGTTCCCGGAGCGGCAAGACCGCTTGGGACAAGGAGAAAACCCGCGAGCTGTTTCGTCGCTACAAGGAGACCGGTGATCCGGACGCCCGCGAGCAGCTCGTCATGTCCCATATGAACCTGGTAAGGTTCCTTGCCAACAAATTTAAGAATCGCGGTGAGCCGCTCGACGACCTCATGCAGGTCGGCTATCTGGGCCTGCTCAAGGCAATCGACCGCTTTGACCCTGAGCGCGGACTCGAGTTCACCACGTTTGCCACGCCCACCATCTTGGGCGAGATCAAGCGTCACTTCCGTGACAAGGGCTGGAGTGTGCGCGTGCCGCGTCGACTGCAGGAGCTCTCGGCCAAGGTTAACCAGGCCACCGACAAGCTCACCAACGAGCTTCAGCGTTCGCCCAAGGTTGAGGAAATCGCCGATTACCTTGGCGTAACCGTCGACGAGGTGCTCGAAGCCATGGAATCGTCCTCGGCCTACACCTCGGTGCCCATCGAGGCCCCCGGTGCGTCCGATTCCGATGATGCGCCTTCGATTCTCGATCGCTATGCCGACGACGACAACGAGCTCGACTTTACCGATGACCGCCTGGTAATCGAGGAAGCTATCCGCGATTTCTCGCCGCGCGAGCGCGAGGTTATCGAGCTGCGCTTCGTTAAGGGCATGACCCAGATCGAGATTGCCAAGAAGCTTGGCATCTCGCAGGTGCAGGTCTCGCGCCTGCTGCGCCGCACGCTTAAGAAGATTCAAGATAAGATTGATCCCGACGGAGTGATGGTTCGTTCATGAGTGAGCACCCCCAACAAATCGACCGCACGCTTCGCGATACCCGCATTCTGACGCTGCGCATTTGGGGCGTCGTCGGCTGCATTGTCATCGCTGCCGTCATCTTTAACCTTATGGGCATCCTGGCACCGGTCATCGAGTTTCTCGCTGTCGGTTCCATCATCGCTTTTGTGATGTCTCCGATCACCAACTGGCTCGAGCATCACGGTGTCGGACGTGGCCTCGGTTCGCTCATCGCACTCATTGTGGTTGTTGCCGTGCTCGTCGGCGTCGTCTGCATCCTATCGCCTATTTTGCTCGGTCAAATCATGGAAGTCCTGAGCCGCCTGCCCGAGCAGCTTCGTGTTGCGGGTGGCGATCTCAACGAGATGCTCTCGCACGCTAAGACGCTCAACAACACGCCGCTCAAGGAGTATCTGGACGACAATCTTTCTTCGTTGGTTACCGTAGCGTCTAAGTACGTCTCGCAAATCGCTGCTGAGCTCGGCCGCGGTGTGTTTCCGCTCATTACCAACACGGCCTCGCAGCTGTTCGTCATCTTCCTGGGTCTGGTGCTTGCCTACTGGCTTGCCTGCGATTATCCCCGCATGCACCACGAGGTCTGCACCATCATCGGGCAGGAAAAGGAGACCTCGTACCGCTTTATGGTGGCCATCCTTTCGCGTTCGGTCGGCGGCTACATGCGTGGCATGGTCATCACATCGATCTGTGGCGGTTTTCTTGCCTTTATTGGTTTTACGATCATCGGCCATCCGTATGCAGCACTCATGGCTATCTTTACCGGCATTATGCACCTGGTTCCGGTTGTCGGTCCCTGGGTGAGTGCGGCGATCGCCACGGTGCTCGGCTTTATGTTCAGCCCCATGCTGGCGTTGTGGACGCTTGTCGTGACCATGGTGGCTCAAAACGTCACCGATAATGTCATTTCGCCTAAGGTCATGCAGAGCTCGGTGCAGGTGCATCCCGTTATGAGCCTGACGGCTCTCGTTATCGGTTCGGCACTCATGGGTCCCATCGGCATGGTTATCGCCATTCCGCTGTGCGCGGCCCTCAAGGGCATTTTCGTCTACTACTTTGAGAACGAGACCGGGCGTCAGCTCGTGGCATACGATGGTGCCGTGTTTAAGGGCACTCCGTATCGCGATACCGAGGGTAACCCAGTTGCCGCCTACGACGCGCTTGGCGACGATACGTTCATCTATGAGTCCGAGCTCATCGGCAACGAGACCGCGCCCGAGGCCCAGGCCATGCCCAAGCCCGAGCTCGATAATCCCTGGATTAAGCTCTCAGGCCTGCAGCCCGACGCGACGGGTTTCTTTAAGAACCCCTTTGCCAAGGACGACGACACAAGCTCTGACGACGACACCAAAACCGGCATCGACGGCTCCATGGACGATTCGGATTCCAAATAGGCCCTGTTAGCGTTTCTTGATGTTGTAAATAACAATAAACGCGATCAAAGCGATTGATAAGGGGCCAGCCACATAGAAAAAGATGGCGTCAATTGCGCTTAGGGTGTAATACGCTTTATCGCCAGATGTTACTGCGTACAATGCGTAGCCAAATCTCGGCTGGTTCACATACCAGCTCGAGTAAGCGAAGATTGCTAAAAGGGCTACCGAGGTTAGTGCATTCACGACAAACCGTTTGCTATTCATCGATCGCTCCTTCCGGACGATTCTTATATGCAATTATACCGAAATCTTTTTTTTCAAAGTATTTGACAGACCTAAATAACGTGCACTTTCGCTGGAGGGTCGCTGTTTGGCGGCCCTCTTTTTTGCACAGGCGCGGTGGGATGGTAATATCGTTACGTTTGAACTGTTTCGATGTGAAACCGAGGAGATTCCCTCTATGAGTGCTGACTACCCGTCAATGACTACGGCCGAGATTCGCTCCAAGTTCCTCAACTTCTTTGAGGAGCGCGGTCTTAAGCTCTATCCTTCTTCGTCCCTCGTCCCTGACGATCCTTCGCTGCTGCTTGCCAACGCCGGCATGAACCAGTTTAAGGAGTACTACCAGGGCAAGAAGACCATGAAGGAGATCGGCGCGATCTCCTGCCAGAAGTGCGTCCGCACCAACGACATCGACTGCATCGGCGAGGACGGCCGTCACCTGTCCTTCTTTGAGATGCTCGGCGACTTCTCCTTTGGCGGCGTCTCCAAGCAGCAGGCCTGCGCTTGGGCCTTTGAGCTCATCACCAAGGAGTTCAAGCTGCCGCTCGACCGCCTGTACTTCACCGTCTTTACCGAAGACGACGAGACCCACGACGTGTGGCGCTCTCTGGGCGTTGCCGAGGATCACATCTCCCGCCTGGGCGAGGACGACAACTTCTGGGCCGCTGGCCCCACCGGCCCCTGCGGTCCGTGCTCCGAGATCTACTTTGACATGGGCGAGGAGGTCGGTTGCGGCAGCCCCGACTGCAAGCCTGGCTGCGACTGCGACCGCTTCCTTGAGTTCTGGAACCTCGTGTTTACCCAGTACGACCGCCAGGAGGACGGCTCCATGCCGGAGCTGCCGCACCGCAACCTCGATACGGGCATGGGTCTGGAGCGCATTGCCGCTATCATGCAGCACAAGACCGCTAACTACGACGGCGATCTGATGCAGCACCTCATCAAGCTCGGTGAGAAGATCAGCGGCAAGACCTATGACGCCGACGATTACTCCGGTGCCAGCCGCTCCCTGCGCATCATCGCCGACCACTCCCGTGCCGTCGACTTTATGATCTCCGACGGCATCCTGCCCGGTAACGAGGGTCGCGAGTACGTCCTGCGCCGCCTGCTCCGTCGTGCCGTGTTCCACGGTCGTCTGCTGGGCATCGAGGGCGCCTTCCTGACCAAGTTTATCGACGAGGTCAACGCTCAGATGGGCGAGGCTTATCCCGAGCTGCTCAAGAACGTCGCGCTCGTTAAGGGCATCGTCGCCTCCGAGGAGGAGCGTTTCTCAACGACGCTCGATAACGGCCGCGTTTACCTGGACGAGGCCCTGGCCGCGCTCGCCGACGGCGCTGTCCTTCCGGGCGATGTTGCCTTTAAGCTTCACGACACCTTTGGTTTCCCCATTGACCTGACTGTCGAGATCGCCGGCGCCGCCGGTCACGACGTCGACATGGATGGCTTTACCGCTTGCATGGAGGACCAGAAGGCCCGTGCCCGCGCCAACGCCAAGGGCGATGCCTGGGGCAGCTTCAACGACGTGTGGGTCGAGCTTTCCGACAAGGTTGCCGCGACCGAGTTCGACGGCTATGACAACGACGTCATCGATGGCGCCAAGGTTGTCGCCATCGTGCGCAACGGCGAGTCCGTCGAGTCCGCCGCTGCGGGCGAGGACGTCGAGGTCGTGCTCGACCGCACCCCGTTCTATGCCGAGATGGGTGGCCAGCAGGGTGACGCCGGCAAGCTTTCCGCCGAGGGCGTTGCGCTGACCATTTCCGATACCAAGAACCACAACGGCCTGTATGCCCACGTCACCAACGTCGCCGAGGGCACGCTGACCGTCGGTGCTACCGTGACCGCCGCGCTCGACGCCGAGCGCCGTGGCTTCCTGCGTCGCAACCACACCGCCACGCACCTGCTCGACGCCGCGCTTAAGCAGGTCCTGGGCGAGCATGTCTCCCAGGCTGGCTCGTTGGTGACGCCCGAGCACCTGCGCTTTGACTTCACGCACTTCGAGGCCCTGTCCTCCGAGCAGCTCAAGGCTGTCGAGGACCTGGTCAACCAGCAGATCTTCGCTTCCAAGCCGGTCGTGACCCGCGTCATGGGCATCGACGAGGCCAAGGCCGCCGGTGCTGTCGCCCTGTTTGGCGAGAAGTACGGCGATGTCGTCCGCGTTGTCTCCGTGGGCGCCGAGGATCAGCCGTTCTCCCGTGAGCTCTGCGGTGGTACGCATGCCGCCAACACTGCCGAGATCGGCCTGTTCAAGATTATTTCCGAGTCCTCCACGGGCTCGAACGTCCGTCGTATCGAGGCCGTGACCTCCAAGGGCGCCCTCGACTACATGGCCGACCGCCTGGCGCTCGTTGACGCCGCTGCTGCTGCGCTCAAGTGCCGTGTTGACGAGGTTCCCGCCCGCGTGGAGAACCTGCAGGCCGAGCTGCGCGAGACGTCCAACAAGCTCAAGAAGGCACTCACCGGTGGCTCCTCCGACGCTATCTCTGGCGCCATCGAGGGCGCTGTCGAGCTGAACGGCTACAAGCTCGTCGTCGCTGAGCTTCAGGGTCTTGAGGCTGCTGACCTGCGCAATGTGTGGGATACCGTGCACCAGAAGGTTGCCGGCCCCGTCGCCTGCGTCGTTGCCAGCGTTACCGAGAAGGGCACCCCGGCCCTGCTCGCCGCCGGCTCCGATGACGCCGTGAAGGCCGGTTTCCACGCCGGCAACGTGATCAAGCAGATCGCGGGCCTGGTCGATGGTCGCGGTGGCGGTCGTCCCAACATGGCCCAGGCCGGTGGCAAGAATGCTGCCGGTATCGCCGATGCCCTCGCGGCCGCCAAGACCGCGCTCGGCGCCTAAGAACCTAAGTAGTCGCTGTGGTCGCGCTCGCACTGGACATAGGGGAGACCAGGATTGGCATTGCCGTCTCGAGCCGTGATGGCAAGATGGCGATGCCTGTCAAGGTGCTTCCGGCTGCCGAGGTCACTGGTATGGCAAAGACGTTTCGCTACCTGGTCGAGGACTATGAGCCCGATATCCTGGTAAGTGGACGTCCCTTGACCATGGCAGGTGAGCCCGGCCCCCAGGCCGAGCGCGTCGCCGCAGTGGCCCAAAAGATTGCCGACGAGCTCGAACTTCCGCTGGAGTTTGAGGACGAGCGTCTGTCCTCGCAGGAGGCCAAGCGAATCCTGCGAGAGCAGGGACTCAACGAAAAGCAGATGAGGGGCAAGATTGACATGATCGCCGCCAGCCTTTTCTTGCAGACATGGCTCGATCGTAAAAACGAGGAGGTTTCGCATGCCTAGCGCTTCCGATCCGCGCCAGCAGAATCGTACACGGCAGCCTGCGCCGCGCCCTGCTCAGCCTGGCCAGCGCCCGGCGCATCCGACGCAGCGTTCGGCTCAACCTGCTCAGCGTGCCGCTCAACAGCCCGCAGCTCGTCCCGCGCAGCCCGCTGGCGGCGCTCGTTTTAAGCAGCAGGCTCCTGCCCAGCGCACGCAGGGGCAGGCCCGGCAATCACGCCCCCACGCACATCATGCTCATGACTCGCACGGCGTTGCTCCGGCCACGCGCTCGAGCTATAACACGCATGCCCGCCGTGGCGTCCAAAAGAAAAGCTCTCCGGTGCCTATGATTATCGGTGGCGTCATCGCCGTGCTTGCGCTTGTCGCGATCGTTTTCTTTGTTGTGCCGGCCGTCAAGGGCTTCTTTGCCGGCGAGGATGCGAAAGTCGCTGCTGGCCAGCAAGTTACTATTACGATTCCCGATGGCGCCTCGGGTGATGCCATCGCTTCGATTCTCTCCGAGAACCATTTCGTCGAAGACCCCAAGGATTATTACGCGGCGGTCAAAAAGCTCAATGCCGATATGTCGCTTAAGCCTGGCACCTACTCGTTTACCACGCTCATGGACGCGACCAAGGTTGTTCAGCAGCTCATGGAAGGCCCCAATGCGGGCTCCGATGCACTGACTATCCCTGAGGGCCTGACGGTCGACCAGGTCGCCGATCGTGTGGCCGCGGCATACGACAGCATTTCTAAGGAAGATTTCCTTAACCAGGCCAAGGCGAGCAATTATGTGAATGATTACGCTTTCCTTAAAGACGCTGCAAACGATTCACTCGAGGGCTTCCTATTCCCCAAGACCTATTCGTTGGGTAAGGACCCTTCTGCCGATGATGTGATTCGCGCCATGCTTGACCAGTTCAACACCGAGTACAAATCGCTTGACTTTGCGAGCTGCGAGGCCAAGATCAAGGAGCGCTATGGCGTGGAGATGTCCGATTACGACATCGTTAACCTTGCCTCGATCGTCGAGCGCGAGGGCCTCAACGCCGATCAACGTGCGCACGTGGCCTCGGTTTTTTACAACCGCCTTGCCGGCAAACTCGACGGTCTGCGTTATCTCAACAGCGATGCGACCATGATGTATGTCACCGGCGGCGAGGTTACCGCCGACGACCTGCAGAGCGATAGCCCGTATAACACCTATAAGCACGAGGGCCTGCCGCCCACGCCCATCTGCTCTCCGTCGCTCGAGGCGCTCAAGGCCACCCTTGAGCCGACCGACTCCGATGACCTGTATTTCTACATTACACAGGACGAGGAGTACTTCTCGCAAACCTACGAAGAGCATCAACAGTCTTGGAATTAGCATGAGGATTTTTAGCCCCAAACGATACGTTGCCTCGGTCGATCGCATCGACCTTGATACCCTGTGGGCCGACGGCAAACGCGCCATTCTGCTCGATCGCGATAACACCCTGGTGCCGCGCGACACCGAGCAGGTTCCCGCCGCGGTTTCCGCTTGGCTTGACGCCGCCCGCGCCAAAGGCTTTAAGCTGTGCATGGTGTCCAACAACTGGCATCGCGACCAGGTCATGAGCTCTGCACGCGAGCTGGGACTCGAGGCCATTAGCCACGCCATGAAGCCGGCGCCGTTTGCCCTCAAGGCGGGTCTTCAGCGCCTCGGCGCCACGGCCGACGAGGCGGTACTGATCGGTGATCAGCTCTACACTGACGTGTGGAGTGGCAATTTAGCCGGCGTCGATACCATCCTGGTAAAGCCGCAGGCGACGCAGGACCTGTGGTATACGCAGATCTTCCGTATTTTTGAGCGCCGGGCCCTGCGCGACCTTCCCTGCGAGGAATAGGTTTCGCCATGTCTCAGCACATCAAACACGGCTGCGACCATATCTTCTTTATCGGCTTTTTGGGCGCGGGCAAGTCGACGCTCGCGCGCAACGTCGGCACCATGTTCAAGCGGCGTTTTATCGATACCGACCGCCTGGTCGTGCGCCGTTGCGGCAAGTCGGTAACCGAGATTTTTGAGACCGAGGGCGAGGACCGTTTTCGCGAGCTCGAGACCTCGGCGCTCCGTTCGCTCCAAAGCGAGCGCAGCCTGTTGGTTTCGTGCGGTGGCGGTATCGTCGAGACACCGGTGAATATTGAGCTGATGCACGATATGGGTACGTGCGTGTACCTCGAGGGCGACTTCGAGGATTCGATTCGCCAGATTCGTCGGTCCGACACGCGCCCCGATTTCCGCTCGCCCGAGCATGCCGCGCGCCTGTTTGAGCATCGCCGTCCGCTGTATCGTCAGGCCGCAGACATTACCCTTGATATTCGCAACAAGTCCTTCGAGGACGTTTCCTACCTTTGTGCCGAGATGCTTTTGGAGCGTGGACTGCTATGATTCGCCGTCAACTGATCAATTTCCAAAATCGCAGTATCGATGTTCGCGTCGGCTTTAACGCTTTTAGTGAGCTGTCGCGTATGTTTGCCTCGGCCGTGGGCAAGCCCAAGCGTGCGATGGTTGTCTGGAACAGCGCTGTTTCCGACCGCTTTGGCGAGATCGTTGAGCACGCTCTGGTCGATGCCGGCTTTGCCGTGTCGCCGCTCGTCCTCGAGGTTTCGCCTGCCGGTGCTACGCTGGCCGATGCCGATGCTATCTTTGGCGCCCTGTCTGCCAACGGCGTTACCTGCGACGATCTGGTTGTCGCCGTTGGCGATGCCGCAACCTGCTCGGTTGTTAGCTGGTGCGCCAACCAGTGGTGCGGCCGAACTGAGTGCGCGCTGTTGCCGACGACCTTCGACGCCATGCTCACGGTCGCGACGACCATGAAGCCGCTCGTCGCCTCGTCGGCCAATGCGCTTCCCGCTATCGCGTTCCGTCCCGAACCGGGCTTGGTCGTGTGTGACCTCGACCTTGTTCGCGAGGCGGACCCCGAGGACCTCAAGCTCGGCTATGCGGTACTTGTTGGCACCATGCTTTCGAGCAGCAAGTCGCGCTGGAATCAGTTTATTGAGACTGTCCCCGAGATTCTTGCTGGTGAGGAGGTCGCGCTCGTCAATGCCGTCCAATGGTCTCAGACTGCCCGCAAGGATGTGCTGACGGCCACGAACCCGAGCGCTCGCCATGCGCTCGATTTTGGCAAGATGGGGGAACGCACCCTGCGCGCCTGCTTGGGCGATGCCGCTTCGCAGGTCCCTGCCTACCAGCTGTTGTCCGAGGGCATGCGCTTTGAGGCGCGCCTTGCACATGATGCCTGCGACTTCGATATCGATTACGTCTTTGAGGTCGATGACTGCCTGGAGGACTTTGGTATCGAGGAGCTTGCCTTCGATCTGGAGCCCGCCGCATATATCGAGGAGTTCCGCAGGCAGCAGTTTGTCCGCTCGAACCGCAGTATGTTGCCGCTGCCCGCGGCACTCGGCGCCATTCGTCTCACGAGCGTTGAGGACGAGGTTCTTGAGCGCCATGCTCACGCCTACTTGGCTTCTCGCAAAGAACTTCTCTAAGATTTATTGACTTCCATCGTCTTTCGTATCATGTTGAGGGGCGGGTTTCCAATCGGTTGCGGATCGCATGCGATTCCGTCATTCGGTTGAGACCCGTCCCGTCTTTATAGAGGCAACAAGAAAGGAATCTGCATGTCTGAGTTTGCTGCCGGTCCTGCCGGTCGTATCGAGCGTGTCCGTGCCCTGATGGCCGAGCGTGGCTACGACGCTATCGTGGTGCGCGACGAGGCCAATCTTCGTTGGCTTACGGGCGTGAAGGGCGTCTTCGATTACACCTTCGAGTTCCCGCACGCGGCGTTTATTACGGCCGACCAGTGCCTGTTCCATACCGACTCGCGCTACCTCAACAGCTTTGAGGAGAACACGCCCGCCGGCAGCCCTTGGGTCTACGACATGGACGAGGGTACCATCCCCGGTTGGGTCGCCGGCAAGATCGCGGCCAACAAGTGCCGCGTCTGCGCTGTCGAGGACGACATGCAGATCAACTTCTACCAGGGCATTCAGCGTGGTCTGGAGGATCGTTCCGTCGCCTGCATGCTGCCGCTGATGCATGACGACATTCGCAAGATGCGCGCCATCAAGGACGCCGAGGAGATCGAGCTCATGCGCCATGCGCAGTCGATCACCGATGCCGCCTTCCAGCATATGCTCGGCTTTATTAAGCCCGGCATGACCGAGAAGCAGGTTCGCAATGAGCTCGAGAACTTTATGTTCGCCAATGGCGCCGACAGCCTGGCCTTTGGCTCCATCGTGGCGAGCGGCCCCAATACCGCCAATCCGCATGCCGTCCCGAGTGACCGCGTGATCGAGAAGGGTGATTTCGTTCTCATGGATTATGGCGCGGGCTACTGCGATTACCGCTCCGACATGACCCGTACCGTCGTGATGGGCGAGCCCACGCAGGAGCAGCTCGACCTGTACGCACTCGTGCGCCGCACGCACGAGGAGTGCGTCGCCGCCATCCATCCGGGCGTCGAGGGCAACGACATCTTCAAGCTCTCCAAGAAGATCATCGGCGATGCCGGCTATGGCGATTACTATAACCATGGCCTGGGCCACGGCGTCGGTATCGACATTCACGAGCTGCCCAACTTCAACCGCAGCAAGAACACCATCGAGATCGGCTCGGTTATCACTATGGAGCCCGGCGTGTACCTGCCCGGCGTGGGCGGCGTGCGTCTGGAGGACTACGGCGTGGTCACCGAGAACGGCTACGAGCCCTTCACCAAGACACCGCATGACCTTCACGTCATCGATTGCTAGTCTACTTCGGTAGATAGTTTGGGGCGGGGTGTCTGGATCGATTCGGACGCCCCGCGTTCTCTTTTTATGCGCTCGCCGCAGGCGCCGTCTGCAAGTGTATAATTTCGCTCGTATGTAATTTGGACGCTTGTGCGTTCTGCCCATAACAAGAAAGGTCGCTATGCCTACCATTTCTACCGCCGACTTCAAGAACGGCCTCGGTCTCCGCATTAAGGACAAGGTCTACACCATCGTCGAGTTCCAGCATGTCAAGCCCGGCAAGGGCGGCGCGTTTGTGCGCTACAAGACCCGCGACATCAAGAGCGGCCGCGTCGTCGAGAACACCTGCAACGCCGGCACCAAGTTCGAGAGCGTTATGCTCACCACCCGTGAGTTCCAGTACCTCTACAACGATGGCACCGACTACATCTTCATGGACAATGAGACCTATGAGCAGGTTCCTGTTCCCGAGGACATGGTGGGCGAGAACTCCAAGTGGCTGCGCGAGAACGACATTTGCCAGCTTCTCTTCGCCGACGATGAGCTCATGGGCGTGACTCCGCCGATGTTCATCGAGACCACCATCGTCCAAACTGACCCGGGCTTTAAGGGCGACACCGTCCAGGGTTCCACCAAGCCGGCCACGATCGACACCGGCGCCGTCATCCAGGTCCCCATGTACCTCAACGAGGGCGAGGTCATCAAGGTTGACACCCGCGACGGCAAGTTCGTCTCCCGCGTCTAGCAACCAACTCTTCTAGGAGGACTCATGCCCCAGGAAATCAAGATTGACGGCATCGGCATTTCGCCCGATGTTCTGACCGCCATCGTCTCGCGCGCCGTGTCGGATGTCGAGGGCATCGCCTCCGTTGGCGTCAAGGACCTTGCCACCAACCTTGTCTCCATGATGCTCTCGTCCAAGGCCCCGGCTTCCGAGCCGGCGGTCGACGCCGAGGTCGTCGGCGACAAGCTCGCACTCACCGTGCGCGTTGTGGTGTTCTTTGGCTATCCGTTCAAGAAACTCGCCGAGGCCGTTCGCGCCGCCGTAGTCGCCGCCATCGATGCCCAGGTGGGTGTCGAGGTCGAGCGCGTTGACGTTTGCATCGACGGCCTCGTTTTCCCCAAGGAGTAACCTTTGAGCCTTAAGGTTTATCGCGGGCGCACGCTTGCCCGCAGTCAGGCGCTGCAGCTGCTGTTCCAGGCCGAGGCCACGGACAGCCCGCTCGAGCGCGTCCTCGAGGGCGATTTCCTGATCTCGAAGGGTCCCCTCGACCCCTATGCGCTGGAGCTGTGCCGCGGTGCTTACGAGCATATCGACCGCATCGACTGCGCTCTGCGTTCCGTTGCCAAAAACTGGGATCTTATGCGCATGCCCGGCGCCGACCGCAATCTGCTGCGTATCGCCGTTTACGAGATGCGTTTCCTCACCGACGAGGAGGTCTCGGATGCCATCGTGATCAACGAGGCCGTCGAGCTTGCCAAGGCCTATGGCACCGACCAGTCCGCGTCGTTCGTCAACGGCGTGCTGGGTAAGATCGCTCGCAGTGAAGAGCTGCCGGGCGAGGACCTGTACCAGGAGCTGCTGGCCGAAGATCGCGCTCACGAGGAGGCACAAGCTGCCGAGGCTGCCGCAAAGGTTGCGGCTGCTCAGGCCGAGGCTGGCGTGCTGGCCGACGACGCGGACGCTGCTGAGGCCGTCGAGGCCGACTCCGTCGAGGAGTAGTCATGCCAGAGGGTTCTGTCCGCAACTTTGACGAGATCTCGGACCGTTTGGATCAGATCATCGCTACCGTTCGCTCCAAGGACACCTCCTTGGAGCGTTCGCTCGATCTGTTTGACGAGGCGATTGAGCTGGGCTCCCGCGCGGTCGACATGGTCGATAAGTTTGAGCTGACGCCGCGTGAGGCCGACAAGCTCGAGCAGGAATACGATGAGGATGCGGCAAACGAATCCCAGGATAGCTAGGCCGCATCTCCGGATACGAATGGTTGATGGCATTCATGAAACGCGTGCGTCTTGATGACGAACTGATTTCACAGGGCATCTGCGCCGATCGCGCGGATGCCCTTCGCACTCTTATGGCCGGCTTGGTCTCGAGTGGCGGAGAGCGCTTTACTTCGCCGGGCCTTAAGGTGACCCCGGGCCTGCCGTTGCACGTGAAGGGGCGCATTCCCTATGTTGGCCGCGGCGGTCTTAAGCTCGAAGGCGCGCTTGATACGTTTGGTATCAATCCGACGGGCCTTGCCTGTCTGGATGTGGGCTGCTCTACCGGCGGCTTTACCGATTGCCTGCTTAAGCGCGGAGCTGCGACAGTTGTCTCGGTGGACGTGGGTCGCGCCCAGTTCGATTGGTCGTTGCGTCAGGACGATCGCGTGACGCTGCATGAGCGCACAAACGTGACGCAGCTGCCTGAGCTTGGCTATGCCGGCGCTATCGACCTGGCTGTGTGTGACGTCTCGTTTACCAGCATCGCGAACATTATCGATGCAGTGCTGGCGTGCCTGGCGCCTACGGGTGCATTCTGCACGCTCGTAAAGCCGCAGTTTGAGGCTCCGGCGGCGCTGGTGGGCGAGGGCGGAATTGTGACCGACCCCGCCGTGCGCCGCGATACACTCGTTGCGGCAGTTGAACTCTTTGCTGCCAAGGGACTGTTCCCGGTCGATGTGTGCGTGTCGCCCATTCATGGTGCCAAGGGAAACGTTGAGTTTTTCCTGTACGGCATGAGGTTTGCCCCCGGCGGACGTACCGACGATGAGCTGCAATCCCAGGTATCGGTTTTGAGCGAGAAAGCTGCAACGCTATGAAGGTCTTTCTGGTTCCCAATTACTACAAGCAAGAGGCCGTCGAGAGCGGTCTGATGCTCGAGCTTTGGCTGACGCGCCAGGGCTATGAGGTCGCATGGGCTGCCGACCAGCGATCCAAGATTCAGAGCACGCCTGATATTGACGGCTCCGATCTGGTCATTACGCTCGGTGGCGACGGCACGCTGCTGCGCGCTGCCCGCATCCTCAACCATCGCGAGATTCCTATCCTCGGTCTTTCCTATGGTCACCTGGGCTTTTTGACGGCCGCTAGCCCCGAGGAGCGTGACATTTTGCAGGTTGTGAGTGATGCCCTGTCCGGTGAGCTGCACGTGAGCCGTCGCGCCACCATCGCCGCGGATATCGTGTCCGTGCGCGACGATGGCACGAAGGATGTCGTGCGCACGTTCGCCCTCAACGACATGGCGCTCACGCGCGGCCCCCTGTCCGATATGGTTGAGTTCGACATCACGGTGTCGGGCCACCATATCGATCGACTGCGCGGTGACGGTGTCGTCGTTTCGACGGCGACCGGCTCCACTGGCTATGCACTTTCCGCCGGCGGTCCCATTGTCAGCCCCGATTACACGGGTATGGTCTGTGTGCCCATCGCCCCGCATACCATACAGGCTCGCGCTTTTTTGACCTCGCCGAGTGATGTCGTCGAGATCTTTATGTCTGATGACCGTCCGAGTGTTCCGGCGATCGCTATCGATGGACAGTTTATTACCTGCGATGGCACCGTTGAGAGCGTGGCCGTGCGCCGTGGTCCCGGCGACGTGCTGCTGCTCGATTACGGTCCCGAGAGCTTCTATAACTCGGTGAGCCGCGTGTTCTATGGAGTGCGCCATGATCGATGAGCTGCAGGTTTCCAACATCGCGCTCATTCGCGAGGCGACGTTGGTTCCGAGTGCGGGCCTAACGGTTTTGACCGGCGAGACCGGCGCCGGCAAGACCGCGCTGCTCTCGGCGCTCAAGCTCATTTTGGGCGAGCGTGCAGATTCGTCGACGGTGCGCGAGGGAGAGGCGCTGGCGAGCGTCGAGGCGCGCTTGTTCGACGGCCCGCACGACACGGAGGGCTTTACCGTGCAGCGCAGCCTTTCTGCCGAGGGTCGCAGCCGCGTCAAGATTGACGGCCGCATCGCCAGCGTGCGCGAGCTCTCCGAGCGCGTCGGCGTGATGATGGATCTGTGCGGCCAGCATGAACATCAGCGTCTGCTCGATCCGGCGCATCATGTTGCCATGGTTGATGCCTGGGCTGGTCGCTCTGCGCTCGAGGCGCTCGACCGTTACCGTGCCTGCTTCAAGGCGTCGCGTGCGGCTGCCAAGGAGGTCCGTCGCGTGGAGGAAGCCTCACGCGCGCAGGGGAGTCGCGTCGAGGAGGCGCGCTTCGCCCTGGAGCGTATCGCCGAGGTCGACCCCAAGCCGGGTGAGTATGAGGAACTCGAGGAGCTGCTGCCGCGCTCCGAACATGCCGAGGTACTGGTTGCCACAGCTAACGATGCCCATGCATCGCTTGCCGCCGAAGGTGGAGCGCTCGATGCCGTGAACAGCGCCGTGGCAGAGCTTTCCCGTATGGCTACCGTTGATCGCAAACTGGGCGACATTGCCGATGCGCTTTCGGATGCCTGCATCTCCCTTGAGGATAGCGCGAACGAGCTTCGTGCCTATCGCGATGGCGTCGCCTTCGACCCGCGCGAGCTCGCTCGCATGCGTGAGCGGTATTCCGACCTCAAGGGCCTGTTGCGTCAGTGGGGTCCCACCATGGACGATGTTTTTGCCATGCGCGATCGCTCGCAAGAGCTGCTGTCCCTGGTCGATGATGGCGATGAACAGATCAAAAAGGCGCGTGAGGCACTCGGGAGCGCCGAGCGCGAGCTGTTCGCTGCCGCCAAGGCACTCAAGCGTGCGCGTAATACCGCTGCTCCGCGTTTTTGTCACGAGGTTGGCCGCCAAATGGCGCGCCTGGAGATGGGCGGCGCCGAGCTCGTTTGGGAGTCGCGTGATCTTCCGCGCGCCGAGTGGACGCCGGCGGGTCCTTCAAGCTACGAGCTTTTGTATCGCAGCGGTGTCGGCTTGACGCCGCGTCCCCTGCGCCGCATTGCCTCGGGCGGCGAGCTCAGCCGCGTCATGCTGGCGAGCAAGGTGGTCTTGGGTAATGCTGACGGCGTCGACACACTGGTATTTGACGAGGTCGATGCCGGTGTCGGCGGCTCCACGGCTCGTGCTCTTGCTGGTGTGCTGGCCGATCTTGCCGCTACGCATCAAGTGATTGTCGTAACCCACTTGGCGCAAGTCGCCGTCATGGCCGACAAGCATTATGTTGTCAGCAAGGAGCCGGGCGATGTTCCCCAGACGCATTTGGACGAGGTAACCGGCGAAGCGCGTACTGCCGAGATCGCCCGCATGCTCAGCGGCGATCAGTCCGAGGCAAGCTTGGCCCACGCAAAGCAGATGCTCGAAGAAGTTCGAGGCTAGGTCGTATCAGCGGTGTTGGTGGGACAAAATAGACTGAAATTTTTGTCCCACTACGCGTTTTACTCAACGACCTTGTCCGGCTGGATGAGCTCCTCGTAGTAGCTGATATGTTCACGAGCGTCTTCAATCTCGGGCAGCAGGAAGTTGTAGATAACTTCGATGATCATCGTGGCGCTGATCTTGGAGAACGCAAAGTCACCCGTCGTCAGCAGCGCCTCGTGGTTGACGGTATTAAAAGTGTAGTCTGCCAGGCGCGCGAGTGGAGACTTGCTGTCGCTGCTGATGACGACTACGGTGGCATCGCAGTCGCGAGCCGCTTTTGCCATGCGATTCAGTCGGCGCGACTTGCCGGAGTTTGAGATGAGCACGATGACGTCACCCGGGCGCAACGTGAGCGCAAAGCCGATTGATGTCTCGCTAATGGTGCTCGCCATGCAGCGCAGGCCCAGCTGCGAAAACTTAAACGTCGCATCGAGCGCGACCGCGTTCGTATTTCCCACAGCCGCAAACTCAATAACCCCTGCATGCTTAAGGGCCTGCACAACAGCCGCCAACGTATCGTGGTCGATCCCGTCGATGGTCGCATTAAGCTCGCTCACCTTGGCAGCCAGGATGTTCTTAAGGCTCTGCTCCATATTGTCGAGTGAGACTTCGTCAGTCAGGCCCTCGTTGCGCTGGCTTTCCAAATCCCTCGCCAACGAAAACTGAAAGCTGCGGAAGCTGCCAAAGCCAAGCTTGCGGCAGAAGCGCGAAACGGTCGCCTCGGACGTTGCGGCGGCGCGCGAGAGCTGAGCCGCCGTGAGGCGTGGCGCCTCGGACTGGTGCTCCAATATATAGTCGACAATGCGCTGCTCGGATTCGCTGTATCCCTGATGGGTACTAATGAGGGAAAGTGCGCTCTTGCTACTATCGGTCATGGATGGCTCCTGGTTGGCATGATAATCGGACTCGTTTTGTACTGTCATAGTATAGGGGGATTTTCAATTACAAGATACACCTTGCCGTTTCAAGTGTTGATGGTAAACTTTCACCTACCGTTTACGGTTATGAAAGAACCTTTCACCGGAGAATTGCTCCTTGTCTCTTCTCACGCGGACGGTAGGTTGGTATCTTTCAGTTGTGGAAAAGCGCGCAAGGACGCGCGTGTAGGGGAGCGCCTGCGGGCGCAAAACTTAAAAAGGAGGGACACATGGCTAAGTTTGACATCATCGCCGCCACCGGTTGCCCGACCGGTATCGCGCACACCTTCATGGCGAAGGAGGCGCTGGAGAAGGCAGCTGCCGAGCGCGGTCTGACCATTAAGGTCGAGACCCATGGCCAGGTCGGTGTCGAGAACGAGCTCACCAAGAGTGAGATCGCCGGTGCCAAGGCCGTCGTCGTCGCAGCCGATAAGGATGTCCAGGCGGAGCGTTTCGCCGGCAAGCGCATGGTTTCCGTTGGTGTTTCCAAGGCCCTGTCCGTCGAGGCAGCCGGTAAGCTGATCGACCGCGCGCTCGCCGCCAAGGGTGACGACTCGGTTGCGGCTGCTGCCGATGTCGAGGATGAGGTCGAGGAGAAGGAATCTATCGGCCACATCATCTACAAGCACCTCATGAACGGCGTCAGCCACATGCTGGTCTTCGTCGTCGCCGGTGGTGTCCTGACCGCCGTTTCGTTCCTGTGGGGCATCACGTCCTTCGATTCGACGGCGTCTGACTACAACAGCTTTGCCGCTATGCTGAAGATCATCGGCGGTATCGCCATGAACCTCATGGTTCCCGTGCTTTCCGCCTATATCGCCGAGTCCATCGGCAAGCGCCCGGCGCTCGTCCCCGGCTTCGTTGCCGGTATGATCGCCATCCAGGGCCTGCCCGTTAACGCCGAGACCGGCATGATCGACGCCGGCGGCGCCGGCGTGGGCTTCGGCTTCCTGGGCGGCATCGTCGGCGGCTTCCTCGCTGGCTATGTCATCCTGCTGCTCGAGAAGGTCTTCTCCAAGCTGCCCAAGAATCTGGACGGCCTCAGGGCTATCTTCCTGTACCCGCTGTTCTCGACCGCCATCGTCGGCCTGGTCATGCTCGGCATCTCCGGCCCCATGGCTGCCATCAACACCGCCATGATGGACTTCCTCAAGGGTCTGTCCGCCTCTGGCGCCATTGTCCTGGGCCTTGCCATCGGCTGCATGTGCGCCGTTGACATGGGCGGCCCGGTCAACAAGGCTGCTTACGTCACCGGTACCGCTATGCTCACCGAGGCCTTGGCTGCTGGCGTTGGCACCGATACCTACAACTTCGGCACCAACTTCATGGCTGCCGTCTCCGCCGCCTGCATCGTTCCGCCGCTGATCACCACCTTCGCCGTCGTCGTTGGCAAGAAGTACTTCAGCCAGGAGGATCATGACGCCGGTATCGTCAACCTCATTCTTGGTTGCACCCACATCACCGAGGGCGCCATTCCGTTCATGACCAAGAACATCTGGCCCGTCATGCCCATCATGATGCTCGGTTCCTCCATCGCCTCGATCCTGACCATCATGTTCAACGTTCACGATCCGGCGCCTCACGGTGGCTTCCTGGTCCTGCCCGTTGTCGAGAACGGTCCGCTGTGGGTCCTCGCGATCCTCATCGGCGCTGTGATCGGTGGCATCCTGTTCGTGGCCTTCAAGAAGTACGACTTCGAGAAGAATCAGAAGGCCGCTCCTGTAGCCAAGCCGGTTGAGGCTTCCAAGGCTGCTGCCGTTGAGGCCCCTAAGGCCGATGCTGCCGACTTCGTGAAGGTCGAGAATGTCTTTGTCGCCGAGGACTTCGCTTCTCGCGACGAGGCTCTGAGCTTCGTTTCCAACCAGGCTGTCAAGGCCGGTATCGCCAGCGACGCCGACGCCGTGATGAACGCCTTCCTGGCCCGCGAGGCCGAGGGCACCACGGGCATGATGGAGGGCTTCGCCATCCCGCATGCCAAGTCCGACGCCATTACCGAGGCTGCCGTCATCGTCGTTAAGGACGAGTCCGGCGTGACCGGTTGGGATACCATGGACGGCGCTCCCGTCAACGTGGCCATCGCTCTGCTCATCCCTGGTGCACAGGCTGGCACCACGCACCTCAAGATCCTGTCCAAGGTCGCCGAGGCGCTCATGGACGAGGACTTCCGTGCCACCGTCAAGGGTTCCACCGACGCCGCCGAGATCGCCAAGACGATCAACGCCCGCCTGGTCTAATTCCGCAGTACGCGAATAACATCGCCCCCTGTAACAAAGGCGAGGACTCCCTACGGGTCCTCGCCTTTTTTCATACCACCCGGCACTCAGGGACGTTCCTTTCCTGCCGGCACCCCGGGACACTCCTTAGTCCCCAACAGGGCATAAATAGCCCTCATCGACTGAATCACCCACGCGAACAATAATTCAGCCAGAATTCCTTTTGCACGATATTTCTTGGACGGAAGCATGTTCCCGCAGCTCGCCTGCCGGGCGGGGCGGTTAAGTTTGTCGCGAGTTCCGCACGCAAAGGAAGGCACTTAATGTGCTTTCCGTCTTGCGCAGGACTGTAGAGCAGCAAACTTAACCGCCCCGCCCGGCAGGCGAGCGGACAGCGAACGACATCTGTCCAACAATTCGTGCGAAACACAATGAAAAACCGTTTGATGTGAGTTAATATAAACAACGTCGTGAATCTGACTCCTGCCACATGCATGACAGGGGTTAAACACAAAAAAGGAGTCAACTATGGTTTCTGAGAAGGCTACCCTCGTTAATCCTCAGGGTCTGCACATGCGTCCGGCTGGTCTGTTCGCCTCCACCATGGGCAAGTACGCCTGTGACGTGACGGTCGTCACCCCCGAGAAGGAGGTCAACGGCAAGTCCCCGATGGCCCTCATGGCTGCTGGTATCCCCTGCGGCACCGAGGTCGAGGTCAAGTGCGACGGCGCCGACGAGGCCGAGGCTCTGGCTGCTGCCATCGAGCTCATCAAGAGCGGTCTTGGCGAGTAGAACTCAAACGGGTCGCATGTTGAACAACTAAGTTCATATTTGGGGGCGCAGTGACCTGTCTTAAGGTAGCTGCGCTCTTTTGTCATGGATATGGCAAAACGCTTTATCACATGACACGGAGAGAGGAATGGGAATGTATCAGGGAGTCAACGCTTCCGAGGGCATCGGTATCGGCACCGTCATGGTCGCCGTCGATCCCGACTTGACGTTTGAGCCGCACGAGGTTGCTGATTCGGCAGCAGAGAAGGAGCGCTATCAGACCGCTCTTTCGGTCTTCTGCGAGAAGACCCAGGCTCAGGCCGATCACATGAAGGAGACGGTGGGCGAGGCCGAGGCCGAGATCATGAGCGGACACATTGTCCTGGCTCAGGATCCGGGCATGACCGACGCCATCAACGCCGCCATTGACGGCGGCACCTGCGCCGAGCAGGCGCTCATGGACACCTCGACCATGTTCGAGAACATGTTCCTGTCCATGGACGATGAGATGTTCCGTCTGCGCGCGGCCGACATCGCCGACATCCGCACCGGTATTCTGGCCGAGCTGCTGGGCAAGGAGGTCGTCGACCTTTCCGTCCTGCCCGAGAACACCGTCGTTGTCGTGCACGACCTCACGCCGTCCATGACCGCCACGATCGATAAGGCGCACGTTGCCGGTATCGTCACCGAGACTGGTGGCCGCACGTCGCACTCCGCAATCATTGCGCGCGCCCTCGAGATCCCTGCTGTCCTTTCGGTTTCCAACAGCTGCACCGCACTGCGCAACGGCATGACCGTTGTCGTCGACGGTGGCAAGGGTATCGTCGAGGCCGATCCCGATGAGGAGACGCTCGCCGCTTACACTGCCAAGGCCGAGGCTTTCGCTGCCGAGAAGGCGGCTCTCGAGGCCTTCCGCGGCAAGCCGTCCGTGACTGCCGACGGCATCAAGAAGATCATTGCCTGCAACATCGGCAATCCCGATGACGTGCCCAACGCGCTCGATCACGACGCCGAGGCTATCGGCCTGTTCCGTTCCGAGTTCCTGTTCATGGACTCTGCTGAGCTTCCTTCCGAGGAGGAGCAGTTCAACGCCTACCGTAAGGTCGCCAGCGCGCTCAAGGGCGCTCCGGTCATCATCCGCACGCTCGATGTGGGTGGCGACAAGGAGATTCCGTACCTGCACATGGTCAAGGAAGAGAACCCCTTCATGGGCTTCCGCGCCGTGCGTTACTGCCTGGCCAACCCCGACCAGTACAAGGTCCAGCTCCGCGCCCTGCTGCGCGCCAGCGCCTTCGGTGACGTCAAGATTATGATCCCGCTCGTCACCTGCGTCGAGGAAGTCTTGGCTGTCAAGGAGCTCGTCGAGCAGTGCAAGACCGAGCTGACCGAAGAGGGTCGCAAGTTCAACGAGAACATCGAGGTCGGCATCATGGTCGAGACGCCTGCAGCCTCGCTGCTCGCTGACCGCCTGGCCGAGGTCGCCGACTTCTTCTCCATCGGCACCAACGACCTGATCGGCTACACCATGTGCGCCGACCGTGGCAACGACACCATCTCCAACCTGTACCAGGTTTACTATCCCGCCGTGCTCCGTTCGCTCAAGAACATCATCGAGAGCGGCGTGAAGGCCGGCATCATGGTCGGTATGTGCGGCGAGGCCGCTGCCGATCCGTTGCTCGAGCCGCTGCTGATCAGCTGGGGCCTGGAGGAGTTCTCGATGAGCGCTCCGTCCATCCTGCGCGCCCGCAAGACCATCAGCCAGTGGACCAAGGCCGAGTGCGACGAGCTCGCCGAGAAGGCGCTCGCTTGCAACACCGCTGCCGAGGTCAAGGCACTGCTCGAGTCCGCAGCTCGCTAATTTGGTATCAGAGGTAACCGCGTGGTTGGAATGGGCCGGCCACGCGGCCCTCACATATACAGGGGGTACTGTAAATGTTCTACACGCTAACCGCTAACCCGGCTGTCGACATGACGGTTTCGAGCTCTCCGCTCGAGCCCGACGAGAACGTCCGCACCGGCTCGGCCAGCTACACGGCTAACGGCAAGGGCCTCGACGTGTCCTTCGCCTTTAAGAAGATGGGCGTCGACACCGTCGCGCTCGGTTTCTTCGCCGGCTTCACGGGCAAGTTCATCGTCGAGGAGGTCATGAACCTGGGTTGCCTCTGCCGCCCGGTCTGGACCGACGGTATCACGCGCATCAACACCTACGTCAACGATGGCCAGCACGAGTACGGCATCCTGAACCCCGGTGCTCCGATCACGCCGCAGCATCAGGAGGAGCTCTACAACATCCTGGACACCGCGGGCGACCTTGAGTGCCTGATCGTCTCCGGCTCCGTGCCTCCCAAAGCTACGCCCGACTTCCTGGCTCAGGTCATGGAGCACGCTCAGGCCCGTGGCGCCGACGTCGTCCTGGACCTGTCCTCCGACAAGCTCAAGGAGCTCGCTCACAAGAAGCCGCTGCTCATTAAGCCGAACCATCACGAGATGAAGGCTATCTTCGGCGTGCCGGTCGACACCGACGACGAGGTCCGCGTTGCCATGAAGCTGGCTCACGAGGCCGGCGTCCAGAACGTGCTGCTCACCCGTGGTAGCCGCGGTGACGCTTACTTCTCCAACGGCGAGGACATCTGGTATGCCAAGCGTGAGTTCAACATCAAGCTTGTCTCTTCCGTCTGCGCCGGCGACTGCACCCTCGCTGCGTTCCTGCACAAGTGGTACAGGGATCGCGACAACGTCGAGGAGGCCATGAAGCTCGCTATGGCCACCGGCGCCAACGTTGCTGAGTCCGTCGGCATCGGCGACTTTGGTCACGTCGACGAGTACAGCAAGCGCGTTGCCGTTCGCAAGCTCGATCGCAAGTAAGCGAAACACGACAAACTCGTGCGCATACGGCGTCCCGGTTTCGACCGGGGCGCCTTTTTGTTCCGCCACGGGGGAGAGGAGTCCTTCCGTACTTCATCGCTTCCACACCGTTCACCGAGTTGTCCTAGCCTTTTACCGATGCGTGGAATATACTTTCATTAACACGTTGCCTTGTGAAAGGAACATTCATGATTTACACGCTCACTGCAAATCCCGCCATTGACTACAACATCACCTGCGACGGTCTTGCTGCCAACACCGTCACGCGTACCCGCAACGCCGTCTACACGCCCAACGGCAAGGGCCTCAACGTCTCGTTTACGCTCGACCACTACGGCGTCGACACCACGATCCTGGGCTTTTTCGCCGGTTTCTCGGGCGAGTTTATCGTTAAGGGCGCCGAGGCCCTGGGCCTGCCCGTCAAGCCCGTGTGGACCGACGGCATCACGCGCGTCAATGTGTTCCTCAACGCCGGCCCCGACACCGAGTACAACATGGTCAACGCCGGTGCCGCCATCAACGAGGCCAACGAGCGGGAGATGTTTGAGCTCATCGATTCGCTCGATGACATGACCTGCCTGGTCATCAGCGGCTCGCTGCCTCCCAACACTTCCGAGGGCTTCCTGGCCGAGGTCCTGCGCCGCGTCAAGGCCAAGGGGGCCGAGTTCGTGCTCGATATCTCGAGCCATCAGCTGGCAGACCTCATTGCCATGGAGCCGCTGCTGATTAAGCCCAATGACGACGAGCTGCTCGATATCTTTGGCATTAAGGTAAGCGGCGGCGACGATGAGTCCGTCAAGGGTGCCATGGCCGAGCTGCACGCCAAGGGCGCTAAGAACGTGCTGCTGACGCTCGGCGGCGCCGGTGCGTACTTCTCCAACGGCGAGCACATCTGGTTTGCCAACCGTACTTTTGAGGTTAAGCTGCTGTCGACGGTGTGCGCCGGCGATTCTTCGCTGGCCGCCTTCCTGTCCGTGTGGCACGACGCCCCGGAGCGCGTCGAGGACGCCCTGCGTCTCTCGATGGCCACCGGCGCTAACGTGGTCGAGTGCCCCGGTCTGGGCGACTTCGCCAAGGTCGATGAGTATCAGAAGGGTATTGCAATCCGTCAGGTTTGCTAGTTCCGGCACCTTGCCTGAATAGTTCAATTATTTCGCATCCGTCTTAGACCAGGACGGATGCGTTTTTGTTTATCGGACTTGCGTGTGCAGTGGAGGCTGTTTCTTGCTAGACTTCTTGCAGACGCAATCGATAGCCAATTTGATAGTCGCAGGAGGCCATAGGCATGTGCAATGTTTCGCTCAACGGTACGCAGCCGACCGATGCCTCTATCCGTGTCCTGCGTGCGCTTGAGGCAGCAGGTCTTGAGGCTTGGTACGTGGGTGGTTGGGTACGTGATGCGCTGATGGGATGCCCCAGCCACGATGTCGACATGTGCTGCAGCGGCCTGTGGCTGGAGTCCAAGGCGGCACTCGAGGCCGCCGGCATTGCGGTAGTTGAGTCGGGCATTAAATTTGGCGGCATTACGGCTATTTGCGATGGCGAGCGCATTGAGGTCACCACCTATCGCCTGGACGGCTTCTATACCGACGGTCGTCATCCTCAGAGTGTGGAGCGCGCCGCTTCGCTTGAGGACGATCTGGCGCGCCGCGACTTTACCGTCAATGCCATGGCGTGGCATCCCGAGCGCGGCCTTGTCGACCGCTACGATGGCCAGGGCGACCTAGACCGCAAGCTGATTCGTGCCGTCGGAGATCCCAAGCGCCGCTTTAACGAGGATGCCCTGCGCATGTTGCGTGCGGTGCGTTTTGCCTGCCGCCTGGACTTTGTGATTGAGCCCGAGACCAAGTGTGCCCTTGCCGAGTGCGCGCCGCTGCTCGATGCCGTGGCGCGCGAGCGCGTGGGTATTGAGCTCGAGGGCATTCTATCGACCGGCCACGGGGGAGACGCGATGCTGCGCTACCCCGAGCTCATCTGCGCCGCCGTGCCCGAGCTTGTGCCGGCTCGTGGGTTTGACCAGCGCAGTGTCTATCATGCGTTTAACGTCTACGAACATATCGCCCGCGTGCTGACGGTGGCAGGGGAGCTGGCGCTGTGCGATGGCGTGGCGCCTTCGCCGAGCTTAATGTGGGCAGCGTTTTTGCATGACGTCTCCAAGCCCGATTGCTTTACGGTCGATCACGCCGGCAGCGGCCACTTCTACGGTCATCCCGAGCTCGGCGCCAAGAAGGCGCGCGTCATTATGGATCGCCTGGCGCTCTCGCACGATTTGGTGCGCGATGTGTGCCTGCTCATCAAATACCATGACAAGCCGCTGCGCCCCGAGCGCTCCTGCCTGCTCAATATGATGCGCGCGCTTTCGGGCGAGGGCGTCGACACGCCGCGTCTGATGGACGAGCTCATGGATCTTAAGCGTGCTGACACACTTGGTAAGGCCCCGTCGTGCTTCTATTACGTCGAGACGATTGAGGAGATGCGCGCGATGGCGCACGAGCTGCTGAAGGCGGGGGAGCCCTATACGCTCAAGATGCTCGCCATTAACGGCGGCGACCTGATCCGCGCCGGTGTGAAGCCGGGGCCCGAGCTAGGCCAGCTACTCAACTCCGCCCTCGACGCCGTGATCGAAGACAACATTTCCAACGAGCGCGAAGCTCTTTTGGTCCATCTCAACTTGAATTAGCTGCCCAGTTTACCTGCGCGTTCCATAACCTGCCGACAATTTTTTCGGCAATTTGGAATTTCTTCTTGCGCTGATGTTTTTTGTCCCGTAATATATGTCCTCGCAGCACGGCAGTGCAGATGTCATGTGGCCCGTTCGTCTAGCGGTTTAGGACGCCGCCCTCTCAAGGCGGAGATCACCAG
>CAJKGW010000016.1:0-31963 GCA_905199545.1 uncultured Collinsella sp.
CCCTAATCTAGCAACGGTTTAGAGTCTACTAGATTGGGGGGACGCGAGCCAAGCCATGGTGCGCCGAACTGTTAGCCACAAGATCACCTTGCCGGATTCAAACCCGGAAAGGGGGCGATTATCTTGCAATTACAAAAAGATGATTGGGGCAGAATGTCAATCATGGTCTAACAGAGCCAAATCAATCCAACAGTTTAGATAACGGGCAATGATTCGGGAACAGGGCGTTCGGCCGGATGGGACAGATAGATATGGAAAGAACGAACCCCTTCGGGGCACACAAGTAGAGACAAACAATGGGGTCGCTTCGAGAAGCGATGCTTTCGAAGCGACCCCATTGTTTGCACAATTGACTTAGGCGCTGAGACCAAGTTGAGTCAATCTTAGACTAACAGAGAGAAGCGCCGCCCAAGTCATGTACTATCCGCTCCAACTCGACAATGTAGGACTCAACCGAATCATCCGATGGCGAGACTTCTGCTCGAATAATGTGGTCCCATTTATACAGGAAATTTTCAACCTGTCGATCTGAGTCATTCTTCCACAGTGGAGCAAGTGCAATCAACGCCGCATCAAAAGGATTGGAGGAAAAATTATCAGCATCAATATAGCCACCCATACCGGCCCTGTCGCAGTCATATACACTTCTAACTATTCTCTCCAATTCAATAGCCTGATTATGATTCATAAAATCACCTCCCTTTCTACTCTTGATACCCCAAAATAGAGAGGAAAAGGGTTTCGATAACATTTATCCGGTTGAAAATCATACACAATCGCTAAACATCGGTTGATTTCCGATCTCAGCCGATCGTATTGAACCGATAGGCCGTTCCGGCAGCTATCCGAACGCCCCCGCGGACCCCGTGGGCCCCGGAGGCGGCGTTTTCCCAGTTGGAGGAACGGTGGAGATGTGTTTCGATGGGTTCGGTGGCCATGCTTCGCCCTCCGCCCTACACCGCTTCCCAGACCCAGTCGGACGCTCGGTCCGCCTATTCCGTTTTACCTTAAGGCTAGGCCAGCGGGGTATCGCCCATCTCGGCGCGCACAGGCTCTATGAGCCCCGGCGTCAGGTCGAGCATGTCGACGGGTGTTAATGATCACTAAAAAGAGGTCTGCGTGATCGCCGGCAATCGAGCACCGTGAGCACTGAAACTGAGCAGTTTGAGCAGGAGGGCCATACCCCGGGAACCAGGAGCGCGGCCCTCGCCATACGGTTTCCCCGGGCGGGCACTTTGGCGAGGCCGCCCGGGAAGGATGGGGAGAGGACCGTGCCCCTGGACACAGTGAATGATATACGGTCGACGGAGGCGGCCGGGCGCCCGGGGTTCAAGATAACCCGGGCACTTCACCTGAGCCGCAACACCGTGGCGAAGTACGCCAACATAGAGGACATGTCACCCGCCGCGACGATATCCCAAAGGAGGGCCAGGCCGACGCTCGAGTAAACCTGAATCTACCCCATCCCCTCATCTATCGCCACGGGGAACTTAACCACTTCCCTAGTGTGCACGCGAACTCCCGTCCGAACAATCGAATGACCCACCATAGTATCCGCGGCCCCCCCCCAAACAAGCAGCGAACTAGAACCGGACAGGAGAAAACAGTTCACACAATTTAAGAAAAAAGCTTGACAGCATTAGAATGCAAAACGGCCGAACCGCAGTTCTTCCAATTGGATAGAAAAAGATATTGTAGAAAAACCTAGTAAACGAACCAGGAAATACGGAAACAGAATCAGCGTTGTGAACAACAAAATGATGAGCCATTACCGTCCACATAAGGACAATGCGAAGTAATTCGATACGGAAATCTCGTATTTTTACCATAATGTCCTCAAGTAAAATCAAAACCTAGTAATACCTCGACCTAGAACCGTTCGAGAATCTCCTCGGCATTCTCTCGCAGATAGATATCTAGGTCCGGCTCGGCAAACTGCACGTAACCCCTCTGCGGTGCCTGAATAACCTCTCTTTGTAGCAATTTGGCCCTAATAGAGCTGATCTCATTGGTCTTTTTACCCATACGCCTAGCAATCTCGGATGATTTGGACTGTTGTTTGTCCTCGCACATCGCCAAAAGGTATTTGATATCGTTGAGTCCCAGTCCAGAAATCGCTGGCTCGTGAACAACATCGTGAAAGCGAGCCTCTGCCAGTGCAATACCTTCGGTAACGTCGCGCTCGCTCACAATGGCACTTTTGGCACGATGCAAGTTGGCGCGCTGCCAAATGGAATAACCGACCAGTTGCACCAGATAGGCATAGCCCTTGGTGGCCTTAGCGGCTCTCGATAGAAGATTGTCCTCTATGGTCAAACCAGTCGCGACAAAGCTATCGCCCATAGAGAGCGCTACCTCCACCTGGTTGATAGGCGCCAGATCTTCGGGGAGGGCACGACGCAAGAACGTAAGCGCCTTGCCGTTAATAAGATCCATAACACCGGCGGGTAAACCAGCAAAGGCAAGTGCGATATCTACTTTTTCCCCTATCAAAAGCTGAACCGTAGACGCAATGGCACGCATATCGTCAATCGGGGCGTCCTGAACTTCATCGATGGCAATAAAAAGGCCCTTGGATGACTTCGCTGCCGAACTCAGCAACTTTCTAAGGCTCGACTCTTTGGGCGCAACGTCGACTTTCGCGGAAACAAAGCCGGCGTTTACGCCGACCGAAGCATTAGTCGCAAGGGAAGAATCAGCAACCTGATCCCTCAAGTCCAACAATAGGTTAGGGCCAGCAGAGACAATAGCGGTCTTCCATCCAAGCTCTCGAGCACGATCCCTAAGATCACAGAGCAAAACAGTTTTTCCGGAGCCCCTCGGTCCAGCAATGCGCATGAGCCTCGCAGGTGCACCAATTCCCGCATTCAAACTCTCAGTAAACTCAAGGGCAATATCATCACGACCAATTATGCGCGGAGGCTCAGCGCCGGCAGTGGGACGAAACGGGTTATGGAATGCTGTAGCGCTCACTTGTTTGCCTCTCAAGACAATCGATTATCGGTCAATCTTAGCTTTATAAGTTTACCGTAGACTATATCGGATTATATCGTGTTGCATAAGTCTGTATAAACGTATCGCGGAAGTATCGAGCTATCGTGAAGTATTGCAGCAAATCGCCTAGACGTTGCTATCTTCTCAGCTCATATCGAAAGTAAGTTGAGGGCTTCCTAATATCCATTATTTAAAGCGAGAAAAACTCGCTCTCAGCGGATAAGTTCGGCCCCAACCACGGATCACCCGTTAAGAAGAACTCCGGCCAGCGCTGCATGAACAATGCCTGCTCGCGCTTCCAACGGCGCAACTTTTCCTCGTTGGCCTCTTCCCTGCCGCGCGAGGTGAACTCGTAGTGATACAGGGGTGAAGATAGGTAGGCCCGGCCGTGCGCGGTAGCTCCGCGGGCGGCCGGGCCGGTTTTGCCTCTTGGCAATGTTCAACTCATATTAAAAGGGAGGAGTCGACTGATCGGCCCCTCCCACGGCGTTTCGCCGTTTCTCTCTGCACATATTAGCACACGGAAGGAACGTCACCGCTTGCGCCCGTAGCCATCGATGAACCCCTCAATAAATCCGTATTTCTGCCGGTCACCGCTTCCGACGATCATCATGTACGTATCAACCCCGACAGCGCTCTCGAGCTTCTCGAGCTCCCGCAGGCATTTCCGAAGAAAATCTCTGGAACGCTTCTTCTGATGCGTTAGCAAGGTCAATAGGTAGGCCAGGAGAACGATGTAGTCGATTATGGAATTGAAATTCAACCTGTACCCGATAGAAAGATCCTCATCGAGAAGCTCGCCAACCGCGGCCAGGTTTCTGTCGGTCTTGGGATACTTAACCGATTGGCTGAACCTCGAATCAAATACCGCCCCGTTATGGGCGACCGCATTCCTTAAGGGACGAATCGTCTCGACGATGTTGATGACGATGCCGGGGTTCGCATGTAAGAGACCTAGGTCGCTTGCGATATCGGCGAGGATTTCATCGGGAAGGCTTCTGCATACGCTTGTGAGATCGCCGAGGGTCATCACCTCGAAAATGCTCCAAACGGGCGCGTCATCGTCGCGATCGACATAATGCTTCACGAGATCGTTTTTGTAACTCCGTCTCACGATGTTCTGAAGCTGGCTCTTGAGCTTGAGCTTTTCCCCCATCTGCCCGTTCACGACCCTTCCGTTGACATCCCTGCATGTCCGGAGGCCGCGCTTTAAGAAGGTCGCCAGCCCGGGGTCCTCTATGTTCTCAAGTATTCTGGCCAAGACTATGTTTTTAACCGCCGTTTCGATGAACATTATCTCCGGGTAGATTGCAGCCTTGATGGCGGAATCGAACCCGTATATGTCCATGAGTGCATCGAACGAAGGGAGGGGGAGCGCATTTTTGGGCTTTCGGACAAACCGGAAGCCTTTATAGCCATGGAAATAGCCCATGTTTCTCAGCAGTATCTTTCTGTCGCTCCCCCGCAAATCCTCCATACCGTGATTCGTCCTCATGTGCTTCATGAGGGAATTGATGCTCATGCCCTTCTTCATCGAACCTCCCTTGGCCTCCTTCTAGGAAATTATATCCCAGCCCGCCTCGACGGGGCGAGCCTGTCGTTGGCGCCGGCCTATTTGTGTTTGTTAACGTCGTGATTGCGGGTTTGATCACATCCGATTTTCAGAATTGAGCACGATAGTTTTTCGGTTTTGAGCACGGCCACGCCGACCAGACAGCATGCCTTAACGTTGTCGGTGCGTCGTATCGGCAACGAGCAAAGGCAGGAGGGAATGATCGACGTGGACAAGATAGAGGACGCAGGTGGCGGGCTGCAGAGCCATGCTCGAGGCCGAGCTCGCGCACAGGGACGCGACCAAGAGGGCACGGCTGCTCAGGCAGGCGAGGCTCCCCGTGCACAAGTCGGCCGAGGGGTTCGACTGGTCGCACGTGCGGTTCTCCGAGGGCTGGGGCCGCGACGACATGCTTTCGCTGGGCTTCGTCGGCCCCCGCGAGGACCTCGTGTTCTTCGGCAAGACCGGCAGGGGCAAGACCCACATGGCCGTGGCCCTGGCGATGCGCACGGCCGCCGCCATCTGGTCGTCGCCGAACACCGCGCCCCACCGGCTGAACTCCAGGTTCGTGGTGATGACCACCGACTGCCGCTCGTAGGCGTCGGCGAACACCTAGAAGAGCGCGCGCGCCGTCGAGATCCAGCGGCAGGAAGCCGAGCTCGTCGATGACGAGCAGCCTAGCGCAGCCGATGAGCGCGGCCTCACGGTCAAGGCGCCCCTCGTCGCGGGCGCGCCGCAGCCGCATGACGAGCGATGACGCGGTGAAGAAGCGGGCCTCCATCCTCCGCTCGCACGCCAGCATGCACAGCGCCGAGGCCATGTGCGTCTTGCCGGTGCTGACGTCCCCCACCAGCACGAGGTCCTCGCAGAAACCAGTTTCATGGAGCGTTTCATTGAAAATCCCCCTAATCTAGCAACGGTTTAAAGTCTACTAGATTGGGGGGGGACGCGAGCCAAGTCGACAAAGGCAGTTAACCGGCGGCTATTCATGCCTCGATTTAGAACCGCTCGAGAATCTCCGCAGCATTCTCTCGCAGATAGATATCTAGGTCCGGCACGGCAAACTGCACGTAGCCCCTCTGTGGTGCCTGAATAACCTCTCTTTGTAGCAATTTGGCCCTAATAGAGCTGATCTCATTGGTCTTTTTACCCATGCGCTTAGCAATCTCGGCTGATTTGGACTGTTGTTTATCCTCGCACATCGCCAAAAGGTATTTGATATCGTTAAGTCCCAGTCCAGAAATCGCGGGCTCGTGAACAACATCGTGAAAACGAGCCTCTGCCAGCGCAATGCCTTCGGTGACATCGTGTTCGCTCACAATGGCACTTTTGGCACGATGCAAGTTGGCGCGCTGCCAAATGGAGTAACCGACCATTTGCACCAGATAGGCATAGCCCTTAGTGGTCTTAGCGGTTCTCGACAGCAGTTAAACCATTGTCTAAAGCGAGAAAAACTCGCTCTCAGCGAATAAGTTCGGCCCCAACCACGGATCGCCCGTCAAGAAAAACTCCGGCCAGCGTTGCATGAACAGCGCCTGTTCACGTTTCCAGCGACACATCTTTTCCTCGTTGGCCTCTTCCCTGCCGCGCGAGGTGAACTCGTAGTGGTACAGCTCGGCATAGGGCGTAAAGATGGTGCGGTAGCCCGCC
Source organism: uncultured Collinsella sp. (assembly GCA_905199545.1). GTDB lineage: Bacteria > Actinomycetota > Coriobacteriia > Coriobacteriales > Coriobacteriaceae > Collinsella. The sequence continues at coordinate 6,197 of CAJKGW010000016.1, forward strand.
TCCCACACGCGCAGGCAAAAGTCAGCATCGTTAAAACCGACGGCGAATTCCTCGTTGTAGCCTCCGACCTGCTCAAATACGTCGCGTCGCACCATCTGGCAGGCGCCCGTTACGGCGCTAAAGTTGCCCGGGCGCACAGCGCGGGCAAGATAGCCCTTGCGCTTTGCTGAGAAGTCCTGGTTGGCATGGGCAAGTGCGCCACGCACGCCAACCAAAATGCCGGCATGTTGCACCAGATGATCGGCAAAGTAGAGCTTGGCACCCACCACGCCCGCATCGGGACGCTGCAGATACCCCATCATCTCTTCGATAAAATCGGGGCTTATGACCTCGGTATCGTTGTTGAGCAGCAGCAGGTAGTCGCCCTTGGCGTGCTCCACACCAAAGTTAATGATTTTGGAGTAATTGAACTCACCCGGCCAGCACACAACGCGCGCGATGCCCTTGCCTTCGGATACTGCAGCCACGCGCTCTGGCAGGGTTTCGTAATACGCAAACGTCTCCGGGACTTCGCTGTTGTTCTCCACCAAAACGATCTCGTAATTGGCATACGTTGCCTTCTGGGCGATCGACATCACACAGGCGTCGAGCGTCTCAACGTGGTCCTTGGTGGGAATCACAATGCTCACCAGCGGCGCAGGCTCCGGCAGCGCATAGCGCATGCGGTAAACAAACGGCGTCTCGGTCTCCTCGACTGTTCCGCGAACGCCCAGCGCGTTAAAGTGGCGTTGAAGCGCAAGGCGCCCGGCTTCAATAGCATACGGCTTGCTATCAGCAGAACCATCGGCGGTCGATCCCGGATGCACGCGCCAGTGATACAGCACGTGCGCGACATGCTCAAACCGTGCGCCCGCCGCAAGACAGCGAAGCGTAAGGTCGTAATCCTGGGCACCCGCAACGTCTTCGGGAGATGTACCAATGTGATCGATGAGCGCCTTCTCCACCATAAGGAAATGCGTCACGCAGTTATGGCTATAGAGCAGGTCGACGTTGAGCCGCGTCTTAAAGACCGGCTGGCTCCACTCCCCCGTTTTCTGGAACATATCCTCGTCACAGAACAGGACTTGCGGACGCTCCCCCTCTGCCGCTTTGTTCAACGCGGTGACATAGTGGAACAACGCATCCGGCTCCAAGATGTCATCGTGGTCTAAGAATGCGATGTAGTCGCCCGTCGCCTGCCGAATGCCAGCGTTGGTGTTGAGCACAATGCCGCCGTTGCCAGGCAGCTCAATACGATGGATCCGCTCGTCATTGGCGGCGGCCGCAAGATTGGCCACCGCATCCCATTCGGGAGAGGCGTCCATAAGCAGCAATTCCCAGTTGTCATAGCTCTGGGAAAGCACCGAATTCAACAGTTCGCGCAGGTAGACCCGATCAGTCTTGTAGCACGGCACCACAATGCTCACGAGCGGTCTATAGGCAAAGGCCGCCGAAGCGACACGCTGGCACGCCAAATCGGCCGGCTTTGCGCGATGCTGCTCAAACCAACGTCGATAAGCTGCGTCGTCTGCACGCGCGTCCTTCATGCGGTTCCAGTTGTCGTCGACCATGCCGTTGTACAGGCGACCATCCATAGCGCAAAAACCACTCTGAATCTGCTCCGTGGGATCGCTCACAATCGCGACAAAATCTCGTATATCCTGAGGCATCTCAACGCTCAGATACGTTTTATTGACGCGGCATCCGTTCTGCTGCAGCACATCGGTCTGCGATTCAAACACATGCACGGTGACATCGATGGCATTCATATGCGTATCGGAGATCTGGAGCTCAGGTGCGCACTGGGGGTCTCCCACCCAGGTAACCTCATAGCGCCACACCGCGCCGGCGTCTGCCGGTAAATAGCGAATGGCATCGATCTCGTAGCGGCCGCAGTGTTCGCCACGCTGCGCATCGCGGATAAGCGCACACAGCGCAGGCTTTGCTTTGTAGTTAATCTTGGATTCCAGCTTGGCCACGCGGCTATCGAGGCGAATGGAGCCCAACCTTTGGCCACCGGATGCAAAAACGACATCCATCGACGAGCCATCCAAAAACGGAAGCACCAAGACGGCGAGCTCGCGCTCGTAATCGGAAACGGAAGGGCAAAGCGCCAGCACACGGCCATGATCGACCGGGAGCACCAGCGACGGCACATAAGAACCGCTCGTCGTCGCATGGGCAAACGATTGAGAACTCTCCCGCTCAATAAGCGCGGCGACATCCTGACCGGCAAAACGAAGCAGCACAAACAGACGGCCCTGGCTGCGGCAAAGCGCCAAACGCTTGATACTCATTTACACTTCTCGCTTTCCCAGGGCGTTCGCCGCCATGCGTTTGCAGGCACCCAGGCGCCCAAACCTCAAGACGTCGTAATCGAACATGAGCTTTTTGCACCCACGGGCATTGGGGGCCTTGCTGGTAAGCGCCACACGCACCATAGCAGCAACAGAAGGAGCGCATTGTGCGAGCGCATCATCGCTGCCCACGGCAGAACCGGCAAGCGCCGTGGCAACGGCAGCAAACACCTCGCCGCAGTCCGAACCCAGCAACCTGAGCGCATCGTACAGCACCAGATCGCATAGGAAGTACGCCAGGTCATCGGCATGCTGAGCATCGAGACCGTCGCGCTGCCAGTCAGCCAGCACCGCGGAGTAAATCTTCACGTGCTCCAGCAGACGCGTCTCGTCGTCATAGCGCATGGTGTCCATAAGTGAGCCCTTGCGCGCCACGCGGTAGTCGTACAGCTTGTTCGAAATAAGCGCGCTCTTGCGCGAGCGACCGTACACGGCAAAATCGAAGACCTGATCCTCGCCATACTTAACGGTTTCGTCGAACACGATCCCGTTGCCCAGCAAAAACTCGCGCTTGCAGGCGGTACGCCATGCAAAGGGGCGAGACGCTTCCTTAAACAGCAGGTCAGAGCTATAGCCTTCAAACGAAACATCGCGCGGGCTCAGCACATAGTTAAGCCAGGGATACCCTGCTTCCAGCGGATACGGATTCGCGCCAAAGGTCAAAACGTCGCAGTCCTCTCGCTCAAAGGCATCGACGATCACACGGCACGCATCGGGTGTAAAGCGGTCGTCGGAATCCAAGAAAGCGACGATAGGCGCCGTGGACGCGGCGATGCCCGCATTGCGCGCGCTCGACAGGCCGCCGTTTGGCTTATCGACCAGCGTAAAGCGCGCGTCCTTTTCGCAATAGGTAGCCGCAATATCGCGCGAACCGTCCGGCGAGCCATCGTTGACCAGCACGCCTTCCCAATCGGGCATGTCCTGCGCAAGCAGGGAGTCCAGGCACCAGGCCAGGCACTCCTCCACGTTATAGATAGGAACGACAACGGAAATCTTGGGGGTAGCCATAGTCAAGTGCTCCTACTGTGCGACCGGAACGTCATCGGGGTGCGGGTTGTCGCCGTAGGCGCGCTGATACGTCAGCACGCGCCAGACCAGCGGCAGGCCGCCGATCTTAAAGTAGTGTTTAAACGTATTGAGCTTGCCCGGCTTCTTAAAATCAAAGCGCGAATCGATATAGGCGCGGGGCGACTTGACCATCAGTCGCAAGTCGGTCTCGCCACGCGGGTCGAAGAGAGACAGGTCAAAGCGACCGGCATCCCAATCGGCCTTGAGCTCGGGAGATGCCTTCTCCCAAAACTGCTCGCGCAATTCATCGACCAGGCGCTCATCATTCCAACGGTACGTATCGACCTTCATGCGCATTAAAATACCCTGAAGCTGAGCCTTAAGCTCGGGGCGTTCATCCAAAAAGCGCTGCATCTCGGTATATTCGTCGCACACGCAAAACACCTTGTTAGGAGAATTAACGGAGCTCTTCTCGTTATCTTGGCGATAGCACAAAATGGGGTCCGCGATAAACGCAGCACGCTCGGCGCATGCCCAGACCTTAAAGTTAAAACCCGCATCCTGATACGAAGCACCTGGCGTGGGAAGAAACCGAATCTGATTGTCGTTGAGGAACTCGCGCCGGTAGATAGCCGACCAAATGGAAGGTTTGCGGTAGAAGATGCCCGGGCGATCGACGGGGCGATACGCGGCGCCCGTCATATGCTCGTCGATGATCCCAAACAGCTCACGCCGCTCGCTGGGCGTGGACCAATACAGGTAAAAGTCGCCTTTTACCACATCGGCATGCTCGGCATCGGCCTTGGCGACCAGCTTTTGGAGTGAATCCTCAAACATAAAGTCGTCGGACTCAAGGATGCCCACGTACTCGCCGCGCGCCATCTCCAGGCCGCGGTTCATCGAGTCGCCGTAGCCGCTGTTGGCCTTGTCGATCATCTTTACACGGGGGTCGCGCTCCATGTACTCGCGGATGATATCTGGCGAGCTATCGGTGGAGCCGTCGTTGATGCAGATGATCTCGATGTCCTCGAGCGTCTGCGCCACGGCGGAATCGAGGCACTCACGCAGGTAGCGCTCAACATTGCAGATGGGAACAAGAAGCGAAACTTTAGGGGTATCAGAGTTCTGCAAGAGAACCTCCTGTTGAATAGCGTGTAACAGGGTTATTTTAGCAGCCGAGTTGCGGCGGGCGGCAGCGCTTGGAATTAGATAAAACGCTCCAGGCAGGCTTTGAGACCGCGAGTCGAAAGATAGAACAGCGCGGCATCTGCCATCGAAACGCCCGAGGTCGCCGCAACGAGCTTGTGGGCAACACGGCGAACGGCGCCCTTAGCAGGCATATCCGCCCACTCCGTTCCCAAAAACGTCGTGAGGTCCATGTTGACGCGAGCCGCCACGCGATGGAAGTCATCGGCATCCAAGCGCGCCAGGTCGAACACAATGAGGTCCAGGAACCAGGTGATCAGCTCGCCGGGGCACAGGTCCAAAAGACCGTAGGCCGCCCAGCCCTCCAAGACCTCCTCGAGCATTCTCATGTGGGCGTCAAGCTTTTTGGCGCGAGCCTCGGCACTGTTGAACTCGTGCGTCGCCGATTCGCTCTCCATCACGTAGTGGTAGAACTTGTCCGGCATGACGACGGTCTTGCGGGCAAGCGCATAAGCCGCAAATTGGAAGACGACGTCCTCGCCCAAAGCCAAACCGGGGGCGAAGCGAATGCCTTCGCGATTGAGCAGCTCGCGCGAAAAAGCCACGCGGCAGGCATAGGGCTGCGCATTCGAATGGAACAGAAGTTGGGGATCACGGGCGTCGAAGGTACCGGCTTTGGGGCTCATGAGTTGATGGACGCGTTTGGGGGCAGCATCGGCTGGTTCACAGACGCCGCCAAAAACGGCGGCCTCGGCATCTGCAGACTCCATGGCATGCAGTACGCGCTCGACCGTCTGGGCATCGATATAATCGTCGGCGTCCACAAAAAAGACGGTCTCGCCCTCGGCGGCATCGATACCGGCATTTCGAGCACACGAGACACCCGCATTTTCCTGGTCAATCACCAGTACGCGATCGTCGGCCTGCGCGACCTGGCGCAACACGTTCAACGAATCATCAGTCGAACCGTCGTTGACGCAGACAACCTGAATCGAGCGTTCGGACTGAGCCAACAGCGAATCGAGGCATCGCTGAATGGAGCGCGCAGAGTTGTAAACGGGGACGACAATGGTCGCTTTGGGGGTCAAAGTCTCTCCCATGTCGACCTACCCCCTCAGCGATTCGATGAGGAAGGCAGCAACCACGCCTGGGCCTCCAACCGAGGCGTAATACTTAGCACGCCCCAAGGCACCATCCGTCGCAAAACTCGGATGCTCGTCAACCCAGCCCTCAGGATCTTTGAGGATGGCAGCGAGATTTGCGCGCTTCCACGGCTTGAGGTCGTCAAGCGAAAACTCCCCCGCGTCCAAGGCCGCTTGGAACTCCTTGGCCATCTGAACCAGGAACTCCTTATAGAACTTAGGCGCCAAGCGCACGTAGTTCCACATATACGAATCGTACTTAATGAGCTGATTGAACTTGAGCATGCGCGCGACGTCATCACTTGCGTGGTCACGGGCATAATCCTCTCGAATCCAACGCTCGATCTCGGCATACTCGGTATTGACGCAAAAGACCTTAGCCGAAGAATTGACCGAGGAATTCTCGTTGTCCTGGCGATACGACAGCACGGCATCGTGCAGGTAAACAGCCTTATCGGCGCACGCGATCACCTTAAAGGCGAATGACGTGTCCTGAAAGGATGCCCCCGGAGTCGGCAGGAACGTAATGCCGTTGCGCTCAAGAAAATCGCGACGGTACACGGCCGACCAAATCGATGGCTTTTGCTTAAAGAACTGCGTCGTATCGCTCGGATGCACTGGCTTGCCACAATCCTGAGGTCTAAACATCTCGTGCAGCGAACGGCGTTCCTCGGGCTTAGACCAGTAGAAATCAAAGTTCGCCTTCGCAAAGTCGGCATTATTGCTATCGGCGGCCGAGACAAGCTTTTCGAGTGCGTCGGACGCCATAAAGTCATCGGACTCCAAGATGCCAACGTACTTGCCACGCGCCATCTCCAGACCGTGGTTCATCGAGTCGCCGTAGCCGCTGTTGGCCTTGTCGATCATCTTGACGCGCCTATCGCGCTCCATATACTCGCGAATAATCGCCGGCGAGTTGTCGGTCGACCCGTCGTTAATGCAGATGATCTCAATATCCTTGAGCGTCTGTGCCAGGGCGGAATCGAGACACTCGCGCAGGTAGCGCTGAACATTGTAAATGGGAATAAGCAGCGACAGAACAGGGCTGCCAGAGACGTTAGTAGACAAATGTGCTCCTTAGGAAATACCTGTCGTTTCATGGTATCAAAGGGTCAGCGCGCCAGCGGGCGTTTATATAATCTATGGAGCTCGCAGAGGCAAACCGATACGAAAGGACGTCATGCAGCCCAAAGCCGCACGCAACATATCCATCGAGGCCTTGCGCTTGGTCGCAGTCGCCGGCATCGCGGTGTTTCACACCTTTCAGTGGACCTTCCAAGCGACCTGCGTCGGCTTGCCGGAATACGCGCCGCTTGCCGCCTTCCCCCATTCCGGCGTGCTCGGTTTTATTTAACCTGCTGGGCTGCTGGGCCAACGAGGTCTTCTTTATGATCTCGGGCTATTTTCTCATCGCCTCAGCCGCGCGTGCTTGGGACGGTGGGGCAACGTGGAAGTCGCAAATGCAACGGACGGCGCAGCGCCTAGGCAAGGTTGTTATGCCCGCTGCGTTTTATTGTGTCGTGGCGCTCTCGTGGTCCACGGTCGTCTCCCCCATTCCCGATGTTACCCTCAGCACGCACTACTGGTACACGCTAGGCCTTGAGTTTATCTGGGTCTATGCCGCCACGGTCTTCATGGCGCCATGGTTTGGACTGGCTAAGAGTCGACTCTCCCAGAAGAGCTACACGACGACGGTCATCGCCGTTGGCATCCTCGCATTTGTTGTTAACGGGTATATAGCCGCCATGAGTACGACAAGCGCCGGCGAGTTTTCTTGGCTCCAGAAGCTCATGAGCGCTGCCACGTACGTAATCGCGTTTTTGATCGGCGGTCTGCTCCGCGACGTTACCGATGTCATGGATTCGGACAGGGCAGGCACCTTGGGCATGCGGTCGCTCGCTGCGATTTTGGCACTCGCCACCATCCTGGAAGGAGCACTCTCCTTCACCGGCAACCTCACGGCGATGGCAGTCCTCTCCTACAAATCGACCTCGTTGATCTCGTTTGCCCTCGCTGCAGCCTCCCTGCTCTTTGCGGCTACCCGACGCAGGGCCTTAGGCAATCCGCGGAATGCAGGTGTCATCGTCACCTTATCGACCGCCACGCTCGGTTTCTATGTGATGCAGTCGCTCACCAGTAGCCTGTGGCGTCCCGTCTTCAACACCCTGCTCGCAAACATACTGGTCAGCCAAAACAGCCCGGCAGCTATATGTATCGTCACGGGTACCGTCATTAGCATCGTCTTTGCTCTGGCGCTTCTCATCATCGATGCAGCTAGAAGCCTTATCGCTCGCTAGCTCAAGCGGCAATAGACACGCTGTCGTCAGACGCCAAAGCCGCTACACCCGTGGCAGGTTCCTGCGTTTTATTCAAAGCTTGCCGACAAGGTGCGGTGAGCCTTTACAATAGAACAGTCCCAAGGACGTATTCGATAGCTTCCGCGCAGCGCTCGCCCGCCGCGCGTGAAAGGATATATTGCCCCATGCCTTCAACCCTTCCCGCTCCCATCGATAAGCTCGCCATCGTTGTCGTTACGTACAAGCGCCAGGAACTCCTGGCCAACCTGTTCGACTCCATGACCGAGCTCACGGCAACGCCCTGGCGCATCGTGATTGTCGATAACGAGAATTCGCGCGAGACCGAGGCCATGTGCACCGCATTCAACGAGCGCCTGGCCAGCCTGTGGGGCATCGACACCGAGCAGCCCGACGCGCAGGGCGGCACCGACCGTGTCATCTACGCCCCGCAGCTCGAAAACGGCGGCGGTGCGGGCGGCTTCTCCGCTGGCACTAAATGCGCCTACGATCTGGGGGCCCAGTGGTTCTGGGTGATGGACGACGACGTGCTCGTCATCCCCGAAGGCATCGAGCGTCTTGCCAAGTGGACCGACCGCTACGATGTCATCCAGGGTTCGCGCCTGGACTTTGACGGCGGCGCCTTCTTTTGGCAATACCAACTCATCCTTTCGCTCGGCATTCCCAACCCTGTCGCCAAGTGGGACTTGGGACCCGAGGGCTACCGCACCATGAACCAACTGTGCTTTGAGGGCGGCATGTTCTCGCGCCGCGTGGTCAACAAGATTGGCCTGCCCGACGCACGCTTCTTTATCTACGGCGACGATGCCTGCTACGGCTACGTGGCCAGCCAGCACTTCCCCGCCGCCGTGGTTGCCGACGTGGTGCTCAAGCGCGCCCGCGCCGTCTCCAACTGGGACATCGCCGGTAAGCGCCAACTCAACTCCACGAGCGACACCAACCGCTATTACATCATGCGCAACCGAGGCTTCCTCGCTCGCTATATGCAGATCTACGGTGACTACCACCCCATGCTGTTCCGCCTGGGCAATGCCGCGACCTTCTGCAAGGAGTTCATTCGTCTGGCTGCCGTTGACAAGTGCTTTAAGACCGGCATTCCGGCGCTGCGCCGCGGCATGAAGGACGCCCGCAAGATCGTTAAGGATCCTAACTGGAAGCCCATGCCGCCCCTGAAGGACGCGGAGTAGTAAAGGGCTTTCGCCCGCCGCTACAGTCGTTGGCACACCACGGACACACGCTGACCGTCAAAACCAAAGCCCCAACGCATGCGCCCGACGGCGGGGCGCGGCACGCGGATATCATCGATGCCGTCGCGCTCGATTTCGAGCAGCGCCTGAACCGCCAACAGTTCCAGGCCCAGGGCATCGACGCCAGGGTCGTACATCATGTTGATCGTAATGAGCGGTCGCTCATCGAGCATGCCGAACGTGTCAGCCACGTCAAACACCCGACCGGTGGGAATCACCTGGATATCCCAGCGATCCGAGACGCCACTTCGCTTGGAGCTGGGATTGCAATAGCCAGGCAGTCCAAAGCAGAGCCCCTGAAGCACCAGATGATAGGCTGTCGGCATATCTGATTGGCCCACATCGATGCCCAGATCGCCGATAGCACAGCTCAAAGCTTGCTTTACAGCGTCCTCGTCTCCTCGACACAGCCCGTCATGGAACGAGTCGATAACTCCAACGTCCTCAACGGCGCACTCAAACCATTCCAGAATTACAAGACGGAGCGCCTGACGCACTTCGTTGTTAGGCAGACGCAGGGAACGAAGGCACGCGCCGTTTTCCGAATGCCCCGTCATGTCCGTCGTAAGAAATCCAGACAGATACAGCGCTGTCCAGATATCTTCGGGCTTGGCGGCATCGGCCTCCTCGGCATGCACATGCACTGGCACCTCAATAAACCCATGCGCCTCAAGTAAATCGAACAATGCGGACAGGCGCATGAGATTCCAGTCGCCGACGCATGCGCTCAGACGGTCGGCGTAACCATACAGATCTGCCCGAACGGGCGCGACGCAACCGCGATGTGCGTAGTCCACCACGCGCTCCGGGCTCGAGCAATAAAAACCACCAAGCAGATAGCCCTCGAGCCACTCACGCGCGTCATCCAGACAGCCGTTGCGACCGATGCAATCCAACAGCACTTGGACTTCGTCGTCCGAAAAACCGAACCATCGATCACACCAACTCGACAACGCTGTCGCCGACCGATAGGAAACCCCACGTTGGGACAACGCAAACTCGGCATGACCGGGGCGTTCGCACATCAGACACGTCAATCGCAACGAGTCGCCGGCATCGGCAATGGTGTCGAACAACATTCGGCTGAGCGACTCTAGGGAATCCACGCTACCGTCGTCCTTAGCGTCCAAACGCTTTGGACATACCGCGTCGTAGTCGTCTATCAGAAGAACAACCTGCTCATCGAAAGCTGCCTGGAGCAGTTTAATAAGCACGCCAAGCGCCGCATCGATCTCCTTATCGCTGGCCACCCCACGCGCCGCCCTCTCGATAAGACGAACCTCACGTCTTGACAGATCAGGCGCGGCAAGCAGCGGCAGTAATCGGGCGCACTCGCGCACGACAGCCCCGCGAATTGCTGCCGCAGCACCAGCGCCATGCCTCGAAGCGGCAGCTGTAAAGTCGAGCATGATGACCGGATGACTCGCGTACTCATCACGATAGCGACCGCCGCCCGCCTGCCAAATCTGGGTACCAGCGAACAGGCTTCGATCCGGCAGCCGGCGATCAGGTCGTTCCAAATAGCACTTGAGCATCGATAAATTCATGCTCTTGCCAAAACCCTTGGGCCGACAGCAAAGCGCAACAGGTGCTTCACTGTCCAATATATCGGCAATAAACATAGTCTTATCGACGAGTAAACACCGATTGATTGCATCGGAAAAGTCGTGTGCATCAACCGGTAGAGCTGCGCTATCCGCATGATTGAGCAACCGTGCACCAAACGCATGAGTAAAACCACAATTCACCTGTTCAGACACCGTAAACTCTCCTTCTAACGCAGCACGATGCCCATTGTAGCGAGCGGGTAGAGCGCAACAATATCGACATGCAAACGTTTCGGGCAGCGGTAGCAACAGCCCCCCGAGGGGGCATAACAAATCGTTGCACAACAAAAAAAAGGGGGGCCGATGCCGCCGCACCGGACCCCGTCCCAAACTCTTATAGAAAACGATCTGGAAGATTACTCCTCCAAGCCGTCCTCCCCAGAAGCCTTCTTCTGCTGATCGAGCTTATGCTTACCACTTACGATAGACGTAGCGCCCAGTGTGGCCAAGCTTGCACTGGCAAGGCTCGCCATCACAATCAGATCGCCCGTCTTGGGCATGTTGCCGCCCGAGGACTTGGTAGTTGTAGTCGTCGTGGTCGTGGTGGTCACCGTTTTGGAGTCATTTTGCTCTTGGACCTGGTTGTCAGCACCGCTCTTGTCGTCGTCTTCGGACTGTTTCTTTTCGCCCTCGGCCTTGCTCTTGTCCTTCTCCTCAGATTCAGACTTCTTATCCTCGTCCTTCTTCTGTTCGGACTTGTCGCTCTTCTCCTCAGAGCTAGAACCCTTATCGGATTCGGTCTTCTCGGAAGCCTTGTCCTTGGAGTCGCCCTTTGCGGCTTCGATCTTTTCCGTGGAAACCTGATCAGAGTTGCCCTTGTTCTGGGTCGAGCCGTTATTGACGCCAGCCATCAGCGAAGAGCCCAGCGTAGAACCAAGCTGCTCGGAGAAAGAAGGCTTCTTGTCCGGCGAAGCAACGGGAACGTCCGGCGCCTTATTCGAGTCATCCTTGGAAGCATCGGAACCAGGGGTTGCGTCAGAGCCGGAGCCGTTGTTAGAGCCGGTGCCAACGGACGAATCGATCGAGCCGGTGGATGGGTTAGAGGTGCCAGCGCCGGTCGAACCAGAAGCGTCGCTGTCCGTATTGCCGGCAGAGCTTGAAGACGAATCGCCCGCAGCAGAGCCGTTTGAATCGGAGCCGTTCGAGGTGGAGCCGTTGTTGGTAGTGCCATCAGCAGAGCCATCACCGTCAGCACCGGTCGAGGGCGCATCCATCCTGTCATCGTTGGCATCGTCGCTCGAGTCGTCATTCGAATCAGGCGTCGGCGAGGGCGCCGGCGTAGGTTCGGGCTGCACGGGCGTCGCAGCGGCAGCGGCCTCGTCCTCGGCGATATAAACCAAACAGTCCTTCAGCTCGTTGCGGTAGCGGTTCTTCCAGCCCTCATGATACTGGGGCTGGCTCGAATACTTGGTCGCCACGTTATTGACCACACTGTTGGAAAGCGCCGTCACAAACTCGCGATCAGTCATACTGTTAGAAAGGTTTGCCCAACGGAAGAAGTCCCTGCAACCACCGGTGCCGCACATGTTGGTGATGCTCCACACCATGCCCTTAACGCAATCGGCACGGCCCGAAATATCAATGCCCAGGCCGCTCTTGAGCCACGCCTCGGTCACCGCATAGTACGAGTTGTACGCATACGCATCCTGCAGAGCCGAGAACTCAACAGGGTCGGTGTTATAAGCACCTTGGAAAGCCTCCTGCGCAATACGGCCCAACTCGGTGAGCTGGCCGTTCTCGTACATGGCATTGCTCGTGTTGGAAATCTCGCTGCCGCGATCAATCGCATCCTTGAGCATGCTGTATTTTTCGGGGTTGTAGTTGTAGGCCTGCTTCATAAACGGAATGAGCGACCATCGACGGTCGAACTGGTAATAACCCAGCGCGTTATAGCCGTCGCCATACGAAAAGCCCTGGTTATAGTTGCCATGGCTCTCGTACTTGGTAAAGTACTTCATCTCGGGGGTCACGTTAACAAACGAAACGCCCTGGACCGACCTCAGCACGCCCGAGAAGGACTGCTGGGTATAGAGACCCTTATCGATATCGGTCGCATCCGAGGCAACGCCCGGCGTGGGCTCCTCGGCAGCGGCGGGTGCCGGCACGGAAACGGCGCCAAACGAAAGCGCCAGCGTCAGGCCCGCGACAATAGCAGAATGCTTGCGCTGCATAAGATCCTCCCTGCATTGGTGTAGTTAAAGTGCAGTTTGCAAAGATAGAATTAAGTATTGCAGCTCACCCGTTGTTGCACAACAACCCCTCGGTAAACGGCAACAACCCTCCGCGAAATCTTAAGGAATTGCGCTAAACCTACAGCTTGATGTTGAAGTTGACTTCGGGGACGGCGGCCAGGTCGGCCAACGTCACGCCGTCGACGTACTTTTCGATCACGTCGTCCAGGCCGCGCCAGAACTTGACGGTTGAGCACAAATCGCTGCGGGTGCAGCTGTTGTCGATGCCGTCGCACGCCACGGGCGCCGTGCTGCCCTCGACAGCGCGCAGGATGTCGCCAGCACGCACCTCGGCGGGGTCCTTGGCCATCATGTAGCCACCGCCTTTGCCGCGCACGCTCTTAAGCAGGCCCGCCTTCATGAGCGGACGAACCAGCTGCTCCAAATACTTTTGCGAGATATGTTCACGGTCGGCAACCTCGCGCAAAGCAATCTTGCCCTCGGCGTCACCCAGCGCCGCGATATAGATCATTAACCGGAGGGCATAGCGGCCCTTAGAAGAAATGAGCATACCTACCCTCCCATCGCATCTGGAACAACATAACCAGGTTTGTTTGTCCCAAATCTTAAGTAAGTGGGACAAACACAACAGGTTATTTTGTCCCAGAATTTGAAAAGTCGAGTGGATTAGTCGGGTTTTCCCTTGACTAACGCCGAACCCATAGTAACTTTATTCCGAGAAGATTCCTAGGGTTTAGTACACCTATGAGTACACCATATACAGAGAGGGACAGCATGAGCGCAAATCCGCTGCTTTCCATCGAAGGTCTCACCGCCTCCGTGGACGAGAAGACCATCCTCCACAATGTCAACCTCAACGTCGCCGCCGGCGAGACCCACGTGCTGATGGGCCCCAACGGCGCCGGCAAGTCTACCCTCGGCCACCTGGTCATGGGCGACCCCGTCTACACGGTCAACGACGGCCGCATCGTCTTTGACGGCCAGGACATCACCGAGCTCACCACCGACAAGCGCTCGCGCGCCGGCCTGTTCCTGAGCTTCCAGGCCCCTGTCGAGATCCCCGGCGTGCCACTGTCGAGCTTTTTGCGCGCCAGTATCGCCGGCCGCCCCGGCCTGGAGATGAAGGGCAAGGAATTCCGTCGTCGCGTCAAGGAGCTCGCGGCCGAGCTTAACATGGATACCGCCTACCTCAACCGTGAGCTGGGCGTGGGCTTCTCGGGCGGCGAGAAAAAGAAGGTCGAGATGCTCCAGCTTCTGCTGCTGCAGCCCAAGCTCGCCATCTTGGACGAGACCGACTCCGGCCTGGACGTCGACGCCCTGTCCACCGTCAGCCACGGTATGGACGCCTACCGCAAGAGCTGCGACGGCTCCATGCTCATCATCACGCACAACACGCGCATCCTGGAGCACCTGGATGTCGACCGCGTCCACGTTATGGTCAAGGGCCACATCGTGCGCGAGGACGATGCCTCGCTGATCCCCTGGATCGACAAGAACGGCTTTGAGACCTTCGAGCGCGAGGCCGCCGAGCAGCGCGCCCAGGCCGAGGCCGCCGCTGCCGAGCAGCAGGCGTAAAGGGGCGACGCAATGACCAAGAACCGCACCGAGGTCGCGGACATCGACCGCAGCCTCTACGACTTCACCTACGGCGAGGAGGGATTCGAGCGCCTCGACGCCGGCATCACGCCCGACATCGTGCGCGAGATCAGCGCCAAGAAGGACGAGCCACAGTGGATGCTCGATCTGCGCTTAAAGTCCCTCGAGATCTTCAATCGTTTTCCCGACCCGACGTGGGGCCCCTCCATCGAGGGCCTGGACATGGACAACATCGTCACCTACGTCAAGCCCAACACCGACCAAAAGCACGACTGGGAGTCGGTGCCCGACGACATCAAGAACACCTTTGAGCGCCTGGGCATCCCCGAGGCCGAGCGCAGCTACCTGGCGGGCGTCGGCGCGCAGTACGACTCCGAGCTGGTCTACCACAACATGCAGGACACCGCGTCCAAGATGGGTATCGTCTATTCCGGCATCGAGGAGGCCCTGCACGACCCGCAGTGGGAGCCGCTCATCCACGAGAAGTTTATGACGCTCATCCCGCCCACCGACCACAAGTTTGCGGCCCTGCACGGCGCCGTATGGTCGGGCGGCTCGTTTGTCTACGTGCCCAAGGGCACCAAGTTGGACTTCCCGCTGCAGAGCTACTTCCGCCTTAACGCCAAGGGCGCCGGCCAGTTTGAGCACACGCTCATCATCGTCGAGGACGACGCCGACCTGCACTTCATCGAGGGTTGCTCCGCGCCCAAGTACAACGTTGCCAACCTCCACGCCGGCGCCGTCGAGCTCTTTGTGGGCAAGCGTGCGCACCTGCGCTACTCGACCATCGAGAACTGGTCCAAAAACATGTACAACCTCAACACCAAGCGTGCGCGCGTGGACGAGGATGGCGACATAGAGTGGATCAGTGGCTCCTTCGGCAGCCACGTGGGCTACCTCTACCCCATGAGTGTGCTCAACGGCCGCCGCGCCCGGTCGAGCTTTACCGGCATCACCTTTGCCGGCGCCGGGCAGAACCTCGATACCGGCTGTAAGGTCGTGCTCAACGCCCCCGAGACCTCGGCAACCGTCGAGACCAAGGGCATCTCCAAGAGCGGCGGCATTCAGACCTTCCGCAGCTCCATCGTGGCCACGCCCAAGGCCGAGGGTTCCAAGGCAACCGTGAGCTGCCAGTCGCTCATGCTCGACGACCAGAGCCGCTCCGACACCATCCCCGCCATGGACATCCGCGCCAAGAACGTCGACATCGGCCACGAGGCCACCATCGGCCGCATCGGCGACGACAAGGTGTTCTACCTGATGAGCCGCGGCATCTCGGAGGAAGAGGCCCGCACCATGATCGTCAACGGCTTTGCCAACCCGGTCTCCAAGGAGCTGCCGCTGGAGTACGCCGTCGAGATGAACAACCTGATCAAGCTCGAGATGGAAGGAGCGATCGGATAATGAAACAGGAAACCAACACCGCTGCTACCACCCTTGAGCAGGTCAACGCGATGCCGGCTGCCACTTGGGGCTGGCTGAAGATGAATCAGACCAAGCTCGAGCTCTCTGACGAGCTTGCCGCCGCTCCCGCGGAGGCCGTTGAGGTCGAAGGCTTGGGCGAGCAGTTTATTGGCGTGACAGACGCGTTCGACGCCGCCATGGACGCCATGGCCGAGCGCTTCCCCGAGCGCCGCTCCTCCGCCCCCGGTGATGCCGCCGACCGCGCCCGCATCACGCCCGAGACCGAGCTCGACGTGCCCGCCACCTCCGTCTACCAGGCCGGCGCCATCAAGCTCGAGGAGGAGCTCTCCCCTGCTGAAGCCTTCGAAACCGGCATGGGCGAGGCTGCCTACGCCTACTTGGCCGAGCACGCTACCAAGCGCATCGTCATCGATGTGCCCGCATACCAGCACGCCACGGTTACCGTGCGTGTGAGCGGTGTCGATGCCGCCGCGGCCATCGCCGCCATCGACGTCGTCGCTCGCCCGCAGGCAACGCTCGACCTGCATATTGCCCTAGACTCTCCTGTTACCGGCGAGGGTGTCGTGGGCTCCGTGCTACGCGTGTGCGCCCACGAGTACGCCACCGTCAACGTGACCTGCACGCAGACACTCGACGACAGCTGGATCGCACTCGACGACACCGGCCTGTTCCTGGACGAGGGCGCGCGCGTCAACGTGCAGCACACCGTCCTGGGTGCCGGCGCCAGCGCCACCGGCCTTGCCGGCGACCTGCTGGGCGACACCGCCAAGGTGACCATCGATACCGATTACCTGGGCGCCCGCGAGCAGGTGCGCGACTTTAACTACGAGCTGCGCCACCGCGGTCGCAAGACCGAGTGCGAGATCGACGCCAACGGCGTGCTGACCGGCACGTCCAAGAAGGTCTACCGCGGCACCATCGACCTCGTGCACGGCTGCAAGGGTGCAACCGGCACCGAACGCGAGACGGTGCTTTTGGCCAACAAGGGCGTCGACAACAAGACCGTTCCCGTCATCCTATGCGATGAGGACGACGTCGCCGGCAACCACGGCGCCACCATCGGTCACGTCCGCGACGAGCAGCTGTTCTATCTCGCCTGCCGCGGCCTTGACCAAAACGCCGCCGAGGACCTGTTCATCCACGCCAAGCTGGAGGACGCCGCGCTTTCCGCCACCGACGAGCGCACCCGCGCCGCCGTCGTCCGCCTGGGAAACAACCTGATCGACAACTTTGAAGAGGAGCTCGCATGATCGACACCGAGCACGTTAAATGCGACACCTGCACTGCCCCCGAGCCCATGGAGCTCGACGCCAGCGACGAGGCTTCGCGCGGCTGGCCCACCGTGGACATCGAGACCAACCCCTACAAGGGCCAGTTCCCGCTGTTCCAGCAGCACCCCGAGATCGCCTTCCTCGATAGCGCCGCCACCGCGCAGCGCCCTGCCTGTGTGCTCGACGCCGAACGCGACTTCTACCAGCGCATGAACGCCAACCCCCTGCGCGGCCTGTACTCGCTGTCCGTCGAGGCCACCGACGCCATCGCGAAGGTCCGCCAGCAGATCGCTGACCTCATCGGCGCCTCACAGGCCAACGAGGTCGTCTTCACCCGCAACACGAGCGAGTCGCTCAACCTGGTCGCTAAGAGCTTTGCGCCCACAGTGCTCGAACCGGGCGACGAGGTCGTCATCACCATTATGGAGCACCACTCCAACCTGATTCCGTGGCAGCAGGTCTGCCGCGAAACCGGCGCCAAGCTCGTCTACCTCTACCCCACCAAGACCGGCCAGCTCACCACCGAGGAGGTTCTTGCCAAGGTGGGTCCCAAGACCAAGATCCTAGCCGTGGGACAGGTCTCCAACGTGCTGGGCGTCGAGAACCCGGTCAAGAACCTCGGCAAACTCGTGCACAAGTACGGCGGCTACCTGGTCGTCGACGGCGCGCAGTCGCTGCCGCACATGCCGGTCGATGTGGCCGACCTGGGCGCCGACTTCTTTGCCTTTAGTGCGCACAAGGCCATGGGCCCCATGGGCATCGGCGTGCTGTGGGGCAAGATGGACCTGCTCAACGCCATGCCGCCCATGCTTACCGGCGGTGAGATGATCGACTCGGTTACTGAGCAGGACGCCGTCTGGGCTCCCGTCCCCGAGAAGTTCGAGGCCGGCACGCAGGACGCCGCCGGCATCTTCGCCACAGGCGCCGCCCTCGACTACCTCGTCAACACGGTGGGCTACGAAAACATCCAGGCACGCGAGCAGGCACTCGTCCACTACCTGATGGGCGAGCTCATGCAGCTCGACTTTGTCCAGATCATCGGCTCAATCTATTGGGATAACCACCACGGTGTCGTGAGCTTTAATGTCAAGGGCATCCACCCGCACGATGTCGCGAGCATCATGGACATGGACGGCGTCTGCATCCGCGCCGGTCACCACTGCGCGCAGCCGCTGCTCACCTGGCTGGGCGTCGAGAACCTTGCCTGCTGCCGCGCCAGCGTGGCCTTCTACAACGACAAGGCCGACATCGACAAGTTCATCGCCGGCCTGCATCACGTTTGGAGCACATTCAATGGGTAATCTGTACACCTCCACCACATTTATGGAGCACAACTCGCACCCCGACTATAAGTACGAGATGGATGCTCCCACGCACGAGCACGACGGCATCAACCCCAGCTGCGGAGACGAGCTCACCTTGCAGCTGCGTGTCGAGAACGGCGTGATCGAGGAGGCCTCCTTTACCGGCCACGGCTGCGCCATCAGTCAGGCCAGCGCCGACATCATGGCCGACCTCATCACCGGCGAGACGGTCGAGGAAGCGCGTCGCTTGGCAGGGCTCTTCCTCGCCATGATCCGCGGCGAACAGCTCTCCGAGGAGGACCTGGAAGATCTGGACGAGGCCGCCCAGCTCCAGGACATCTCGCACATGCCCGCCCGCGTCAAATGCGCCGAGCTCGCCTGGCGCACCCTCGACGGCATGCTCGAGGGGCAAGCAAACCAGTAGCGTATGCCCCGAATCCAAGGTTTTTGATTGCCGAGCCGCCCGATACGGGCGGCTCTGTTTTTTCTAATGAGCGCGAACGCACAAAGTCCGCGCGTCCGGCACCCCGTCTGTCATTTACCACACAGCCAGACGCGAACACGGGCGTTTTCCACAGCACCAAAGGCCTGCGGCAGGGCCACGAGCACGCCTAGCATCGTCCCATGCCCCATCCAGCTGGGCTCCGATTCGCTTCGCGCCTGCTGCAGACGGGTCCCATAGGGAGCGGCGTGCATTTTTGCGAGTATTCAGCACGCCAAGCTGTGTGTATACGCATCGAAAGCGTTAATCAACGTCTCCAGGCGCATATATAGTGCGTTTTAGAACAAGCATCGTGGTCTCAGGGGCGCAAACATGAGCTTCGGGAGTGCATCGGCAGACATAAATAGTTTCGGGGCCCGTATGTTGCAAAATTGCGACGGTAGTGGCAGTACCGCGATGCTGAAAACTCCGTTTTTTGCACGGCGCAGATGGGGGTAGGCACGGGCAAACCCGGACTGAGCCCTTATTTTATGCAAGATGGCGATTGTTCTATGCATATTAAGAAGTGCAGTTACCGCACCAAGCTTTTGAACGCTTGTTGCGGCGTATGGACGACCCCATCTGCGGTGCACAGGCGATCCTACATCACGTTTCCGCCAGTCCGCATCGCCGTCCGCGCGCGGGCACGCACAATACGAGAGACGGTACTTTTGCCAATCCCGGTATAGCGCTCAATCTGGCGCACCGTGAAACCGGCATCGTGTAATCCAACAATAACGGTATCGCGCCGCGCCGGCGGTGCGGCTTTAACCCCGCGGAGCGGAACCCCGAGGCTCTTCGCCAACTTGTCGGCAAAGGCGTGGCGTTCCCACTCCGTCTCTTTCATATCGCCCAGCGTTGGCTCGCCGCCCTCGGGCGTCGAAAGCGAATAGGCAGCAAAGGCCTCGGCAGAACCAAAAAGCTCAAGCATGCAAGAAGGATCGGAAAATCCCCTCGTGGCATCTGCCGCATCACTGTCGTAAGCGCGCAGATGCTCCGCAAAGCTGCTCCAGGGATAACGCTCGATTAGGCCAACGCCCGCCTCCTGTGGATCGGCGTGTACGGAGCGAATAGCCTCCATCACCTGCCAGTCGGTATCGAGCGAGCGCCGGTCAAAACGGTTCTGGAACAGATGCCCCGTGCGCCCCGTGCGTTTATTGAACCGCCGCGCGTACGTCAAAAGCAGCCGGTGCATCGCCGCGCTCATCGCGTCCTCGTAATCTGCAAGCACCAAATGCACGTGATTGCCCATAAGGCACCAGGCTACAACCGTCACGCCCGCCTCGCGGCAGCAATCACGCATCAGCTCCAAAAACTCCCACCGGTCTTCATCGCCCTCAAAGATGAGCTGCTTGCCCACACCGCGGGCACAGACATGGTAAAAGCCGGTAACCGTTCTCCAAACGCGCTGCATGGCGCTCCCTTCGCCGGGATCTGATTGCCATCCAATACAGCACGATTGAAGCGTGCCATCAAAACATTCACGCAAAACAATACACTCGCGCGGCCAAAGGCAGTAAACGGGCGGCGAACGGCACCGTTGCAACAGGTCAGACCCCGCAACGCATACAAGAGCTGACCAAAAGCTTGCCCAAGACGAACCCCTTCTACGGAAATTCGCGACCACAGAACATATAGTTAAACCGTTTCAATTAAAACTTCCGGACTTCTCGCTACGAAAACTGAGCCGTTCGCCGAATATTCCGTGCATTTCGCGGTATTATAGGGGCTGCATGTCATGTCCCTTTCGAAGGGTCGCCCGGCAATCGCCAGCCACGACCCCCAGACGGGACGCCAACACGATAGAGAGGAGAGGCATGCAGTACTCACAGGAAGTGGAGAACATGTGCCCCGTTGCCAAGGGTGCATACCACGGCCCCGCACCCATCCCCGAGGAGGGCAAGTGGGTCCAGGCTAAGGAGATTTCCGACATCTCCGGTCTTACGCACGGTGTGGGTTGGTGCGCACCTCAGCAGGGCGCCTGCAAGCTCACGCTGAACGTCAAGGACGGCATCATCGAGGAGGCCCTCGTTGAGACCATCGGTTGCTCGGGCATGACCCACTCTGCCGCCATGGCTTCCGAGATCCTTCCCGGTAAGACCATCCTCGAGGCCCTCAACACCGACCTCGTCTGCGACGCCATCAACGTTGCTATGCGCGAGATCTTCCTGCAGATCGTTTACGGCCGCAGCCAGACCGCGTTCTCCGAGGGCGGCCTGCCCGTGGGCGCCTCCCTCGACGACCTCGGCAAGGGCCTTCGCTCTCAGGTCGGCACCATGTTCGGCACCAAGGCCAAGGGCGCTCGTTACCTCGAGCTCGCTCAGGGCTACGTCACCCGCATGGCTCTCAACGACAAGAACGAGATCATCGCGTTCGAGTTCCTGAACCTCGGCAAGTTCACCGACGCCGTCAAGGCCGGCAAGACCCCCGAGGAGGCCATCGCTGGCGCTATGGGCCACTATGGTCAGTGGGAGAACGCTGCCAAGTACATCGACCCGCGCACCGACGAGGAGACTCACTCCGTCGCCAGCGTGTTCCCGGTTCACGAGTAGAAAGGGAGGGAAATAACTATGACTGTTACGTTCGAAGGTTACGAGCGCCGCGCTGACAAGATCAACAAGTGCCTCGCCGACAACGGCATCGCCTCCCTCGAGGAAGCTCTGCAGATCTGCACCGACAAGGGCTTCAACCCGCGTGAGATCGTCAACAACACCCAGTCCATCGCCTTCCAGAACGCCGAGTGGGCCTACACCCTCGGTTGCGCTCTCGCTGTCAAGCGTGGCGCCAAGACCGCTTCTGAGGCTGCCGCCATCATCGGCGAGGGCATCCAGGCCTTCACCGTTCCCGGCTCCGTCGCCGAGGACCGCAAGGTCGGTCTGGGCCACGGCAACCTGGGCGCTATGCTGCTCTCCGACGACACCGAGTGTTTCGCCTTCCTGGCTGGCCACGAGTCCTTCGCTGCCGCTGAGGGCGCTATCGGCCTGGCTCTGAACGCCAACAAGGCTCGCAAGAAGCCGCTGCGCGTTATCCTCAACGGTCTGGGCAAGGACGCCGCTCAGATCATCGCCCGCATCAACGGCTTCACCTACGTGAAGACCCAGTTCGACTACTACACGGGCGAGCTCAAGGTCGTCGAGACCATCCCCTACTCCGATGGTCCCCGCGCTGCCGTTAACTGCTACGGTTCCGACGACGTCCGCGAGGGCGTTGCCATCATGTGGCACGAGAACGTTGACATCTCGATCACCGGTAACTCCACCAACCCCACGCGCTTCCAGCACCCCGTCGCTGGCACCTACAAGAAGGAGCGCCTCGAGGCTGGCAAGAAGTACTTCTCCGTCGCTTCTGGTGGCGGCACTGGCCGTACCCTGCACCCGGACAACATGGGCGCCGGCCCTGCCTCTTACGGCATGACCGACACCATGGGCCGCATGCACTCCGACGCCCAGTTCGCCGGTTCTTCCTCCGTGCCTGCGCACGTCGACATGATGGGTCTCATCGGCATGGGCAATAACCCCATGGTCGGTGCCACCGTCGCCTGCGCTGTCGCCGTCGAGGAGGCCCTCAAGGCCTAGTCGCGCCCGCGCGATGCTCACATAGTTGAGCTTTGGAGCCGCTACCTTTCGAGGTAGCGGCTCTTTTTGTTTACGCTGTCGCAGGGCAGCTAATGCCGATATATCAGTTGGGGCGAAATACGAGATGTGATGAGACGGAGCGTCAGAACGTCCATGACGCCCACCTGCCATATTTGCCCTTTACCGATTTGCCGAGTCTTTGCGGCCCCATTGCCGATCACCCATGCGACAATGCGCCGGACGAGAAAGGAATCCGATGGAATCGACTGATGTACTGGTAATTGGATCTGGCATTGCGGGCCTTTGCGCCGCCATCGAAGCGGCACGCACGGGCGCAACCGTCGCTGTGGCAAGCGCCGGCAAGACTATGAGTGGATCGAGCTTCTTCCCCGGAACCTGGGGCCTGGGGCTTATCGGACCCGTTAACGAAGACGACGAACAAGACCTCATCGATACCATCCAGACCGTTGGTGGCGGCGTCGCCGACCCCGAGCTTGTCCAGACGTTTGTCCACGGCATTCCCCAGGCAATTGAATGGCTCGAGCAAGACCTGGGCGTTGAGCTCCAGCGTCCGCAAAGCGCCGAGAGCGCCCAGCAAAAGCAGTTTATCCCCTGCTTTGACCACAAGACGCGCATGTGGCGCGGCCTCACCCGCAAACCCCTTGAGGACGCTCTGACAGCCCGGATCGAGTCGCTCGGCATTCGCCTGCTCCCCCGCCATGAGCTTATCGACCTTGTTGAGGACACGAACGGCAGAATAACCGGAACCGTGCTCTACGACCTCACCGAAAATCAAATCGTGCCCTTTGCTGCCAAGGCCACGATCATCGCAGCCGGTGGCACAAGCGGCCTGTTCGAGCGCAGCCTTACGTCGGCTGATGTGCTCAGCTCCTCGCAGGCCATCGCGCTGGCGCACGGCGCAACACTTACTAATATAGAGTTCATGCAGATGATGCCCGGCTTCATCGAGCCCAAGCGAAACCTTGTATTTAACGAGAAGACCTGGCGCTACGTCAAGTTCGACCAGTCGGTCGATATTGCCGACGGCAAGCTAAACGATCTGCTCGAGCAACGCTCCGGATATGGTCCCTTCACTTCGCGTCTGGATTCTCGCGCTATCGACCTAGCCATCGACCAAGCGGGAGCCGAAGACCTGGCGCTCCACTACGACTTCCCCCGCGAGGACGTCCCCGAGTTTGTGCAGACCTTTGCCACCTGGCTACAAGACGAGCACGGCATCGCGCCGACCGACGAGATGCGCGTGGCGATGTATGCCCACGCCGCCAACGGCGGTATCAAAATCGACAAGACCGCGTACACGGGCGTTGAGGGCCTCTACGCCTGCGGTGAGGCAACAGGCGGCATGCACGGCGCCGACCGCATCGGCGGCTTGTCGAGTGCCAATGGCATCGTATTCGGGCGCATCGCGGGCGCATCGGCAGCTCGAGCAGCGCTGGACGCTCCCGAGGCGGCCGCTCCGATGGATATCGCCCTCCCTCAGTATGGCATTGCCACAACAGATGCCGAACGCCTGACACACAGCCTTAAGCACACGATGAGCACCTATTGCATGATCAACAGGACCGAAGCAGGTCTATCCAAGGCCCTGCAACAGCTTGAAAGCCTGAAAGACGAGGCAACTGCGCTGAGCAAGCCGCATGCCAATGACAGCGAGATCGCAGCCCTCGCCCGCCTGCAATCGCAGAATCAGCTGGCAACGGAGATGGTCAAAGCCATGCGCAAGCGGACCGAAAGCCTGGGTTCGCACTATCGATCGAATTAAACTGGACACCTATCTAGAGCAGAGCACAACTAATCGATATCCATGGGCCCCGTGACCTCGAAGTGGCACGGGGCCCATTCGTGTCCGCACGGCAGCGTATCCTTATTCTGAGTACAGAGCGGGCAAAGCGCGCATAGACAATAGATCAGCGAGGAGGAGATATGGACAGTAGAGATATCGAGAAGTGGCGTGTCGAACTTGATAGCTACGCCAATGTGGAAGACGGCGTTGAGTATTGGCTCGCACGCGATTTAATGGAACCCATGGGGTACACTCGATGGGAGAACTTTGCCGAAGTTGTTAAGAGGGCAAAAGTCTCGTGCGAAACAAACAAAACTCCAGTTGATTCCCATTTTCGTGACACCACGAAAATGGTAACTGCCGGTGTCGCCGCTCGCGCGGTTAAAGACTACAAACTTACGCGCTATGCATGCTATTTAATCGCCCAGAACGGAGATTCAAACAAGCAAGAAATCGCGCTCGCACAGGCGTACTTCGCCGTGCAGACGCGCCGCCAAGAGCTCATAGAGCAGCGCTTCGCAGAGATTCAGCGCTTGCAGGCGCGCCACTCGCTATCTGATTCAGAGAAACAGCTCTCGGGTATTGCGTTCAAACGCGGCGTGGACTCCAAAGGATTCGCAATCATCAAGTCGAAGGGCGATGAAGCGTTATTCGGCGGCAGAAGCACGGCGGAAATGAAGCAACAGCTCGGCGTATCCAAGAGCTCGGCATTGGCGGACGGGCTAGCCGATGTTCTCATCAAAGCAAAGGACCTTACGAACTCGATGACGGCCTTCAACGCCGAGGAACACGACCTGTACGGTCTGGACCAGATCAAGCAAGAGCACGTCGAGAACAACACAAGCGTGCGTGGCAGCCTCATCGACCGCGGAATTGTACCTGAGAACCTACCGCCTGCCGAAGATACAAAAAAGCTCGAGCGTCGCGTGAAGGCAGACGAGAAGAAACTCAAGGAAGGTACTGACGGTTTTACCGATCCCCAGGGTAGACTCGATCTGTGAAAGCGGCCGTGCCCTTTCGGGTTCGACCCCATGAAAGGTCAACAAAAAAGACGGTCAACTATCGCTGACCGTCTTAACATGCTTTGGTGGGCCGTCAGGGGGTCAGCCTGCTTTGCAGGCGGCCGCTTCGGCGCTTTGCGCCTTGCGCGCTGCGCTGGTAAATGCTTACGCATTTCCTCAGCTTCGCGCCCCGACGGGTTCGACCCCATGCGAGGTCAACAAAAAAGCGACCAGCCTAAGCCAGTCGCTTTAACATACTTTGGGTGGGCCGTCAGGGGGTCGAACCCTGGACCTTGGGATTAAGAGTCCCCTGCTCT
>CAJKGW010000017.1:0-24014 GCA_905199545.1 uncultured Collinsella sp.
CGCAACGCGTTGCGCTGAGTCCTGAGGCTGTTGCAATGAAGATGAGAATCAAGGCTCAATCGGCATTTAAAGTCTCACCCAAAAAAGTCCTTGCACGTCGAGTCAACTTCCCCTATAGTATCTCCTCGTCACGGGGGCGTAGCTCAGCTGGGAGAGCGCTTGACTGGCAGTCAAGAGGTCAGGGGTTCGATCCCCCTCGTCTCCACCATCGTGAATGCAAAGGCCTTCGGAATTCCCAAGGCCTTTTTTTATGCCAAAATACCTCGCGCCACAAACCCAATCCACACCAACAAAAAGTTGCACAATTTATTTCCCATCTCTGTATATAGTTTGTTAGCCAAACGTGATTATCAGTGTAGATCGCCGTTCCATTTGGGCTTCAGGAACGCCCCTAATCACCGTTAGCATCCCAATAACCTGCATCAACGTGAACAACATCCCAAAACAACTCCCTTAAGCACGCCAAATGAACGATATGTTGTCCGATGCAACCCAAATCAATTTCGCTATCAGCTTGTGCTAGGATACCTAACGATACATGAGTTCAACTGTGCTCGCGGCTCCAAGGGGCCACATAGCGCAGGGTCGATCAACATCCGGCCGTAACGGCGGTGTTAGAAACACCACGAGCTCCAATAAAGAAGTCATGCGGCTCTTTTTATTTGCGTTGATTTATTTATGAGATGCAAATTTGGTAGTTCGTATGCCAAAACGTAGCAGTCCTGCAGCTGTTTGCGTGCGGTCCAGTTTTGTACCCGCTTGACTGGATCGCACGCAGTCAGCTAGGGACGCGGTCATTTTGCGATACACGTCCGCGTCTCTAGCAACTGCGCTTATACATACCGTTCACGGTGGGGCAGAGCCACGTGCTTGTCTAACTGGGCTCAGGGTTTGAATATGGAGCGCCTTCGCGCACAAGCGCCCTGGCGAAGCCATACCCAAACCCCGTGAGCCACACGTAAGACAGCAAGGGGGTGGTGCTCGTGTGGTATGTGATCCAGGTCACTAATGGTCGCGAAGACATAATGCGCGAGCGCATCGAGCGCGTGGTGCGGGCGAGTGCCATGCAAGAGCTCTTTTATCCCCAATTTCAAACCGAGATCAAAGTACACGGCGAATGGGTCAATACAACCAAACCGCTCTTTCCCGGTTATCTTATCTGCGATACGGCAGATCCCCGAACCGTACAACAGTATCTGCTACGCATGGACGACTTTGCCCGGGTGTTATCCCAGGACGGACAGTTTGTGCCGCTGGCAAAAGAAGAGGTCCAGCTTATTGGCGGCTTTACGCATAAGGGAGACCGCGTAGTGCCCATGAGCGAAGCCCTAAAAGACGGCGACCAGGTCGTAGTGACGGCAGGCCCGCTGCTGGGCCACGAAGGCCTTATCAAAACCATTAACAGACGCAAGAGCACTGCCTATTTGGAGCTCGATCTATGCGGCCGTCGCGTTACTACGCGCGTTGGCCTTGCCGTACTTTCGGCCGAGCAGCGCGTAATGCGAAACCTTAAAAAGGCGATCGCCTAGTTGCAGACGACTGCATAACGGAACAAGGAGGACCCTCGGGGGCGGGGACATAATGTTGGAAGAGAACGTGCAAAACAATCAAATGGGGGATGCGGCAACGCTTGCTGTTACGCTTGAGGACAGGATAGAGGCTGCACAACTTAACAACGTTGGAAAGCATGAGCCTAAGCTGTCGGAGAACGGTATCCCGGCCGACGTGCTGGAAAAGTTGTTGCCCGGTGACGACATCATTGAACTAGAAGAGCCCGTCGTAAACGGTGGGTTCTTCTACCGCTTTATCAAGCGCTCTTTCGATGTTATCTCCTGCGGTTGCGCGCTCGTTATTCTCGCCATCCCGATGGTTGTCATTGCCATCAAGATTAAGACTGAGTCCGAAGGTCCTGTCATTTATGCCCAGCGCCGTGTTGGCAAAGATGGCAAGGTCTTTAATATCTATAAGTTCCGCAGCATGTATACCGATGCCGAATCTCGTGGTGCTCAGTGGGCTCAGGACGAGGATCCGCGTGTAACGCCGTTTGGCAAGATTATGCGTAAGACGCGCCTGGATGAGATCCCGCAATTTTGGAACGTCTTCAAAGGCGATATGAGCCTAATTGGTCCACGCCCCGAGCGTCCTGCGTTCTGCGAGGAATTTGAGAAGCGTATTCATGGTTGGCATTATCGCACCATGGTCCGTCCTGGCATTTCAGGCCTTGCCCAAGTGACAGGTGGTTATGACTTGCTTCCGAGCGAGAAGGTCATGTTTGACCTCCAGTACATCAAAACAAGAAACATCAAGACGGATGTTGTAATCATGCTTAAGACGCTTGGCGTTGTGAGCACGGGAGACGGTGCGAGATAGTGAATACTCTCGTTGTCTGCCAACATTATTGGCCTGAGCCCTTTAACACCTCTGACGTATGCGAAGAGCTTGTTAAGCGCGGCCATTCGGTGACCGTATTGACCGGTCTGCCTAATACGGGAATGCTCAATTCCGATATTCCTGATGAGTATAGAAATGGCAAAAATCGGGTTCAAAAGCATAACGGCGTAACTATTCTGCGTGCAAATTTAGCACCTCGAAAAACGGGTGCCGCAAACAGGGTTAAAAACTATCTTTCCTTTTGGTACAACGCAGATAAGCTTGCACGAGATATTAAAGATGAGTTTGATGTCGTTCTTGGATACCAGTTTTCACCTGTTATGCAAGTTGATCCAGGTTTGGTTTATGCCAAGAAGCATCACAAGAAGATGCTTCTATATTGCTTTGATCTTTGGCCTATCAGTTTAACTGCGGGCGGTTTTAGCCAGGAGTCTCTTCCTTATAAATGGATGTCTTCTGTAAGTAGACGAATTTATAGTCGGGCTGACAGGATCGCTGTTACTTCGCCGTTGTTTGATGAGTATTTCTCAGGCAGTCTTTCCTTGAATAGAGAGCCGTCTGCCTACCTTCCTCAATATGCAGACGATATTTTTGGGACGATAGGGACTTCTGGTGGATGCGATGGATATGACCCGACAAAGGTAAATCTAACTTTTGCGGGTAACGTTGGACAGGCTCAGTCTGTCGCAACTATTGTCCGTGCTGCCAGTCTCTGTAACAACGATCGAATTGTAGTCCATGTCGTTGGGTCGGGTTCTAGGCTCGAGGATTGCAAACGACTCGCCGAGACGTTAAAGGCTAAGAATGTTGTCTTTCATGGGCGTAAACCTATAGAGGAAATGCCTCGGTACTATGCAGCTTCCTCAGCCATGCTGGTTACGTTTGAGGATAGCCCCATGGCAACGTATACGTTGCCCAGAAAAGTTACGACATATCTTGCGGCTGGTAAGCCTGTCTTAGCTGCACTCTCCGGTGAAACTCAGCGTGTAATCGACGAAGCGCATTGCGGCCTTTGTTGCGCTATTGAGGATGCCAAAGGTTTGGCACGTATCTGCGATGAATTTGTTGAACGCGACGACATAGAACTAATGGGCAAAAACGCCCGCTCGTATTACGAATCCCATTTCTCCAAAGAGATGTTTTTCGACAAATTGGAATCAATTCTTAAGGAACTTGCTGGGGAGAATAATAATGGTTAACACCAACGCATTTAAAGACAAGACCCTGATGATCACGGGCGGCACCGGCTCGTTCGGCAACACCGTGCTCAAGCACTTCATGGACACCGACCTGGCCGAGATCCGCATCTTCTCCCGCGACGAGAAGAAGCAGGACGACATGCGCCACCGCCTGCAGGAGAAGTCGCCCGAGCTCGCCTCCAAGGTGCGCTTCTTCATCGGCGACGTCCGCAATGCCCAGTCGGTCCGCGACGCCATGCACGGCGTGGACTACATCTTCCACGCCGCCGCCCTGAAGCAGGTGCCCTCCTGCGAGTTCTTCCCCATGGAGGCCGTGCGCACCAACGTCATCGGCACGGACAACGTCCTGCACGCCGCCATCGACGAGGGCGTCGACCGCGTCGTGTGCCTGTCCACCGACAAGGCGGCATACCCCATCAACGCCATGGGCAAGTCCAAGGCCATGATGGAGTCCATCATCTACGCCAACGCCCGCAACGGCGCCGGCCGCACCACCATCTGCTGCACCCGCTACGGCAACGTCATGTGCTCGCGCGGCTCGGTCATCCCGCTGTTCATCGACCGCATCCGCAAGGGCGAGCCGCTCACGGTCACCGACCCCAACATGACCCGCTTCCTCATGAACCTGGACGAGGCGGTGGACCTGGTGCAGTTCGCCTTCGAGCACGCCAAGCCCGGCGACCTGTTCATCCAGAAGGCGCCGGCCTCCACGATCGGCGACCTCGCCGAGGCCGTCCAGGAGGTCTTCGGCCGCGTGGGCACCCAGGTGATCGGCACCCGCCACGGCGAGAAGCTGTTCGAGACCCTCATGACCCGCGAGGAGCGACTGCGCGCCGAGGACATGGGAGGCTACTACCGCGTTGCCTGCGACTCGCGCGACCTCAACTACGACAAGTTCGTCGTCGACGGCGAGGTGGAGACCCAGGCCGACGAGTCCTACACCTCCCACAACACCGAGAGGCTCGACGTTGAGGGCACCATCGCCAAGATCAAGACCGCCGAGTATGTGCAGCTGGCGCTCGAGGGTCGCGAGCACGAGGCGGTGCAGTAGGGTGCGCGTCCTCGTCACCGGCGCCAGGGGTTTCGTCGGCAGGAACCTCTGCTGCGCGCTGAAGAACATAAGGGACGGCAAGGACCGCCGCGCCAAATACCAGCAACTTCTTCCTCTCGAGGTCATGGAGTACGACGTCGACTCGGCCCCCGAGGAGCTGGACGGCTACTGCTCCCGCGCCGACTTCGTCTTCAACCTGGCCGGCGTCAACCGCCCCAAGGACCAGTCCGAGTTCATGGAGGGCAACTTCGGGTTCGCCTCCACGCTGCTGGACACCCTGGAGCGCCACGGCAACACGTGCCCCGTCATGCTCTCCAGCTCCGCGCAGGCGAGCCTCTCCGGCCGCTTCGAGGGCTCTGTCTACGGCGAGTCCAAGCTCGCGGGGGAGGACCTGTTCCGGGAGTACTCCGAGCGCACGGGGGCGCCGGTGCTCATCTACCGCTTCCCGAATCTCTACGGCAAGTGGTGCCGCCCGCGCTACAACTCCGCCGTCGCCACCTTCTGCGACGCCATCGCCAACGGGCGCCCCTACACCGTGAACGACCCCAACGTGGAGCTGGAGCTCCTCTACATCGACGACCTCATCAGCGAGCTGCTGGGGGCGCTACTGGGGCAGGAGCACCGCTGCGGCTACGAGGGGCTCGAGCGCGTCGAGGGCGACGGGTTCTGCTACGTTCCCGGGACCGACGTGAAGTCCCTGGGCGAGATCGTCTACCTGCTTGGCTGCTTCCGAGACAGCCGCGAGACCCTCTCGGTGCCCGACCTTTCGGAGGGCTCCTTCTCCAAGAAGCTCTGGAGCACGTTCCTTTCCTACTACGAGCCGGGCCGCTTCGCCTACGGCCTCAGGCCCAACACGGACGCGCGCGGCTCGTTCACGGAGTTCCTACGCACTCCGGAGCGCGGTCAGGTCTCGATCAACGTGAGCAAGCCCGGGATAACCAAGGGCAACCACTGGCACATGAGCAAGTGGGAGAGGTTCCTGGTGGTCTCCGGCACCGCGAGTATCAAGTTGAGAAAGGTGGGGGAGGACACGGAGGGCAATCCGTTCCCCGTCGACGAGTACGTCGTCTCGGGTTCCGACATGCGCGCTGTGGAGATGATCCCCGGCTACACGCACTCCATCACCAACCTGTCCGACACCGAGGACCTCGTCACGGTCATGTGGGCCAACGAGCCCTTCGACCCCGAGAACCCCGACACCTACTACGAGGAGGTCTAGCCGCATGGGCAAGGACTGTTCCGATATCGCATTCAAGGACGACGGTCGCCTGAAGCTGCTCATCATCGTGGGCACGCGACCTGAGGTCATCCGCCTGTCCGAGGTCATCAAGAAGTGCCGACGCCACTTCGACTGTCTGCTGGCGCACACCGGACAGAACTACGACTACACGCTTAACGGAATCTTCTTCCGCGACCTGTCGCTGGACGACCCGGACGTCTACCTGGACGCCGTGGGCGCCGACCTGGGCGAAACCGTCGGCAACATCATCGCAGCCTCCTACAAGCTCATGGCCCAGGTTCAGCCTGACGCCCTGCTGATCTTGGGCGACACCAACAGCTGCCTGTCCGCCATCGCGGCCAAGCGCCTGCACATCCCCATCTTCCACATGGAGGCGGGCAACCGCTGCAAGGACGAGTGCCTGCCCGAGGAGACCAACCGCCGCATCGTCGACGTGATCTCCGACGTCAACCTGGCCTACTCCGAGCACGCGCGCCGCTACCTCAAGGACACCGGCTGCGCCCCGGAGCGCACCTACGTCACGGGCTCGCCCATGGCCGAGGTCCTGCGCGCCAACCTGGACAAGATCGAGGCCTCGAATATCCTCTCCGAGCTCGGCCTTGAGCCCAAGCGCTACATGCTCCTCTCCGCCCACCGTGAGGAGAACATCGACACCGAGGCAAACTTCACGAGCCTGTTCACCGCGATCAACGCCCTGGCCGAGAAGTACGACATGCCGATCCTGTACTCCTGCCACCCGCGCTCCCGCAAGCGCCTGGAGGCCACGGGCTTCAAGCTCGACCCGAGGGTTCGCATGCACGAGCCCATGGGCTTCCACGATTACAACTGCCTGCAGATGAACGCCTTCGCGGTGGTGTCGGACTCCGGCACCCTACCCGAGGAGTCCAGCTTCTTCGCGAGCGTCGGCCGCCCGTTCCCGGCGGTGTGCATCCGCACCTCCACCGAGCGTCCCGAGGCCCTGGACAAGGCGTGCTTCACGCTCGCCGGCATCTCCGAGATGGGCCTGCTGCAGGCGGTCCACACCGCTGTCGAGCTCGACGCCGAGGGGTCGCTGCCCGAAGCGCCAGTGCCCGACTATGCCGACGAGACCGTCTCTACCAAGGTCGTCAAGATCATCCAGAGTTACACCGGCATTGTGGACAAGATGGTGTGGAGGAAGAGCCTCTAGTGACGGTTTATGCTCACATAAATACCGTGCCGAACGGCTCGACCGGCGGCATTATGATGAAAGAACATCGTGAGCTTCTCTCGGCCGGCAAAGAATCATATGCGTTCTGGGGTCGAGGCCGTGAGGCGGAAAAGTCGAACGAAATGAAGTTTGCCTCCGATGCAGAGGTTAAGCTCGACGTGCTTCAGACACGCATAGATGGTAAAGCAGGTTTTCATAGCAAAAACGCTACGAAACGTCTTCTTGCTCGACTTGATGAGATAAAGCCTGACGTGGTCCATCTTCATAATCTGCATGGCTATTACGTCAACATCGAGATGCTTTTTAATTGGCTCGCGAATCATAATTGTAAAGTCGAATGGACCCTACACGACTGCTGGTCGTTCACGGGACACTGCGCGTACTTCACGTATGCAAAGTGTGCGCAGTGGAAGGAACACTGCGCGTACTCGAGGCCTTGCTCGCAACTCAATACCTATCCCAAAACCTTTTCAAAATCCTCTTGTTCGTGGAACTATGAGGAGAAGAACCATCTCTTCAATCTGGTCCCCGCCGAGCGCATGAAGCTGATAACACCGTCGCAGTGGCTCGCCGATCTTGTGGGGGAGAGCTTTCTCAAAGATTTCCCCGTGGAGGTTCGCCATAACACCATCGACACCGACGTGTTTAAGCCCATCCCGAGCGACTTCCGAGAGCGTTACGGCATAGGCGATCGATTCATGATTTTAGGCGTAGCGAGCCCATGGACCGAACGTAAGGGGCTTTCTGACTTCGTGCGGCTGGCGGGTCAGCTAGATTCTGACAAGTACGTCATCGTGCTCGTGGGGCTTTCTGAGAAACAGGTCGAAGAGCTGCCCAAGGGAATCGTGGGTCTCACTCGCACAGAATCTCGTGAGGAGCTCGCGGGCATCTACTCAACCGCTGACGTGTTTTTTAACCCTACGACAGAGGATAACTTCCCTACGGTCAATCTGGAGGCTGAGGCCTGCGGTACGTCTGTGGTGACCTATGACACGGGGGGATGTTCTGAGACCGTGAAGCGTGAGGGCTCCCGCGTCGTTGACGGGTATGAGGATGCCATCCGAATACTGCAAGAAAGGCTGTCGCTATGGTGCAGAACCCCCTTTGGTCGATAGCGCGCGTACTCCACAGGAACATCCTGTTCCTAGAGGCACCGTTCTTCACCGACCGCTACATGTATAAGTACATCAAGTATCTCCAGAAGTGCGGTATGGACATCGCCGATTACGACAAACACGGCTTCATTCACAAGTCAGTATGGTTCGACAGCAGCGAGCGGTACTCGCTCATTAAGATCGGCAGGGCCGTCACTCTTTCGCGCGACGTCATTCTACTCACGCATGACTATTCCATTCGTAACGCGATTAATGCATTCGAAGAAAACTCCGAGAACGCTAAGTATAAGTTCCTCAAACCTATCTCCATTGGTAGCAATGTTTTTGTCGGGGCGCGAGCCATTCTTCTTCCCGGGACCGAAATCGGCGACGACGTAATTATCGGCGCCGGCTCGGTGGTGAAGGGTAAGGTTCCTCCGAAAACTGTCTGGGTGGGCGCACCTGCTCGCCAGCTTTGTACGCTGGAGGAGTACTACAGGCGGCATAAGGACAAGCATGACTACACGATTGAGTAAGGCGGCTTAATGATGAACGGGAAACCCATACGCGTGCTGCAGGTCGTGCCCTCTATGGGACATGGCGGTATCGAGCACTTCCTTATGAACCTGTATCGGGCCATCGATAAGGACAAAGTTCAGTTCGATTTCATGTACCGCGTGCCCTACGAGTGTGTGTTCGACAAGGAGATCGAGGCAATGGGAGGGCATATCTTCAGATACGTTGACCCTGACAGACACCCTGTAAGGTCAAGTAGGTTCTATCGATCTTTCTTCGCCGAGCACCCTGAGTTCTGCGCGGTTCACGAGCATCGATCGGGTTGCGACGGGTTTTTCGGGCTCATGCGCGCTGCAAAGCACGCTGGCGTGCCCATTCGCATCCTGCATTCGCACAACTCCCAGAAGGGCTGGGCAAGCAACCCGGTGAAGGACCTGACTGACGCTTTCAATGCGTCGCGCCTCGCTGCCTTCGCGAACACGTTCGTCGCTTGTTCCGACGTGGCGGCGACGTACTTGTACGGGCGTTGTCCCAAGGCGTTTGACGCGTGCGTCGTCCGCCCGAACGCCATAGACCTTAGCGCGTTTGTATTCAATCCCCCGGCGCGAGTCAATGTACGCGAGCGCTATGGGATCGATCACGACGCCTTGGTCGTCGGCCATGTCGGGCGCTTCGTCTCCGAGAAGAATCAGGTGT
Organism: uncultured Collinsella sp.; assembly: GCA_905199545.1. Lineage (GTDB taxonomy): Bacteria > Actinomycetota > Coriobacteriia > Coriobacteriales > Coriobacteriaceae > Collinsella. Next base: position 9,377 of record CAJKGW010000017.1, read on the forward strand.
TTCTCGTGGAAGTGGTGTCCAGGCTCCGTTCCGAAGGAGTGCGAGCCGAGGCGCTCCTCTTGGGCGATGGCCCTCTTCGCGATAAAGTTTCGAGCAAGGCGGATTCTCTGGGCATTTCTCAGTACGTGCACTTCGCTGGCATACAGGATGACACTGCCTCGCACTACTCCGCGATGGACGTATTTTGTATGCCGTCGCTCTTCGAGGGACTGCCCGTTTCGTGTGTGGAGGCACAAGCGAGCGGGCTCCCCATGGTCCTTTCCGCGGGCATCAGCCACATGGCAGATATCTGCGGGCACACCGCGTTCCTCAATCTGGATGAAAGCGCGAGTTCATGGGGTAATGCGATCCGAGCCGCAGCGGATGGCGGTCGGCACAACGGCACTTCGGCTCTTCGTGCCGCTGGTTACGATATCGCCACCGCCGCCCAGGAGTTTGAGAGGTTATATCTGAGTGGGGTGTCTGCATGAGCATGCTTCTTTCGAGGAATGCGAAGCCCGATATAACTGTTTACAAGGTGCTCTGCATAGCAATCATGGTGCTCCAGGCGCTCGGCATAGTTTGTGTTCCTCACTTTGACGACTACGGCCTTATGTGCTTCGTCTCGCTGGCGCAGCTGGCACTATTCGTCGCCGTGGCGCTCATGTCCCCGAGCCGACAGCCTTTCGTCATACTCTTCCTGGTTGCCAACTGGATCTTCAACTGCGGGCAAATCGCCTGTATCGCTGCGGGTTATGGGACCGATGACGTCCTGAACCTTGACTTCCGGTGGTATGGATCGCCGTCAACAATTGAAAGTGCGTTCCGCTTCTATCTGTACTCACAGACGCTCGTCGCCGCAGGAGCGCTGTTGCTTCAAAAGATGCCGATTGACGTTCCTGTTAGCGCTGCTATCGGGCATTTTGTCGAGCAAAAGTCGCTTGCAAAATGTCTCATATTCGCCGGCCTACCCTTCTGGCTGTACGTGAATGGATCCAAGATAATTGGCGCCGCTTCGGACGCCTATCGCGGCGTCTATTCCTTGGTCATTCCAGCGCCTATCCAAGCGCTCTCCTTTTTCTTCGAAGCCGGCCTGTTGCTGATGTTGTTGGTCCTCGGTAGAGAGCGCAAGGGAACTACTCTCTTTTACGCGGTTATTACTATCAACGTTGTGCTTATGACAACGGGAAGCAGGCAGTACTCCGTTTGCTTCCTCGCGGTCTGGTGCTTGATTTATTTCTGCTACTTAAATACGCCGTCACCTGGCAGGGCTTTCGGCCTAATTGTTGCTTGCGTCTGCCTCCTGTTCCTTGTCGACGCTTTCGGTGAGCTCAGGACAACTGGCTTCTCTTTTGAGGCATTTACTGCTTATTTGGTGAAGGCCTCGTTCTTTGATGTCGTCTGGGACAGTTTGGGAGAGTTCGGAAGCGCATTCTCGACTCTTGTGATAAGTATGTCCAACGTCCCGTCCATTCTTTCATACGGCATGGGATTAACCTACGTTGCAGGTTTCCTTTCCGTCGTTCCCATGCTCGTAAGCCGTTTCCCCCTCCTTAAAGAAGCGACCCTGTTTACAAAGATGATAAGAGGTTCAGCATTCTTTGGTGGCTCGATGCTCGGCGAGTTCTTTTATAACTTCGGTTGGCTGGGCATCGTGGGTTCGTTTTTAGTTGGTGCCCTTTTGGCCTGGTGTCAGAGTTGTCTTAATGAAGCCGAGGATGGGAAATGCAACATTTATACTTGGGTTTCCGCCGTTCTGGCAGTGTTCCTTCTTCTTTTCATTCGTGGCTACTTCACTGACGCGATCATGAAACTCGCATACGTGTATCTATTTATTTGGTTGATGAGCTGTCTGAGGAAATACAGGTCGCGGCAGAGGTCATTCAGCTGTGACGGGAATCCGGAAGAAGTGGATGCGAAATGAACCTCCCCTTCTTCTCAATTTGTATCGCGGCATACGACGCACAACGCTATATTGACGAGTGCCTTGGATCCATATCGGCACAGGATTGTCACGATTACGAGGTGATTATCGTAGACGATGGCTCCTTGCAGCCCTTGGTCCTCGACAAGACCATTTGCACGCTGCTGCCGTCGTGTAAGCTGATACGCACCGACAACGGTGGGCCCTACGCAGCGCGGCAAACGGCTTTTGAAGCCGCAAGCGGTGAGGCTGTCCTCTGCGTAGATGCTGACGACGGTCTATGCGATCCCTCTGCGCTATCGAAGGTCAAGCGTGCTTTCGAGGCCGGCGCCGACATTGTGCTTTTTAATGCAACATCTTCCGAGCACAATCCCTCTCTTATGTTTGATTTTTCCACGCTCGGCGAGGATGGACCCGTTGAAGAAGACTCGGTTTGGGATTTATTCAGCAAAGGCTATTTGCTGAATAGCCTTTGCTGTAAAGCATTCAGGAGAACGCTTTACAGCAAAGGAGATAAAAAACGACCCAGACTTCTTATGGCTGAGGATAGGCTGCAGAGCCTTGAGATCATGGGCTGTGCAAGGTCCTACTGGCTAATCGATGAACCGCTTTACTTCTATCGCCCGAATCCTGCTTCCACTACGAACGCGGGCTACAATCCCGACTACTTTGCTCAAGCCTGCTATGTAGAAGAGGAGGTTGTCGCTTTCATGGAAGGGCGCAGCATGCCGCTCGGCGGCTGGGCGCGCTACTTCCTTTCATATACCTCAAGTGCTCTTTTGGGCATGCGGTACAACCGCAGCCTTAACTTCAAAGCCCGTCGGAGTTCATATGCCTCCGCTCGGAGCGAACATATCGTGGAGCTCGCCTCGGAGCATTGTGGTGCCGGTTCGCTTCCTAAAGTGGACGCGCTGCGTCTCCGGCTTTTGCTTGACAACAGGTATGCGGCGCTTGACGCAAGTATGTTGCCTTGGAGGATCGGATCTGGGATTAAGCGGTTAGTTAGAAGGGGTTCTAAGAGGTGATCATGAGTAAAACCACGGTTTCGATTATCGTGCCGGCATACAACGTTGCCTCGACTGTTGTCAAGTGCCTTGACTCCGTATATGCACAAACGTACGGAGACCTCGAAGTCATCGTTGTCAACGACGGTTCGACGGATAACACGCTGCAGGTGCTCCGCGATTACCGCAGGGACCATGGCCCCTTGGTTTTGATTAACCAACGCAACCAAGGTCTTTCTGCGGCGCGCAATACCGGACTTGACGCGGCAACGGGCGAGTATGTCTATTTCCTTGATTCCGATGATTACCTTGGGCCGGAGGAAATTGAGTTTCTAGTTGATGCTATGGATGAGGGTATGGACATGGCTGTGGGCGGCATGACGTACGTCGACACCGACGGCAACGTCTTGAAGACGGTGTGCGACCCTGCATGCCACCTGGACGAGCTTGGCTACTGGGACCGCGTCTATAGCAACCCTAATGGGAGCTCAGTAGAGTACATAGTTAGCTGTGGGAAGCTCTACCGTGCAGACCTCTTTAAGCGGGCACGCTTCGCTCCTGGCAAGATTCATGAGGACGAGTTCATGCTTCACCACATCGTTGAGCAGTGCGGTGGCGTGGCTGTCGTTCCGGTCAGTAAACTGTATTACGTTCAGAACAACGCATCTATAACGCATCGACCCTCTGCGCGCTCGAAGCTCGACATCGTCGAGGCTTTCTTGGACAGGAACCGGTATTTCTTTGATAAGGGCTTTTTTGACCCGTTCTGGACGTCCCTTTGCCAAGTAAAGGCTGCGCTTGTCGATTCCTACTGTGTCATCTCTGATGAGGTGGAGATGTCGCGCTGGCATGACCTCAAGGAGGACTGGAATCGTGCGTTCGCGGTCGGCAGGCGTCATTTCGATCTCCGCGATAGGCATTGCGTTTCATGTCTTGCCTATCGCTGTTTTCCCACATTTTTCAACAAACACAACAGCCATCCGTCTGACGAAGGGACACAATGAGTTTCACCGAACTTAAGGGCCACATCTCTTGCGAGGTGCGTACGAGAGATATGCTCCGGCGCTTCGCCCAGAACCAGAAGTCCTCCTTGAGGACGGCAATCATGATTGCAACTCCCAGCCATGGAAACCTGGGCGATCAGGCAATCGTCTACGCCCAAAAGCGCTTCCTCGCCGACGCTCTCCCCGGGTTCTCCGTGTTCGAGATCCAGCGCTACCAGTACGAGCTCGCGCGGGAGAGTATACAGGGTATGGTGCGTCCCTCCGACATCGTTGTCGTTGACGGAGGTGGCAACGTTGGCACTCTGTGGCCCGAGGAGAATGACAAGATAAACGACATCGTCAGCCGTTTCGTAGATTGCAGTGTCCTGGTTTTCCCCCAAACTGCTTACTTCGAGGACTCCGAGCGAGGGCAAGAGTGCGAGCGCGAAACAGCCACTGTTTACCGATCAAACCCGAACCTCGTGTACTTCTCGCGTGACCGGAGGACGTTCGAGACCATCGGTAAGCTCACGCCCGATACGCCGAACTACTACGTGCCCGACATCGTTCCGTACATCAATGACGCGCCATTCTCCACTGAGCGGTCGGGTGCCCTGCTGTGCTTGCGCGCCGACAAAGAGCGCGCGCTCGATGACGAGGCTGTAAAAACGATTGATTCCGTCCTTGTCGAACTTGGGATTCAGGCTGGTCGTACGTCTACGGTCGTTGCGGAGCCAACAAGGATTTACGAGGGGAACAGGGATGCCGTTCTTTGCGCCAAGTGGGCAGAGTTCTGCACCTCCGAGCTGGTCATCACCGACAGGCTCCATGGCATGTTTTTCTCTGCTATCACTGGCACTCCATGCGTGGCGTTGGACAATTTGAGTCACAAAGTCTCGCAGGGTTTCGAGTGGATCGAGCGGATTCCGAACGTTCGCCTTGCCCGTACGTCCGATGAGATTCCGGTCCTTGCCCGGGAAGCTCTTGCCGCAGGCCCCAGCAGGTACAACCGTGCACCCTTGGATCCTGTATACGGGAAGATGAGGGAGGTGATTCGCCGTGCGGTCGAATAGGCTCGCCACTGCGTTCAACGTGGCGTCAGCCATTATCACCCTTGGCGTGCAGATGGCTGTCAGCTTCTTTCTCTCGTCGTACCTGGTGGCAACGCTGGGGGAGGCTGCCAACGGCTTCACGCAGCTGGCAAACAATTTTGTTTCATATGCTTCATTGGTGACGATTGCATTTAACTCTATGGGATCGAGGTTCATATCGGCGGCGTACCACCGTGGCGAAGTCGAGGACTCCGTCTCCTACTATTCGACACTCATCGTCTGCAATATGATTCTGTGTCTAATCTTTCTGCCAGTGGCCATCTTCCTGCTTGCTAATCTTGGGTCCATTGTGGATATGGGCAATGCCGACCCCGCTGACATTGAGATGCTCTTTGCGTTTGTATTTGCCAACTTTGGCGCCAACCTTTTCGTGTCCCTGTTCTGTTCGGCTATGTTTGTCGTCAACAAAGTCTACATCCAGAACGCAATTAACCTCTTTCGCAATGTGCTCAATGCGGCGCTGCTCGTATTCGCGTTCAGTTTCTTCACGACACATGTGTACTATGTCTCGCTTATTGCACTGCTGCTTACTATCGCGAGCGCGCCCGTTTGCTTCTTTATCAAGCGCAGGGTTGTTCCCGAACTCACTTTCATTCCGAAAGCGTTCTCAGGCAAGTTCGTACGTGATCTGACGTCTTCCGGCATCTGGAACACGGTGAATCAGTGCGGCAACATCCTGACCACCGGGCTCGACTTGCTTTTCGCCAACTGGTTCGTGGGTGCGAGCCCCATGGGTGTGCTCTCGGTGGCAAAGACCATGCCAACTGCAATTACCACGCTCGCCACCACACTCAACAACAACCTCGAGCCGGAGCTTGTGATCGTCTATGCCAAGGAAGGGGCAGAGGGTCTATACCGTCGTCTGAAACTTGACATTCGCCTATCAAATCTCATCGTCGCCGTGCCTGTCGGCGTCTTTTGTGCGCTTGCTCCGGAGTTCTACCGGCTCTGGATGCCTTCACTTGATGCTTGGGAGCTCACGTTCCTTTCAATCCTCACGATTTGCAACTTCATACCCTGGGCTGGGCTACAGGTGATTTACAACGTCTTTACGGTGATGAACAAGCTCAAGGTAAACTCCGTCTCATTCCTGTGTGGTGCTGTTCTCAACTTAATACTAGTCCTGTTCGCTCTCAATTTCACCAACCTGGGAACGTATGCGATCGCAGGAGTCAGCGCATTGATTTCCATTACAAGGAATCTCATCATCATTGCACCTTATGTCGCAAAGTTAATCGGCAAATCCTTGTGGGCAATGTATCGCGAGGCGCTTGTGTCTCTGCTTAGCGTCGGCGTCACCATTTGTGTTTCTCTCAGCATAACAACCGTGGTAGCTACCGCGACATGGTGCGGACTGCTCATCGCCGTGTTGCTATCATGCTTTATTTGCTGGTCGATCGTGTTCTGTACCACCTTTTCGACCGAACAACGATGCGCCTATCTAGCGCTCGTTAAAGGCATTCTTATTCGGTAATAGCTTTTATTGATTGGAATCATATATGAAGAAAGTCATTTTATTTGGCATCCCGTTGTCTGTATGTAATTTACGTTGCCATTACTGTTATCTATCGCAGCGGCCAAGTAGTTATGAAGGCGTCATTCCGGAGATGAAATACTCACCCGAGCAAATCGCTTACGCCATGAGGAAAGAGCGCCTTGGGGGTATTTCATATTTTAATCTCTGCGCTGACGGGGAGACGCTTCTGCTGCCGGAACTCGCTCAGTACGTTAAGCTTCTCGCCCTCGAAGGGCATTACATGGAGATTGTCTCGAACATGGTGCTCACCAAGAAACTTGAGCCTCTGCTCGATCTCGAACCTGACGTTCTCTCGCATGTGGAGTTCAAATGCTCGCTACATTACCTAGAACTAAAGGAGAAGGGGCTTCTCAAGCGATTCGCTGAGAACGTAAACGCCGCCTGGGCGGCGGGTGCGTCGTGCAATGTTGAGATAACCCCCTCTGATGAGCTTGTTCCTTTTATCCCAGAGGTCAAGAAATACTGCATGGAAAACTTTGGGGCGCTTGCACACCTCACGATTGCGCGAAATGATGCCACTAGTGGGATTAATCGGCTAACAAATCTCTCTTCCGATGAGTACTATGCCGCTTGGAACCAGTTCAATTCCTCTTTCTTCGATTTCAAGAACACAATTTTCGGCGTTAAACAGACTGGGTTTTGTGAAGCAGGATCTTGGATGTATTACATTGACATGTCCACCGGCGAAGCACGTCAGTGCTACAAAGGGTGCAGCGTCGGCAATGTGTTCGCGAATCCTGACGAGCCGCTTCCGGATAAGCCGATTGGCCGCTGCCATGACCCCCATTGCTATAACGGGCATATGCTTATGACAGCAGGTCTTATTAGTGGGGTGACTGAAATAGGCTATGGAGACATCCGCGACCGCGTGAGAACAGATGGCACCCACTGGTTGCGCCCTGAGCTGAAAGCTTTTTTCAACACAAAGCTTGGAGATAGCAATGAAAATCCTTCCGGCTTAAACAAAACGATTGCAAGAATTGAGAGCTCTGCTTCTTGGAATGCGTTGCGTGTTAAGTCAAAGGTCCAACGTCTGTTTGGATAAGCAGTTTAATTCAAACGTCTCTTTACGCCAGCTCGTTGAATTCGATCCAAACATTCCTGTTGCAAGACTGCAAGTTAAGTTTCGTTAAAGTTTCTGGACGACCTTTTGTTATTCGAGGATGGACTCCGTCCTCTATAGTCCAATCGTAATATAGGTGCCAGATTATCAGGCTAGCTGATATTCTGGCACCTATTTGTTTATCCAACATTTGAATGATTCGAAAAGCCAAAATGGCGATTGCATTGGAAACGTTGGCGGTTAACCCTAGCGCGCTTACACCAACATTTCTGACTCGATCGGGCCAACAAGAGTAACGACAAAAAATAATAGGGCCATTTATCATCTCGCTTGCTAATGCTGTCCTTAATTGTACAGGCTTCTAATCCGAGAGTCCGTTGCTGCTTTTGAAGCAAGCAATCTATTTAACCGTTTATTACTCCTTGCTGGAGAACCTTTCGCATAGTCCCACTATATGGATACTGAATCAGAGAATTCAGAATGCCGAACGATAATTGTAGTATTGCCAATTGATTTTAGTGGTGGAGGAGACAATGGACCTAACGAATCTACCTGAATACATCTCAGCGATTGTGGCAATCATCGCATTGTTCATTTCTTGTTACCAAGCTCGTCTCAGCAATAAACAGTCTCTATTCAATTAACGTTTAAATATTTGGATAACCGTCGATAAACTCATGAGCGTTTACGCAAAAAACGCGAAGAACTTGGAACATGACGACGAACCGCAAATGAATATCGACCTGCAATTTGCTTTGCTAACTAACACCACGTACTTGCAATCAATTTCAACCTCAATAAATCATGTGTTAGATGCCGACCCTCAACTTAATTTGCATTTAAAGCTAGATGAAATGAAATCGCTCGCCATGGAGGCGAGATTTTGCTTCAAAGGAAAGAGTGGAGAGGCAATTGCCGAATTCGTAGAAGCTTATCAATCCCTTTTGTTTTCAATGTATCAGTATCAGATTCTATTTAATAAGATGCTTCAGAATGCACAGGAATATCAATGGACGCTTGAACAGGCTTCCGAAAGGTTAGATGAGCCCGATCAACGGCAAGATCTCTTTGAAAGAGAAAGCACTCTTGCCGCATCATACAAGACTCTATGCCAGCTAAACAAGAGAGGTGCAATTCAGCGCCAAATACAACTAGCAGGTCCTATATGGCGCTGACCTAAATTGGGTACTTAAGACGGTCGATGCCGCGCCAAACCTCAATGCCGTTGGCCCAATGGGCAAAAACTCTTAAGCACTTGACTTGCGAAAGATCCGCCAGCTTTCATTGCTGCGAGTTTAAGAACTTTACCAATTAGAATAGAACCCAGTGCTGGAATAAGACTCGGAAGCTGACTCAGGTGAACTTTAAGGACGAATACATAAATAGTCAGATATTCAGCTGGAGACATCATCCACGCCGGTACGTGGCAAGGGAGGATGAGCTCGCTTACAGTCATCTTTATGGCTACGCAGGACAATTGGCGGGTTCCGTTTGTGGTCTAGTCTCTACGCCATCTTTCAACCAGTTTTTACTAGAATCCTGTCAGCTCTTAGCAAACTCGCTAGATCTAATTCATCAAGGTTACTTCGACGCTGCTTTTTATTCAGTTAGACAAGCTGGAGAGGTCATCCTTATCGGAACGTTGTTTTCGAATCTAGAAGAATCTGAACGCAAGGCTAAATATGAGAAATGGGTCTCGCTCGACAGGTTCCCCTCATTTAGCGAACTGTCCAAAATGCTGCGTTCAAAAGATATTGAATATCGAGACCTTCTTGAACAAATGCCCGAAATTGATGAGCTAATCAGCAAGCTCAATAAGAGGGCGAACAAGTATATTCACAAACAAGGCCACGAATCCTTTTATACCAAGCCTTACGAGGTGGTTCCCGAAAGCGCGAAGCATATTCGAGAGGATTTCACCGATTATTTCACGACTACTGTAAAGGTCTGTGCAATTTTTCGACTTGCCGTCGATCCTTTCCCCATATTACTGAGCGATCCCGAATGCGAATACAGATTCCCTGATTGTATGACAATCGAATTCGGACAATACTTTATTGATAATTGTTTGGGAAGCGATTTTGTTGAGCATTACATCAAGACGGATTTCTACCGCAATTGGGTGAATGCGATTAAGTCAACATTTCCTCAGTTGAAGGAGGCAACATATTATGTCTCAAACCTGCACTATATTGATTTGTCTAACATCAAAGACATTCTTGATGAGCTAGATAAGTTAACGTTATACGAGGCAACTGCTGTTTTATTCACTGCACTATTCTCAGAAAAAGTAATTGCCATTCATATAACTGGCATGCTTGATGCATTTAGCAACTCGGCTAGACCGTCAGGCGGTCTGTACCTTTCAGATATGGGTGACTACGCGAGACAACTTGGCGGAGTCAACGTTCCGCTCGCGGACATCTGCCGTCTTGCTAGTTTTGATACATCACATGAGTTCTCTCCCGTTAGTTCATTCATTACCTCTTTTCCTATTGCGTCAGATTATGTTTGCGTTGAGACCGATAAGCATCTTGACGACAATGAAGTCGAGCTAGGCCAAAATGCGGCAGAAGAGCTTGATTGGCTTTGGAGCCGGATCAAAACAGGCCAATGTGCCATGTTTGAATTAAAGGAAACGGAACTGTTCAAGCGAATCAAACAGAACGCGTAAATATTTGTTGTCGCGTCTACGACGGCAAATGGAATCGGACGTGGGCGTGTACAGCCTGACAACGACCGGCTTCGACAACTTCCGCGCAAGCTCCATCCAAGGTGTCATGATGCGCGTGAAGGCCAAGGATTGCCGGTTCCGTTCCTCTGATGTGTGGCATGAGGGCTCGTGTTGCTCGTTTATACCGGGGCGGCAGAGCGACTGCATGACGCCGAGTCGCGCCGTCTGAGGCCATCACAATGGTTATCAAGGTGCCTGACGGGAATTCGCCATGGAGAAACGGAAAGGCTTTCCGATTCTGATCAAGCAGGTTCGGAACTACCGTCATTGGAACTATTCTGACTCAGCATTACAGACAGCTTCATGCTTCTTTGCGATTAACTTCTTTGCGAGTTCGAAGACGCTTTTGTCGTAATATGGCCAATCTACGAAGTTCTCGAGGTACCCGCGGCCCGTTGCGGCCGACAGCTCATCGTTTATCTTGAGTGTAATCGCGACGAGCAAGGTCAGCATGCGATAGTAATCGGATCGAATGTTCACCGCATCAGGGTCGGCGATCGGTGAATGCGCATGGTCGTATCTGTTCCTGAGACCCTGTGAGTTAGGGAAAGAGGCGTCGTTGAACATGTAATCGAGATATGCAGCCTCGTCGGGTGTGAACAGCTTGCCGCAGTACGACAGCATTTCGTCTGAGACAAGGCCATCGATGAGCGCTAAATCACCGTCTCCGCATCCCCCAAGCGCAATTGCGCCATTATCCCAAACGGCCTTCAGGCAAATTGATCGAGGTGTTGGGGAGAGAGCGCCTGTTTCTTCGCACGCACTTACTAGCTGTCGGTCGACTAATTGCTGGAGCACCTCGACGTATGCAGCATCAAAATCGTCGAAGGTGACCATAACATTCGAAATCAAATCGAAAAAGCAGCGAGCATGGTCGTTATGGCCTCTTCTGTATGTCAGCATGCACTGGTCGGAGAACAGATAGAATTCCCATCTGTTAAAGCAGGCTCCGTCGATTGCGTACTTTTTCTCAGAGAGCGCGTTGAGGGTTCCAAAAGTTTTAAAGCTCTCATAAGGGAAATAGTCTCCGTCGATTTTTCCAATCCTCGAATATATTGAATAGGACTTAACGGCGCGCTCGATCTCTGGCCCTATCGACTTGCATTTGTCGAGCCACGAAGCTCCGCTTGACGGCAGCGCCAAGCTGAAATTACTGATTGAGTACTCCTCTGCAAAGTAAACGTTGTACGTCCATTCGAGTGCATCTTCGAACCTTATACCGCGGCTTTCGAGGAAATTTGCGTATGCGACAACTTCGACATTGGCTAGTGATTCCCGCACCTTGGAGATCGTATTCATTCGGTATTCCCCCAGCACGTGGGAACCCAGCATCGCAAGCAGACCTCTCTCTTCGTGGGAGTGAGCAGGTGCGGCCATGAGACCGCTTTGGTCTACTACGTCCAGTAGATATCTGCAATTGTTCATGATGCTTGCATTATCGGTGTATTTGGCGAGCCACGTTTCGCTAAAACTGTAGGTCAAGGTTAGGCCTTCGAACTTTACGCCCTTGCAAGCAATCTGTTCAGGGTCGATCAGCACCCCGGCTCCGTACTCAAATCCAGTACCTTGCCGGAATATCTCATCCATGGCTTTATCGTGGGCCCGCTTTGCGCGCACTTTGACGTCCGGCGACGGAGAGAACCTGCATTTTGTTGCGCCGGAAGGCCAATTGAAAAGGGCCTCCATGCAATTCGGGTTGGCGCGCTGGTCGTCGAGGTAGCCGGTCATTATCGAATCGAAGTCGCCTTGGGAAAGGCATTTGGGGAGGTAGATTGCGTTCTGGCTCCTTGATTCCGTCGCATACTCGCGAATGAGCAGCTCAGCTGAATAATACGGGTTGTCAACTAGTGATTTTCTTATCTCTGCATCGAATAATTTGACGAGCTTGTCGTTCTCCAAGATAGGAGCTAGGTATTCGATGTGCCGCGAGAGAAGTTCGTCAATTTCCTCGCCGGAGATCATCTTCTCTGCGCCGCAGGCGTGCACCAGGACCCAGAGCTGAGTGGCGTACTGTATCTCGAGTTCCTCGTAAATACCAAGGATTCCCGAAGACGCGAGCGTCTCCCTCGTATACTTGCAAGCATTCGCGAAGAGCGCAGAAACAACACTTGCAACATCGATGCCTTCAGCTTTCTCGAACAATTCGGGGACCGTTTCGAATGTGAGCTTGAGTTGATGTGCCTCTATTGCGTCGTTAATCGTCGCGATTTGAATGTGAGGACTCTCCTTCAGGATATGAAGACAACGGTCCATGAAAGCTCCTACAGCCCAGTCATTGCGGCCATAGGAAACAATCCTAGTTTGGTTGAAGTCTCGCAACGCTAGCCTTTCTCGCGTAATGCCAACTGCATAAGAATACCGCTGGTTCGGCCTCGTCGGTGGTCAACGAAGACGCCTAGTGGAGTCCTTGATGAAAAGCGAATAGGCCTTGAGATCCCTGCCGCACACCGCTCCTTCCCTCATGATGTCAGACTTGATGAGTATGCGTTGATGGTCAGAGAGGGCCCTGCCGATTAGGCTGCTGCCTTCAAAGGCCACCGAAGCGCACGCCAGCGTCACCACTAGAAGTTCAACTCCAACAACTTCCGTGCGCTCAATCCAGGGCGTCATTAAGTTCGTGAAGGCCAAGGGCGTGCCCGTGGTGGTCTACGAGCCCACGCTGGACGCACCAGAGTTCTTCGGCTCCGAGGTCACACACGACCTGGAGGTCTTTAAGGCCGGCTGCGACGGGATCGTTGCCAACCGCTGGAGCGACGAGCTCGCGGACGTGACGGACAAGGCGTTTACGAGGGACCTGTTTAAGAGGGATTTTGGGTAAATAAGCTCTATCAACGTTTAATATGCTTCGATATATAGCACGATTACCTTAAATGCATAAGGAGTTCATTCAAGTGAGGCAATTGTTTCAACCCGAGAGAGTAAAGTTTAAAAATAGAATCTACGATCTGTTTAAGATAATGGGTCTATCTGATGAGAAACAATCAATTGGGCTTGGTGTATTTAAGTCAAACGACGTAATGATGATTTGTGGTTACGATCCTTCGACAAATCAATTTGGAAAACTGGATAAAGACAAGCTGGCATTTGCTTCTACGGTGCTTAATCTTCTGAAAGATCCCTTAGGACCGCATTTGCACAATAGATTAATAGCAATTAATCCTATCACCGATTTAATGGAGACCGATAAATCGACAATTGACGTTCTCGTGGGAGACAACAGCTTTGACGTCGGCGAACCTTTTACGCTAATAAGCCTAGTCGATGGAAAGGTCCCCTTTAATTGTGCGGCTGTAGAGGCTTCCTCCCAGCAAGAGATTGGAAAACTATTAATCGCAAATTCTAGAACCGGATTGTACTCAGGACATTCGCTTAGAGACTATTATTCTCTTCGGTGGGCCCCTGTAAAACCGCATGATTTCAAGTTAGATGGTTCATTTTATCAAGGCAAAAAAACTGATACGGGTTTCATCGTTACTCTCGAGTCGCCAATTGATGTCATTCTCGCCGGCAAAACTATAGGTAATTTTGAAACAAAGGGCGTTCATCCTTTTGAGTTGGCAAAATACTTATTAACTGTTGAAGATTGCGGAGTAAATGCAATCGAGATTGAAGGTGAAGAGAGCTCTTCCGTTGAATACTTTTACTACATTTTGACCCGCATTAAGGGACTTTCTGTTTCATCAAATTGCTCTATCGGAGATATTACTTTTGCATCTTCACTTTCAGAAGCGCCTACTGTACCTAACGGATTCACGCTAAATCAGGATTACCCCGTTTGTGCATGGACTTATCAAACCGCACAGGGGTTTGCAGATGCTCAATTAGAAGCGTTAAGACGAATTGAATACGCCGTCTATCTATATATTGTTTGCGGGTGTTCCGAACGCTTCCCCGATAAAGAGGCCAAGATGAAGTCTTGGGACATTAGGCAACCATTACTTGAACCAAAGTTGTCAGCAATGGTCTATGTTGAAAATCTTGATCTCGGTGGCAGCATTCTAATCGACGGCAATGGCAAGACAAATAAAAGCCCTATATCTGTCACTGGCTTCATTTCATCAGCAACAAATTCTTCTACGCAAATGCTGCTTTCCCCATTGAGAGCCTCATGGAAACCGCATTATTTAAATGAAGCTATGAAATGGGTGGTCAGAGCTCGCTTTGAGCCTTCGGTAGATGACCGAATTATCTCATTAAACACTGCGCTTGAATACTGTTTAAATGAAGAACGTGGCGAGACGGTTCTTGCGCCTTGATTCTCATCTTCATTGCAACAGCCTCAGGACTCAGCGCAACGCGTTG
>CAJKGW010000018.1:0-16171 GCA_905199545.1 uncultured Collinsella sp.
GCAACGCGTTGCGCTGAGTCCTGAGGCTGTTGCAATGAAGATGAGAATCAAGGGCCCACAATTTCTGGCATATGCCAGAAATTCATTGCATAAATCTGCGCGTTCGCTATTCTATTGTTGGCATATGTCAGATAAGGAGAGCACATGGCAGGAAGACGCGAAAAACTGCGCCGCGTCGGGATCATCCCCGAATACCGCGGCTTTACCCCTGACGGCCTAGCCAGCGGAGACGCCATCGACATGACGGTCGACGAACTCGAGGCGCTGCGCCTGTGCGACCTGGAAGGCCTTAACCAAGAGGCAGTCGCACAGCAGATGGGTATCGCGCGCGCCACGGTGGCGGCTATTTGCAGCCGCGCGCATCGCAAGGTGGCAAACGCGTTGGTCAATGGTCGGGCGCTCATCATCGAAGGCGGCAATATTGCGTACTCCCCCATTACCACGGCAACGGCCGTATGGCCAGCAAAGGAGGTCGACACCATGAGGGTGGCAACCACGTACGACAACGGCAACATCTTTATGCACTTTGGCCGCAGCGAGCAGTTCAAGATCTACGACATTCAGGATGGCAAGGTACTCAACGAGCAGGTCGTGGGCACCGACGGCACCGGCCACGGTGCCCTTGCGGGCCTGCTCGCCAACGGTGGCGTGGACACGCTCATCTGCGGCGGCATCGGCGGTGGCGCCATCAACGCGCTTGCCCAAGCCGGCATCACAGTATACGCAGGTGCCCAGGGCAGCTGCGACGCTTGCGTCGAGGCCCTCATTGCCGGCACGCTCGCGCAGACCGGCGAGGCCACCTGCGACTGCCATGGCCACGGCCACGACCACACTCACGAGCATGGCGATTCCTGCAGCTGCCACGGCCATCACGAGCACGAGGGCCACGAGGGCTGCGGCTGCCACTAACGGCACGGCACCGCGAGCTCGGGGCGCGATACTGAACGCAATCCAACAATCAAAGCCAACAACAAAGGCCACCCGGTAGCTTCCGAGTGGCCTTTGCCATATCAAGCTGGAATTACAGCTCTATTTCTTATTACGCATCTGCGCTTCCATCTGGCGCAGCAGCTCCATATCGGACTTGGGACCGCCCGTACCCAGGCCGCCCATGCTGCCCAGACCCATAGCGTCCAGGCCAGGGATATTGGGCATGCGCATCTTCTTGCCCTTCTTGCCCTTTTTGCCCTTCTTGCCGCCGGCCTGCGCCTGATTGGCCATCGTGCGCATGCGTCCCATCATCTTGTTCATCTCGCCCCACTGCTTCATAAGGCTGTTGACCTCGGTGGGGGTCACGCCGGCGCCCTTGGCAATGCGGGCGCGACGCTGGCCGTTGATGATGGAGGGGCGCAGGCGTTCCTCCTTGGTCATCGACATAATGATGGCCTCGTTCTTGTCGAAGATGCCCTCGTCCAAGTTGCCGCCCATCTGGTTGAGCGCGCGCTGGCCACCGGGGAGCATGCCGAGAATGCCCTTCATGCCGCCCATCTTCTTAACGGCTTTCATCTGGTCGAGCATGTCGTTCATGGTAAAGCCCTCGCGCAGCATGCGCTCGGCGGCCTCGAGCTGCTCGGCATCGGCGGCCTCCTGGGCCTTCTCGATGATGCCGACGACGTCGCCCATGCCCAAGATTCGCTTGGCCATACGGTCGGGGTAGAACGGCTCCAGCGAATCGGGCTTCTCGCCCATGCTCACGAACTTGATGGGCTTGCCGGTCACCTGGCGCACGGAAAGCGCGCCGCCACCACGGGCATCGCCGTCGAGCTTGGAGATGATCACGCCGTCAAAGTCGGTGCGCTCGGCGAAGGTCGAGACGACGTTGACGATATCCTGGCCGGTCATGGCATCGACGACCATCAGCACCTGATCGGGCTTGACGGCCTTCTTGATGTCCACGGCTTCCTGCATCATCTGCTCGTCGATCTGCAAACGACCGGCGGTATCGACGATGACCACGTCACGCAGGTGGTCGACGGCCTCCTGAATAGCGCCCTTGGCGATGTCGACCGGGTGTGCACCGTCGCCGCGGAAGACCGGCACGCCGATCTCTCCGCCAAGCGTGGCTAGCTGGTCGGCTGCGGCGGGACGGTAGACGTCGCACGCGGCGAGCAGCGGCGAGCGGCCCTGCTTCTTGAGCAGGTAGGCCAGCTTTACGGCCGCCGTGGTCTTACCGGAGCCCTGCAGGCCCACGAGCATGATGACATTAGGAATGCGGTTACTAAAAACGAGCTTACTCTCGGTGGAGCCGAGCATCTCGGTAAGCTCGTCGAGCACGATCTTGACGACGTTTTGCGCCGGCGACAGCGACTCCATGACCTCGGCGGTCATGCAGCGCTCCTTGGTCTTGGCGACGAACTCCTTGACAACCTTAAAGTTGACGTCGGCCTCGAGCAACGCCATGCGAATGTCGCGCATGGCCGAGGTGATGTCGGCCTCGGTCAGCTTACCCTTGCCGCGCAGGCGGTCAAATGTGTCATTGAGGCGATCGCTCAGAGAATCAAACACTAGTCACTCCTTAATTGGACTCGCCCACCAGGGCGCGGCAGAAATCTTTGGCATTGAACTCCTGTAGGTCATCGACCTGCTCGCCCACGCCCACGCGCAGAATCGGGAGCTTGAGCTTCTCGGCCACGGCCATGGCGATGCCGCCCTTTGCCGTACCGTCGAGCTTCGTCATGATGATACCGTCCAGACCCAGCGCCTCGTTAAACTCGAGCGCCTGGTTCAGACCGTTCTGGCCGGTGGCGGCATCGATCACGAGCACGACCGAGACGGGCATGGGGCCGGCGGCCATATTGGCGGCGCGCTTACGCGTCACGTTAACCACCTTGGCAAGCTCGCGCATGAGCTCGGGGCTCGTGTGCAGGCGGCCGGCGGTGTCGATCAGCACCAGGTCGCTGCCGCGCTTATCGGCCTCATCGAGCACGTCGTAGCAAACACTTGCCGGGTCGGAGCCGCGATCGCGCTTGATGACGGGGACGCCGGCGCGCTGACCCCACACATCGAGCTGCTCGATGGCGGCGGCGCGGAAGGTATCGGCAGAACCGATCACGACATTCTTGCCGCGGGCGGCCATGGCGCTCGCGATCTTGCCGACCGTCGTGGTCTTGCCGGCGCCGTTAATGCCTACAAACAGCACGCAGCTCGGCGTGTCGGAGAACGGATCGCGCTCGGCGGGCACAAAATGCTGCTCGAGCTGCTCAGCCAGGGCACGACGGAGCTGCGGGGCGGTCTTGAGGTTCTTCTTGGCGGCCGTCTCGCGCAGGTCATCGGAGACCTGAATGGCGACCTCGGCACCCATGTCACCCATAACGAGGGTGTCCTCAAGGTCCTCCCAAAAGTCCTCGTCGACCTCGCCGCCAAAGTAGAAGACCTCGTTGAGGGCCTCGCGGCTGCGCTCAAGTCCGCGCGAGAGAGCGTCAAAGAATCCCATTATGCATTCACGACCTTTCCGGTTTCGCGATCGAGTTTTTGCGAGACGACGCGACTGACGCCGTCGGCTTGCATCGAGACACCGTAGAGAACGTCAGCATCCTCCATAGTACGGCGCTGATGCGAAATGACCAAGAGCTGCGTATCGGAACGCAACACGTCGAGCGCGCCGATGAGCTTGGACAGGTTGGCGTCGTCAAGTGCCGCCTCGACCTCGTCCAGCACATAGAACGGCACCGTGCGCGTGCGGTACACGGCAAAGAGCAGGGCGAGTGCCGTCAGACTCTTCTCGCCGCCAGACATGAGCATCATCTTGGTGATGCGCTTGCCGCGCGGCTGCGCCACGACCTCGATACCCGTCTCGGCCGGATGCTCAGGATCGGTCATCTCCAGATGAGCCTGGCCACCCGGGAACAGCATAGCGAAGATCTCGCGGAAGTTCGCGTCGACCTTCTCAAACGTCACAAGGAACGCCTTGCGCATCTTGCGATCAATAGCCACCGCGATCTTGGTGAGCGCCTTACGCGCGCTCTCCAGATCGGCCAGCTGCCCCTCGATGTAATCGGCGCGGCGCTTGAGCTGCTCGTACTCCTCCATGGCAACTTGGTTCACGGGACCAAGGTTGTTGATCTGGCGCACAAGCTGGTTGAGCTCGCGCTCGGCGGCATCGCGGTCCGTGGGCGCGGGAAGCATGAGCGCTTCCTCGAGTACCGTGTTGCCATCGGCGGTAATGGCCTTAATGGCGGCCTCTACCTGCACCTCGAGCTTGCCACGCGCGACCTTAAACTCGTTTTGCGTGGCGGTGGCAGTATCGACCTTCTCCTTAGCGCGGGCAACCTCTGCCTTGGCATCCTCGATGGTCTTCTTGAGCGAAGCGGAGTCCGCCTCCTCCAGAGAGGCCTGGTCACGCAGACGCGCTGCCCAATCCGACGCGCGCTCCAGCAGGGCCGAATAGCGCTCGTGCATGGGATCGACGCGCAGGCGCAGCAGCTCGAGTGAGCGCGAGGCCTGGCGTGTTCCGCGGATACGGCGGTCGATGCCCTCCAGGCGATGCTCCAGATCGGGTACTCGGCCCTTCAGAGAACGAAGGCGCTCGCTCGTCTGGGCCAGGCGGACCTTGGCATCAGCAAGCTTACCGGCGGCCTCGGAATCGTCACGGCGAACGCGGTCGAGTTCGTCGTTGGCTTCGGCAATCTGAAGGCCAAGATCGCTTGCCTGCGCTCGGGCCTCGTCACGCGAGCGGGTGAGCTCGTCCACGCGCGGGCGCGCAGCGCGAACGGCCTCGGCGGCCTGCTCGCGGCGCTTGGAGATGCGCACGCGCTCGACCTCGGCGTTGTTGGCGCTTTGCTCCAGGCGGCCAATCTCGGAGAGCAGCGAGCGGCGCTCGCCCTCAAGACGGGCGATCTCGCCGGCGGCATCGCCCTCAGCGGCACGCGCCTCTTCGACGGCCGCATTGGCCTCGACGACCTGATCCGAAACATGCTCAAACACAGCAGCCAGATCGGGTTCCAGGCCCTCCAGCTCGCGAATGCGACGCTTGCGCTCCAAAGCACCCGAAGCCTCGCCGGCGTCGAGCCCCACACGCACCAGGCCGCCGCAGGCGACGCGGGCACCATCGGGGGTCACGTAAATCACGCCGTCAACGACCGGCGCCGACAGCGCGGCAGCAAGATCGTCCACGACGTAATAACCGCCGAGCAGCGCCTCGACAACCGGGCCATAGCCGGCGCGTACGGACAGGCGATCGACCAGGCGGGAACCGGCAGCGCCCTTAGCGGCAGCAGAGGCGCTCACACCGCGCGCGACCAGCAGCGCCTCGCCCGAGGCCTTCTTCTGGTCCAGAGCGGCACGACCGGCACGCTCAAGCGCGGACGCATCGTCGAACAGCAGCGCATCGATATCGCCGGCGAGCAATTGCTCAACCAGGCCCTCAAGCTCACGCGGGGCCTCGAGCACGTCGCCCAGACGACCCGAGACATCGTCGCCCAGCGCACCCATCAGACGGCTCACCAGCGGCGAGCTGTCAGCCATGCGGGCATCGAGCTTCTTTTGGCTGGCAAGCTCCGAGCGCACCTCGGACAGTTTGTTGCGCGCCTCGCTCTCGCGGGCACGCAGGTCCTTAAGGGCTGCACGGGCGACCTCGGTAGCCTCGCGAGCATCAATCTGGGCTTGACGGGCCTGATCAAGTGCACTGTCGAGCTCCTCGGCGCGGTCGCGACGGCTCTCGAGTGAGGCCGTGACTTCCTCGAGCTGCTCGTCGATCTGCTCCAGGCGTGAGGCGTACATGTTGTCCTCGACCTCGGCGTTGCTCAGCGAGTCCTTCACCTTGGCGAGTTCGAGCGCCGCGTTATCGGCCACACGCTGCGCATCGCGTTGCTCACGCGTAAGCTGCGAAATCTGATTGTCGAGCGCAACGCGACGCTCGTGGAGCTCGGCGGCGGCAGGTCCGGCGGCGTCAACGTCCTCCTGGGCCTGCATGTGCGCGCCGGTCACTTCCTCAAGCTGCGCACGTGCATCCTCGAGCTCCTCTACCACGCGACGACGCTGATGCTCGGAGCTCGAAATCTGCCCGCGCATGTCGGACAGGCGCGACACCATGTTGTGGCCCTTTTCCTCGAGCAGACGCATATCGGAGTTAATGCGACCGACCACATCTTGCATATGGCGGCGCTGCTCGCCCAGATCGCCCACAAACAGGCCCTTTTCCTCGAGCATGACCTGGAGCTTCTCGAGCTCGCGCTCCTTTTCGCCCATGCGGTACTGCGCAAGCTCCAGCTCGGCGGCGCCTTCCTTGGAGCGGCTCTCCAGGTCGTTCCACTGCGACTGCAGCGAACGCAGCTCGTCGACGGCTAGCATCTGCGTAAGCTCGTTCGCGCGCGAGGACAGCTCTTTGTACTTGCGCGCACGATCGACCTGACGCTCCAGCGGTCGCAGCTGACGGGCAATTTCCTTATTGATGTCGCGGGCACGCGTCAGGTGCTCGTCCATCGACTTAATCTTTTTGAGCGCACGCTCCTTGCGGCGCTTGTGCTTGGAGATGCCGGCGGCCTCCTCGATGAGGGCACGGCGCTCCTCGGGGCGGCTCTGCAAAATGGCATCGAGCTTGCCCTGGCTGATGATGGAATGCGTATCCTTGCCCAGGCCCGAATCGTGCAGGATGTCCTGAATGTCCATCAGGCGGCACGGACTCGAGTTGATGAGGTACTCGCTTTCGCCCGAGCGATACATGCGCCGGGTGATGGCGACCTCGTCAAAGTCGACGGGCAGCAAATGGTCCGAGTTATCGAGCACCAGCGTGACCTCGGCGACACCCACCGGCTTACGCGCCGACGAGCCCGAGAAGATAACGTCCTCCATGGCCTGGCCGCGCAGCTGCTTGGCGCTCTGCTCACCCAGGACCCACAGAATCGAGTCAGAGATGTTCGATTTTCCCGAGCCGTTGGGACCGACGATGACGGTCAGGCCCGGCTCAAACGTCATATGGGCGCGGTCGGCAAACGACTTGAACCCTTTGAGCGTGAGGGACTTGAGATACACGGTTCCTCGCTTAAACAGGCTTCTTGTTGAGAATCACGCCGTTGGTGGTGTAGCCCATGCGGTCAAGTGCCTCGAGTGCAGCGGCTCCCTCGGCTTCCTTCTTTGAGGAGCCGGAGCCGCGACCCTGGCGAATACCATCGATCAACACCACGGCGGTAAAGGTGGGCGCATGCGCCGGGCCCTCGGAGCCAACGAGCTTATACGCCGGGGGTTCGTGACCGTCGGCTTGCACGCACTCCTGCAAGAACGATTTGGGGTTCGCGGGGTGCTCGGCACGCTCGGAGGCCAGGTGCGGTTTGAGCGTACGATGGATAAAGTCCGCCGCAACATCCCAGCCGGCATCCAGGTACAGCGCACCCACGAGCGACTCGTAGACGTTCTCGAGCGCCGAGTGCAGGCCGCGCGCGCCGGTACCGGTCTCGGAGGCACCAAAGATGATGATGTCGTCGATGCCCAGCTCATGCGACACCTCGGACAGCGTAGCGCCCGAGACAAGGGACACCTTCAGGCGCGTGAGCTTGCCCTCGTCAAACTCAGGATAGGACTCAAAGAGTGAACGGGCGACGACGGCGCCCAAAATGGAATCGCCCAAGAACTCAAGGCGCTCATAGCTGGCAGAAACCGGCTGGCCCTCGACTGCCGAGGGATGCGTAAGCGCCGCGCGCAGCAGCACCTTATTATTGAACTCGTGGCCCAGGATTTCCTGGGCACGCGTAAGTCGTTCAGACAAAGCCAAGACCTAGGCCTCCCTGGCGTTTTCGATCGCGTCAACGGCGTCGGCGACAGAGTTGAGCGAGAGCAGTGTCTCGTCATCGATCTCGAGGTTGAACTCGTCCTCGATAGCCGTAACCAGCTGCAGGCGCTCGAGCGAGTTGGCATCGAGATCGTCAAAGGTGGTCTCATCGCTAATTTCGGCAACATCGACGCCCAGAACGTCAGCAGCGACCTCGGCGATCTTGTCGAAGATTTCGGAGCGGTCCATAGCGCTTCCTCTCATAGTGAATGAATACCAAAAGAATGGTACCGCCCGGGCGGTACCAAGACACGGTTCTGATTCTACCCCACGAAGCAGGCCGCGAGGCACATAACAGCGCTCTAACTCGCTCTTACAAAACGATGCCGTCCATGGAGTTGGCGACGTTCTCGACCAGCCCCGCGCGCACGGCTTCGGCCGCCGCGAGCGTACCGTTTTTAACAGCCTCGACCGAGGTGGCGCCATGGCCGATTAGGACCACGCCACGCAGGCCCAAAAGAATCGCACCGCCCTTGGCATCACCAGAGAGCTTGGCCTTAATCTCGCGCATCTGCTTTTTGATGAGCAGCGCGGCGATCTTGGTGCCGAGCGAGGCCATAAAGGCACCCTTGAGTTCCTGCAGCAAAAACTTGGCAGCGCCCTCGGTGGCCTTGAGCGCAATATTGCCCGACATGCCATCGGCAACGACGACATCGAAATTGCCCGAGGTGAGGTCGGTGCCTTCGCAGTTGCCCACAAAGCCGGGAACGGCGGCTTTCATGGCCGGGAAGCAGGCCTTGGTAAAGTTGGAACCCTTCTCGTCCTCGGTGCCATTGGCAAGCAGGCCCACGCGGGGATGCTCGATGCCCAGGACGACGCGGGCATAGGCGCTACCCATCTGGGCAAAACGCACCATGTCATCGACCTCGACATCGGGGTTGGCGCCCATATCGCACAGCACCGTCAGACCGCCGGCGCGATTGGGCAGCGCATTGGTCAGACAGGGACGCACCGGCTGCTTCTTGCCTTCGGCCATATATCTAAACGGCGTCACATAGGCGGTGGCGGCAGCGGTCATGGCACCGGTCGAGCCGGCGGAGAAGAACGCGTCCGCGTTGCCCTTTTTGATGGCGCGGCAGGCAAGCACGATCGACGATTTACGCTTGGTCATCACGGCGCGAATGGGATCGTCATCCATGGCGATAACGTCGGGTGCCTCAAGAGCCTCAACACGTGCATGGGAAGCAGCAAAGGGATTGACGATTTCAGCGGGGCCAGCTGCCAAGACCTCGATATCGGGATCGGCGGCAAGCGCAGCCTCGATACCATCGAGAACAACCTGAGGTTTCTCGTCTCCGCCCACAATGTCTACACAAACGCGAACGTTACTCATATATATGCTCCTTATACAAAAATGGCCGACTCATTGAGCCGGCCATTGTGGTTCCATTTGGAACGGCATCGCATCCAGAGTATACCGTTACTCGGTAACGATAACCTCGCGGTCCTTGTAGAAACCGCAGCTGGGGCACACGTGATGCGGAAGCTTGACAGCGCCGCAACGGGGGCACGTGGACTGAGCCGCAGCCGAGATCTTCATGTTGGCGGAACGACGGGTGTGAGTGCGGATACGACCCTGCTTTTGTTTAGGTACGGGCATAGTGACCTTCCTTATGAACTATCCAGTGTGGCGATTACGCGCAAGTAGCGATACTACCACAGTTTTACTCATCGAGCTTGAGATTCTTCAATGCTGCAAATGGATTTTCCGTGGCAGCGGCCCATTCTGCCTCTGCCTGGGTGGCGCAATCGCATTGCTCGACGTTGAGATTGCAACCGCAAGTGGGACACAGACCGCGGCAATCGGGCTTGCAGAGCACCACAAACGGCGTGTCCATGACAACGGCATCGTTGATGGGCTCACCCAGATCGACGATGCGGTCCTCACCCAGGAGCTCGTAGCCGTCCTCGTAGGCCTCGGGATCCTCGGGCTCCTCAAAGAGGTAGAACTCCTCGATCTCGCCGGCGATATCAAACGAAGCGGGCTCCAGGCAACGGTCGCACTCGCCGGTGGCGTGCGCGCGGACCATGCCCGTGAGCAAGACACCGGTAC
Organism: uncultured Collinsella sp.; assembly: GCA_905199545.1. Lineage (GTDB taxonomy): Bacteria > Actinomycetota > Coriobacteriia > Coriobacteriales > Coriobacteriaceae > Collinsella. Next base: position 9,816 of record CAJKGW010000018.1, read on the forward strand.
CGGCATTGGTAAAGACAACGTCGTAGTCGATGCCGTCCCGTAGCTGGTACTCCTTCTCGCCCACCGTATAGGTGGCGACATCGACCTTGCCGGTCAGCGGATACGAATCTCCGGGAAACTCGAGCTGTTCGGAAAGATCGACGGTAACGCTCGGGAACTCAGCCATTACCACTGACCATTCTGTTGGGCGGCACCCTCGTTGAGCTGCTGACGGCAACGGGTAACGGTGCCGGTCAGGCTCTTGAGATTCTCCTCCAGGTGCGTAAAGACCTGCTCTGCGTAGTCCTCGGCAGCATAACGCGTCTCGCGCTCGTACTGCTGGGCACGATCGCGGATGTCGTCGGCCTGCTGCTGTGCCAAGCGGACGATCTCCTGCTCACCGGCAATGGTGAGGGCCTGTTGCTGAGCGTCGGCGATGATGGAATCGGCCTGAGCGGCGGCGGAAGCCATAAGCTCCTCGCGCTCCTTAAGGATACGGCGGGACTTCTGCCACTCCTCGGGATAGCTCATGCGGATCTCGTCGAGGATGTTGAAGAACACGTCGGCGTCGATGACCTTGAACTGAGCGTTCTTGCCGAAAGGCGGCTTGGCTTCCTCGATCAGCCCTTCGAGCTCATCGACCAAGCTGACGATCCTATCGCCAGGAAAATTCTCGCCCGGCATCCGGTCTCCTTTCATAGGTAACATATCATCGTGCTAGTTTACCACATGCCACCAGGCAATAAAAAACGTCACGAAAAGCGATGTCTGAGCGCTTCGACCACGTTGGGCGGGACAAACGTCGATACATCGCTGCCGAGTGAGGCGATCTGACGAACGACCGAGCTCGAGATATAGCCGTACTGCGGCGCACTCATGACAAAGATGGACTCCAGCTCGTTATCCAAGCGATAGTTGAGATCTGCCTGCTGCAGCTCGTACTCAAAGTCGGTCATGGCGCGCAGGCCCTTGACCACGGCCCCCGCCCCCTGCTCGCGAGCGAAGTCGACCAAGAGGCCGGTAAAGGGCAGGACCTCGACGCCGTCGATATCACCGAGCGCCTCGCGGGCCAGCGCCACGCGCTCATCGAGCATAAACGTGGTACCCACACCGTTTTTACCCTGCGACTCGGCAACAGCGACGATCACGCTGGGAAAGATGCGGCGGGCGCGGCGGATGACGTCGATATGGCCAAACGTGATGGGATCGAAGGTGCCCGGGACGATCACGCGGTTGATGGTGTCATTCATGGGCGTCCTCCTGAAACGTCGTGGCATCGTTGTTGTTAGCATCGGTGCCGGCGTTATCGCCCTCACCATCGTCATCGCCGACCCAACGAAGCAGGTCGACCGAGGTAATGCCGTAGTGCTTCTCGCGCACAATCTCAAAGCCTGCCGGATGCGCGCCCGCATCGGCGGCGGCATGCTCAAACAGGGCATAAGCGCCAGATGCAAGCAGACCCTGCTGAGCCAGGTTCGGCAGCAGTTCCTCGACCGGCTCGGCACCAAAAGCATAGGGCGGGTCGAGCAGGACCAGATCAAACGGGCCGCCCGGCACACGACCGCGCGAGGCGCTCGCCAGCATGTCGCCCGTTACCACGCGCCAACGCGCACGGTCACGGCAGAGCGACTCGATATTCTTGGTAATGAGCCGCGCGGCATTCCGATCGATCTCGAACGTCGTGAGTGAGCGGGCACCACGTGAGAGCATCTCTAACCCTAAGGCACCGGAGCCGCCAAAGGCGTCCAGCACGCGGACCTCATCCAGATCGAAGTCGAATGCCGACATGACCATAGATGCGCATGCCTCGCGCACGCGATCGGTCGTGGGGCGGGTGACATCGCGACCACGGGGCTCCTCGATCTTACGACCGCGCCATTCGCCGCCGATGATTCTCATCCTCCGCTGACCTCCTTAAAAATGTGTCGATATCGCATGGCGACCGCATCGCGCAGGGGGCGCGTCGCCACGGAGTCAAGGTTGCAAGCATACCGCAAGAGCTCGACCGCGTCCAAATGGGCCCACTCGATCAGCTCCTCGTCGGCATCCAGGTCGACAAAGCGCAGGGTCACTCCGCCATGCTGGCGGTACCCCAGGATTTCGCCCTCGTGGCGCAGACGCAGGTCCATCTGGGCGAGCGTAAAGCCATCCGAGGTCTTCTCGAGCGATTGCAGGCGATCTTGTGCTGCCGAAGCGCCGCCGTTGCCCTTGGAGTGCGTCATGACCAGACACGTGCCCGACACGCTGCCACGGCCCACGCGACCGCGCAGCTGGTGCAGAGCAGCCAAACCAAAGCGCTCCCCGTTCTCGATGACCATGACGGTGGCGTTAGGCACGTCGACGCCCACCTCGACCACCGTAGTCGAGACGAGCACGTCAATCTCGCCACGCTTAAAGGCATCGATAACCTGGTCCTTCTCCCCCGCTGGCATGCGGCCGTGAAGGCGCTCGATGGCAAGACCCGGCAACGCCAGACGCAGGCGATCGAGCTCGGTCGCCGTATCGTGCAGCGGCACGGGGACCGTCACGCGGCCCTCGTCGTCGCGGGCGATACCGGGCACGTCCTCAAGATCATCGGCCGAGTCACTCGGCTCCACGAGCGGGCAAATCACGTAGGCCTGCTGACCCTTTTCATGCGCCTCGCGGATGGCGCCATAGGCAAGGTCGCGACTCGACTCGGTAAGCACGCGTGTCGTCACGCCAGCGCCAGGGACGGGCCGATGGCGGATGATACTCGTGTCCAGATCGCCGTAGACCGAAAGCGCCAGCGTACGCGGGATGGGCGTTGCCGTCATAACGAGCAGATCGGCACCGGGGCCCTTCGCGCGCAAGGCATTGCGTTGGCCGACGCCAAACCGGTGCTGCTCATCGATGACTACGAGCGACAAATACTTAAACGCCACGTTATCCGAAAGGACCGCGTGGGTTCCAAAGAGGACGTCGAGCTCTCCCGATTCCAGCTGTGCATGGATGCGCTCGCGCTCTGCGGCCGGCGTGGCACCCGTCAGAAGCGCCCAAGACATGCCGGCCTGCGAGAGCAGAGGGCCGGTCTTATCGGCATATTGACGCGCCAGCACGCCCGTGGGCGCCATAACGCAGGCCTGTGTGCCGCTATCGGCAGCCACAGCCAGCGCGCAGGCGGCAACGGCGGTCTTACCGGTACCGACATCGCCCAGCAGCAGGCGGTTCATCACGCGCCCGCCATCGCACATATCGCGCAGGATGTCTTGGAACGCGGCCTCCTGCTCGTCGCTCAGCGAAAACGGCAGGGCCTGCTTGAGCGCGGCCAGGTGCTCGCCCGCGGCGTGGGCGTAGGGAGCGACTTCGACCAAGACACCGTCGTTGCGCAGGCGCAGTGCCAGCTGCAGGTAGAGGCACTCCTCGTAGGCAAGCCGTGCGCGCGCGATTTCGCGCTCAGCCATGCTCGAGGGAAAGTGGATCGATCGAAGGGCACGGGCATGGCTCATCAGGCGACGTTTAACGCGTAAGCGTGCCGGAATGGGATCAAAGGGATTGCCGACGGCCTCGAGCGCGCCACTTACGATACGGCGCATCCATGCCTGACTCACGCCGTCACTCACGTAATGGACCGGCAGGATAGTGCCCGCGGCGCGCCCTTCCTCAAGCTTTTCAAAGTGCGGCGAGGCCATCTGCTTAAAGCCGTAGGCAAACTCGACCTTACCCATTACGGCTAGGCGGTCGCCCTGCTTAAGCTGCTGGGCAATCCAGGGCTGGCGGAAAAAGGCGACCTGCAGCACGCCCGTCTCGTCAACGAGTGAGACCTCGGTCACCTGCATGCGCGGACGCGGCTGCTTTTGGACGATACGATCGACCGTGGCGATGATGGTACACACGGTACCGATGGGCGCCATCTCGATGGACCAGGAGCGCGTAAAGTCCAGGTATCGATGAGGGATATGGAGAAGGAGGTCCCCCACCGTCCGAATTCCCAGACGGCGAAGGGCCTCCTCACGTTTACCCGAAACATATTTGAGTCGCGCGATATCCTCGTCGAGCGCATTGCTCTGGGCAAAGCGCTCCGAGACGCGCGGCACGGAGCACAGTTCGGACATGGGCAGTTGCCTACTCGATCGAGAAGATCACGGGATAGAGCGGCTGCTCGCCACGATGGGCGTCGATCTCCAGATCGGGCTGAGCCTCCTCGATAGCGTCGACGATCTCCTGGAAGGCCTCATCGGACAGTTCCTCGCCGGCCAGAATCGTCAGCGCGTCGCCCTCCTCTTCCTCCTGCATACGGTTGATGCAATCGAGCGTGACCTGCTTCACGTCGGAGCCGACCACGTCGATGGAGCCGGCAATGATGCCCATGACGTCACCGGAGTGAATTGGCGAACCGTCGGAGGCACTGGAGTCGCGCACGGCGCGGGTGACCTCGCCATCGCGGACCTCGCTGATGGCGTCGACCATAGCGGCGACGGCATCCTCGAGCTCGGAATCGGGCAGGACCGCGAACAGCGCGGAGAAGGCCTGCGGAACGGTCTTGGTGGGAACGACGGCGACCTTCTTGTCGGTGCAGGCAGAGGCAGCGGCCTCGGCGGCCATGCGGATGTTGCCGTTGTTGGGCAGAATGATGACCGAGGTCGCGTTGACCTGGTCGACGGCGCCCAGCAGGTCTGCAGTCGAGGGATTCATGGTCTGGCCACCGGACACGATCACGTCAACGCCGAGGGACTTGAGGATGTCTGCCTCGCCGGAACCGGCGGCAACGGCGACAAAGCCCAGGGCCTTCGCGGGCTCGGCGGCCTTCTCCTGGTCCTCGTGGATCTTGGCGGTACGGTCGTGGGCCTCCATCTCCATGTTGTGGATAAAGACCTCGTAGATCTGGCCAAGCTGCAGCATGTGCTCGAGCACCAGGTTCGGGGTGTTGGAGTGCACGTGGATCTTGTAGTCGGGATATGCGCCCACGAGCAGCTCACAGTCGCCCATGGAACCCAGGAACTTAAGGCACTCGTCCTCGTCAAACGGGGCGTCGGCCTTAAAGAGGAACTCGTTGCAGTAGCGGAACTCCGAGCCCTCCCAATCGTCGTTGGCCTCGATCTCAACGCGGCCAAGAGCGGCATCGCGTGCAGAGCCAGCGGAATCGAACGTAGCGGAGAAATCCTCGACAACGGTGCTGCGACCAAGTGCTGCAGCCACAAAGTTCTCCAAGAAGATGGCAAAGCCGAAGGCGCCGGAGTCGACCACGCCGTTCTCTTTGAGGACGGGCAGCAGGTCGGGCGTGCGAGCGACGGACTGGTAGGCCTCGACGACGATGGCATCGAGCGCGTCCTCGGCCGAGAACTTCTTCTTTTCGCACTCGTCGGCCTTGGTCGAGACATCGCGCAGCACCGTGAGAATCGTGCCCTCGATGGGCTTACGGACGGCCTGGAAGGCGACCTTGACGGCGCGGCGGAAGGCGAAGGCGATGTTGGCGGACGTAATGGGCTCGTCGGCGGAGACAAGGCCCTCGGCCACACCGCGCAGGATCTGCGAGGTAATGACGCCGGAGTTACCGCGGGCGCCCATCAGGGAGCCGTGGGTGATGGCGCCGGCAATGGCCTCCATGTCGGCATCGGCGGGAAGGGCGGAGAGCTCCTTGGTCACCGAGGCGAGCGTGAGCGACATGTTGGTGCCGGTGTCGCCGTCGGGTACGGGGAAGACGTTGAGCTTATTGATCTCCTCGGCCTTGTCAGAAACGGCAGCCGCAGCGATCGGAAAACAGGTGCGAATGGTCTTTGCAATCATGGGTATTTGAATCTCCGTTTTCGGATGCTAGTTCAGACGGCTCTTGAGCGCGTCGATATGGATGCCGATCTTAAGGCTGGCGGGATCGATTTGGGCAATCTCCTGCAGGGTAAAGGCAACGGAGCTCGAAAGGTTGTGGCAGACGGACTTCATGTTGACGCCGTTCTCGAGCACGACGTGAAGATCGACCGTAAGGCCGTTCTCGTCGGCGGAGACAAGCACGCCCTTGCGGAGGCGCTGACCGGCAAGCAGGCGCACGCTCTCGGCGCCTTGGAGCTGCTCAGCCATACCGACGACGCCATAGCACGTCATCGCGGCATAACCGGCAATATCGGCAATAACGTCGTTCGAGACGCTCAGGCTGCCGTTAATGGTCTCAGACACAAGAATCTCCTTATCTGGTGCTCGCGGCACCATGTCGTGGGAGCAATCATTGCAATATTCTACAACGACCGCGCCATGTTGAGGTGGTGGGTCGCGGGATTACATCCTCGACACGAAATGTTGATATGGCAACGTTCGAGTCAAGTGGTCGCGGCATGAAAAAACCCGCCGCATAAGCGACGGGTTTTACAACCTGGCTCCCCGGGTAGGACTCGAACCTACAACAGCGCGGTTAACAGCCGCGTGCT
>CAJKGW010000019.1:0-7769 GCA_905199545.1 uncultured Collinsella sp.
TACCGAGAAAATAATGACTGAGTTTTCGGATTTGAATCTATGCCCAATTAACAATCGTCAGGGAATTGTAATTGATGGTGAAGGTTCAAAGGTTATTTGCAAAGAGTAATTTAAAATTCCAGTTTGCTGCACTCGTTCCTAGCAGGGTTTGGGGCAGGCACGCCCCAACAAGAAGCCGTCCCAAAGGGGCAAGAATGGGGACTGGGGACGATTTCTTGGACCGTTACGCGGCCCTTCCCAGCGCGGAGCGGAACTCGGCCGGCGTGCGGCCACCGAGCGCATCGCTGCGCCTCTCCGTATTGTATCGGCCGAGCTGGCGCCCGAGTTCCTCGATGAAGCGGGCGGGGGTCCAGTTCGACCAGTCCCTGCCGTGCCAGAACTCCTTCTTGAGCAGGCCGAAGAAGCCCTCCATCGCCGCGTTGTCCGGGCTGCAGCCCTTGGCGGACTGGATTGGCTACGCTGATGTGGACAGTTCCGGGAGAGGCGCAAGAGACGGGAAGGCCGTGTGCGCGTTCCTGCGCGAGGGCCGTGGGGAGGGGCTGCCTGGGTACGGCGCCTGTCAACTGGGTCTACGTCTTTGATGACCGGGTCGTACTCAATATCAACTTCACGGATGATGCCAAAACGGTCACCCGTGAGGAAGTGTTGGGTTCGAGTGCTGTGGACAATGTTCCAGTATGCTGGGATCGAACTCGCTAGCCGGAATCACACGGTACCCGTGCCGCAGCAGCAGATCGACAAAAACACCATTGCCCACAGTGAGCGTGCCGCTAAAGGTGCCATCGTAGACGCGACCCGCACCGCACGAGGGGCTACGGTCCTGTAAGACGCACGCAGCGATCTCGGACGGGCCGCCCGCCTGCTCGCACATATCGAGCGCGCGCTCTGCACCCAGGCGAAACTCGCGATCGACCGAGATGCCCTCGCAGGTACAAACCTCGCCATTCACAATCTCGGACGGCTTGCGCGGTGTGGGCAAGCCGCCAAAAACCTCGGGGCACACCAACAGGACCTCGGTCCCTGTGCGTTCGCAGGCCTCGACCAACGCGCGATGGTAATTGTCGAGCCCGTTATATTTGCAGCTCTCTCCCATCAAGCAGGCACTCACCACGATCTTCGTACATATCCCTCCCAAACAAAACGCCCCATTTGAGATAGAAACTCAAATGGGGCGTTCGACGTTGTGCAACCAGCCTTACTGCTGCTTTGGCATCAGCGGATTCTCGCGCGTGAGGAGATTCATGAACTCCTCGCCCGTGATCGTCTCCTTCTTGTACAGATAACGAGCCAGCTCATGGAGCTTAAACTTGTTCTCCTTGAGGATCTGCAGGGCGCGGTCATGTGCGTCCTCGATCAGCTTGGCGACGATCGCGTCGACGCGCTCGGCCGTACCGGGGGCACAGGTGAGCGACGTGTCCTGGTTGAGGTAGGCATTCTGAACGGTACCGAGCGCCATCATGCCAAACTCTTCCGACATACCAAAGCGCGTCACCATGTTGCGGGCGAGCTTGGTGGCCTGCTCGATATCGTTGGCAGCGCCGGTCGTCATCTCACCAAAGATGAGCTCCTCGGCAGCACGTCCGCCGCAGTAGACAGCGAGCTTGTCGAGCACCTCCTGGCGCGTGGTCAAGAAGCGCTCGTCCTCCTCGACCTGCATGGTGTAGCCCAGAGCACCGCTCGTACGCGGCACGATGGTGATCTTCGTAACCGGCGCAGAACCCTTCTGGCGGGCGGCAACGATGGCATGGCCGATCTCGTGATAGGACACGACCTGTTTCTCGTGATCGGACAGCACCGTGGACTTACGCTGCTGGCCGGCGATGACGACCTCCACCGACTCCTCAAAGTCATCCTGCGTGGCGCGCTTGCGACCCTCGCGGACGGCGCGCAGGGCGCCCTCGTTGATGATGTTGGCCAGGTCGGCACCCGAGGCGCCAGGCGTGGCGCGGGCGATCGCGGTCAGGTCGATCGGCGGCTGCGTCTTCACGCACTTGGCGTGCAGTTCAAGGATATTCTTGCGACCGGTCAGGTCGGGCAGCTCAACGGGGATGCGGCGGTCGAAGCGGCCGGGGCGCAGCAGGGCCGGATCAAGGCTGTCGGGACGGTTGGTCGCAGCGAGGACGACGATACCCTTGTGGTTATCGAATCCATCCATCTCGGTCAGCAGCTGATTGAGCGTCTGCTCGCGCTCGTCGTTGCCACTAAAGCCGCCGCCATCGCGCTTCTTGCCGATGGTATCGATCTCGTCGATAAAGACGATGCACGGGGCCTTTTCCTTGGCCTGCTTAAACAGGTCGCGAACCTTAGCGGCGCCGCGGCCGACAAACATCTCAACAAACTCAGAACCAGAAATACTAAAGAACGGCACGCCCGCCTCGCCGGCCACAGCCTTGGCGAGCAGGGTTTTACCGGTACCCGGAGGGCCGACAAGGAGAGCGCCGCGTGGCAGTTTGGCGCCGATCTCCTCGTAGCGCTGCGGCTTCTCCAGAAAGTCGACGACCTCCTTGAGGGACTCCTTGGCCTCTTCCTGGCCGGCGACATCCTTAAAGGTCACGCCCACGTCCTTGGAGGCGATCACGCGCGCGCCGGACTTGCCCAGTCCACCGCCGCCAAAACCACCGCCGCCAAAGTTCATCGACGGACCGTCATCACCCATGGCCTTCTTCATGCGGCGGTTGAGCCACCAGCCAATCAGGAAGAAAATCGCCATGGGAAGAATGAGGGTGAGCAGGTAGTAGGTCATCAGGCCCGAGTTCTTATCGGGAACGACCGACTCAAGCGAAGCACCGGACTCAAGCACGCGATCGGTAAAGCCAGCGTCATTCGGCACACCGGTCGTCTTGTAGGCGATATTCTCGTCCTCGCCCTTCTTGGTGTAATAAATCGTGTAATCGTCCGTGTTGTACTCGACCTTGTCGACGCTCTTCTTATCGAGCGCTTTGACAAACGTCGAGTAATCGGTCTTCGTAATCTGCTGCGTGTGACCGATGTTGGGGAACAGAACGGTCGAGAGCACGAGGTAGACGACGAAGGCGATGAGCACGTAGAGGATCATATTCCGTCTACGTTTATTGTCATCCATCTCCATCTGCTTGAACTCCATCTACTGGGGTTGATAATGTTTTCTAGAATACCCAACCCGGACGGCGATAAACCGACGCCGGGCACGAAAGGACAGAGAAGGCATCACTGGGAGTCGGCAAGGTTCAAATCTATACGGGCGACGGCAAGGGCAAGACGACGGCTGCGCTGGGGCTCGCGCTGCGCGCCACGGGCTATGGACTTAACGTACTCATGCTTCAGTTTGCCAAGAAGCTGCACTGCGCCGAACATGACGCAGCTCCTCGATTGGGGCTACGCATCGTACAAGCCGACCGCGACACACCCGAAGCCTGCGCTGCACAGATCATGGAGCTGGCGCGCGAGCAGATATCACAGGTCGACGTTCTGATTTTGGATGAACTCGGCGAGGCCATGCGACGGGGCTTTGCGACGCGCGTGGATGTCGAAGCGCTGATCGCGACAAAGCCCGCCACCACGGAGCTCGTGCTCACCGGCCGCGATCTGCTGCCCCTCGCCGATCTGGCAGACCTGGTCACCGAAATGCGCCCCGTCAAACATTACTTCGACGAAGGCCTCCTAGCCCGCCAAGGCATCGAATACTAAATGATCCGAAGGGGACGGAGGAAAACGGATCATTTTGCCTTATCGCCAGGTCAATGATCCGTTTTCCTCCGTCCCCTACGGATCATTAGGCGGTGGCGCGGCCGAGCCAGTTGCCGCTGTGGTGGTAGATGGTAAACATCGTGGCCGTGATGAGCCAGGTTACGGGGTAAACCAGCAGCAGGTGCTCAAGCGACGGATCGAACGGCATAATCGCAAACACCCAGATCACCCTGAGCACGACGGTGCCAAAAATCGTGAGCATCATAGGCTGGAAGCTCACGCCAGCGCCGCGGATGGAGCCGGACGCGTTTTCGATAATCGAGAAGATCGCGTAGAACGGCGCGATGAAATGAAGAATCGTCGTGGTGTAGGCCGAAATCGAAGCATCGTCGACAAACAGACGCGACAACGGACCCGAGAACACCAGTAGCACGGCAGACAGGCCACCAATGAGCATAAACGACAGCACAAGCGACGTATGGTAGCCCTTGCGCATGCGCTCGTAGTTGCGCGCGCCAAAGTTCTGTGCCGAGAACGTGGTGATCGAAACGCCAAGCGCCTCGGTAACCATCCAGACAATGCCGTCCAGGCGGCCGGAAAGGCCCCAAGCGGTCGTGACATCGGCACCAAACGAGTTGACCGACACCTGAATCAAAACGTTGGAAATCGAATACGCAGCAGACTGAAAGCCAAGCGGCAGACCACACGAGATCATGCTCTTACAAATGCCAGGATCAATGCAGAGTTTGGACAGTGAAAGCCGCCACGCACCCGGTGCGTGCATCATACGAATCACGATCATCGTGGCGTTGGAGCAAATGGTCAGCGCCACCGCGATGCCGCAGCCCAGAGCCTCCATATGAAGCACGGCAACGAAGATGACATCCAGCACCGCATTAACAAGGCAGCCGGAAGCAATGATCACAGCAGGACCGCGTGTGTCGCCCACGGCGCGCAGCAGCGCCGTTCCCATATTGAGCAGCAGCGCCGCAAACATGGCGGCAAAGTAGCAACGGGCATACGCCACACCCTCGGCCAGCAGCTCATGCGGTGTATTCATCAGCACAAGCATCGGCTCGACAAACACCATGCCCAGAATGGAAATGACAATGCCGCCCACCAGCGCGAGCGTCATGGCCGTATGGACCGATCGGCTCAAGCGCTCGTCATCGTGCTGACCAAAAAACTGGCCGGTAATAACGGCACATCCAGCACCAACACCGACGCAAAAACCAATGCAGAGCTCCGTAAGCACCATCGTGGCCTGAATGCCACCCAGCGCAAGCTTGCCGCCAAACTGACCGACGATATAGGTACCGATAAGCGTGTATGCCTGCTGAAAGAACGAACTAAAGAAGATGGGGACGCACAGCGACAGCAGCTGCTGCCAAATAACGCCCTGCGTTACATCGATAGCCGTAGATTTCTTAGCCACACGCCCTCCCCACCAGCGTACGTCAAACAACAAAACGGCACTTTAAAACGAAAGCCAAAACCAGCTTAGCACCGACCGACGTCGGCCGAAACGTCCCGAACCAGAGCCCGGTGCGAAATATCTGCCTAGTGATACAGCCCCGGCTGGTAGTGGTACTCGTTGCTCACATGCGGGCACAGTTGCCAAAAGGCGACGGCACTCGCAGCGGCAACGTTGAGTGAATCGACCCCGTGCGCCATCGGAATGCGCGCGGCTCGGTCGCAGCCGGCAATGGTCTTGGTGCCCAAGCCGGCACCCTCGGTACCCATAAAGATCGCTAGGCGGTCAATCTCCTGCAGCACGGGATCGTCCAGCGACACCGAATCATCCGTCAACGCCATGGCGGCACACGAAAAGCCGGCATCGTGCAGCGCCGCCAGTCCATCATGCGGCCATACGCGCGCCTCGCTGCCAATGCGCGTCCAGGGCACCTGGAACACCGTGCCCATGCTCACGCGGGCCGAGCGACGGTACAGCGGGTCACAGCAAGTGGGGCTCACCAAAATGCCATCGACGTTCAGCGCAGCCGCCGAGCGGAAAATCGCGCCGACATTGGTGTGGTCGACAATGCCCTCGAGCACGCACACGCGCACCGGGCGCTCACCCGCCGCCTCGACGACGCCACTCAAGAACTCGGCTACCGGAATCTGGCGTGGACGACGGAATGCCGCGAGCGCACCGCGCGTCACGTTAAAACCCGTCAGCTGCTCCATGAGCTCCATGGAGGCAACGAACACCGGGGCCGGACCCGCGCCCTCGCGCACAACCAGGCGCTCAAACAGCGGCATCATCTGATCGAGCCAGCGTTCGCCCAAAAGAAAGCTCACCGGCTCGTATCCGGCACGCACCGCACGCTCGATGACCTTGGCGCTCTCGGCGATAAAAATGCCCTTCTGCGGCTCCAGCACGCAGCGAAGCTCACGCTCGGTCAGTCGCACGTAGGCATCGAGCCGCTCGTCCTCGAGCGAATCGATTCGCAGCACCTCAACGGCATCAGTCATAGCAGCCAGCCCGCACCCTTCTTTACAGCACATCTATACCAAACGAGGCGACGCTAAGCGCCGCCCCTCAATCATTCCAACCCGATAATACCGTGGGCAAATAGGAGATTTACGCCTCAACGCGACGATACGTCACGAACTCATAATCGAGGCCTTCGTCACCCTCGCCCGCGGCAATCGTGGCAACCCCTTCGCGCCGCGCAACTTCCCACGCGGGATCGGCGTCCAAGTCGGGAAAGTACGTGTCCACGGGATGGACGCAGTGGTCATGCGTGACCTCGGCCTCCACGCAGTACGGCAAAAACTGCCGATAGACATCGCCGCCGCCGATCACCCAGGCAACGGGCTCATCGGCAACCGCGGCGAGCGCCTCGCCGATACTATGCACCACGTCGACACCTTCGGGCGAAAAATCCTCGTCGCGCGTGAGCACGATATTGCGACGATTCTTGAGCGGCCGTGCGCCGGGAAAACTCAGCAGGGTCTTGCGCCCCATAATAACCGGGCAACCTTTGGTGCACGCCACAAAATGACGCATGTCGGCACGGTTGGACACCACCATGTCGCCCTCGCACCCAATACCCCAGTCATCGCACACGGCGACAATGGCAGAAAGCTTACACGTCATGCGCGTCACCTACACCGCAATGGGGATGTTCTTGACCTGCGGGCCGTGCTCATAGCCCTCGACAATCAGGTCGTTGGTCGTAAACGCATAGAAGTCATGCACATCGGGGCTAAGCGTTACCTTAGGCGCGGCAAACTGCGGACGCTCGATAAGCTCCCGGACGATATCGACATGACGGTCGTAAATGTGGGCATCGGCAATCACATGCAGCAACTCGCCGGGAATCATATCGACCGACTGCGCGACCATCATCAGCAAAATGGCGTACTGGCACACATTCCAGTTGTTCGCAGCCAAAATGTCCTGGCTGCGCTGGTTGAGAATCATGTTGAGCGTCGGTTTATCATCCTGCGGGCGCTGCGTCACGTTATACGTCACGCTGTAGGCGCACGGATACAGGTGCATCTCGGACAGGTCGCTAAACACGTAGGTATTCGTCATAATGCGGCGGCTGTACGGCGTATTCTTGAGGTCGTACAGCACGCGATCCATCTGATCGAAGTCACCCTCGGCATAATGGCTCTTCTGCCCAATCTGATACCCGTAGGCCTTGCCGATGGAGCCGGTCTCGTCGGCCCACTCATCCCAAATATGACTGTTGAGGTCATGCACGTTATTGGACTTCTTTTGATAGATCCATAGGATCTCATCCATGGCAGATTTGAGGGCCGTGCGACGCAGGGTAAGCGCCGGAAACTCCTCACGCAGGTCGTAGCGGGCCGTGACGCCAAAGTTTTTAATGGTATAGGCAGGGGTGCCGTCCTCCCACACCGGGCGGACCTTTTGGCCCTCGGTGGTGGTGCCATGGTCCAGAATATCGCGGCACATGGTTACAAACTGTTGATCAGCCTTGCTCATTGACCCTCCTGTCAGTTGCCTATAAGCGAGATTCATTGTAGCCCAGGCACATGCGGCCCCACAGCCCAAACATAAGCCCACAATTTCTGGTTGATTTTCAATCTCAACGCAACAGCCTGAACGGGCCCCGCGTTTCCGCAGC
>CAJKGW010000020.1:0-4281 GCA_905199545.1 uncultured Collinsella sp.
GCGCAACGCGTTGCGCTGAGTCCTGAGGCTGTTGCAATGAAGATGAGAATCAAGGAGGCGTATGGAGATGTGTCCGTTCGCGCTGCAATTTGTGTAATCTGGGAAAACGTGAGCAGTTTGCTGGTATAATGAGCAACGTCGAAAGATACAAAAACCTGTACTTTTGCGACTGCGCCTAGCTGCGAGCGAGAAGCCTGTTCTTAACGCCCCTGCATCCGCGTGCGTCGCGGATGCAAGTTAAGAGGGCGAGAGATGGAACAGACGATGCGGCGCCAAGAGCAGCTGCCCGGTGCCTTTAACGGCGCCATCACCAACAGCCAGCAAGGCCGCGTCCGCTGGTATCTGGTCCACACCCCCAATGGAAAAGAACGCGAGACCTGCGAAAAGGTCCGCCGTATTATCCCGCACAACCTTATGCAGGACGCTTTTGTAATGCAAAAGGAGTTCTGGTTTAAGCGGGACGGCGCCTGGTCGCTCCAAACCAAACCCATGTACAAGGAATATTTCTTCGTCGCCACGCATGATGTAGCCGCGCTCGATAGGGCTTTGGCCCAGTTGAGCTTTGGTTGTCGCATCGCCGGCAGCAGGGAGCGGGCGTACATGCCCATGCCGGACGATGCGCAGGACTGGTACCGCAGCGTGCTGGACGACGACGGTGTGGTGCGCAACAGCGTGGCGCGCATAGAAGACGGCGTGTTGCACATAGAGCAGGGTCCCTTGGTGGGGCAAGAGGCCCGTGTAAAGAAGATCGATCGTCATAAGCGCTGGTGCTTGGTGGACGTGGGCGATGGTGGCTCCACATTTAGGGAGCTGCTACCGCTTGACGTGCCCAGCAAAACGTAAGGGAGACGTTGCACCGGCAAATTACTTGGTTTTTGGATTCATAGATGGGGGGTCCTGGGGACAGGAACGTAAGTTTTATTGTGGCTGCTAAAGAAGTAACAGAGAGTTGTACATCAACGGTTGGTGCGCTGGCTTTCAATCAGATAAAGCCGAGCGGTACGCTTGGGTATCGCATCGTCAAGAGGCTGTTTGACCTTGTGTTTAGTCTTATGGCGATCGCTATTTTATTCATTCCAGTGGGTCTTGTGTGCGTCCTGATTTGTCTAGAGTCTCCGGGTAGTCCCTTGTACACCCAGGAGCGAATTGGCAAAAATGGCAAGGTCATTAAGATCTTTAAGCTGCGCAGCATGGTTGCCGATGCTGGCAATGTTCAGAAGTATTTAAATTTTGAGCAGCTGCATCAGTGGGAAATTGAGCGCAAGGTCGATAACGATCCGCGCATCACTAAGGTCGGGCAGTTTATTCGTAAGTGCTCTATCGATGAGATACCGCAGTTTCTTAATGTTTTAAATGGTGATTTATCCGTTATCGGTCCTCGTCCCATTACGCGTGATGAACTCGAAATGCATTTTTCTGATGAGGATAAGGTTGTATTTCTTTCGGTTCAACCTGGAATTACCGGGTTATGGCAGGCGACGGATCACAACGATGCGTCATTTGAAAGCGGTCTGCGCCAAAAAATCGAATTGCATTACGTGCGGAACCGTTGTTTCCGAATGGATTGGAAGTGTTTTGCTGGCACTTTCGGCGCCATGTTTGGCAAGGAGAGGACGGGCCGGTAGATGGAAATCTCCGTCATCATTCCGACTCTTAATGCTGAGCATGAAATCGATGGGCTTTTAATTGCCCTCGAACACCAGTCTATTCAGCCGGTTGATATCCTGATCGTTGATTCCGCTTCGGAAGATAAAACTATAGAGCTGGTCCGGCAGCACAAAAGAGTCCGCCTGCTGAAGATTGATCGCCAGGATTTCAACCACGGCACCACAAGAGACATGGCACTAAGGGAGTCGAGGGGTGACTTTGTATGCTTCCTTACCCAAGATGCTGTGCCTGTTTCTGATGATTACCTGGAGCGGCTTGTTGCTCCCATGCTTGATGATTCCGATATCGCTCTCGTAAGCGGCAGGCAGCTGCCTAAGGCGGATGCTCGACGTTTTGAACAGCTGGTGCGTGGTTTTAACTATCCCGACTGGCCATCCGTTCGTTCCAAATGTGATCTCGAGAAACTCGGTATTAAGACGTTTTTTGCATCTGATGTCTGTTCCGCCTATCGACGAACTGCATATCTCGAATGCGGCGGATTCGAGCACGTTAACACCAACGAGGACATGCTCATGGCGGCAAGGTTTATCGCCTCAGGGTTGAAGGTGGCTTACGAGCCGCGTGCAGAGGTCTATCACTCGCATAACTTGACGCCATCCCAACAATTTGCCCGCAACCGCGCTGTTGGCTTCTTTCTCGAAACGCATGCAGACGAACTCATGCATGCAAGTGAGATTGGTGAAGGCGGCCGGCTCGCCAAGATGGTTTCGTCGCAACTTCTACGAGAGGGAAGTCTTGGCGAGCTCGTTGCTTTCGGGGTCGACTGCTGCGCTCGCCTTCTCGGAAATCGCGCTGGCCGCAGGGCTGCAAGAAATGAAAGGTTATAGCCAATGAAAGGCATCATCCTCGCCGGCGGGTCCGGCACCCGCCTGTACCCACTCACGCTCGTGACCTCCAAGCAGCTGCTGCCGGTCTACGACAAGCCCATGATCTACTACCCGCTGTCCACCCTCATGCTGGCGGGCATCCGGGACATCCTGGTCATCTCCACGCCGACCGACCTGCCCAACTTCGAGCGCCTGCTCGGGGACGGCTCGCGCTACGGCGTGAACCTGTCCTACGCCGAGCAGCCCTCGCCGGATGGCCTGGCGCAGGCCTTCACCATCGGCGAGGGGTTCATCGCCGGCGAGCCGTGCGCCCTCGTGCTCGGCGACAACATCTTCTACGGCAACGGCCTCAGCCGCCACCTGACGCGCGCCGTCCAGAACGCAGAGTCGGGGAGGGCCACGGTCTTCGGCTACCACGTGGACGACCCCGAGCGCTTCGGCGTCGTGGAGTTCGACGGGGAGGGCCGTGCCGTCTCCATCGAGGAGAAGCCAACCGAGCCCAAGAGCTCCTACGCCGTCACCGGCCTGTACTTCTACCCGGGCGACGTCGCCGCCAAGGCCCATGGGGTGCAGCCGTCCGCGCGCGGCGAGCTGGAGATCACCACGCTCAACCAGATGTACCTGGAGGAGGGGACGCTGTCCGTCGTCACCCTCGGTCGCGGCTACGCGTGGCTGGACACCGGCACCATGGAGAGCCTGCACGAGGCCGCTGAGTTCGTCCGCGCCGTGGAGCACTCCCAGGACCTGCCCGTGTCCGTCCCCGAGGAGATCGCCTGGGAGAACGGCTGGATCACGACCGCCGAGCTGGAGGAGGCCGCGAAGGCCTACGGCAAGTCGGTCTACGGGCAGCACCTGAAGAAGGTCGCCGCCGGCGAGATCGTCAACAGCCCGCGCGAGTACTAATCCGATCCAATGGGAGATAGAAACATGTCTGAAGAGCTCTTCGAACCGAAGAACATCATCGTCACGGGCGGCTGCGGCTTCATCGGCAGCAACTTCGTGCACTACGTGGTGAACAACCACCCGGACGTGCACGTGACCGTCCTGGACAAGCTGACCTACGCCGGCAACCCCGAGAACATCGCCGGGCTGCCCTCCGACCGCGTGGAGCTCGTCGTGGGCGACATCTGCGATGCCGGGCTGCTGGATAGGATCGTCCCCGGCCACGACGCGATCGTCCACTACGCCGCCGAGAGCCACAACGACAACTCCATCGCCGACCCGGAGCCCTTCCTGCGCACCAACGTGGAGGGCACCTTCCGCCTGCTGGAGGCCGTGCGGAAGTACGGCGTCCGCTACCACCACGTCTCCACCGACGAGGTCTACGGCGACCTGGCGCTCGACGACCCGGCGAAGTTCACCGAGGAGACGCCGTACCACCCGTCCTCGCCGTACAGCTCGACCAAGGCCAGCTCCGACATGCTCGTGCGCGCCTGGACCCGCACCTACGGGCTTCGCACCACGATTTCCAACTGCTCCAACAACTACGGCCCCTACCAGCACGTGGAGAAGTTCATCCCGCGTCAGATCACCAACATAAT
Organism: uncultured Collinsella sp.; assembly: GCA_905199545.1. GTDB lineage: Bacteria > Actinomycetota > Coriobacteriia > Coriobacteriales > Coriobacteriaceae > Collinsella. The sequence goes on from CAJKGW010000020.1 coordinate 4,037, forward strand.
CGACGGCGTGCGCCCCAAGCTCTACGGGAAGGGCGAGAACGTCCGCGACTGGATCCACACGGAGGACCACTCCAGCGCCGTCTGGGACATCCTCACGAAGGGCGAGATGGGGGAGACCTACCTCATCGGCGCCGACGGCGAGAAGAACAACATCACGGTCCTGCGCATGATTCTGGAGGCGATGGGACGCGACCCCGAGGACTTCGACTGGGTCGCCGACCGCCCCGGCCACGACCGCCGCTACG
>CAJKGW010000021.1:0-2959 GCA_905199545.1 uncultured Collinsella sp.
TAAACATCTCGGGCGGCTCGGCTCCGCTGCAGCTTGGAAGCAAGGCAGGGGCGATCCAGGCCGATTTGGGCGCCCTGCTCTCGGTGGCGCGGGCAGGTGGCGAGTAACGCGGAGCGGTAGACGCGCAATGAGGTTTTAGCCGCAGCCTCCGAACGAGAGGGCTCGGAGGCTGGTATTCCTGAATCGCAGGTCACGATGGGTTATCGGAATCGCGAAGAGCGGATACCGCCAGTAAGCCCCCTTCGGAATAGGCGTTGAGCAGCTCCTGGGCATGGGCGAACTCGGGGCCTCGTCTCCAGCAGAGCAGGCGGTTGACGGCCAGATTGCCCTGGACGTTGTGGACGAAGAGCAGGAAGGCGTCTTCGCGTGAAAGCCCTGTTTTCTCCATGACCCAGGGAACCATCTGCTCCGCTCCGCGTTCTATGACGCGCTGGGCTACGCGAGCGTATGCGTCGCTGTCCGAATAAAGCAGGCGATAATCGTCGTCTGCCGGCGGACGCTGGCAAAGCGTTGCCGATTCAACCCCCTCAAGCGGGGGAGCCGCTGCCAATGCCTCGTCGATAAGCGCATCGAGCAGCGCGTACTTATCCTCGTAATGCAGATAGAACGTTCCCCGGTTGATCTCGGCGCGGCGGCGGATGTCCGCCACCGTCATCTTCGCGAAGCCGACCTCGGCCAGCAGCGCGAAGAACGCCTCCTGTATGACCGAGAGGGTGTAGCGCCGCCGGCGGTCGATCTTGGTTTCTCCCATCGCCTCTCCAATCTGAGTCGTTTGACAATGTCCAGTAGCTGTTCGTTTATCGACAGGTGCACGCGTTTGTTCATTGCCCCTGCGAAAATCAACAAGGATACTGTTTATAGACACCTGTTTTTTATAGCTGAAAGGGAGCACGGATGACCCTGTGCGAGAAGCTCGGCATCGGGCTTGTCAGCCGATCGTTTTCCCATCGGGCCGTCTATCGAAACGGCGGCACGTCATACGATTTGAGCGATTGCGAGCCTGCTGCTTGCAAGCAAGATATCGAGGCTTTTGCCCGCAAGGTGGGGAAGGCTGATTGCGTGTTTACGGGAGAGGCAGGTAGGCAGGCGTTATGAGCATCTGCATCAAAAATCAGATTCAGAATATGAATATCGTCATCGGCTGCACGGTGGGGTGTCCATATTGCTATGCCCGTAACAATGTGAAACGTTGGCATATGATTGACGACTTCGCTGATCCTGCGTTCTTCCCGAGCAAGCTCAAGATGATGGAAAAGAAACGCCCGCAGAACTTTCTCCTTACCGGCATGAGCGATCTCTCCGGGTGGAAGCTGGAATGGCGAGACGAGGTATTTGCAAAGATCCATGAGAATCCACAGCATCAGTTCCTGTTCCTGACCAAGAGACCCGATTTGCTGGATTTAGATACCGACCTGGAAAACGCATGGTTCGGCGTTACGGTGACGAGGAAAGCGGAGCTGTGGCGTATCGACGCCCTTCGGAAAAACGTCAAAGCAAATCACTTCTTCGTTACTTTTGAGCCGCTATTCGACGATCCCGGTACGGTCGACCTTTCCGGAATCAACTGGATCGTCGTCGGTACCATGACCGGGGCGCAGAGCAGGAAGGTTCATACGGAACCGGAGTGGGCATGGTCTTTGACGGACCAGGCGCACGCGCTTGGCATTCCAATGTTTATGAAGGAAGACCTCGTCTCTGTCATAGGGGACGAAAACATGATTCAGGAATTGCCGGAAGAATTCGAAAGAGTGCTGGAGGTGCAGAGAACATGGCGGAAGTGATCGATGGAATCCTCATCAATGAGGTGGAAGCAAAGAACATCATGACCAAGTCCAGCCTGCCGGTAGGCGGCTACTCGGTCAATCCCTATGTAGGCTGCACGCATGCCTGCAAGTATTGCTATGCCTCCTTTATGAAGCGCTTTACCGGACACAAGGAGGAATGGGGCACTTTCCTTGATGTGAAGCATTGGCCGGAAATTAAAAATCCGAAGAAATATGCCGGACAGCGGGTGGTCATCGGTTCTGTGACAGATGGCTACAATCCACAGGAGGAGCGATTCGGGAATACCAGGAAACTCCTGGAGCAGCTGATTGGCAGCGATGCAGATATTCTGATCTGCACAAAGTCCGATCTTGTGGTACGGGATATCGATCTGCTGAAGAGGCTTGGACGAGTGACCGTTTCATGGTCGATCAACACGCTGGATGAGAACTTCAAGAACGATATGGACTCCGCGTCGAGCATCGAGCGTCGTATCGCTGCTATGAAGCAGGTGTATGACGAAGGTATCCGTACGGTCTGCTTCGTGTCCCCGGTATTTCCCGGCATCACGGATTTTGAGATGATTTTTGAGCGAGTAAAAGATCGGTGCGATTTGTTTTGGCTCGAAAATCTCAATCTTCGGGGTGGTTTCAAAAAAGCGATCCTGGATTATATCGCCGAGAAACATCCCAATCTCGTACCGCTTTACGATGAGATCTATAACAAGCGCAACCGTAGCTATTTTGAAGCGCTTGAAGTAAAAGCCGAGGAAATGGCCAAGAAGTACGATTGCCCCTTTGTGGACAACGAAATGCCTTATGGCAGAGTCCCCCAGGGGCATCCGGTGATCGTGGACTACTTCTATCACGAGGAAGTCCGAGGGTCGGATAATAGCGGAAAAAGAAATCGTTAAACGGAAACCGACGACGATTCGCTCGAGCGATTAGCGTCCACGCGTGGCTTCTGCCGATTGGCGCAACGGGCGACGGATTAAGGGATCGCTCGGGCGGATGATCCCGCTGCAGTACAGGCGGTCGCTCAATTTAGCGGCATGAGCGTTTTCGCACGGAAAACCAGTATCCCCTGTGCCGAGTTTAATCGTAGCGAATACAATGGGCACTGAGCATCAATCGAAAGTAGTCAAGAGCCTTTTCGACGGCTTCTACTACCTCTACCCCAGCCTCGAGCAGCAATG
>CAJKGW010000022.1:0-2138 GCA_905199545.1 uncultured Collinsella sp.
TTGCCAGACCGGAGGGGCGCCGGGGGCGGGAATCTGGGCGTACACATTTCCTACACATATAAGGACTCTCGGCTGGCTGGGTAAATATAAGAGGGGACCTCGTTTCCGAGATCCCCTCTTTCGCCTATCTACAGTAATAGACTCTTAAATACCTTATGCCAGCAGCTTGCGACCGGACTCTTCAATCGCGTCAAGTGCTGCATCAGCCTCGGCGGCATCCGCGCCCTTGGCAAAGATATACAGCTTGATCTTGGGCTCGGTGCCAGAAGGACGGACGATACCCTTGTTGCCACCCTCGAGATCGAACTCAATGACATTAGCCTTCGGCAGGCCGTTCACGCAGGTGTTGTAGTCCACGACGGCCTCAATCTTGGACCCAGCAAGCTCCGAAGGCGGGTTCTCGCGCAGACCGGCCATGATGCCGGCCATCTTTGCCGCACCCTCAGCGCCCGGATAGCTCAGCGAAATCGTCTTGTTGTGATAGTAGCCATACTTCTCGTACAGCTCGTGCATCGCGTCGGCGAGGTTCTTACCCTGCAGCTTGTAATACTGAGCCATCTGGCAAATCAGCAGCGAAGTGCTCACGGCGTCCTTGTCGCGCACGTGATCACCAGCCAGATAACCGTAGCTCTCCTCAAAACCGAAGATAAAGCGATCGACCTCGCCAGCATCGGAAAGAGAAGTAATGATGTCGCCGATGTACTTGAAGCCCGTCAGGCAGCGGCGGAGCTCAAAACCGTACTCGTCGGCCAGAGCGTCAACCATGGCGGAAGAAACGATAGTAGTAACGGCAACCTTCTTAGTGAGGTCCTCACCGCGGGCAGCACGGGTCTTGCAGATATAGTCGAGCAGCAGAACGCCCATCTCATTGCCGGTCAGCAGCAGATAGTCATCGCCATTCTTAACGGCAACGCCAACACGGTCGGCGTCGGGATCAGTTGCAAGCAGCAAATCAGGGTGAACCTGCTCGCAGAGATCGATGCCCTTCTGCATGGCCTGACGGATCTCGGGGTTAGGATACGGGCAGGTCGGGAAATCGCCGTTAGGCTCCTTCTGCTCGGGAACAACCGTGACATCGGTGATGCCAGCGCGCTCGAGCACCGTCGTGACAGGAATGAGGCCGGTACCATTCAGCGGCGTATAGACAAGCTTGAGCGGTGCGCCGGCAATCTCCTCGGCAGAAAGATTCGTAACGCCGCGAGCGAGAACGGCGTCGTAATAACGCTCGAGGCACGAGTCATCGATCCATTTGACCAGGCGCTGCTCAAGAGCCTCATCGAAGTCCATGGACTTCACACCGGTGAACGTATCGGTCTCGGCGATAGCCTTAGAAATTGCATCGGCAGCCTCGCTGGTGATCTGGCAGCCGTCGGGGCCATAGGCCTTATAGCCGTTATACGGCGCCGGGTTATGGCTAGCGGTCATGCAAATGCCACCGGAGCACTTAAGGTCGCGGACGGCCCAGGAGAGCGTCGGCACGGGAGAAATCTTGGGATAAACGAGGGCAGTCACGCCGTTTGCTGCAAGAATGGCAGCCGTCGTCTTAACGAACAGCTCACCTTTATTGCGGCTATCGCGAGCGATGGCGACCGTCGGATGCTCGAAGGTCGCATTGAGGTAGTCAGCGAATCCCTGGGTCGCACGACCGACCGTATAGATATTCATACGGTTAGTGCCTGCACCGATAGTGCCACGAAGGCCGGCAGTACCGAAGGCAAGATCCTGGAAGAAAGCGTCGGTGATGGCGTCCTCATCACCCTGCTCCTTCATCGTGTTAAGCTCAGCGAGGAGCTCCTCGTCCTTGACATTGGCAATCCAAGTATCAAGCAGCTCATGAACATCTGCCATGTGAGTCCTTCCGTCACAATCAATAAAACGACCCGTGTAAAACAGGACAAGCGCAGCAGTGCGCTAAAGCAAATATTAGTCCATTGAGAACAGAGAACCGACCAAAGAACGGTGAACGTCTATATTCAGCGGTGGATGATTAAATTGATTTAATTGCATAAGGAATGTTGCCAGTAAACGCAAAAAAAGGGGGAGGCCGCGAGGCCTCCCCCTTCTTCAAGTCTTGCGACGGCTCGGTGCCGTCCACCGGTCAGCGGCGCCCTGGCCTCCCACGGGCTCACCCCGCAGTA
>CAJKGW010000023.1:0-1558 GCA_905199545.1 uncultured Collinsella sp.
TGCCTGCATCGGATACAGAATCCGCGGTAAGCACTGCCCTGCCGGTAAAGGCCATGAATGCCAAACGTGTTGACGAAAACCCCTATATGGCAAAGAGCGACGCCAACATTCACCACGACGGCTACAATACCGACTCTACGGATGAAGTCCTGCCGCTCGGCATCTATCCGGAGATCAATGTTTCCTATGAAAAAACCAACGCGAACGCTTCGCCTGCCATTTACTTTGACAGCTACGGCCACGCAGTCGTTCCGCTGCTTGGCGGCATCGCCATCCGCGATCTGAACGCGGAGGAAACCACGACGCTGGGCTATTTCTCCCCAAAGCAGCATGACGGCGGCGGTTACGTCATCCAGAGCTCCTATACGTTCCTGGACTCGGAAAACCACATCGTCTGCCCCACCAGCAACAACCATGTGCTGATGCTGAGGGCAACCGATGAAGCAGGAAATGTCCTGCCTGAATTTGAAAAGGTACTGGACATTGACATCAAGGCGGCAGCCGAGACTGCGCTCGGCAAGGAGCTGACGCAGAATCTTCTGTCCGTGGTCTTTGACTACGATGGAAACCTCTGGTTTGCAACCGGCGGCTTCCGCATCTACCCGGAGCGTGAGCAGCAGGGTGTGCTGGGCTATATCGAGCGCTCCGCCATCGACGCAATTCTCAATGGCGAGCAGGCTGACCTCTCCGATGCGGTCTTTGTTTATGAGCTTACCCCCGGCGAGGGCGCGGAAAACGGCATTGCCGCCTCCAAGGACGGCGCGGTCATCCTGACAAACCAGAACTGCTATCTGCTGCGTGCCAACAATGGTGTCGAGGCTGTCTGGTGCACACCGTATGAGAGCGTCGGCGCTAAGGTCAGCGGCGAAAACGACAAGACCACCGGCGGCGGTCTTACCTGGGGCGGCGGCTGCTCCCCGTCGCTGACGCCGGATCTTGTGATGTTCACCGACAACGCAGATCCAGTCAAGCTGCTGGCGCTCGATATGAAGACCGGTGAGATTGTTGCAAGCATGCCGGTGCTGGATGATCTGCCCGAGGGCTATCAGGTGGCGGTTGATAACTCTGCCATCGTCTATGATGACAGTGAGGGCACCGTCAGCACTATCGTGTGCAACTGGTTCGGCGCAGGCAGCGCAGGCCTTGCCGATCCCACCAGTGACTCTTCCATCCAGAGCTACGCCAACATCTATGACACGAACTGGCTGACGAAGGGCAACTGCATGATCGCACCCGGCGTCGAACGTGTCGATACCATCAAAACCGATTCCGGCTATGAGATGAAAAGTATCTGGTGTCGCAATGACCTGAGTGACACGTCGATTATGAAGCTCTCCACAGCAACCGGCTATATTTACGGCTATGTGCAGGATCTGGAAAGCGGCATGTGGCAGTACATCATTCTGGACTTTGCCACCGGCGAGACGGTATTAACCATGGACGTCTCCAACAAATATGGCTACAATAACATGGCTATCGGTATGTATGCCGGAAACAGCGGCAACGCGCTCTACTGCCCGACGGGCTATCTGGAGCTGCTGTGCTTGCAGGACCGCTT
>CAJKGW010000024.1:0-1408 GCA_905199545.1 uncultured Collinsella sp.
GAGCGGAGCGAGCGATCCGTAACGGACACCATCACGATCGGGAACGGGTAGGCGAACAGGCGCAACGGAGTGGTCTCGCTATCCGGGAACGCACGATGCAGCTGGTAGGCCGAACGCTCGAACGCTACCCAGTAGGGACCCGTGCAATACAGGTGTATTGAGTTTCGGTTCGCACGCTCACGATCCATGATCTCTGTCAAACGCTCACGCAACAGGTTCATCAGCCGGATGCCCGAAGGGACGCCGCATGTCTCTCTCTCTTCTCTCATATCTTTTATTCATCGCCGTTCCCGTGCCCGAACCAACGGTCGTAATCACGTAAACGACGTATCAACACGGACTTGCTCCTCTTGGGCGAGGCCTCCTCCATCCAAGGGTCAACCAGCTCGTGCGCCATGCGCTGGTAGAGGCTGCTGTCCGTACAGCCGTACAGCGTGACCAGCAACAAGGCACGGGATTGCCCCGCTTTTATCACCGGGAGCATGCTGCGCATCGTGGAGCGCAAACGATCGAACTCATCCGACTCGCCCAAAAGCAGATAGGCAGGAAGGAGCAAAGAGTAAAGCTTGCAACGGATCACGTCGGTCTCACCACGGAGAGAGGCGTAGCCACGCAGGACCTCACGGGCCAGACGGGCATCCTCATCCACTACCACGCCAGAGGCATGGTAACGGCCCAAGGCATCGTGCAAGCCCTCCGACAGACGGTCGTTGTCCAAATGGGTATACACGTGCTTGCCCCCCGTGTTCAGCTCGATCAACTCGTACTCCCCCGCTCTCACCTCGAACAAGGGGACCCACAGACAGTCGAGGATACGCACCATCACGTCCTTATGGCCACCGCCCGGCTGCACCACCACCTCCGCCTCCATGTCGGTAAAAGGGCCGGAGGTGATACGCACACGGTCGCCTTTCAACAAGCGGCCGCTATCTGGCACGTACACCGGAAGCTCGTTGGAGTAAGAAGCCGCGACCCAACGCAAGGTATCCATCTCACGATCCGAGAGGTACGGGAAATAAGACCGCCCGCCGGAGGAAACCCGGGGGAGGAAATTATACAGGGGAAGCGTACGCTTCAGGCGGAAGATCTCGTCCTCCGAGGCGTGGACGAACACGTAGTTGTACAGCAGGGGCCGTTTCGTGTTGACCATCTTGCCGCCCACCTTCCTCGCCTCGACATACGAGGGGGAGAAATACTCGAACAAGGCCTCCCCACGACGCTCACGGCGGGAAAGCTCAGCGTCCAGCCCCTTCGAGGGGCTGATCCTGTCACGCCCGCCACCGGCGGTAGGGAGCGTGAGCACGTACCAGCGGACGGCCTCCTGGTCACGTCGCTTCAGAACATGCGCCATGAACCTATCCGAGCACTTGCCTGTCAATATATCCATCTCTATGATTATCTTTTCTAG